>DIBY01000006.1 GCA_002415135.1 Flavobacteriales bacterium UBA5040 | reverse complement strand
AATTCAGTCGTTTTTTCCTTGTTGACATTCAATCCCATCATCATAATGGAAACCATAGCACTACCGGTTTCTCCGGCGCCATCAACGATTTCTACTTTCACGCGTCTGTTTTCATCATCTGCATATTTTGCTTCAGCAGTCGATAAATTCATCATGGCATTGTCACCAACGGAAAGTTCTTTTCTTTTTAAACCCAATAGGATTTCTGGTAGAACTGCCTTTAACTCATCATTCGTGAGAGGTGGAATATTCTTTAAGTTTTCAATGTTCTTCGTAACATCCTGCATGGAACTGCCCATTTTACCGTAAGTTTTTGCGGTAGAAACAAGATCAGATAAACCGCCTGTTTTTTCTTCTTTTACTTTTTCTTCTTTGGAGCACGTGACCAGCATTAAAGCTGCGGCTGCAATAATTAATTTTTTCATGGTTTGAGTTTTTAGTTTAAACAAAATTAAGAAATTTAATTTAAGCGTAAATACTTGGTTTTTAATATAAAAACACTCCCCAAAATTGGAGAGTGTTTTAACTTTATAGGTACAAAAGTGAGTTTAATTCACTAATTAAATTCCATCAATAATAGTATTCAAAGTTGATGACGGTCTCATCGCCGAATCGGTCTTCTCAGAGTTTGGATAGTAATAACCTCCGATATCCTGAGGTTTTCCTTGTGCGCCAATTAACTCTTCATTAATTTTTGCTTCATTCGTTTCCATTGCTTTTGCAACAGGAGCAAATAAGGCTGCCATCTCAGCATTCTTGGTTTGTGCGGCTAAAGCTTCTGCCCAATACATTGCTAAATAGTAATGTGATCCTCTGTTGTCGATTGAACCAATTTTTCTTGCCGGTGATTTATCGTTTGCTAAGAATTTTTCGTTTGCAACATCTAAAGCATCTGCTAAAATCTGTGCTTTTTCATTATTCTGAGTTTGAGCCAAATGTTCTAAACTTGCTTGCAACGCCATAAATTCTCCTAAAGAATCCCAACGTAAATATCCTTCCTGAATAAATTGTTCGATGTGTTTCGGTGCAGAACCTCCAGCGCCAGTTTCGAATAAGCCACCACCGTTCATCAATGGAACGATAGAAAGCATTTTCGCCGATGTTCCTAATTCTAAAATAGGGAATAGGTCAGTTAAATAATCTCTCAACACATTTCCAGAAACTGAAATAGTATCTAAACCTTTTCTGATTCTTTCTAAAGTAAAAGTCATTGCATCTTCGATATTCATAATGCGAATATCAAGACCTGTGGTATCGTAATCTTTCAAATATTTCTCCACTTTCTTGATCATTTCACGATCGTGTGCTCTTTTATCATCTAACCAGAAAACAGCAGGAGTATCAGATAATCGTGCTCTGTTAACTGCTAATTTTACCCAATCCTGAATCGGTGCATCTTTAGCCTGACACATTCTAAAAACATCTCCTGTTTGAACGGATTGTTCCATGTATACATTTCCATCCGCATCCGACACTTTTACCGTTCCGTCTGCCGTAAGCTGGAAAGTTTTATCGTGAGAACCGTATTCTTCAGCTTTCTGAGCCATCAATCCAACATTAGGAACAGAACCCATTGTTCTTGGATCAAGGGCGCCATTTTTCTTCATGTCGTCAATTGCCGCTTGGTAGAAACCTGCATAACATCTGTCTGGAATCATGGCAACAGTATCTTCTTCATTTCCTTCTGCATTCCACATTTTACCGCCGCCTCTAATTAAAGCAGCCATAGAAGCATCTACAATAATATCAGATGAAACATGGAAATTGGTAATTCCTTTATCCGAATTAACCATCGCGATCCTTGGTCCGTTTTCGATCGCTTTAGCAATATCCGCTTTAATTTCTGCTTCTTTTTCATTGCCAGAAATCTTTTCGAAAAGAGTCGCTAATCCGAAGTTCGGATTAATATCTAATTCTTTGAAAGTGTCTTTATATTTTGCGAAAACGTCTTTGAAATAAGTTTCTACAATGGCTCCAAAAATAATTGGATCAGAAACCTTCATCATCGTTGCTTTTAAGTGTCCAGAAAGAAGAACATTTGCTTCTTTTGCTTCTGCCATCGCATTAGCAACAAAATTCTTCAATGAAGAAAGATGCATCACAGAAGAGTCGATAATTTCTCCCGCTTTTAATGGTGAAAGTCCTTTCAGTTCTTTTATAGAATTATCATTTCCAAAGAATTCTATTTTATATTGAGCATCGTTTTCTAAAGTGATTGATTTTTCAGTACCGTAAAAATCTCCGTCGTTCATATTGGCTACAGTGGTTTTAGAATCTGCTGACCAATCGCCCATTCTGTGAGGATTTGTTTTTGCGTAATTCTTAACTGCTTTTGGTGCTCTACGGTCTGAGTTTCCTTCTCTAAGAACAGGATTTACAGCGCTGCCCAAAACTTTAGCATACGTATTTTTAATTTTTTCTTCTTCTGCATTTTTAGGTTCTGCCGGATAATTAGGTAAAGCGAAACCGTGCTTTTGTAATTCAGCAATAGCTTCATCTAATTGTGGAACGGAAGCTGAGATATTCGGAAGTTTAATAATATTTGCGTCTGGAGTAGTTGCCAGTTGACCCAATTCGGCCAAGGCATCTTCTACTTTCTGATCGTCTTTCAGATATTCTGAGAAATTGGCTAAGATTCTTCCAGAAAGTGAAATATCTTTTGGTACAATTTCGATGTCTGCACTTTTGATAAACGCTTGTACAACAGGTAAAAAAGAATGAGTTGCCAGCATTGGCGCCTCGTCTGTCAGCGTATAGACGATTTTAGATTTTTCTGCCATTATATTTGATTTTTAATTTTAAAATTAATGAAGCACAAAAGTAGTGATTTTAAAAGAAATTTGGGACTGATAAACCTGATTTCTTGTCTCATAAAAATGGTTAATCATGTTTTAAGATTGATATTCTTTTTATCTATCATAAGAATTTTTCTTTTACAATTTCATTTTTGCGGTAATGATGTAGTTTTGTTGCTTCAAATTAAAAGATAAATTATGAATATCAAAAGAAGTATTTTCAGTGTCTTATTATTAGTAGTGAGCTTTATGTTATCTGCTCAATATATCGAAAAGTCAAGTTCACTGAATCAGGAAGGAGCTTTACGATTTGCTAAAGAAGCGAATGCCGAGGCTCAAAAATTAGACAAGAAAGTTTCAATAGCCGTTTTGAATAATTCGGGTGTTGTTTTGCTTTTATTAAAAGGTGATAATGTGGGTCCTCACAATACAGAAGCGTCGCGCCGTAAAGCCTACACGTCATTTTCTACGAAGAATGCCTCTTGGGATTTAATGAATAACGCTGCTAATAACAAAGATGCTCAAAACCTAAATACTTTACCAGAACTTTTATTGCTGGGTGGTGGAATGCCTATTTTTAAAGATGGCGACTTAGTTGGAAGTATTGGTATTTCAGGTGGTGGAAGCGGTGAGAATGATCACAATATTGCGAAGAAAACCGTTGAGAATTTAGGATTTAAAATATCCAAATAATTTTTAAAACATCACATGAATCTAGACAGAAAGAAACATTGGGAAACCGTTTACGAAACCAAAAGCCCTGATCAAGTGAGTTGGACTCAAGAAATTCCGAAAACTTCTTTGGCTTTTATCAAGTCATTTGGATTAGCTAGATCTGCCAAGATTATAGACATCGGTGGTGGAGACAGCACGTTGGTTGATCATTTATTAAATGAAGGTTTTGAAAATATTACCGTTCTTGATATTTCTGAGCGATCTTTGGAGAAAGCGAAAATGCGTTTAGGCGAAAAAGGCAAAAATATAACTTGGATTGTCAGCGATATTCTCGATTTTGAACCGACAGAAACTTATGATATTTGGCATGACCGTGCAGCTTTTCATTTCTTGACAACAGAAGAGGAAATTGAAAAATACAAGTCGATTGTAGCAAAAGCAGTTCAAAGTTATTTCGTCATTGGAACATTTTCAAATAATGGACCTTTAAAATGCAGCGGTTTAGAAATCAGTCAATACAGTGAAGAAAAACTTAGTTCGACTTTTGAAGATCATTTTGAAAAAATAGAAACTGTTTTAGAAGACCACGAAACTCCATTTGGAACAACGCAAAACTTTCTATTCTGTAGTTTTAAGAAAAAATAAAAATATTTTACCGCAAAAGAAACACAAAAGATAAATGTGGAAAAGTTATTCAAAAGCATGCACAAAGCATAACTTCTATAAACCTTTTACCACCTTTTGAGTTGCTTTTTTTAAATAAAGCTTTTGCACCTTTTGTGGTTAAAACAAGTATAAAAAAAGAGATTCCTTTCGAAATCTCTTTTTTTATTTTTAATCGAATAAGTCTCTCACTTTTTCGAAGAATGTTTTTTCTTTTCCAGATGGTTCAGCCATCATTTCGCCATTTGCCAGCTGCTTTTCGAAAAACTCCTTTTGTTCTTTCGAAAGATGTGTTGGCGTCCAAACATTGATGTGAACAAACATATCACCAGTTCCGTAACTGTCAATACTTGGTAAACCTTTCTTAGAAAGTCGTAAGATCTTTCCAGATTGCGTTCCCGCATCTACCTTTATTTTAACTTTTCCACCAACGGTCGGGATTTCTTTGTGAGTTCCCAAAGCCGCTTCAGCAAAAGAAACATACAATTCCTGATGAAGATTATCACCTTCTCTTTTTATCGTTGCATCAACTTCTTCTTCAACTACCACAAGTAGATCTCCCGGAGTTCCACCAAAAGGTGCATCGTTACCTTTGCCTCTAACATTTAACTGGATTCCTTCTCTTGCTCCAGCCGGAATATTGATGGTTACTTCTTCGTCCTCCTTAATTAAACCTTGCGAGTTTGCACCAGCTGGTATTTTATCGGCAACTTTACCGATTCCCTGACAGGTTCCACAATGCGTTTGTGTTTGCATTTGACCGAACATGGTGTTCATTACTTTCACCTGAACGCCAGATCCGTTACAGGTAGTACAAGTTTTAGAAGTCGCTCCCGGAGCCAACTTCATTTTTTTAACTTTAATGGTCTTCTGAGTTCCATTAACCATTTCCTCAAGATTCAGTTTTATGCGAACTCGAAGGTTACTTCCGCGCAACTGTTGTCTTTGTTGACCACCGCCACCGCCACCAAAATGTCCACCGAAAATATCTCCGAACTGAGAGAAAATATCATCCATATTCATTCCGCCACCGAAGCCTCCGCCGCCACCGCCAAATCCGCCGCCACCGTTCATCCCGGCGTGACCATATTGGTCGTAACGTGCTTTCTTATTGCCGTCGCTCAATACTTCGTAAGCTTCTGCAGCTTCTTTAAATTTCTCTTCCGCCGCTTTATCACCAGGGTTTTTATCCGGGTGAAATTTGATTGCCATTTTTCGGTAGGCTTTCTTTATTTCCTCTGGAGAAGCACTTTTAGATACTTCCAGAATTTCGTAGTAATCTCTTTTAGACATAATATTGATAAGTAAATTATCTTCAGATAAGAACTGAGAATATTTTTAATGTATTTTATTGGGGCAGCTTAATCTCTCGTCTTCAAGGACGAGATTCCCGCTTCCGCCGCGGAGAGCTTTACTCAAGCCGGGCTGCACAATTCGAATGTTTAATTTTAGTTTCCAGTAACTACCTTTGCGAATCTGATTACTTTGTCAGCTAACTGATAGCCAGTCTCAATAACATCTACAATCTTTCCTTTCAAATCAGGAGTCGGTGCTGGTATTTGCGTAATGGCTTCATGGAAATCAACATTGAAATCGTCACCAGCGTTTACAGCCATTGGTTTCAAACCTTTATCAGATAATTTATTTTTGAATTTTTGATAGATTAATTCAACCCCTTTCAGATCTGCCTCATTACCATTTTTGGCAATTTCTTTTAAAGCACGTTCGAAATCATCCAAAACATCCAACATTGAAATCATCATATCCTGATTCGCATACTGAAAGAATTCCATTTTTTCTTTGGTTGTTCTTTTCTTATAGTTTTCGAATTCAGCAAAAAGTCTGATGTAACGGTCTTTTTCTTCTGCCAAAAGGTCTTCTGACGTAGTTTCTACTGTCATGTTTTCATTGGCTTCTTCAGCAGTGTTTTGAGCAAGATCGTCTTGCGGATTTAATTCTTCTTCGTGAATATCTTTGTTGTCTGACATAATGTTAAATTTTATATCGAACGTTTCACAAAGATTTTGCCAAAAGATACATTAGGACATTTCGGCAGATTTTAGCAGATCAAGAAAAAAATATCTACCAAATAATGTCTGATAGAGTAGGACGAGAATAAGGACGAGTATGAGTCAGGAAATCATGCACGAAAATATTTTCCATTTGTATTTTACAATGAGCAAAACAATTTTTATGAAAGGCAGTGTTTTTAAAAGTTTTTAAGAAAACGGAAAAAACTATCGTAAAAAGTTGTTATATTATTTCACCTCCAGAATTTTTTAGAATTATGATTAATTTCAAATTAAGACAGCAAAATTATAAGAATAATTTCGCATTCAATCAACAAAAAAATCCCGAAGAAACTTCGGGATTTATATAAAATGATTTAAAAATATTATTTAGTAAATCTTACTGCCATTTTTCTGTCTTCAGCTCTTTCATCGTTAGATGCTGTAGCAGGAACTTTAGCAAATTCGCTTCCGTAACCTTCCGCGCCAACAACCTGTGCAGCTACTCCTAATTTACCAAGTTGAGATTTAATAAAATCTGCTCTTTTTTGAGAAAGATCTTTATTTTGGGCCGCATCGCCTGTCATATCAGTGTAACCACCAATCTTAATTTTAGTGTCTGGATAAGCTTTCAAGATTTCAGCTAAATTTTGAATTTGACCTTCAGAACCTGCTTCTAATTCTGTAGCAGAACCAATTTTAAAGTTAACGTTGTCAAAATTATACCAAGTGTCTTTTAAAGCTGCATCGTCTGCATTTTTATAAGAATCAGATTTTAGGAAATTAATCATTGAGGCTTCCATTCCGTTAGCATAACCTTTGATCATTTTTCCATTTAAATCGATGTCGGTAACTTCTTTAACTGGAGTTGCCATCATAGCACTGTCGTTAACCATATTGTCAGTCGAATCAGCAACCATTTCTGTATTGTCAGTCGTAACTACTTCATCGGTTTTATCTTTATTGTAATTATTCCATAAGAACCAACCTGCCAGACCTAATAATAAAAGTGGCAATAACCATTTCCAGATCGAACCTCCTTCATTATTGTTATTATCCGGAGTTGGATGTGAGTGCGTATCTCCGCCTCTGTTCACTTCAACTTTTGGTTGATCATAAGAACTGACAGTTACTTTTTCTGCTTCAGGTGCACCGAACATATTTCCAACTCCCAGAGAAGCCAAAGATAATCCTGCTGGTAACAATGAAGAAACAATTCCTTTCTGATCTTGTAATAAACTGGTTATTCCAGATGCACCAATATTATTATCTGAAGCATATTTGCCAACAGATCCTAATGTCGCACCAGTTACCATATTCAATAATGAACTTGATGTTGAATTATTAACGCCCGAGAACGTAGATACTGCATTGACGATGTCTGCAACTTTATCTCCAAAAATCGCTGCCAATACAGTTGTAATTAAAGAGTTGTTAGAAGTCCCACCTAATAGGTTGCCAAGCATCCCGTTGGAGGATGCTCCCATAACTGCATCAAGAACTCCAGGTTTTTCAGCATTGTTGGCCATACCTCCAACTACTGCTGGAAGCAAACCGCTGATTGCTTTTGAAATCCCTGATTCACTTTCGCCATACTGAGTAGCCGCTTGTGAAATAAGCGCTGGACCTAATTGTCCTTTGATAAGATCAATGATGTTTAATGCCATAATAGTTTAATTTTTAATGTTAATGAAATAATATAAGCAAAGTTTAGTCCATAAACTTGATGATTACGCAATTTATAATAACATTAACATTTTTAAAATAAAGAATCTGAGCACAAAAATTAGTAAGATTTTGCGAAAATAACTCGCTGTTGAGATGGCTTTCCACTAATTAGAGAGATTCCATCTTCCAGTTCATTATTTAAAGGAATACAACGAATGGTCGCTTTTGTTTCATTTTTAATTTGTTCCTCTTCTTCAGCCGTTCCATCCCAGTGTGCAGAGATAAATCCACCTTTTTCTTCTAATACTTTTTTAAACTCTTCGTAGGAATCAACTGCAGTAATGTGTGAATCTCTATAGTTTAAAGCTTTTGCAAAAATATCTTTTTGAATTGTTTTCAATAATTCTTCGATGTAAACCTCAATATTTTCTAGAGGCTGAACTTCTTTGGTTAAATTATCTCTACGCGCTATTTCTACCGTTTGGTTTTCTAAATCTCTAGCTCCCATTGCGATTCTAATTGGAACTCCTTTTAATTCATATTCTGCAAACTTCCAGCCTGGCTTATTTTCAGTTCTGTTATCGTATTTAACTGCAATGCCTTTCGCTTTTAGTTTATCTTGAATTGCGAAAGCAACTTCATTAATTTGATTCAACTGCTCTTCTCCTTTAAATATAGGAACGATAACCACTTGAATTGGTGCGAGACTTGGAGGAAGTACCAAACCTAAATCATCTGAATGCGTCATAATTAAACCACCAATTAATCGGGTGGAAGTTCCCCAGGAAGTTCCCCAAGCATGTTCTATCTTTCCTTCCTTGTTAGTGAATTTAACGTCAAATGCCTTTCCGAAATTCTGACCTAAGAAGTGAGAAGTTCCTGCTTGAAGCGCTTTTCCATCTTGCATCAAAGCTTCGATACAATAAGTTTCATCTGCTCCGGCAAATCTTTCTGACGCTGTTTTAATTCCTTTGATTACTGGAATCCCCATAAAGTTTTCTACGAAATCAGCATAGACGTGAATCATTTTTTCAGTTTCTTCGATAGCTTCTTCCTTAGTAGCATGTGCGGTATGACCTTCCTGCCACAAAAATTCTGCTGTTCTTAAAAAGAAACGCGTTCTCATTTCCCAACGAACAACATTTGCCCATTGATTAATTAAAATTGGCAAATCACGGTAAGATTGAATCCATTTTTTATACGTGTTCCAAATAATAGCCTCAGAAGTCGGACGAACGATTAGTTCTTCCTCTAATTTTGCTTCGGGATCGACGATTAATTTCTTAGGATTATTAGGATCTGTTTTTAAACGATAATGAGTTACAACTGCACATTCTTTTGCAAAGCCTTCCGCATTCTGTTCTTCTGCTTCAAAATAGCTTTTAGGAATAAATAGCGGGAAGTAAGCATTCTGATGACCAGTTTCTTTAAATTTCTTATCTAATTCATCACGCATTTTTTCCCAAATTGCATATCCATACGGTTTAATCACCATACAACCACGGACTCCAGAGTTTTCCGCCAAATCAGCTTGTACTACCAGTTCATTATACCACTTGCTATAATCTTCGGCTCTCGAAGTAATTTTTGCCATTCTATTTTATCTTTTAATTTAACTTTTTGTAGCTTTTTATATCTAATCTAAAAAGCTTATTTTTACTCAAAATTCGTCCTAATAAATTGGTACAATTTTGGTGCATTTGCAAATATAAATCAAATTAAAACTTTTTCACCTTATCATGAAAATAATTACTTATAAAAAATCGATAGGATTGCTAAAATCGAAAGCATTATTAGCAGTTTTAGGAGGTTTCATTTTATCTTCCTGCGGAGCGACCATGGGCGGTTATAGCGAAACCGATGGTGTTTATTACGATCCAAATAGTGATACTATTCCTGTGGGAGTTGTAATGAATAACGGAAATCAAGTTGGCGAGTATTATGATTATCAACAAATGGATGATCATAATAAATACTTGAATACTGATAACAGAAATCAAAACTGGCAAGATTCCCAAAATTCTGATTGGGGCAACTTTACAGGTACAGAAACTTACTATAACGATTCTTGGGGATATCCATACGGTTATTCATCAGGCTTTGGTTTTGGGATGAGTTTCGGTTTCGGTTCTCCTTGGGGATATAGTGGATACTATAATCCATGGGGATTTGGGTACAGTCCTTTCGGCGGATATTATAGTCCTTACTACAGTTACTACAATCCTTACTACGGATATAATCCATATTATGGTTACAATCCTTACGGCTACTATTCCCCTTACGGAAATGGCTACGGATACGGAGGGTACAACAGTTACAATGCTCCTGGATTCAATTATAAAAGAAGTGGTTCTGATGGTTCTGGATTTAGAAATAGTACCTCTGGAGTAAGACCAAACAATAATCAAAGTTCTGGTTTTAGAAATGACAATCCACGCTATAATACGCAGCAGAATAACAATCCTAGATATAATACGCAGCCACGAATCAACAACCAGCAGCAAAATCAACCGCGATACAGAACGTCTCCGCAACCGAATAGGACGCCTAGACAAAACACCTCGCCACGACAATCAACACCCAGATATGATCAGCCAACCAGAAGTAATTCTAATGATAATGGTTTCAGATCAGGGAACTCATCAAGCGGAGGTTTTAATAGTGGTTCATCAGGTTCGAGCTCAGGTTCTACAAGATCATCTGGTGGTTTTAGACGATAAAAATTTAATTTAAGAATATATTAAAAATGATTAAAAAGTCTTTTATAGTTTTGGGAATCTCTGCGGCTTATTTCGCAAATGCCCAAGATATTTCAACGCTTAGAAATGCAGCAGATATTTATTCTAATTCTTCCTCAATTGGGTCAGCAAAATACAACGGTATGGCGGGATCGATGGGAGCTTTAGGTGGAGATTTCTCTGTTATGAATACCAATCCAGCAGGAATTGGAGTTAGTATTACCAGCGAAATGTCTGGAACTTTAGCAATTCAAAACAGTAAGAATGCAACTTCGTTAGCCGGAACTTCTTTAGATTATAAGGTTAATAATACCGATTTGGCAAATGTTGGTGGAGTGATGGCATTCCAGTTAGATGGTTCTTCGCCTTGGAAATTCGTGAATATCGGAGTTAATTATTCCAACCAGTCGATTGAGGATTATTCCGAAACTCCTGGAAATAATAACGTGAATTTTGATATTTACGACGGAACGAATACTTTAATAGACAACGTTGCGCTCGCTGGGCATGCCTATAATCGCTATGGTGACGTATCTAAAATGAGTTTAGCCGTTGGTGGTAATTATGATAACAGAATTTATGTAGGTGCTGGCTTGAACTTTCATTCTGCAGCCATTGATCAATATGATTCTGCTGCCTTTACTTCCAGTTTGGATAACTCAACAAGTGTTTACGACAAACAGTATACGCCGTTTTCTGAATCATCAACAGGTTTCTCAGCTTCTGTTGGCGTAATTGGAAAAATTAATCCACAATTCAGATTAGGAGCTTCTATAGAAACTCCAACCTGGTGGAGTATTGCAAGAGTGTACAATGAATACGAAAATCCTACCGATGGAACTTATACTGAAGATAGAAATCTTTCTTCTCCAATGAAAGCTACGGTAAGTGCGGCTTATGTTCCGAATAAAAATTTCGCCATCAATGTTGATTATACCTTAGGTTTAACCAAGTCGAAATACAAAGTCTTCGGAACTGCCGAAACTGAATTAAATAATTTCTTCAGCGATAATTCTAAAAACTTATCTGAAGTTAAAGTAGGAGCAGAATATAGAATAGATGCTTTCCGCTTAAGAGGTGGATATGGTTTTGCTTCAAGTCCGTTTGATTCGATGAGCATTTCAGCTTTTTCAGATAATGGAACTGTTGCCAATACTTCTTACGACGATTTAATCGTTGGAAAAAGAACGACGATTGGAGCTGGGATCGGATATGACTTCAGATCATTCTATATTGATGCGGCGTATCAGAATTTAAATTCAGAATATAAAAGTCCTTTCATGAGAGGTTCCACAGGTAGCAATACCGGATATTTCTCAGACAATTATATTGTTGAATCTGATGCATCCGTAGTTTCAAATGTAAAAAACACGAGAGACAACTTCTTCATTACGCTTGGTTGGAAATTCTAACGAACTACAATTTAGATATTATAAAAAAGACTTCAAATAAATTTGAAGTCTTTTTTTTTGTCTTAAGTTTTAGTGACTGTGAAACAGATGACTGGTCATCGCCAGTAAAACGCCTAAAGTAACATAGCCAATTTTTTTCCAGTCTACGTTGTGATTTTTATTACTTTCGAAAATAATAACAGAAGATATATGCAGGAAGATTCCACCAACTAAGGCCAAGAAATATACTTCTAAATCTGGGCTGAAATATTTACCTAAAATTAAACCTAAAGGTGAAGCCAAAGCAAAAATAGAAATAATTAGAAAGGCTGAGGGAGAAAACTTTTTATTCTTAACCAAAAATGCTCCCAAAATAAAGGAGATTGGAATATTATGAACTAAGATTCCAGTTAAATAAGGATTCAAAACCACATCTTCATTTGCTAACGGAATTCCTTCTAAAAATGCATGAATAAACAATCCAACCATTAAAGCTAACGGCAGAATATTCTTTCCTTCGGTATGATGATGAAAGTGGCCATGTTCAAAACCTTTGGTTAAATTTTCCAATAACATTTGCAGCAAAACTCCGCCAATTACCCAAAGTCCAATATTATGATGTTCGCCAGAATACACTTCCGGAAAAACTTCATTCAAACAAATGGTAATTAAAAATCCCGCACTTACAATCAAAAGATTCTTCGCAAATTGTTCGCGGTCTCCGAAAAACTTTCCCAGAAAGACACCGATTAAAACACTAAGAATTAAAAGAATACTAATCATAACTCAAATTTAGTGGTGGTTTTTCTTTTTGAACACATTAATACAACGTGGAGAGCTATCCAGATCAAATTCATTCAGCTGATAATCACCAAAAATATGAACTCTTTCTAAATTAAATTCCTCCGCATACCTATTCATTTCCTCTAAAGTGTGAAGTTTTACCTTTTCGAAAAAATGGAATTCTTCTCCGCCGTCTTTAAAAGAAATATCTTTGATAACATATTGATCTTCAATTTTCTTTCTGATAGTAAAATCGATTCCTTCTTTGGTCGTTATTTCTTCTTTGACTAATGTATTCTCGACCCATTTTGCATTCAGGAAATCCAATACAAAATAACCGTCATCTTTTAAAATATTGGAGATGGATTGAAAAACTTTTCGGTCGTCGTTTTCGTCTTCAAAATATCCGAAACTGGTGAAAAGGTTCAAAACAGCATCTGCTTTTTGCGTTGAAAGTTCCGTAAGAATTTCATCGCGCATATCATGAACCTCAAATTTTAAAGATGCATTTTCGAACTGTTTATTGTGCTCAATGCTTTGTTGAGATAAATCTAAACCCAAAACTTCGTAACCCATTTTATTCAAAAAAACAGAATGTCTGCCTTTTCCACAAGCCAAGTCAATAATTTTTGAATCTTTCTGAATGTTTAAGTAGTTGATTAGTAATGTGATAAAATTTTCTGCTTCTGCAAAATCTCTGTTTTTATAAAGAATATGATAATAAGGAGTATCAAACCAAGTTTCAAACCATGCCATTCTGCAAAAATAACTAAATTTGCAATTCCAAAACGACAAGTTTTAAAAAGATTTCTTTTGATAATCATCTTCGAATACCTTTTAACTTTAATTTGTCATTTTGAAGAGGTTCAGATTAAACTCAATTCACTTTAATAAATATCAACAAATCGTTGATCACCAATATATGGATACAGAAAATTTAAAAATACAGATCAAAACATTTTTCGGGCTGGAAGCAATTTTAGCAGAAGAAATTAGAAAACTAGGCGGTGCCAATGTCGAAGTTAAAAACCGTGCAGTAAATTGTGAAGGCGATTTAGGGTTTCTTTATAAAATTAATTACTCCGCCAGAACAGCGTTGAAAGTTTTAGTTCCAGTCTTAACCTTTAAAGCTTGGGACGAAAACCGTTTCTATGACAAACTTTTTGATTTTCCATGGGAAGAATATATGACCGTTGATCAAACCTTTGCAATCGATACGACCATTTATTCTGAGCGTTTTTCGCATTCTCAATTCATGGCTCAGAAAATGAAAGACGCGATCGTCGATTATTTTAAATTCAAATATAACAAAAGACCCAGCGTAGATACGCAAGATCCAGACATAAAAATTCACCTTCACATCGATCGGGAATTGGTAACCGTTTCTTTGGATTCTTCTGGAGATCCATTATTTAAAAGAGGTTACAGAAAAGAACAGGGCGAAGCTCCTTTGAATGAAGTTCTTGCTTCTGGAATGTTGCAGTTAGCAGGTTGGGATGGAAAAGGAAATTTCCTTGATCCAATGTGTGGTTCTGGAACGTTATTAATTGAAGCAGCGATGATCGCGATGGATTTACCAGCACAAACTTTCCGTAGAAGGTTTGGTTTTCAAAACTGGTTAAATTATGATGCCGAATTATTTACAACCATTAAAGAAGTTCGTCTTAATCGCGTCAGAGAATTCACCGGCAAAATTGTAGGTTACGATATCGATTCTAATATGTTACACGCGGCAAGAATCAACATCGAATCAGCTGAAATGGACGATGTGATCGAAGTAAGAGAACAGGATTTCTTTGAGTCTAAAAAAGAATTGTTCCCATTACTAATGGTGTTTAATCCGCCTTATGATGAAAGAATCGTGATTAACGATGACGAGTTTTACACTAAAATTGGAGACACCTTTAAGAAAAACTATCCCAATACTTTGGCGTGGTTAATTTCTTCAGATATGGATTCATTAAAAAGAGTCGGATTAAGACCTTCCCGTAAAATTAAATTATTCAACGGAAAATTAGAATGTCGTTTTATGCAATATGAAATGTATGAAGGAACCAAGAAAATTCACAAATTAGAAGGCAGAGAAGGAGATAGTTAATAGATATCATTAGATTTATGCTTTGGAACATCTTAGATATAATCCTTAATTTTCTCAATCTTTTTCCTAATAAAAAGGAAGATGAAGCCACAAAACATTTCAAAAAATAACATTGACCACCCTTTCAATCATCATCGCTATCTACAACCGAAAAGACGAACTTTTCGAGCTGCTGAATTCCTTATCGCGTCAAACCGATAAAGATTTTGAGGTGATCATTGTTGATGACGGTTCGATTCTTAATTTACGTCCAACAGCAGAATTATTTCAGGAGAGTTTAACGATAGAATTTTTTCGGAAAGATAATTCCGGTCCAGGATTATCACGAAATTACGGAGCCAGAAGAGCCAAAAATGACTGGCTCGTTTTCGTCGACTCTGATGTGATTGTGGAAACCGATTATATTCAAAATATCAAAAAGAATATTTCCGAAATTCCGTGTGATGCTTTCGGTGGCGCAGACAAAGCCCACAAAGGTTTTAATCTGATGCAAAAAGCAATCTCCTATTCGATGACTTCCGTTTTTACAACAGGCGGAATTCGTGGCAATAAGAAAGCGGTGACCAAATTTCAACCAAGGAGTTTTAATATGGGCGTTCGAAAATCGGCATTCGAAAAAGTCGGTGGTTTTTCAGAAATGCGCATCGGCGAAGATCCGGATCTTTCTATGTTGCTTTGGGAGAATGGCTTTACCACAGCTTTTTTCGATGATATTGGCGTTTATCATAAACGTCGGGTAGATTTTGGTAAGTTCTCCAAACAAGTCTACCAATTCGGTTGTGCACGCCCGATACTCAATCAGCGCCATCCGAAGTATGTGAAAATATCTTTCGCCTTTCCGTCGCTCTTTTTATTGGGATATTTCCTTGGATTTATCGAATATTTTTTCTTTCAAAAAGGCCTCATTCTAGGTTTTTATGGACTTTATACGTTCATCGTTTTCTTCCACGCCTTATACAAAACCAGAAATGTCAGCATCGCTGCAAATGCTATTATCGCGACCTATATTCAAATGTTTTCCTACGGCTTAGGTTTTCTCAAGTCCTGGATTTTACTTAATGTTTTCCGCCAAAAACCAGAAGACGCATTTCCTTCCCATTTTCATAAATCTTAGTCCAACTGAACTTGTCAAAGTTCAGGGTGTACAATTGATCTCGTCGAAAGGCTTTATCGAATAGTTTTTTTGGACGCCTTTTCCGGCTTTCACTACTCGCTTTTTTTTGCCAGCGCTTTTACCTTTGCGTAAAAAAAGAGCGCAAACATGCCGTTCAATCCGGGGCGTAGTTTCAGCTTAAAATCACTATTTTTGCAAAAAGATAAGCATGCAAAACTACCTTGAATTTAATTTTAAAATACAACCATTACAGCCTTGGAACGAAATCCTGATGGCAGAACTTATCGAAATAGGTTTCGATAGTTTTACCGAAGAATATGACGGGATTTTAGGATATATTCAAAAAGAATTATTTAAAGAGGAAGAGTTAAAAGAAGCACAATTGCTTCAAAATCCAGACATCAATATTTCTTACACTTTCAAAGAAATGCCGAATATCAACTGGAATGAGGAATGGGAAAAAAACTTTTCACCGATTAATATCGAAGATCAAGTTTCAATTCGTGCCGAATTTCACGAGAATCAAAACTTGCCACACGAGATTATTATTCAGCCCAAAATGTCTTTCGGAACGGGTCATCACGCCACAACGTATTTGATGATTCAGCAAATGCTGGACATGGATTTCAAAAGCAAAACGGTCTTGGATATGGGTTGCGGAACTTCGGTTTTAGCCATTTTTGCGAAACAACAGGGAGCTGGAAAAACGGTAGCAATTGATATCGATGAATGGTCCGTAGAAAACTCGATTGAAAACGCAGCCAGAAATAATGTGGAATTAGAAATCTCGCAAGGAACTGCAGATAATTTAGGAAGTGAAAACTTCGATATTATTATGGCAAACATCAATAGGAATATTCTAATATCAGATATTCCAACTTATGTTTCAATTTTAAATAATGGCGGACAATTGTTACTTTCTGGTTTATGCTTCTTTGATGTAGATGATATTTTGGAAGTTTGTACCGCAGAAAAATTGACTTTAACAAAGAAAATTCAGCGGGAAGAGTGGGTTTCTTTACTCTTAGAGAAATAAAAAAACCTAGCGCAATGCTAGGTTTTAGTGACCTCGACTGGATTCAAACCAGTAACCTCTTGAGCCGTAATCAAGTGCGCTATTCAGTTGCGCCACGAGGCCTGTTTTTCGGTGTGCAAATATAACAATTTTTTATTCCTTTCAAAAAATGAAATCAACTTTTTTTACTTTTTTATCACTTTTTCTTCTTTTCGCCTGTAAAAAGGAAATTAAAACAACATCAGAAGATTGGCAGATTGTTTCAGAAAATGTTCAGTTTAAAAAAGATGGAAATACTTTTCAGTTAAAATCCGGAAAGTTTGATTATACAATTCCTACTTCTAAACTTCCTTTCAAGAATGTTATTTTGCTGAATGCCAGTTTAGTTGGTTATTTTACGGAACTCGATTTGGAAGGAAACATCATCGGAATATCAAGTCCGGAATATGTGTATTCAGAAAAAGTTCATCAATTAGTAAAGACTGGTAAAATTCAGAATGTTGGAAATGAACAAAAATATAATTTAGAAAAAATTATTGCTCTAAAACCTGACGCAATTTTCACCAACTACATTGCAAGTTTTGAAAACACTTATGATCTCATAAAAAAAAACGGAATCGAAATTATTTTTCTGGATGAATACCTGGAACAGAATCCTTTAAACAAAACAAAATATTTATTGGTATTTGGGAAGCTCTTTAATAATGATAAAAAAGCAGTTTCTAAAGTAGAAGACATTCAAAAAAGGTATGATTCTTTAAAAATAGTAGCTAAAAGGTCAGCTAATAAACCGATTGTTCTCGCTAATGAAATGTACGGAAATCAATGGTTCCTGCCGGGTGGACAATCAAACTTAGCACAATTCATTTTAGATGCGAATGCGACTTATATTAATGCGGGTAATTCTGAGACCAAAGCAATCCCAATGAGTTTTGAAGAGGTTTTTGTGAAAGGTCAGAAAGCAGAATACTGGGTCAACATTGGCAATCATCAAAATAAAAAAGAATTGCTTCAGATCAATCCCAATTATACCAAATTACCAGTATTTAACGAAGGGAAATTATATACGATTGATCGCAAAACACAAGGTAAATCCAATGATTATTTTGAAAGTGGAGTAGTAAGAGCTGATGTTGTTCTCAAGGATTATATCAGGATTTTTCACCCAGAATTATTACCCAATTATAAATTGACTTATTTTAAAGAATTGAAGTAATATTATCTCTATTTTTGCACCTTTGAAATCTTATATCTTTGGATCCTTATTTATGTGGAAGAAAATTAAAAAACTCATTTATATCATCGTCCTGGCAAATATTTTATTTATTGTCTGGGGAAAATTCTTTAATCCGCCGATCACCATCACGCAAGTTGGTGGTTTGATGGAATATGGAAAACTGAAAAGAGATTATATTTCTTATGCTGAAATGGGCAGTAATGTAAAAAAAGCAGTAATTGCTGCGGAAGATCAAAGCTTTTTTAACCACAACGGATTTGATTATAAAGCAATAGAGAAAGCAATGCAGCATAATCAGAAAGGAAAAAAAATTCGCGGCGGAAGCACGATTTCTCAGCAGACAGCGAAGAATGTTTTTCTTTGGCAAGGCAGAAGTTGGATTAGAAAAGGTTTTGAAGCCGTTTACACCTTCATTATTGAATTGGTTTGGGGTAAAGATGTTATCTTAGAACGATATCTGAATTCGATTGAAATGGGCCGTGGCGTTTTTGGAGTTGAAGCTGCATCTAAATATTACTTTAATAAAAGTTCTCAGGATTTAACAAAAAGTGAAGCTGCCTGGATTGCCGCCATTTTGCCAAATCCACAAAAATATGATCCCAAAAATCCGTCTGCTTACCTTAATAAAAAGCACAGCTGGATCATGCGGCAAATGAATAACATCACGCTGAAATAAATTATCTTTACTGCGATTATGGGATTTATTTTTCGACATAGAGAAGGTTTCAGTACCATTCTGACCAAGTATTTTAGCTTTCAAAATGAGAGTAAATCTTTGGATCCACTCATTGAATTATTGAGCAGTATCCGTTCAGAGGATTTTCATGAAGTTTTGGATTTTTTAGAGGAAAATAAAGAACTCACCGAAAATTTTGGCTATTATATTCGAAATTTATTTGAAGGTAAACCGTTTAATCTTTCATTGACGGAAGCAAACATTTTATCAGAAAATGCGTTTTACCCAGAATTAAAGAAAAGATTGCTGGATAAAATTTTGCCGAGTGTTGAAAACGAAGACACGATCTGGTATTTGGTCGACACCGTTTCTGTACGTCCAAAAGCAGATCTTGAATTCTTTAGAACTTTAAAAAAAGATCATTTAGATGAAATTTTTAGATTATTAAAAATTGATCAATTCATTTTAAGACCCAGCGTTAAAAATGAATTGTTGTTTTCCTTAAATATTCTTGCCTGGCGAATCATCGGAAATGCGATGGACGTACAAGTTGTGAATATGGCGCCAGAATACCGGAATTTTGACAATCCATTTCTGGCAATGCAGAATGAAATTGATCTATTAAATCATAGCTACAAAGACAATCCCGACTTTCAATTAACGTCGAAAGATGTCAATTATAAGCAGATTAAAGTTTTAATGCAGCAATGTTTAGACTTTGTTGCATTGGCTTTTAAAAACTCTGCTAAATATGGTATTTCTGGAAAAATTAATCAGTCTTTAATTAAAATCAGACAGCAGCTAGAACGGATGTCAGACATTCTTTCGGTGATGATTTTTGATAAAGAGGAAGATGTTCTACGAAATTCCAAAAGATTATTTTTCAAGATATTAGAATATAAATCGCATAAAAATAATCTGCGTGAATTAATTTCGGACAGCACCAGACTGAAATCGCATTTGATTACCAATCATACTGCAGAAACCGGATCACATTATATCGCCTCGACGTCCAAAGATTATATGTCGATGTTCTGGCGGGCGAGTGGTGGTGGAGTTATAGTAGGAGCTCTTTGCGTTTTGAAATTATTATACGGTTATATTCCGGGCAGCGATTTTTCGCATGCTTTTTTCTATGCTTTCAATTACGCTATGGGATTCATTATGATTTATTTGATGAATTATACTTTAGCCACTAAGCAACCGGCAATGACGGCAGCTACGATGGCGAAAGTACTATCGGAAGGAGAAAATACCCGCAAGAATTATGTGGATTTTGCGCATTTGGTATCTAAATTATTCCGCACGCAATTCATCGCTTTTATGGGAAATGTTTTATTGGCGTTCCCAATCGCACTCGCCATTATCTACGGAATGGATGTTATCTTTAAACAAAATTTTGCCGTAGAGAAATCGGCTGCTTTGCTAAAGGATCTGGATCCAATTCAGTCTAAAGCTATTTTCCATGCTTGTATCGCAGGTTTTTTCTTATTTATATCTGGAATTATTTCTGGTAATATTGGGAACAGTTCTGTCTTTTACCACATTCCAAAAAGAATTGAAAAAAATCCATTTCTTAATTACTTTTTTGGAAAAAATGCAGCAAAAGGACTTTCAGAATATTACGCGAAAAATTGGGCGGGAATTATTTCAAACTTCTGGTTCGGTATTTTTCTGGGAGTTACCGGACCGATCGGATTGTTCTTCGGTTTAGATTTAGATATTCGTCACATTACGTTCGCTTCCGGAAACTTTGCGTTAGGATTGTATGGAGCCGATTTCTCGGTGAGTAATGCAACTTTTTGGATTGCTTTTTTCACGGTCTTTTTAATTGGATTTTTTAATTTTGCGGTCAGCTTTGGCTTATCGATGATCTTGGCTTTCCAGTCGAGGAAGATTAATTTTGGAGAAGTAAGGGAAATTTATCGCGAGATATTTAGATATTTTATGAAAAATCCATTGCGGTTTTTCTTGCCGCTCCGCTCTAATTTAGACAATAGCGCCAAAGAAATGGTAGATAATACGGTGGTTACAAAACCAGAAGATCAATAAAATGTTCCTCACCAAATTTCTCCTGAAACTTTTTTAGATAAAAGGTTTTTCGCATTCTAAAATCGTTTTTCAATAATGGAGATTTAATTCTGATCTCTAAAATTTTCTTGTTCAAATTCACGGATTCAATCTCATTGAAGAGAGCGTCGTTCAAATATTCGTGCAGAAAATCCTTCACTTCAAAAGCCAGTAATTTATTTTCAAAACCGTACAATCTTGCAAATGATTTCACCAGTTCGGAAGATTGATATTCTCTTTCCTTTTTTTTCATGACAGATCGAAAATTTTACTTTCTTCATTAATTCTTCTCACTACATTTTCCGTTCTTTCCCTACTGGTATCGGTAATAAATATTTGTCCGAAATGTTCTTGGTTAACGAGTTCTATTAATTGCGATACTCTGGAATCATCCAGTTTATCAAAAATGTCGTCGAGTAAAAGAATTGGAGTTTTCCCAGTTAATTCCTTAATCCGGTTCATTTGCGAAAGTTTGAGCGCAATCAGAAAAGATTTCTGCTGTCCCTGACTGGCGGTTCGTTTCATCGAAATACGATTCATCTCAAAAAGCAGATCATCTTTATGAATTCCCTTTGATGTATACGTGAGCATTCGGTCCTTTTCTAAATTTTGGTCCAGTAATGTTCCGAAATTATGATCGCTCAGATCAGATTCGTAGATGACCGTAATTTTTTCTTTTCCTTTCGAAATAATCTCGTAATAATTTTGAATTAAAGGTACGATCGAATCCGTGAACTCTCTTCGCTTCTCAAAGATTTTCGATCCGAATTTAATTAAAGGTTCATTGTAAATTTCTAAATTATCAGAATCAAAATATCTGTTTTTCGAGAAATCTTTTAATAGAGCATTCCGTTGTTGAACGGTTTTTTGATATTGAATTAGATTGAAAAGATAGTCAGAATCAGTTTGAGAAATCATCGCATCTAAGAATTTTCGACGGCTTTCCCCTGAATCAGAAATTAAATTTGAATCGTACGGTGAAATGATGACGCTTGGTAGAAACCCGATATGATCTGCAATTCGCTCATACGATTTATCATTTTTTTTAATGATCTTTTTAGCCTCTTTCGGTTGCTGGATTTTAATGATGTTTTCTTTTTCACCATCGTCTATTGTTCCTTCGATCGTAAAAAAGTCCTCGTCGATTTTGATATTATTGAGATCCTTATTTCCCAGAAAACTCTTGGCCATCGACAGGTAGTGAAGGGCATCGAGAATATTTGTTTTTCCGACCCCGTTATTTCCCACAAAGCAATTAATCTGCGTGGAAAATTCAAAGTTTCGTTCTCTGTGATTCTTAAAATTGAGAAGGGATAATTTTGTAATAATCATAATCCTAAAATAATGTATATTTTTTCAGGGTCTTGATAATGGTCCCAAAATGAAAATAATTTACTTTTTGTAAAGATAAATATTTCATTTCAGAAAGGTCTTAATTTCAGGCGTAGGATTTTTTAGTTTGGGAAATTTACAAAATGCGGAATATCGGTTCCAAAAGAATTAATTGGAAGCATGCTGTTGCGGTAATCATTAAATTCATAGACTGCTTTGTTATCAAAAGGTACATTAGGATAATAAACGAACGAAAGCTGAATTCTGTTAAAAACCAAATACGGATTGTTGATCAGAACGCCCACTCCAAATTTTGAATTCGTTTTCGCCTTGAACAGACTTTGATTTTTTTGAGAAAGCCAACCCAAAGCAACGATACTGTAAGGACTAAAGTGAAAATTTTTCCAGGTTTTATTCACAAATAATTGCATCTGATGCCGCAAGACTAATTTTTTTGTTCCGATGAAATCTTCGCTGAAAGCTCGGAATTCTTCGTCACTGGAAAGAGTCATTCGATTCTTGTAAGAAGAATTATAAAGTTCACTTCCCCACGCAAAAGTAGGAGAAAAGAAATGACGTACTTTGGCAAATTTCCAATCGTGTAAGTTCGTGAAATATGTTCCCTCAAATCGGAAAGAATCGCTGTTTTCTTTTTCTTCATTAAAAAATCTGCCATATTCCGCTTTCGCCGTTAAATATCCCCAATTGATAAAACTTCCCACTCCTGTAGAAACGCCTGCGTAAGGAATTGTTTTAGTGCTTCGCTGCAGCAATCCTGTGGTAATGCCAAAGGATTTTCCGTAGGGAATATCTTCAGGAAGGTTGTAGTCGAATATGTCCTTTTTAACATCGAATTTTCTTTCTATATAAGTCGCCGAAGCTAAAAAACTGTTGTATGAAGAGAAAAAGTTTTGTTGATCTATAATGGGATTGTCCTTATACTGGTAATTTTGAAAACGACCTAAAACAGCAATGTTTCTGGAGATTTCACTTTTGTCACCAAAGAAAACGGGGAATTGATATCCGCCCCACAGATCCTGATTGTACACCTTGATCTGAACTTCAGGAAAAGCCTCTGAATTTTCAACGGGCATTAAAACTTTTCGCATAAAATACTCGAAGGTAAATCCGCCTGCCCAACGGGTAAGTGGTGAAAAGAAATCCCGTCTTGCGCTGAAAGTAATGCGTTCATTTTCTAGATAATCTTTCTCGCCAGAAATTCCGGCGTTAATAAATGATCCAAAAATATTATTGGCCATGTAAGATGCGGTGACCTGATTCTGCTTATCTTTAAAATCATTGGAGTATAAGAAACTAACCTCGTGTCCCAAACCAAGGAAATTATCTTCTCTAATTCCGGCTCCAATGTTACTGCCGGAAAATCGTAACCTGGGTTTTAAACTCCATGAATCCAATACTTTCACTACAACATCAATCGAATCTTTGGTAGAATCACTGTCTATAATACTGATGTTTACACGGTTGACGAATTGCATATCCCGCAAAATCCTTTCAGATTCATACAGTTTCTGAGCGTTGTATTCTTCTCCTTTTTTAAATAGTAAATAATTTTTGATGGTTGATCTCTTCGAATCGATATGGACGCGATCAGCAAGACGGTCATACCATTTTGAATCTTTATTTTTAGCTGAAATTTGGTATCCAAAAGGATCTATTGTTTCAATTTTAATATTTCTGATTATTTTTCCATTGTAAGAAACACGGGAAGGTTTTTGGGTTCTTGATTCAACTGAAATCGAATCGGCTTCCCGACGAAAAATCAAGCGGTGGATAAATTTGGTGGATTTTCTTTTATCAGAAAACTCCTCAATTTTATAATATAGAGAATCCTTTTTCTCTTGTGCTGAGACAAAAGAAAAACAGGATAAAAAGAGGACGGTAAAAAAAATAAATTTCAACTGCAATAGATTATAATTACGAAAAGTGAATGTTAATTAATAAGCCATTGCAAGATAATAAATAATAAAGGCAATCCGCTACAACTCTCTACCCAAAAAGAAAAATAGGAATCTTTATTAGAATTCTCAGCATAGTAAATTAGGACAAAAGTGAATATTGCCGTTAAGAAGAAAGCAAACGAAAACCCGGTTTTTAAGTAAAAAATCGCAATCATTAAACTGATGAAAATCAAACCATACGCCAGATACTTGGTGTTCTGAATTCCAATCAATCTTGGAAAAGTAACAACCGTGTCGGACTGCATATCGCGAATATCAAAAGGTAAAACTAAAGCAGTAATAAAGATCCAGCTTATCCAGAAAATCTCCGAATTAAATTCCGGTAGAATAAGCCACGAGTTGATCAAAGCCCAGGTTAGTCCAACGTAAAAAATTTTGAATAAAGGAATTTCCCGTACAAAATATTTGAGAAATTTGCTGTCATAAAGTAAACCCAAAACTACGATGATCAGCCATTTTACAAGCCGGCCATCATTGTGATTGTAGATGATTAATCTAGCAGAAATAATTCCGCAAATCACATTAAAAACAAGAACTTTATAAAATATCTTTTTACTATTCTGATATTTCGTATAAATATATCCGCTGAAGTAGGTGATGAAGATAAGCGCGATGGTCGGAGTTTTGATAATGTTCTGCTCCATCATAAAAAAAACAGCAAATAAAGTTCCCATTAAAGAAACATAAATTTGACTGTCGATGATGTATTTTTTTAGTAAATTTAAACGGTGCATTTTCACAAACCTTCGAGGTTTTTAAAACCTTGGTTGGTTTCAAATTAGAAAACAAATCTATGAAAAATAAAATTTTTACAATCCTCCTGCTGTTAATAAGTTTTACGGTGGTTTTCGGACAGAAGACTTACGACGATCAGTGGAAAAAAGTAGCTGAAAATTATAAATCAGGAAAGTACAAATCTAATCTTCCTTTAATTTTAGACATTCAAAACCAGGCCATGAAAGAAGACAATTCCATTCAATTGATACGTTCTTTAAAAGCAGAATTTAGTATTATCAATCAAACTTACGATGATACTGAAAACGATTCATTCAGTCAGTTTTTCACAAAATTGAAAGGATTGGATTCCAAATTAAAGGGCGATGATCAATTATTGTATCAATCGTTACTGGGAGACTTTTTTAATGATTATTACCAGCGAAATCAATGGCAGATCAATCAGCGAACCAATATCAGTAATGAGGATCTAAGTCAAATTGAAACCTGGTCGAAATTAGATTTTAAAAATTATTTAAGTCAACATTTTCAACTTTTAGATACAAAGAAAGAAGCTTTGCAAAAGATCTCGATGTCGAAGTATAAATCGATCTTTGAAGGAACGGAAGATCTGGATTATTTCCCAACTTTATTCGACTGGAATGCGATGAACGAGATTAAGTTCTACAATAATTCTCAATTGTTCACCCCCAATGAATTGAAGGTCAATCAATCAAAAATTTCAAATCTATATCAAGAGCTCATTCAGAAAAATACTGGGAATTCAAAGCTCTATTTTCAACATCAAAAATTAAATGATGATTGTGCTCTTACCAACTGTAAAGACAAAATCCAGCAACTTCAAGATTTAGTTAAATCTTCTACCAAAGGTGATTATAAAGTATTGATCATTGCTGAAATTATCGATCAACTAACAGCTGAACAAAAATATCCAGCAGCGCTCGCTCTAGTAAAATCGACCAAAGAGCAGTATCCGAAGTCTAAATTTATAAACAGTATTCTTAATAGAGAGAATTCGATTTTGCAACCAAATTTGTCCATTCATTATGAAAAACATACTCAAGCGAATTTGCCGATTCACCTGGTTGCTGACGCTAAAAACGTAACAAAGTTTTCTTTAAATATTTATGAGGTCAAAGATGATCAGCATAACTTCTTAAAATACGTAGCCAATTCCTATGAAAAAAATCGCTTTTCTGCGGTTAAGAAAAATCTGGTAAGAAAGGAAACATTTGATCTGAAGGACTTAAATGATTATAAAAATCATAAAACATCTTTAGAAATAAAAGGACTTCCGTCTGGAATCTATCTTGCCGAATATGTTGTTGAAAACTCCATTCAGGATAATTTCTATTTCATCGCTACCAATTCCAGAATTATTTACAGTAAAAAAGATGAACGTAAAGGAGCTGACAATCAATTACAGCTCGTTAACCGTGAAAATGGAAAGTCCATCTCGAATGAGAATTTGAAAATTTTTGAATTCACCAACGACCAAAAAGCAAACACTCTGGCTGCGAAAACAGATCATTCTGCGGTTTTCAAATTTCCTGGTTCCAAAGATAATCAGTATTACAGATATTATTTGGTGCAGCAACCATCGACCAATGATTATAATTTGATGCAGGTTTATGGCAATCAATATTACAATGAGCCGAAAAAAGTAGAAGAGCAAAATCTTGCGCAAATTTTTATTGATCGCGGAATTTATCGACCTGGTCAGATTGTTTATTTTAAAGTCATCAACACTAAGTTAGTTAATGATAAAGAAACAGTCAACGCTGGCGTTTCCCAAGAAATTATTTTAATTGATGCCAACGGCGAAGAAGTTTCTTCTCAAAAATTTAGGTCGAACGAATTTGGTTCTTATCATGGAAGTTTCACGTTGCCCAACGGAAAGCTCAACGGTGAATTCTCTTTGGAAGTTGATTCTGATGATTTAGATAGTGATGCTACAAAATATTTTAAAGTTGAAGAATACAAACGTCCGAAATTTGAAGTGACTTTTGAACCCATAAAAGAAGAATACAAATACGGACAAACCATTGAACTGAAAGGGAAAGCCATGATGTTTTCGGGTGTTGCTTTGAGCAATGCAACCGTGAATTATGAAATTAAAAAGCAGAATATTCGCTGGAGATATTTTTGGTGGTATCCACGCGGAAATGATAATGAAAATTCAATTTTAGGAGAAGTTAAAAGCAATGAAAAAGGGGAATTTACCATTAAGATCGATTTGAAAAAAGATGAAACTTTAGAAGGAATTCAAATTGATAATTATCAGATCAATGCTTCCGTGACGGATATTAATGGGGAAACCCAATCTGAGACGGAAAATGTAAAAGTCGCCTCGGTTTCGCATTACATCAAAGCCGATGATATTAAAGATACTTTCACCGATGAACATTTAAAAATTAAAGTGGAGACCAAAAATTACAACGACCAAAATTTAAAGAAATCCTATCAGGTAAAGTTGTCGAAACTTCAACCGAAAGAAAGAGTTTACCGTTCTAATTTTGAAACTCAAATTCAGGATTTGCCGAAGTTTTCAAAAGAAGAATTCGTTCAGAAATTCCCACATGATTATTTCTCGAAAGAAGAAAAAGATTTGAAAGAAGAAAAAGTTGTAATCGAGAAGACTCAAGAAGCAGGAACCGAGAAGCAAGATAATAGCAAGTCAAATCTTGAATCTAACATCTTGGATCTAGGATCTTTAAAAGCTGGAAAATACAAACTCGAACTCTTTAATGTAGAAGGAAAAGATACCATCAAAACGGAAAAAACTTTCGAGGTCTTCGACAAACGATTTTTAACGGATTCACAAAAACTCTATTTAAAAGTCGTTCAACCAAAAGCGGAATTCAAGCGGACTGAAAAAGCGAAGATCTTTGTTTATTCAGCAATTCCGAATGCTTTGGTTACTATTTATATTCAAAATGGGAATGGTGAAACGGTAACGGAGCAAAAGAAGTTTAAAAATGGACTTTTAGAATATGTTGTCAATTTCCCAAAAGATGAAAGCATTGATCAAATCAATCTTCAATTTCAGTTGGTTGCTTTTAACGATGTGAGAACGGAAAATATCAATTTAAGTATTGCTTCCGATAAGAAACCTTTACGTATTGAAACGGTTACGTTCCGCGATAAATTAGAGCCTGGACAAAAAGAAAAATGGACGGTAAAAGTTCTGGGCGAAGATAAAGAGAAGATCAACGCGGAAGTTTTGGCAAATATGTATGATAAATCTTTGGACCAATTTGCAGGTAATAGTTTCTCTTGGCAACAGATCTATCAGAAATATTTCCTCATGAATTCTTATGGAGTTAATGAAGGTTTATCTCAAGAAAATTACAACAAGCGAGTTCCTTATTTAAAAACGAAGAATGTAAATGTTCCAGATTTTAATTGGTTTGGTGGTGGGGTTTATGATGAATTTTCAGTAGTTGCAAGAGGTGTTTCCTCTTCAGCAAAAATGGAAGTGATGACCGATGCTGCCGCACCAACTCTTGAATCTCAATTAAGTGGGAAGGTTGCGGGATTAAATATTTCCAGAGATACCATGAAAACTCAGGAAATCCAAGAAGTTAAAGTAAATTTAGACAAAATTGCAGTTCGTCAAAATCTAAATGAAACCGCCTTTTTCTATCCGAATTTAAAGACCGACAAAGACGGAAATGTCACCTTTGAATTTACGTCGCCCGAAGCCTTGACGCAATGGAAACTGATGTTCTTGGCGCACACTAAAGATGCGCGGTCAGCAACTTTAGAAAAATCAGTTGTAACTCAGAAAGAGTTTTCTGTAACGCCAAATTATCCACGCTTTTTACGTGAAGGTGATGAACTGAATCTGCAATCAAAATTGTCTCGTTTAGTCGATAAAAAATTAAGTGGAGTAGTGCAATTGCAAATTTTAGATGCTTTTACGAATGAAGATATTTCCAGTAAATTCAATTTAAACGAAATTCAGAAATCGTTCGAATTAACCGAAAATGGAAATTCCGTCGTAACCTGGAAATTGAAAGTTCCAAATGATGTTTCTTCAATGATCATTAAAGTCGTAGCAAAAGCTGGAAACTTTTCTGATGGTGAACAAAAAGCAATCGCTGTCCTACCAAATAGAATGTTGGTTACAGATGCCGTTCCAATCTTTGTGAAAGAAGGTCAAACCAAAACTTTTGTTTTAGAAAATCTAGCAAAAAACACTTCGACAACAGCGACCAATTTTTCAAATACTTTAGAATTGACGACCAATCCGATCTGGGAAATTATGTTCGCTTTGCCAAGTTTGAAAAATGATACCAACAATTCTGCTGATGTAGTATTCAATAAATGGTTTGCTGATGTTTTGGCTTCCGAAATTTTCAAAGCCAATCCAAAATTAAAAACCGTTTTTGAAGAATATCAAAGCAAAGGTTTATTGGCTTCTAATTTGGAAAAAAATCAGGAGTTGAAACAATTGTTGCTGGAAGAAACGCCGTGGGTTTTAGAATCGAAAAATGAAACCGAACAAATGGAAAAACTCGCTAGATTATTCGATGCTAATAATATGCGAAATTCTATCAATGAAGATTGGAGTGAATTGCAGAAATTGCAAAATCCAGATGGTGGATTTTCCTGGTATCAAGGTTATCCGAGTTCTTATTACAACTCGCTTTACATCTTGAAAAATCTCGGGAAAGTTAATGAATGGCTCAAAGGAAATACGGCGGATTATCAATCTTCCGAACAGAAAGAAATGGTTGCAAAACTCATTAATTATGTAGATTCAGAAGTTTATAAATATTGGGACGTGAAGAAAGAATACGTTTGGAATAATTATGTTCTCGACTATTTAGACACTCGAAATTATTGGAAAAAAGACTTTCCATTAAAAGGAAAAGGAGCACAACTGAAAACTTTAGTTATTCAAAAAGCACCAAAAGCCGAAATCAAAGATTTTACGTTCTTCGGTTTGCATCGTGCTGCTTTACTGTTCAATGATTATAAACTGCCAGTTTTATCTAAAAAATTATTGACTTATTTAAAAGAAACTTCGACGGATTCGGAAACTCAAGGTGTTTACTGGAAACAAAACTTAAACGACTGGGGTTGGTATTCTTCTAAAACCGTGAATCATGCCGGAGCTTTGGAAGCATTTAATAAATTGACACCAACTGATGAAACCTTGATCGAAGAAATGAAGATCTGGTTGATCACACAGAAAGAAGTTAATTCTTGGGGAAGTTCGCGGGGAACAGCAGAAGTAATTTTCACGATTTTAAATTCTGGAAAATCCTGGACTACTGCCGAATCCGATAAAGCGACTATAATTTGGGGCGGAAAAGAATTGGTTAATCCAGATACGAAAGCTACAGGGTATGTGAAATCTACTTTAAAAGGAGAAAATATCAACAAAAACTTAGGAACGGTTACCGTTACAAAACCAGGTCCTGGAATTGTTCAGGGTGGTTTATTCTGGCAATATTATGAAGATCTGGATAAAATTAAATCGTCCGAATCTTATATTTCAATCACCAAAGAATTGTATAAAAAAGTGAAAACCGTCAATGGGGAAGAATTGGTTAAAATTACAGAAAATTCTCCGCTGAAAGTAGGCGATAAAGTCACCGTAAGAATGATTTTGAACACGGATAGAAATATGGAGTTCATTCATTTGAAGGATATGCGAGCTGCAGGTTTTGAACCTTTAAATGTGATTTCTGGGTATGAATGGAAAAATGGTTTAGGTTATTATCAATCTACGAAAGATGCCTCTACGAATTTCTATATTGAAAATATGAGAAAAGGGAAATATGTCTTTGAGTACGATTATATTTGCAACGCCTCCGGAACATTCAGCAATGGAATTACGACGTTACAAAATTATTACGCACCACAAATGAATGCACATACCAAAGGAACGAAGGTAACGATTACGGAATAATTTCTGTAGGGACAAGTCGAGACTTGTCCACTTCGTCAAAATTAAATATTCACCACATTAACCAAATCCGTTTCAATATTGAAGCGGATATTTTTATAGGTTAAAATCTCTTACACAAATACGTTTTTGACAAATGTCAAAGGAATTGATTGTCATTCTTCGCAACTTTGTACCATCAAACAAACAACAGACAAAATGAAAACCTTTAAAAATAATTTGGGCAAACTGCTGCTCTTTTTTCCGGCGTTGGCATTTGCGCAATCAGCACCGACTTTACAGGAATTGATCGATCACGCATTGATCAACGATGGAACATTAACGCAACAAACCCTTGAAAATAAATACACCCAACTCGACGATCAAAAACTGAAAGATATTTTTCTTCCGAAAGTTGAAGTGACGGGGAAAGCTGGTTACCTTTATACTTCTGCACGTCTTAATTCACCTGAAATTAATCTTCCCGCACTTCCACCGATTTTTCCTGGTGCTGTAATTCCAGAAGGTCAACTTTCAAATAATCTGAATATTTCCGGAATTTCGACCATGGCAAAAGCCGAAGCGAGTGTTCTTCTATATTCTGGTGGAAAAGTAAAATATCTGAAAGAAGCCAACAAAGAAAAAAATATTGCTGAAAACTTATTGATGCAGAAAAGTCGGGATGAAATCATTACTGAAATTTCTAAAGCCTATGATCAAATGGCTTTGGTTCAGGAATCAAAGAAGGTTTTAGATGAGGCAAAAAAACGTTTAGATATCAACAAAAAAACAGCTGATAAAGCTTTAGGTTACGGATTGATTACTCCTTATGATCACAAAAAAATTGAATTGGCTCAAGCGACTTTAGATTCGAAACTCGTAGAATACGAAGGAAAAAAAGAATTGCTGATTACCCAGATTGAAATTTTAACCGGAATTGAAAGAGACAGGATCGCTCAGATTCAACCCCAATTGCAAACGATTTCTTACGAAGTGCTCGATCAGAATATTGAGAATAGAGTAGAGATTCAAGCGCTTGATCATGGCATCAAAGCCACTGATTATAAAATTAAAGCCGAGGAAAGATGGTGGGTTCCAAAAGTTCAGGCGCAAACATCGGTAAGTTATATAGGGTTGCTGAATGGGAACATTTCAACGTCAAAAGAGTTGTTGCCAAACTCTGGAAAAAAACTGGATTTTAATCCATCGAATTTAAATGTGTTGCCTTTGGTTCAAGCCGGAGTCGGTTTCAAATGGGATGTTTTTGATGGTAATGAAGGAAAGCATTTAGTGGAAAAAGCCAAAATTGAAAAAGAGATTTTAGAAAATAAAAAACGCGATGCTTCTAAAAAACTGAATCTTAATTTAGGCAACAATCAAACCAATTATACGATTGCAACGTCTCAAATTAAGTTGAAAGAAAAATCCCGTGAAATTGCAAGTCAAGGTTTGGAACAGGTTGAAAAAGAATTTAGATATGGAACGAAAACGTCCGCGGCGTTAATCGAGGCAGAAAATGATTTACAAAATGCAGAACTCGAATATCAGAACGCTATTTTTAATCAAAGAAGAAGCGCCATTGAACTGATGAAATCTACGCAGAATTTGCAGATCGAGAGACTTTAGTAAAGAGATAATAGACTAAAAGATAATAGATAATAGACCTTAAGAGATTTGATAAAAAAGAAATCGAATTTCCTTCAACATTACAACAAACGAACAAACAAACAATAGACATGAAAAATACTGTATTAACTTCTTTAGCTTTTTTAAGTGTTTTCGCACTTTCGGGCTGTAAAGAATCAAAACCTGAAAGAGAAATTGTGGGCAAAACGAAAAAGGAAATTGTTTCCTTCGCTCCAAAATTGACCGGTAGAATTCTCACTATTAAAGTAGAAGAAGGACAAACTGTGAAAGTGGGCGATACCCTTGCAATTTTAGATGTACCCGAAGTTTCCGCGAAAATCGCTCAGGCAAAAGGTGCAACTTCTGCAGCCAGAGCGCAAGTTCAAATGGCGAAAAATGGTGCAACCAATGATCAACTTCGTCAGTTAAAAGCCAAACAAAAAGGTTTGCAAGAGCAATTTCAATACGCGCAGAAATCCTTTAACAGAGCAAAAAATATGTATGATGACAGTTTGCTTTCGCCCCAAAATTACGATGAATATTTTGCAAAATTTCAAGGTGCAAGAGCACAACTGGATGCGGTGAATGCTGAACTTCATGATGTACAGTCGGGAACGCGTTACGAAAAAATTGAAATGGCTCAAGGGCAAGCAAATCAAGCGATGGGAGCTTTGCAGGAAGCCAATATTGCGAATTCTGAAAAATACATCATTGCCACCAATGACATGGAAATCGAAACCATCGCTTTGAATAAAGGAGAATTGGCAACGGCAGGTTATCCGCTTTTTACAGGTTATATACCGGAAACTTCTTATTTCCGATTTACCATTCCCGAAAGTAAGATTGCAAAATATCAAAAAGGAATGACCGTAAAATTGTTGGTGAACTATAGCAAAAAAGAATTTACGGGAAAAATTGTTGCCATTAAACAATTGGCAAAATATGCAGATATCACCACGGCTTTTCCTGACTACGAACCGGAGGAAGCGATCTACGAAATCAAAGTAATCCCAGAAAATCAGAGCGCCGCGAAAGATATTCTGGTGAATTCTAATGTGACTTTAAAGTAATTGTATCATTAAAAGTCACAAAATGAAACAGATCAAATATTTATTAAAGAGAGAATTCAGATTGTTTTTAACGAACAAAACCTTGATTTCGGTTTTCTTTTTAGCGCCCATTTTCTACGCATTATTGATTGGCTTTACCTATCAATCCGGGAAAGTAGAAAACATTCCCGTGATCGTGGTGAATCACGACAACACCCCTTTATCAGACCAACTTTTGGAAATGCTGCAGGACAGTAAATCTTTGAAAATATTAAATTATATCAACGAACCAGCAAACCTGAAAGATGAAACTATAAAAACGGAAGCAGCCGCTGTGATCATCATTCCCGAACGTTTCGAAGCGATGATGCTTCAGAAAAAATATCCGGAGGTGAATGTTTACGTCAACACTTCAAATGTTCTGACCGCTAATTTTTCGACGAAAGCCATTCAGCAAACCTTAGGAACTTTTTCGGCTGGAGCGGAAATAAAAGCACTGCAAAAAAAAGGAATGAATTTCGAAATGGCGAAAACCCAGTTCGAACCGTTCAAAGCGAATTATATAACGCTCTTCAACACGACCAGTAATTACCTTGTTTTTATGTGGCCTGCAATGATGGCGGTGGTTCTACAGCAGGTGATTTTGTTGGCGATGGCAGTCTCATTTTCCGAGGAGTTTAAAAGAGAATCGTTCATCAAAGATTTTGCAGGAAAAGAAAAATATGCAGTGGTGGTGATGGCGATAAAATGTCTGCCGATCTGGGTTTTTGCAAATTTCAATATTCTTTTCTTCTATCTGTGCAGTCTCTATTTTAAAATTCCGGTCCCGGATAATGTTTGGAACTTTTTTTTAATTACCGCAGTTTTTGTGGTCGCAGCGACCAATCTCGGAGTTTTGGTCAGTATCGTAATTCCGGATGCGCTAAAAGCAACTCAGTATTTAATGGTCATTGCGTCACCTGCATTTATCATTAGTGGATTTACTTGGCCAACGTACGCCATGCCAGAATTTATCAAAAATTTTACGGCAATTATTCCGCTAACGCCTTATTTAGAAGCGCTGAAGATCATGGTTGTCCAAAATGGCTCTGCACTTTTGACTAAAAAATATTTGGTTCACTTACTTATTTTAGGTTGGGTTTATTTCATTATCGGCTGGATCGCTTTGAAAATTAAAATCCATTTTCTATTCAAAAAATATAAGATCTCTGAAAATTATCAGGAGCAAATTCCTGCAGAAGAAAATCCGAATTTGATTATTGAGGATGAAGATTTTCAGGATTAAAAAATAACAGTTTTCATACTGTTTGTTTGTTGGGAACGTCTGGACTTCGGTTGAGACGTTCTTTTTTTGGGCAGACAATTCCGTCTTCCGTTCCCGCTTTTTTGCTCCACTGCGTTCCGTAAAAAGAGCTCCACTCAAGCCGGGCTGCAGATTTCGCTCCTTTCAAGGTTATGTATTATTTGAAAATCTTAATATCAATTCCCGCTCTGAAAAAAAACTCGTACCCTTTGCTGAGTGAAACGCCTTTGCGTCCGCGATTTTTTTTGCATATAGAAAAATTCACTTTGCGCACTTTGCGTTTAAATGTATTTTATTCTAGCAGCAATTCAATCATTAAACACCATCAATTAGATATCTTTTCATTATTTTTGTGAAAACTACAGCGCGTGAAACTTCTAGACCAAATTTCAAAATACATCCAACTGGATCCTATTACCGAAGATTTTTTTCGAACCGAAACCCAAACCAAAAACTTCGCAAAAGGAGAATTATTAAGTCATCAAAATACGCATAACCGAAATGTGTATTACATGGAACAAGGTTTAGCACGGACTTACTACTTCGAGAAAGGAAAAGATATCACCACTAATTTTTATTCAGAAGGCAAATCTTTTGGCAGCATTGATACGATTTTCAGCAACGTTCCTTCCATTTACAATATCGAAACTTTAGAAGAAAGCACCATCATTTTTTGTGATTATAGAAAATTGGAAGAATTGTGTTCCGTTTCGTTGACCTCCGCCAATTTCAGTCGGTTTATTTTGGGGAATCTAATGACCCAAATGTCCAAACGCGTGAATTCTTTGCAACACATGACGGCTAAAGAAAAGTACGCCCAACTTTTAGAAGAAAACCCGAACATCATTCTGCGTGCTCCTTTAGGAATGATTGCTTCTTATCTTGGGATTTCGCAGGAAACATTAAGCAGAATCAGAAGTGAAATTTAATTTGAAAATAGTACGGTAATAATTTCTATTTTTGTTAAGTAAAAACAAACTATGCAAGATATCTTCAACGCCAAAGAAGCGCAGACCTACATCGACAGAATTAATAAGCTTTCACCCGAAACAAAAGGGAAGTGGGGAGCAATGAGCGTGGACCAAATGTTGGCTCACTGCAACGTGACTTATGAAATGGTTTACGAACCGCAAAAACATAAATCCCCAAGTGGAATTGCAAAGTTTATTTTAAAAAATTTCGTAAAATCAAAAGTGGTCGGAGAGAAATCCTATTCCAAAAATTCGCCCACCGCGCCTCAATTTAAAATTATTGAAGATCAGGATTTCGATTTAGAAAAAAAACGATTAATTGGCTTTATTCAGAAAACCCAACAATTAGGAAGAGAAGCCTTTGACGGAAAAGAATCTTTCTCTTTCGGAAAACTGAAAGCCCAGGAATGGAATAACATGTTTGCGAAACATTTGAATCATCATTTGGAACAATTTGGAGTTTAGTATGAAATATCTCTTCATTTTATTTTTAGGAATATCAACTTTTCTGTCCGCTCAAGTTCAGAATTCTTTTCCGTACAAGAATCTTGATCTTTCTGACCAACTGCTCAATAAAGATACTTTTTATGAAGGTCAGGTTAATAAAGAGGAAGTGTATAAAATAAAATTGGAGTCTGTAACGAAAGACTTGCAAAAACCTGAAAGATATTTAGTGGTTGGCGTAGCGGAATTTGATGGAAAATTAAAAAAGCTGGAAGGCGAGATTATTTTTAAAGAAAAATTCAAAGTGAGAGATTCGGTCGATGGTATTTTACTATTTGGAGATTTCAATTTTAAAGAAAAAACGGATGAAGATCCTGGCACTTTTACAGGTAAGATTCGCATACAAACCGATGAAACATTAGTGAAATCGAGCATGGCTGGAAATATAACTTTCAAAGGAGTCTTAGAAAAAGAGGATGGAGAAATCGACCAGCTTTGGTTCGGGAACTTTTTCCACAACGATATTGACAAAGTAATTTTTAGATAAAAAACACCTTACGATGAAAAACTTAACGCTCTTATTCTTGCTGGTCAGCGCTTTTGCTTTTGGGCAAATGCCCAATATTTCTAATGTTTGGATGAATAATTCCCAACCTTATCTAGGAACCATTAGCACCGAAAAAATGCCGATGAAGGTAAGAATTACGATTTCTGAACAAGATAAAAAGGATGATCAGGAATATTTCGTTTCTGGCTTTTCTTTAGTAGAAAAAACCAATACCAAATTCGAAGGAAAATTAAAGATCACCAAATACAAACCAGGCAAAAAAAGAAATACCGTTTTCGGTGAATATGAATTGGCCGAAGAGGGAACGGGAAAACATTCGGGAATCTTAAAAGGAAAATTTATTTACACCTTCATGTGGAATAAAAAAACAGAGAAAATTGAAAAGCAATTCATCGAATTTTTTGGTACCTGGAAAAGCTATGATGGCGCTTTAAATTATCCTACGAACTGGAGAAATCAATAACCTAAATTTAAAATTATGGCAACCGTCAATCCTTATTTAATGTTCGATGGAAACTGCAAAGAAGCATTTGATTTTTATAAAAATGCTTTTGGCGAAGAGTTTACAGATCTCAATTTATTCGGTGATATGCCGCCACAAGAAGAGATGCCACTTTTATCCGACGCGCAGAAAGCAATGGTGATGCATGTTCGTTTAGAAATCTCCGCAGAAACCATTTTGTACGGTAGTGATATTTTCCCGGGAACTCCAGGTTTTAAAACTGGCGATAATTACGCAGTTTCCATTAATGCAGATTCCCGCGATGAAGCAACTCATTTATTCAATAAATTATCCGATGGTGGAACGGTTAAAATGCCTTTAGCAGATACTTTTTGGGGCGCTTATTTCGGAATGTGGAAAGACAAATTCGGTATCGACTGGCTGGTCAATTATGATGATCCGGCGAAAGTTCAACCGCATTAATTGTAGGAGCACTAAGACTTTCGCTTCTTTCAAAACCAGTCCCGCTGTCCACTATATCCCAAGCAACACCAATGCCTTCGCTTTTGGGGATGCCGTTCCCATCGCGGCTAGGATTGAGGTCAGATTTTCTTTACAACAAATCATAAAAAAAGAGCAGGAAATTTTCCTGCTCTTCTAATTTATTTAAAAGTCTTTACAGATTCACATTCTCTAATATGATCGCATAACCTTGCCCAACACCGATACACATGGTTGCTAAGGCATATTTCTTTTTAGTTTTTTGTAGTTCTAAGGCGGCAGAATACGTAATTCTGGTTCCGCTCATTCCAAGCGGATGACCTAATGAAATTGCGCCACCGTTGACGTTAACTCTTTCGTCGTCATTGGCGAGTCCGAGTTCTTTTAAACAGGCGATACTTTGAGCGGCGAATGCTTCATTCAATTCGATAATGTCAATTTGATCGAGAGTTAAGTTCGCTCTTTTCAAAGCCAGTTTAGTTGCTTCAACTGGACCGATTCCCATAATGCTTGGTTCAACACCAACCACCGCGGAACTTACAATCTTTGCCAAAGGTTTTAATTGATAATTTTTCACAGCCTCATCGGACGCGATAATTACTGCAGCCGCGCCGTCATTTAATCCAGAAGCATTTCCGGCAGTTACTGTTCCGTTATCTTTTACAAAAGCGGGTCTTAGTTTTCCTAAAAGTTCTAACGTAGATTGAGGTTTAATGAATTCATCTTTATTAATGACGATCGAATCTCCTTTTCTTTGCGGAATGGTGATGTCAGAAATCTCCTCTGCCAATCTTCCGCTTTCCTGGGCTTTCGTTGCTTTCATTTGAGAATGTAAAGCAAATTGATCCTGTTCCTCGCGGGAAATATTATACTGGTCTGCCAGATTTTCTGCCGTCTTTCCCATCGCATCAATGCCGTACATTTTCTCCATCGCTGGATTAACGAAACGCCAGCCGAAACTGGAATCAAACATTTTAGAATCTGTTCCGAACGCTGATTCTGATTTAGAAAGAACATAAGGTGCTCTCGACATTCCTTCAACGCCACCAGAAATAAATAGATCTCCTTCACCAGATCTGATGGCTCGCATTGCCTGCACAATCGAACTCATTCCAGAAGCACATAATCTATTCACTGTTTCGCCCGGAACATTGATTGGAATTCCAGCAAGGAGTAAAGCCATCCTGGCAACATTACGGTTATCTTCACCAGCTTGATTGGCGCAACCAATAATTACATCGTCAATTTTATCTAAAGGTAATTCTGGATTTTTTTCAATTAAACTTTTAAGCACAGAAGCCATTAAATCATCAGTTCGCACCGCTGCCAAACTTCCTTTAAAATTTCCGATCGCTGATCTTGTGCCGTCAATAATATATGCGTTATTCATTTTCGTTTTTTAATAAGCGTAAATTTAAGAAAATTAAAAAGATTTTATTTTTCTAAATTCAGCAAGATTTCAAAATGTAGCGGAGTTTAATATTTTAAAAACAACGCCGCATTTGATGCTACTTAATTTTTGTAATTTTGTTTCCGAAAATAAAACAGGTGTTTAAGTTTAAATAAAGATAAATATCAAAATTTAGCAAACTATAAAAACATTTTAAAAACGGTTTTTCTTTTCATTCAATTAAAAAAGTATTTAAATCAGATTGAATACTTGTTGTACTTATTAAAATGTTAAACAAGAACACCTATAGAAAACTTATTCATTACTCGCTCATCACGTGTACTTTGTGTATTCAAATCATTATTTGCATTTTTATTTATAATGAATATTTTAATGGGAAGAAATTAGAAGTCATCGAGACTCAAATTCAGGAAACCTCTATCCTGAAAAACTTGATGGAAGATTCGAGAAAGGATCTTCTGAGCGCGCAAGATAATCTGCAGAAATATGTCATTAATAATGATAAGAAATATTTAGAAGCTTACTTTCAATCGTTACGTAATCTGAATAAAAATTTAGACCGCATCGGAGCTTACAAATACAGTAATGCTTCTCTGAAAAGTTTCATCGATTCGCGGAAGGCAGAACTTTCTAAACTCCCGGATTTAGAAAAATCGATCAATTCTGTTTACAAAGAATTCAAAAAACCTTCACCTGAAAAAACAACTTTTAAAATAAAAGATTTTAAAGTAAAAAGTATTCCCAGAAAGTCTGACACTAGAATAGAATACCGCTTAGACAGCGTTGAGAAAAAGAATTTTCTTGGTCGTTTAAAATCTGCTGTTAAAAACGATGTGGATGTCCAACGAGAGTTGACGGTCATTTCAACCCAATACGGAGATTCGGTGAATACTGATCAAATTAAAACTCATCTGGACAGCACCATCAATGCAGTAAATAAGCATTATGGCGACGAAATAAAAAAATACGAATCCAGTATCAGCAGTTCACAGCGCAAGAATGATAATGTTTATCGGATTTATGATCAGCTGATTATTTACAGTAATAACTGGATGGGAATTTACAATATTGCCGTCAGTGATTTCAGCAAAAATTTAGAAAAAGATCTGTACGAACAAAATTCCATTAATAATAAAATAAGAAGATTTGCTGTTCTGGGTTTAATGGTTTTAATGTTTTTTGTACTGATCGTCATTGTTTATTACAACAGACAATCTTATTTAGATGAGAAAAAACTAAAGTTGGCGTATGAAGAAATTAATAAAAATCTAAATTTCAAAAATAAAATTTTAGGAATGTTGAGTCATGAAATTCGTTCACCTTTAAAGATTATCAATATCTTCATCGATCGAATCAGCAGGAAGACTAATGATGATACTATTGCAGATTATCTTAAAACTATCAAATTCACCAATAATTCCTTATTAATTCAGGCCAATCAAATTTTGGAATATACCAAAAATCAAGAAAAACAAGTTGAATTAAGACCGATTGAATTTAATCTTCGGAATGAAATAGATTCGATATTACGAGCATTTGAACCGTATATCGAATCCAAAAATAATATTTTTGAAGTCGGAAATGATGTTGATCCTGAAACAATTGTTCTCGCAGATAATATCAAGATTCATCAGGTTTTCACGAACATTTTGGGGAATGCAAATAAGTTTACGGAAGATGGTAAAATAGAAGTAAACATCGAGACATCTTATATCGACGACCAAACTTTAAAATTAAGCGTTTCGGTTTCTGACACTGGATCGGGAATTTCGAAATCGGATATCAAGAAGATTTTTGAACCTTATTTTCAAGGCGTGCTTTCTAATGAAATTGATAATCTCGGTGCAGGTTTAGGTTTAAATTTATGTAAAGAAATCATTGATCTGTTTCACGGAACTATTTCCGCCCAAAGTACTTTAGGACAGGGAACAGCCGTATCTTTCACCATTAATCTGAATATTGTAAAATGAATAAATCGATAAAATTTCTCTTGGGTGACGATCACAATATTGTCCGTCAAGGTCTTCAGTTTATTATTGGAGATGTTGTAGAAAATCCAGAGATTATTCATGCGGCAAGTCTCAAACAGATTTTAGAACAAATTAAATCGAATTCATTTGACATTGCCATTTTAGATGCGCAGTTTCCCGATGGAAATTCTCTTTCCATTATTGCTGAAATTAAACAGATTCAGCCTGAAATTAAAATTCTGATTTTCACCAGTTTTGAAGAAGAAAATTATTCTTTAAAATTCATTAATGAAGGTGCTGACGGCTTTCTCAATAAATTGAGTGAAGAAATTGAAATCCAAAAAGCTATTCAGGAAATGATTGAAAACGGAAGTTCGTTTCCGCCGTTTACCACGAAAATGTTACAGTTATCTGATGAACATATTGCACTTTTGAATCCTTTAAATCAACTCACCGAAAGAGAGTTGGAGATCGCAATTTTGTACGCAAAAGGATATGGTAATCTTGAAATAGCGAACAGTTTATCGGTTCGTCAAAATACCGTCAGTACTTTTAAGAAAAGGATTTTTGACAAACTAAAAGTTGAAACTTTGGTCGATTTAATCGACTTGGTCAGAATACATCACGAGATATAAAACACGTTTTTGTAGATAAATATCTACAAACCTCTCGACAAACATCGACTCGAATTTGCCGAAAAAAAAATCCCTTTCCCTTTACTTTGTAAGTGAATTTAATAACTATAAAGTTTAGGAAAATGAAAGAGACCCGTATACAGAAAAAACAATTTCTACGTGAGAAAGTACAATGTGCTGCTTCAAAAATAAAAGCCTTAAGTAAAAAGGAATTTGGTGTTTTGATCGCTGTTCAAATCGTCATGTTCGGCGCTATTTACGCTGTCAATAATTTTAGTTCTTATTTTGAAGAACTTCATTTCGTAAGAATGCAGACGATTTCGGGAAGAATTTTAATATACTCCATGTTAACGATCTTGGTATTCCAGGTTTCGTTTCTTCTTTATATTGCTTATTTATTTTTTAAATATAAAGCGATACCGTCGGTTTCAGATGCAGAAATGCCCAGCTGTACCGTTATCGTACCAGCGTATAACGAAGGGCGATTGGTTTATGAAACCTTGTTAAGTATAGCTGCAAGTGATTTCCCAATGCATAAAATGGAAGTGATTGCCGTAGATGACGGAAGTAGTGATGATACCTGGTATTGGATCAATAAAGCAAATTCAGATTTAGGAAATACAATTACGGTGTATAAACAACCTGAGAACCGAGGAAAAAGACACGCTTTGTATCTTGGATTTACCACAGGAAAAGGCGATGTATTCATTTCCATCGATAGCGATTCAGTGGTTGAAAAAAACACCATTAGAAATTTGATCAGTCCTTTTGCGGTCCATAAAAACTGTGGCGCAGTTGCAGGAAACGTGAAAGTTTTGAACAAAAATCAAGGCATGATTCCAAGAATGTTGAATGTAAGCTTTGTATTTAGTTTCGAATTTATGCGGGCTGCACAAAGTTCATTAGGATTTGTATTGTGTACTCCAGGAGCCTTATCTGCTTATCGTAGAGAGGCGGTTTTACATTCCTTGACAGATTGGATTGACCAGAAGTTCTTAGGTCGTGCTGCAACAATTGGTGAAGATAGAGCCATGACGAATTTAATCTTAAAACAAGGTTATGATGTGAAGTTTCAAAGAAATGCAAATGTGCTGACCAATACGCCAACATCATTTAAAACACTTCATAAAATGTTTACCAGATGGGGAAGAAGTAATGTTCGCGAAACTTTAATGATGAACAAATTTATATTTGATGATTTTAGAACCCAAAACAAAACCGGACCTCGATTTATTTTTATCAATCAGTGGATGAATTTGATCATTGCTTTCCCTCTGATGTTTTTGATGTTCTATTTTTTAATGACGCATCCTCTTTTATACCTGAGTTCTGCATTGACTGGAACATTCATTTTCGCGAGTATTCAAATGTTGTTTTTCAGCAAAAAATATAATTTTATCGATGCGCTTTGGGCCTATCCGTACAGTGTTTTTTATTTATTTGGTCTTTTCTGGATTTTCCCTTTTTCGATCGCTACCGTTAAAAACGGAGGTTGGTTAACAAGATAAATTCAATTTAAATAAAAGAAAATTGCTCCCTTTAATATTCAATTATTAGAGGGAGTTTTTTTTGAAAATTTTGACACCACTGCTGATCAATAAGATTCCTGCTGCAATTAAAGCGGTAAAATAAATTTCCTGGCTCACTTCTTTGTTAGCCATTGCAATCGCAACCAAAGCCCAAACTGCAACCAATGCGAAGATCGGTGCATTCTTTTTCCAGGTCATGAATAAATGGATGATGGAAGCGATGACGATTAAAATGATCGTCCAATTGATTTCTGAAATTCCCCAACCGTTCCAGCCAATTTTCGTCAGCCACGCCGCTGCTGCTGCGATTAAAGCAACACTTACCCAACCAGTGTAAATTTGAAAAGGAAAATTAATAAACCATTTTTGCGCATGGCCAGAGTGGTATGTTAAAGCTTCCAATAAAATTTTTAAAAGGGAAATAAGCGAAACCAGCAAAACAACAACTGATAATCCAGTATATCCATAAAGCCAGGTTAAAATCCAAACGCAATTAGCGATGCATGAAATTACAAACCACCAACCGATTTTTTCTACAAAGCCGTCAGCTTCATTTTTCGAAGGTTTAAATAAACTTCTGCCGGTATAAAAAACGAACCCAATTAAGAGTAAATAAATAACACCCCAAATTGAAAAAGCATAGCCTGCTGGTGTAAATAAATTTTGATATTGATTAGAAACATTCGCAATTGTTTTTCCATTAAAAATGCCTGTATTGCTTAGGTAATTAAAGATAATCGTGAATACTAAAAAGAATCCATTTGCGATTTGTAATTTTTTGATCATTGTGTAAAGTTTTTAAGAGAAAGAGTAAATGTTTATTTAGAATTCAAATTACGTATTTATTTTTCGAATCCGAGAAATAGGATTTTAGTTATTCATAAGCTTCCCACCATTGTTCATAGGTTTTAGAATCGTCTTCCCAATTTATTTTTTCTCCGATTTTCGGCGTGATCAAACGCCTGTTTTCTTTTTCGTTTAACGCCGTTATATTCTGCAAAGGCTCTTTCCAGTCGTGAAGTGCGAGCGCAAATTTTGAATTGTGAACCGGGATAATTCTTTCTGCTTTTAAATTTTTAGCAGCCACCAAAAACTCTTCGGGCATCATGTGAATATAGCGCCAGTCTTTGTTATATTGTCCAAGTTCTAAAATAGCCAAATCAAAACCGCCAAACTTGTTTCCAATTTTTTCAAAGTGATCATCAAAACCGGAATCTCCGCCGATATAAATTTTTCTTTTCGGAGTTTCAAAAATAAAACTCGCCCAGATTGCCTGATTTCTTTTAAAACCACGTCCGGAAAAATGCCTGGCTGTTTCTGCATAAACCTTAAATCCATTGCCTAAATCAAAATTCTCACCCCAATCGAGCTCAATAATTTTTACAGGATCATAATTCCAGTATTCCAAGTGCTCGCCGGTTCCTAATCCTGTAATAACCTGTTTTGCTTTGGGATTGAGCTTTTTTACGGTTTCGTAATCCAGATGATCCCAGTGATCGTGAGTAATAATTAAATAATCCAAATCCGGAATATCTTCGGTCGAATATAAATCAGTTCCTCCAAAAGCTTTCGTCGTAAAATTGACCGGAGAAGCATTTCCGCTAAAAACAGGATCTACGAGAATTTTTTTACCATCGATTTGAATGAAATAGGAAGAATGGCCCATCCAGACATAGATGTTTTCGTCTGCATTCAAATTTTTCAAATTGGTCTTTTGGAAGTTCAACTTTTCTTTCGGGATTAAATCTTTGTTTTTACCAAAGAAAAATCTGAACATTACACCCGCCATCGAAGCGTCTTCGGCCAATTGAGGAGTAAAATTAATATTATCAAATTTGTCTTTTTGATAATTCGGAGATTTTAAAATTCTTTCCAGGCGGTCTCCAGAAGGTTCTTTCCCAAATTGAGGAAGTTGCATGAAAAGGAAAATGGCAGCGGCAAAAACGATTACAAAAACAAGAAGTGCAATCAAAATATTTTTAAATAGTTCCAAAATAGATTTTATAAGAGGGTTTTTATTGAAGTAAAATGTTTCAGAAAAGGTTTTGCTTTAAATCGATTTCAAATTTAGTTTAAAACTCCGCGAATGCGAAATATCATATCACTATTTTTTCTTTCCAGTTGAAATAATCTTAACTTTAATTAATCAAAAAATTCAAATATTATGCACGACAATGTAGTTATTAAGCAGCGCGTTAATGCGCCAGTTGAAAAAGTGTGGAGCGCAATTACAGACCGTTCGCAAATGAAGGATTGGTATTTTGATATTCCTGATTTTGGTACAGATCTGCAGACTCAATTTAGTTTTTATGAAAATGATGGTGAAAATAAACATCAGCATCATGGTGAAATTTTAGAGGTAATTCCGAAGGAAAAACTGAAACACACCTGGTCTTATCCACAAATTTCAAAGGACAGAACAATTGTAAAATGGAATCTACAGGATGAAGGTGATAAAACCCTGGTGATTCTAACGCACAAAGGATTGGAGAATTTCGAACATTTGGGAGAAGACTTCAGTAAAGATTCTTTTGATAAAGCCTGGACAGAAATTGTTTCTATCAAGTTGAAAAATTTCATTGAGAGGTAAATTGATATTATCTAAAATACAAAGCACGCCCGAAAGCGTGCTTTTTTTGATATCGTGCAGACCACATTAAACTGCCGCTTTTTCTTCTGCAAGTTTTCTTTTTACTACTTTTTTAAACGTGTAAGCACTCATTAAAATGCTGAATTCATACAATAAAAGAAGTGGAAAAGCGGCCATCAACATACTCAAAACATCTGCTGGAGTAATAATCGCCGCAACAACCATAATTAAAACGATTGCGTGGCGACGATAGGTTCGCATAAATACTGGGGTAAGAATTCCGATTAAAGTTAAGAAATAAACAATTACGGGAAATAAGAAAATAACGCCCATTCCTAAGACGATCTGTAGAAATAGAGTGGTGTAATCACTTAAATCAAAAAGCTGTGTAATCGATTCTGAAACCGTAAATAGCAAACCGAAATTAATCGCAAAAGGTAAAATTAAAAAGTATCCGCATAGTATTCCACAACCAAAAAGAATCCAGACAAAATTAATGAGCCACACGGAGCTTTTTCTTTCTCTCGGATGAAGTGCCGGAGAAATAAATCTCCATAATTCCCAAACGAGGTAAGGAAATGCGGCAACAATTCCACCAAATATAGAAACCGCCATCATTACATTGAACTGTTGAAATAATTTCTTTTGTTGAACGGCAAAAGTACCCGGAAGGGTTATGCTGTCTTCACCAATAAGTTCGCGCGAAAAATGATTAACAACCCGAAAAGTGAAGAAATCATTACGGGTTGGTCCGAAGAAAATGTGATCCATTATCCAGTTAACATTGTAGCCGACCACAACCGCACAAACAACAATCGCAATCATTGCGCGAATCAAGTGTGCCCTTAATTCTCCGATGTGTCCCCAAAAAGACATTTCTTTTCCTTCGCTCACGAAATTTATAGTTTTTTAGTTGCTTAATCGGTGACTCAAAATGATCACCAATCTATTAAAGTTGCGAAATTAATTAATTATTAGCGAATAACGTTTAAATCATTTGAATTTATAATCAATTGATTCCTTCATCTAAAAGCCTGTGAATGTCGATAATTCCATAATATTTTCCCTGCTCGGTCACGATGAGTTGACCAATATTTTTATCTTTTAAAATTTGCATGGCTTCTTTTGCTAACGAGTTTTTGTCAACACTTTTAGGATTGAGACTCATAATATCTTTAGCGATGAACTTCGATAAATCCTGATCACTCATCAACATTCTGCGTAAATCTCCATCGGTAATCACTCCAATTATTTCCTCGCCATGCGTAACGACTGTAATCCCATGTTTTGAACTGCTCACCGAAATAATGATATCTCTAAGATTAGCGTCTTCTGAAACCTGTGGTTTTTGTGGTGATAAAAATTGTTCCACCTTGGCGGTTAAATTCTTGCCTAAACTTCCACCAGGATGAAATTTTGCAAAATCGGTTTCTTTGAAGCCATTTAATTCCATTAAACAAACAGCTAATGCATCGCCTAGAGCCATTTGAACTGTAGTGGAACTCGTAGGAGCTAATTTAATTGGGCAAGCTTCTTTTTCGACAAAAGTATTGAGAACTACATCTGAAAATTCAGCGAGTTTGCTGTTTAAATTTCCAGTCATTCCAATTAAACTGGATGAATAGTCTTTGAGAAATGGTGCCAGTGTTACGATCTCTGGAGAGTTGCCCGAATTCGAAATACATAAAACCACATCCGTTTTCTGAATCACGCCCAAGTCACCATGAATCGCTTCTGAAGCGTGAAGAAATTGCGATGGCGTTCCCGTAGAGTTTAGGGTTGCTACCATTTTATTTCCGACATGTGCAGATTTTCCGATACCTACAATGATGAGCTTTCCTTTTGCTGAATTTATAATTTCTACAGCTTTTAGAAATTGGTCGTCTAAGCGGTTTTTCAAAAGTTCAAGTTCTGCAATTTCGATAGAGAGAGCATCTTTTGCAATTTGAAGGATTTGCGGATTGTTCATAAAATGGGTACGTCATTTTTAAAAGGAAATAGTCAGTCTCAGTCTCAATTATTTATTAAATAAATCGTTAACATCTTGATTATCCTATAAAATACTAAAATATTAAATGGAAACTTAATCAAAAATAAATACCATTTTTTTTAAATGTGGTAATTATTAATTAACTTTGATTAATATGCAAATTTAGGAAACAAATATTAGAACATAAGCTAAATTTCAAATTTTCAGGCAGAGTGAAGATGACGATGTTCTACAAATAAATGCTGCTCTAAAAAATGTCAATTTAAAGATGAACACACACAATACCGATTTATCTAAAGAACTAAAAAAATATTTCGGTTTCTCAAAATTTAAAGGTCAACAAGAAGAAATTATAAAAACCCTGATGAAGGGTGACGATGTTTTTGTTTTAATGCCAACTGGTGGAGGAAAATCCCTTTGTTATCAGCTTCCAGCATTAATTTCTGAAGGAACTGCAATCGTAGTTTCACCATTGATCGCTTTGATGAAAAATCAGGTTGATGCCATCAATGGACTTTCTTCCGTTGAAGGAATCGCTCACGTTCTTAATTCTTCGCTCAATAAAACCCAGACAAAACAGGTTTTCGATGATATTAAATCGGGCGTTACCAAATTATTATACGTTGCCCCAGAATCTTTAATTAAAGAGGAGTATCAAGAGTTTCTGAGAGAGGTGGAAATTTCATTCGTCGCGATTGATGAGGCACATTGTATCTCAGAATGGGGTCACGATTTCCGTCCGGAATACAGAAACTTAAAAAGTATCATTGATAAAATTGCAGATGTTCCGGTAATCGCTTTAACAGCGACGGCAACTCCAAAAGTTCAGGACGATATTCAGAAAACTTTGGGAATGAGCAATGCGCTGGTTTTTAAGGAAAGTTTTAACCGACCCAATCTTTATTATGAAGTAAGACCGAAAGTAAATATCGACAGGGAAATTGTAAAATTTATCAATGCCAGAAAAGGAAAAACTGGAATTGTTTACTGCTTAAGTCGTAGGAAAGTAGAAGAGTTTGCACAAGTTCTTCAGGTCAACGGAATTAATGCCTTGCCCTACCACGCAGGATTAGATCAAAAAACCAGAGTGATGAATCAGGATAAATTTCTGATGGAAGACGCAGACGTTATTGTCGCTACGATCGCCTTCGGAATGGGAATCGATAAACCAGATGTGCGTTTCGTAATTCATTATGATATTCCAAAATCGTTGGAAAGTTATTATCAGGAAACCGGACGTGCCGGAAGAGACGGCGGCGAAGGCTACTGTTTGGCCTTTTACGATCCAAAAGATATTGAAAAATTAGAAAAATTCTTAGCTCAAAAACCCGTTTCCGAAAGAGAAATTGGACTACAGCTTTTAAATGAAGTAGTTGGCTATGTCGAAACTTCAATGAGTAGAAGACAATATATTCTCTACTATTTTGGAGAGCAGTTCGATCCTGTAACTGGTGACGGTGCGCAAATGTGTGATAACTCGACCAATCCACCAAAATTAAAAGATGCTTCGAAAGAATTGAAACTGGTTCTTACTTTAGTGAAGGAACTGGAAGAGAAATTCAAAACAAAAGATCTGATTTCGGTGATTGTTGGTAAAGAAAATCCTGTCACTAAATCTTACAAGTTAGAAGCGACCAAACATTTTGGTATCGGTAAGAAAGAAACAGAAAACTTCTGGAAATCAATTATTCGCCAGGCCTCTGTACAGAATTTTTTGCAGAAAGATATTGAGACGTACGGTGTTTTAAAATTGACTGAAAAAGGAAAGAAAGCGCTTTCCTCTAAAAAGGATACTGAATTTTTTATTGCTGAGGATCGGGAATATAATTTGGAACAAACCAAAGCAGATTCAGATAAAGTTCAAACCGATTCCGTGGGCGGTATGGATGAAGTGCTTTTTGGTCAGCTGAAAGATTTGCGTAAAAAAGTGGCCAAGAAATACGGCATTCCTCCTTACACGGTTTTTATGGATCCAAGCATGGAAGACATGACCGTGCAATATCCTATTAATATTGAAGAGATAGGAAAAATTTACGGAGTTGGTGAAGGGAAAGCCAAGAAGTACGGAAAAGAATTCGCTGATTTTATCAAAAAATACGTCGAAGAAAACGAAATAGAAAGAACTCAGGATATGGTGATGAAAACGGTCGCCAATAAGTCCAGTCATAAAGTTTTCATCATTCAAAGCACGGATAAAAAGATCGATTTAGAAGATATCGCTAAGGCAAAAAATATTTCAATGGATGATCTATTGAAAGAGATGGAACGTATTGTTTATCAAGGTACTAAATTGAATATTAATTATTACATCGATGAAAATTTCGATGAAGATATTGTAGAGGATTTTATGACTTTTATGGGCGAATCTGAAAGTGACAGTATGAAAGTTCTTTTGGCAGAATTCGGTGATGATCTAAGTGATGAAGAAGTCCGAATGTTGCGAATCAAGTTTATCTCTGATGTAGCCAATTAAATGTGAGCCATGGAAAAATCAATGATAGATATTAAAAATGAGTTGATTGATTGGATAGAAAACTCATTCGATTTGGAAATTCTTCAAAAGATATTGGATATGAAAAATGGTATGGAGTCAACTTCATTAATAGCTGATATCAATTCTGAAAATGTAATTGAGGATAATTTCGATCAACAGTTTGCAGCGGGAATGACGTCTGATGAGCTGATGGAAAATATTGCAGCTCATTTGGAAACGATAGACCCGGAGGAATCTACTTCAGTAGTTTCGGATACGCAATCGGAATATACGGTGAAAGATGATTTTGATGAAAGATTTGAAAAAGGAATCAGTTCAGAAGAATCTCGAAAAAGAACACATGCTTTTCTAGAAAATTTACCTTGGAAGAAATAATTGTTTTTTCGGAAGAATTTCACAAGTCTATTGAAGAGTTAATTCAGATTTTATTTGAAAAAGATTATTTTGGATTTAAAATCGACTGCGATCATTACGCAGATAAAATTTATGAATTCATAGAAAATAGTATCAATTTTCCAATTTCGAAAAATTCTCCGGTAAAATTTCAAAAACATGGTGAGAAATATTTAAAATATAGCGCGAATAAGAGGACGACTTGGTATATTTTTTTCGATCAAAAAGATAATCGTTTTCTCGTCAATCACATTTTAAACAATCACTCCCAAGACTTTCCGGAATTGTTGTAAATTATAGATTCGCTTTGTCAAAGTTTAAATGCGTAAAGAGAGTAAACTTTGTCAAAGTTTTAAGAAAAGCATGAAAAAAATCTCCATCATTTTTATTCTTCCAGATTTAGAAACCGGCGGTGCAGAACGCATTGTGACCACGATTGCCAATCATTTGCCTCGAGAGCAGTTTGAACCCAAAATTCTTCTGCTGAGAAAAGAAGGTGGTTATCTGGAATTTCTAAAAGATGATGTAGAAATTATCGATATTAAAACACCTAGAATTCGCCATTCTTTAAAACCGATCTTAAATGAAATTCGCAAAAGGAAACCCGATATTGTTTTTAGTGGTTTTGGAGAAGTGAATGCTTATCTGGCTCTATTTATTAAATTTTTTCCTAAAATAAAATTTATTGCCAGAGAAACCAATGTTGTTTCTAAGCACGTTACCAGAAAGGAAATCCGGTTTTTTTATAAATTCTACAATAACTATGACAAGATTATTTGTCAGAGCAACGATATGCAAAATGATCTGATTGAGAATTTTAATATTAAAAAAGAGAAGTTGATCAAGATTAATAATCCAGTTGATTTTGAATTTATTAATGAGAAACTCGCGATTTCAGAAAAGCCTGAAACTTTTAAAGATGATTGTAAAAATGTTGTCGCCATCGGAAATCTATCTTCCAGAAAGGGTTTTGATAATTTATTGAAAGTTTTTAGTCATTTAAAAGATGAAAAGATCCTGCTCCATATTTTAGGAGATGGACGTGACAAAGATTTATTGCATCAAATGAAAACCGATTTGGGTTTGGAAAATGTCATCTTTCACGGACAGCAAAAAAATCCGTATCAGTTTTTAAAGTTTGCCGATCTATTTATTCTCTCTTCCCGTTACGAAGGTTTTCCGAACGTTTTGTTAGAAGCCGGAGCTTGCGGAACTTATTCTTTAGCCAATAATTGTCCGGGTGGAATTACCGAAATCATACAACCAGGAATAAATGGTGAAATTTCAAATATTCAAAACGATCAGGAATTTGCGGATAAAATTTTGAAGAGTGTCGTGGAACTTCATAATAAAGACGCTATTAAAAATTCTATTTCTTCACGATTTTCGACAGAAATCATATTAGAGATTTATACAGAAATGTTAACAGGATTGTAATGAAATATTTAAGTGCATTTTTTCTTATAACTATTTTTTCTTGCTCCCCATTTTTAAATAAAGAAAAATTAATAGAAATTTCAACTCTAAATGAAAAAGTTTTATTTTCAAAATCTGATTCAATATTATTTGTTAAGGAAAGTGAGAGAGTAGCGAAATTTTCAGATTCTTGCAGGGATAAAAAATTAAACTGTTATTATGATAATGAAACTTTCCCGGCCACTTATCCAGGTGGAAATAATATGTTTAGAAAAAACTTTTATCATAATTTAAAAATTAAGAAGTTTACGAAACCGGCTAATATTAAGATCATAATGATTATCGGAAAACATAATAATATAGAAAATGTCGAAATTTATAATTTTAATAATGAAAGTTTAAAAGATGAAATCGTTAGAGTTTTAAAATTGCCTGAATTAAACAGATGGCATTCAGCGAACACCTTACTAGGGACTTCAGATTACGAAATAACCTTTTACCTGATAATTGGAGATTAGTACTATTACTAAAAATTTATTCTTATTAAATTAATTCAACAATTAATTTAAAGGAATACAAATGTATTTTTTAAATATATGATTTAACTCATATAATAGTTTTTATTTTTTGTAAACTTTCTAACTTTAAAAAATATTTATAATGTTGATAATCAATATTTTAAATTAAATTTTTTGTAAACTTTTTTTTATTAAAAGATACTTATGTATATTTATTTCGTCAAAAAAAATAATTATGCAATCTACACTCTTATCAAAAAAAACAAAAACTTATACGTACGATGAAGCAATTCAATCATCTCTACAATATTTCGATGGTGACGATTTAGCCGCCAAAGTTTGGGTGAGTAAATATGCCTTAAAAGATTCAGAGGGAAATATTTACGAGCAAAATCCAGACGATATGCACCACCGGATTGCGTCGGAAATTGCCAGAGTTGAAGCGAACTATCCAAACGCACTTTCTGAAGAAAAGGTTTTTGATCTCATTAAAAAATTCAAATACATCATTCCACAAGGAAGTCCGATGACCGGAATTGGGAATGATTTCCAGATCGCTTCTCTTTCCAATTGTTTTGTGATCGGTAGCGGAACGCAGAGTGATTCTTACGGAAGTATCATGAAAATTGATGAAGAGCAGGTTCAGCTGATGAAACGCCGTGGCGGAGTAGGTCACGATCTTTCTCATATTCGTCCCAAAGGTTCTGCAGTGAAAAATTCTGCTTTAACTTCCACGGGTTTGGTTCCGTTTATGGAAAGATATTCCAACTCGACGCGTGAAGTTGCGCAGGATGGAAGACGCGGTGCGTTGATGCTTTCTGTTTCTGTAAATCATCCCGATTCTGAAGATTTTGTTGATGCAAAATTGGAGCAAGGGAAAATTACAGGAGCGAATATCTCAGTGAGAATCGATGACGACTTTATGAAAGCCGTTGTCAATAAAGAAAATTACATTCAAAAATATCCGATTCACAGTACAAATCCGAAATTTCAAAAGGAAATAAAAGCCACAGATTTGTGGGGTAAAATTATTCACAACGCCTGGAAATCTGCCGAACCAGGAATTCTTTTCTGGGATACCATTATTAATGAATCTTTGCCGGATTGTTATGCAGATCTCGGTTACGAAACGGTTTCCACGAATCCGTGTGGTGAGATTCCTTTGTGTCCGTACGACTCCTGTCGTCTTTTGGCGGTGAATCTTTTCTCTTACGTTGAAGATCCATTTACTAAAAAAGCGAAATTTAATTTTAAATTATTCCACGAGCATGTTGGTTATGCTCAAAGAATGATGGATGATATCATCGATTTGGAAATTGAAAAAATCGATGCGATTCTGGCGAAGATTGAATCCGATCCGGAAGGAGATGAGATCAAAGCAACCGAGAAAAATCTTTGGACAAAAATCCGTTACAAAACAATTGAAGGACGACGAACCGGCGTTGGGATTACGGCAGAAGGAGATATGCTGGCCGCTTTAGGAATTCAGTACGGAAGCAAAGAAGGAAATGAATTTTCCACTTTAGTTCATAAAACTTTAGCTTTGGCAGCGTATCGTTCGTCAGTTGAAATGGCGAAAGAGAGAGGAGCGTTTGCAATTTATGATGCCAAAAGAGAAGCGAAAAATCCTTTCATTTTAAGAATGAAAGAAGCTGATCCGGAATTGTATGAAGATCTGAAAAAATACGGAAGAAGAAATATTGCTTTGTTGACGATTGCACCGACTGGAAGTACGTCTTTGATGTCACAAACCTCGTCTGGAATTGAGCCGGTGTTTATGCCGGTGTATAAAAGACGTCGAAAAGTAAATCCAAATGATCAGGATATTCGCGTTGATTTTGTAGATGAAGTGGGCGATTCCTGGGAAGAATATTTGGTTTTTCACCACCGTTTCAAAGAATGGATGGAAGTAAATGGAATCGACACCGATAAAAATTATTCACAAGAAGAACTCAATAAAATTATTGAGCAATCGCCGTATTATAAAGCGACTTCCAACGATGTAGATTGGTTGAGCAAAGTAGAAATGCAGGGTTCGATTCAGAAATGGGTGGATCATTCGATTTCGGTGACCATTAATGTTCCGAATGATGCGACGGAAGAACTGGTGAACCAACTTTATATTAAAGCCTGGGAAGTTGGGTGCAAAGGCGTGACGGTCTATCGCGACGGTTCTCGTTCCGGAGTTTTAATTTCGGCTGATGAGAAAAAAGACGAAAAACCTGAAATGATCACTTCAGTTTTCCCAACAAAAAGACCTCACATTCTAGAAGCCGACGTCGTTCGTTTTCAAAATAATAAAGAAAAATGGATCGCTTTTGTCGGTTTAATTGAAGGCAAACCTTACGAAATCTTTACTGGTTTAGCGGAAGATGAAGAAGGTATTTCTGTTCCACGTTGGGTGAACGATGGCGTGATTATTAAGAATCAGGATGAGAATGGAAAATCCCGTTATGATTTCCAATTCAAAAATCAGCGTGGGTATAAAACAACGATTGAAGGACTTTCACACAAGTTCAAACCTGAATTCTGGAATTATGCAAAACTGATATCCGGAACTTTACGTCACGGAATGCCGATTGAAAATGCGGTTGAATTGATCAATCGTTTAGAACTCGATTCCGAATCCATCAACAACTGGAAAGCCGGTGTTGCACGTGCTTTAAAACGCTATATCGCCGATGGAACAGAAGCTGCCGGAAAATGTTCGAGTTGTGGTTCTGACCAGGTGGTTTATCAGGAAGGTTGCTTAACCTGCAAGAATTGCGGGAATAGTAAGTGTGGGTAAATTGAATTAAAATTTTAAGGGCGGTTTCATTTTCGAGACCGCCCTTTTTTAATTGATAGATCTAACGGTTATCATTTCGAATGTCGTAGCCAAACAATATTCTAATAACTTTGTCCGAATTATTAGGAGAGGAAACACGGTGGAGAAGACATTATTTTTTTAATGATTTAAAACTGATATTGCAGTTGTAGACCACCATAAAAATTTCGGGGATTTCCTGGGTAATAGTAGCGTGGCGATTTACCGCCAAAACCAACGGCATTGGTCAAAATACTTGAGGCGTATTTTTCCTCAAAAATGTTGTTGATCCCAAAATAGAAATGGGCTTCAGCTCCAGAAAAAATCGCCAGTTTATAAGCTGCTTTTAAGTTAACTAGCTGGTAGGAATCGGTGCGGCCAGTGTTGGAATCGTTCAAATAAATCGGGCCGACATTACGGGCATTGACGTAAAGATTCACACCAAAAGTTGTTTTTACATCCAGTCCGTAATTGAGTGTATAATCTGGAACACCAGGAAGTTTATTACCCGAAAAATTGTCGTTCTCATTAATAAACGTTCGAAATTCAAAACGATTTACGGCTCCATTAAAAAAAGGATTCAGGCTGATCTTCTGCGTTAGATCAAACCGGTAGTTTGCCAGAAATTCCAGGCCGCGATGACTGGTTTTTCCTGCATTTACACCTACATATTGATCTTCCGCAACACGCTGGGCCACTAATAAATTTTCTATTTCAATTTGATAGGCATTAATTTCCGTGTACAATTTATTGTTAAGCCAGTTTGCCTTAAAACCGATTTCATAGTTAGTGCCGGTTTCCGGGTTAAGATCGGTATTAATAGTTCTGTCCGGTGTTAAAGTTTCTGCAACCGTGGGTATGGAAAAACCTCTGCTGACCGAAGCATAAATATTTTGATCTTTAGCCAGGGAATAACTGGCACCTAATCTGGGTGAGAATATCGGTTCAAATCTATAACCTCCATTTTGACTGTCATCACCTGAATTAAAAAGATCAGTAAGATCGTAGGAAGTCGTATTAATATTAAAGCCCGTTTCCACTATAAGTTTAGAGTTAATATTAAAATTGATTTGCCCAAAGCCGTTCATGTAGGTCCGTTCCTGTTTGTTTTCACTAATTCTATCGCCCTGAACACTTCCTTGTCCTGGGAAATTTTTGTAGAGATTTTTAAAATTTCCGGTTTGAAACCATTCGGTGTAAAATTCGCCCCCAAAACTAATGTCTGATTTAATTTTCCAGATTTCGGTGCTCAGCGCAAATTTCGTCCGCACGCCACTCGAAATTCTGTTTTCTTTTAAAATATCAAAAGGTCTCGGTTCATACCCAGCTCGAAAGCTTACAAAGGCGCTCGTTGTATTTTGGAGTTTTGTAGTGAGAAACTGGCTGTACGAGAGACCAAATAATCCTCTGTCGTAAGATTCGTAGCCTTCGGATTGCGCCCAGCTCAGGTCAGCAGAGGTGGGGTTATTAATGAAATCATTATAATTAATAGAACTTGGAATAAAAGCTTTCAGCCTCGTGAAGTTGGCGAGATAGGTTAAATTGGACTTATCGGTGGTGATCACATTCCCATTAATCAGCAGCGACTGCTTGCTGACTTCACCATTTTCTCGGAAGCCATCACTAGTTAAATTACTGAAAGTCGCAAACAGGTTAGAATTCGCCAGCGATAAAGCGGTTGCCGTCGTATATTTCTGCGTGTTGAAACTGCCCGCTTGACCGCTGATCTTGACGGTGCTTTTAGCAGGTTTTTTAGTTTTTGGATAAAGATTGATAGATCCACCTAAACCGGCGCCAAAAATACTGGAAGTAGGACCTTTGATCATTTCAATATATTCTAAACTTTCCGGATCAAAATCATCAAGGGTCAATTCTCCTTCCGCGGTCGCCAGTGGAATGCCGTCAAAATAAGACTGGATGCGGTTGGTGCTGTATTGAGATCGCGCTCCAATGCCTCTTATCGTAATTTTATTGGTGTTGATCGCGCCCTGATTAATAAATATTCCAGGTGCCATGCCCAGACTTTCCAAAATACTAACGACATCCGTGCGGTCAAATTCTTTTTGACCAATTAAACTTACCGCTGCCGGAATGTCCTGCAGATTTTGCGGGATCAGCGTGCTTTTTATAACGATCTCCGAGATGGCTACCTCATTGCGTTTTAAATAAATTTTTTGACTGCCGGATTTTGGTTCTAACCTGATCGCCAGATCGCTGTATCCATCTGATTTGATGATGAAAAGCGATGGCAAATTCTGGTGCGAAACCGAGAAAAAGCCATTTTGCGTTCTGGTTAATAGAGTCTGATTATAAAAAATATCAGCTTGAACTATGATTTTATGATCCGCAGCATCAAACAGCTGAAAATGTTCCTGTTGCGCCTGAGCTATTAATAGACCAAACATCATTAAAAGAAAGAAATAAATCTGTTTTAAAAATTTCATTTTTAGTTGGAGAGAAGTTGCAGTTTATTCATTCTGTGTTTCTTTATATTTTGGTTCGTTTTCTTCAGAGAGAAAAGTAAATATACAAACAATTTCAAACATACTTTTCGTAGAACTATCTGTTATGTTAATTGGGTGCAAAGAAGAAGTATCATGGAATTAAATTAAAAAACGTCTTCTAGATAATGAAGTAAACTTATATAGTTTCTAAAAAAAATAAAATTTTTGTTCCGAGCAAAGTACTTTATTAAAGTAGAGATGAATGTTAAATATCTGCAGAATATTCGATGTTTAAACCTAAGAATTGGTTTGACTTTTTTGTAAGATAATTGTAATTCTTTGCAAAGTGGCTTTTCAACAAAATTGCGTGACTTATAAAAAAAATTAAAGATGCATTTATTCCGTCTTTTCAGCTGTTAAAGTTACTTTTTACTACTTATTTCTCGCGCTCACTTTGCCACTCATGCTCAATATTAGTCATCAATAAAGCATTGTCAAAAATCACAGAACCTTTTGGGAATATTTCTTCATTTTCAAAAAAACTTGATTTCACATTAGAAACTTCCAGCGGTTTAACTTCCCATTTGTATGCTTTTAAACGTAGTCCGTCGAACTTATTTTTGTTAGGCGAATATCCAAGGTCGCCATTTTCAAAAAAATCAGAAGCATTCTCTAAAGTTTCAAAGATTGAGTTCTCATTAAATACTTTCGTTTCAGTTGCATCAATAACGGTTTCAGTATCGTCTGAACTTTTGAAATCGATATGATAATTTCCGTTCTGTTCTTTGACATTGAATTTTGCGAGATAATGTTTGCCTGGAAATATTCGGCCGCCAACAAAGGCATTTAATTTCAGAGAAGTATCTCTCCGTGGAATATAAACTCCGGATTTTGTCTCCCCATCTTCATCCCATTCAACGGCGATTCTATGTGCCCCATTTTCTGAATTGACGCCGACAAAGTCAGGAAAACCTTTTGGTTTAATGTCTTTCAATCTGATTAAACAGATTCCTACAATGGCTTTGTCTGTATAAATTTTTGGGCGAAAAGGAAAGGGAAGAATTTTCTCCACCGATTTTGGATCAGCGGTGAAATTGATTAAAATTCTTCTGTCCATGTAGCCGTGGATTGTGGGGATTTTCATATTATTTTTCTAAACAATTTTGCAGACTTACATCATATTGAAGTAATAAATAGCGTTGTTTAGTAATGAGATTTAAATGCAAAATCGATTAAAGGTTTATTAGAATTATCAATGCTTTTAATAAAGTTGTCTATCAACTTAAAGAATTTTGCTTTGTTTTCTTGTAGTATTAGAATTTCTGTACCGATCTGACTATCTTCTACAGTTTTTGCTGTAATTATAAGATTTAAATCATCTGATGAACTGAAATTATTTTCGTTAATAAATTTGTTATATAAAAGCATTAATTCTTCTGAATAAAAAAGGATCTGTTTAAAACTTTTAAAAGAATCTAATACATCATTTAATCTTCCTTCAAGTTTCTTCAAACTTATATTACTATTAAACTTGAAATCATTATTCCAGTAGAATTGATCAATATGCTCCTTGATATAAAATTTTTTAAATTCATATGGATATAATTCACTTATTAACTCAATAAGAAAAGTATGCGAGCCTTTTGCGCTTTGTTTTTGCGCAATTTTTTGAAGAAACTCTTTCTTATCTTCTTCACTTAAATTGTATAAATATCTTGCAGCGAAATACTCCTGAATTGAGCGGTGAATAAAAGTCAGTAAATTTCCATCCTCAATAATTAAAGAAATTGCTACCTTCAAATCCTCCAAATAGTTTTCTACACTTATTGAAATTTTATAATTTTTAGTAATATCTCTAACTATAGACTCGAACTGTAGTGGTGTAAAATTGAATAAATTTTGAAAATAGCTACCAAAACAAAATGAATTTAAAATAAATTCAAATTTTTCCCGGGATAAATTTGATAGTTTAGGTCTTCTATATCCACTTTTTGAAAATGTTTCATGCTTTTCAAAAAGTGCGTCAAATACTTGCCAATAAAATTGTGATTTTTTAGGTGGAATTTTCGGGTAAGTTTCATAAGAATTCATAAATAAAATAAGAAATAATGGATTACTAAGTATCTCTAAATAATTTCTATTAGCTTCTAGTTTTAGAGTATCAGTAATCGCTTCTGCGAGCTCATCATTATTAAAAAGTTGTTTCTTTACAAACTGTATAATTTGGTCACTGTTTTCTAAACCACTTAAATATACATTTGTGAAATTTTCCAAGTTAGTGCCAGTTGTAAACGGCCTTGTTGTAAGAATATATTTGTTTTCGGGAAATCTTGTTAAAAAATCTGAAAAGTCTTTAGTTATGATATTTTTTATATCATTATCTAATTCATCGTAACCGTCTAGAAAAAATATAAATTTACCACTATCGAACATATTTTCTAAAATATTAATATCATATCCAATTTTATTAAATATTAGATGATCGCTAAATGCTAAGAAAATATTGTTTTCTGATATTTTTCTCTTTCTTACTTTTAAAGAGATTTCAATTTCATTGAAATCTCTAAAGTTAAATAGAACAGGAATTTTGTAAGACTTGGTAACGCATTCTATGTAGAATTTACGGATGAAAGTGGTCTTTCCGGATCCGCCACTAGCAATAATTGTTACTTTATTATGTTGGTTTAAGAATTCATTAAAGTTTTCAATAGTAATGTTTTGCGCTTGAGCATTTTTTAATGCTAAGGGGAAATAAATATCTTTTAGTAAAACATTTTCTTTGTGTAAAATCGTTTTTATATAAGAGAATTTTTTCGCATTCTCACTAGTATATTCTATAATTCTGTTAGCAATAATCTGATTGAATTTGGGACCAAAGTAACTATGAATTTTTTCTATGGAATATTTTGCTACTTCAAATGTTGTTTTATCGTCCATAATTTTGTTTAGATTTGTTTCAGAAATACTCTTCTATTTACTTTCAAATATACAAATATTCATAATTCAAAAAATTATCTTTTGCTAGTGGTGTAGAAGGTAATACTCTTCAATTCATAGAATACTAGTTTAACTAAAAAATTAGATCTAGTCCTGATTGCAGCGACATCCTTTTTTGTAGCGCAGCGGAGAAAAAGATACAGCGGAAAGCAGGTTCCCGGCTCCTAAAAAATCCACGAAAATCTCTGCAAATCCACACCATCCAACAGGAAAATATTTTGTAAATTTGTGCTACTTTTAATAAAATCATAAAAAGATAAGTATGAGTCAATTCGATGTTACCGTAATCGGTTCTGGTCCTGGAGGTTATGTTGCTGCAATTCGTTGTGCACAATTGGGTTTCAAAACTGCAATTATTGAGAAATATTCCGTTCTGGGTGGAACTTGCCTGAATGTGGGTTGTATCCCGAGTAAAGCGCTTTTGGATTCTTCGGAACATTTTTATAACGCCAAACACGATTTCGCCAATCACGGAATTATCATCAATGATCCTGTGGCAGACTTGTCCAGAATGATTGCACGTAAAAGTGAAGTGGTGGATCAAACGACCAAAGGAATTCAGTTTTTGATGGATAAAAACAAGATCACTGTTTTCGAAGGAGTTGGAAGTTTTGAATCTGCGACTCAGATCAAAGTGACCAAAAATGATGGTTCTACGGAAACCATTGATTCTAAGTATACGATTATCGCAACAGGTTCTAAACCGAGCAATTTACCTTTTATTACTTTAGATAAAGAAAGAATTATTACTTCTACGGAAGCCTTGGAACTGAAAGAAATTCCGAAACACATGATCGTCATCGGTGGTGGTGTAATCGGTTTGGAATTGGGTTCTGTTTATAAAAGATTGGGTTCTGAAGTAACAGTCGTAGAATTTATGGATAAGATCATTCCAACAATGGATGCTTCTTTATCGAAAGAACTGAACAAAGTGTTGCGTAAACAAGGAATGAAATTCAATCTTTCTACGGGCGTTCAGTCTGTTGAAAGAAATGGTGATACGGTAAAAGTTACTGCGAAAGATAAAAAAGGTGAAGAAGTAGTTTTCGAAGGAGATTATGTTTTGGTTGCAGTTGGTAGAAGTCCGTACACAAAAGGACTTGGACTTGAAAACGCAGGCGTTGATCTTGACGAAAGAGGAAGAGTAAAAGTGAACGAACATTTACAAACCAATGTTTCGAATATCTACGCGATCGGGGATGTTGTAGTTGGAGCAATGTTAGCACACAAGGCTTCTGAAGAAGGAACGATGGTTGCTGAATTGATCGCCGGACAAAAACCTCATATCAATTACAATCTGATTCCGGGTGTTGTTTATACCTGGCCGGAAGTTGCTGCGGTTGGTAAAACAGAAGAGCAATTGAAAGCAGAAGGTGTTGCCATTAAAGTGGGTAATTTCCCGATGAGAGCTTTGGGAAGAAGCCGTGCTTCAGGTGATATTGATGGTTTCATCAAAGTGATTGCCGACGAAAAAACGGATGAAATTTTAGGCGTTCACATGATTGGAGCGAGAGCGGCAGATTTGATCGCAGAAGCGGTTGTAGCGATGGAATACCGTGCAAGTGCTGAAGATATTTCAAGAATGTCTCATGCTCACCCAACGTATGCTGAAGCTATGAAAGAAGCTGCGCTTGATGCGACAGGGAAAAGAGCGTTGCATTTTTAGGAAGAGCCAAGTAAAAAGGAAAAAGAGCCAAGGTAAATTACTCGTAGGGACAAGTCGTGACTTGTCCGTTTAAGAGAAAAAAAATTCGATTGGTTCATTCATTATATTAAAAGAGAAGTTTCGGCTTCTCTTTTTTTTTGTTTGAATTTTTAATGTCACGAATTCAGGAATTTTTCTTTTGTACTAATTCATTTTACTGATAATGAATAAAAAAGATTCGGTTTAAAGGTTTGAAAATAGTGGAATAGAATAAAGTGTTCTAAAATAAATTCGTGCATTTGTGGCAAATAATAAGAGCAATCAAATCCGCTTTGATAATGAATTTTCTACAAGGTTAAATTTATTTTATTATCTTTTATAATAATTTAATTTTTTACAGTTAATCTATTAATTCGTAGAATTTTAAATCTTTTTGGCACGCTTGTAGAGTGTTTCCTTAAACAACCAAAAATTGAATATTATGAAAAATATTTTTACTACTTGTCTGTTCTTAATGAGCGTTAGCGGCTTTGCGCAAGAAGCGGGAAGAGCAGGAGAACTTCTGAAAAATGAAGCGAGAACCAACGAAATGCAAACCAAACGCAACGATGGTGTGATCAGAGGAAATGACAAAGTACTGGATAATTCCAATTACAGAACGCCAAATCAAAACAATATTCCAAAAGGAAATACGAACAATAATTACCGTTGGAATTACAATTATGGAAATTCTGAGGTGTTTGTAAGAATCCCACAAAACGGAAATTATACGGTAGAAGTTGGCGATCAGTTGATCAGCAATCCAACTGGGAAATTCAGATTTTTCGATTTGAAATTTGGAACGATTCCGATCGCGATTTATGAAAACAATTATTTGATCTACAGAACGAATCTGCGACTGAAGTCCTACACGAGATTGGTTTTGGATTTCTTTCCTAATCAAGGTCTGTATCTATTGGGAACCTCTCCGGTGCAGAATAGTACTTACGGAATCAACGAATGGGATGACATTTGGAACAATCCATACGGCAACCAAACTGACAACTGGAATGGGAATTCAGCTAGCTCTGGATATTATCCAAATGTGATGAGCACTCAGGAGTTTAATAGTTTTATGAATGCTCTAAAGAAAAAAGGGAGTTTTGACAAAGACCGTTTAGCGATGATCTCTACTGTTTCAAGGAATACCAATTTTACCGCACAGCAAATTTATAACATGGTGAATTATATGGATTTCGACAGCAATAAATTAGAAGCGGCAAAAATGCTTTATGCAAAATGTGCCGATCAAAGAAATTATCATTTGGTGATGGAAGCCTTTGACTTTGATTCCAGCAGAAATAAGTTAATGGATTATATTTCTAGGTATCGATAATTCGACCTGGTTATTTCAAATAGAAAAGAGAAGTTTAAAAGCTTCTCTTTTTTTTTGTACTATTATTGACCATTCAGCTTATTTCTGGTTGCAATGGAAACTTCATAGATCTTCTTTCTAATTTGCTGAATTTTTCCGACAGGTTGTAATATTTCTGAATTCTCAAAAGGATTAAAATTGAGATTTTCAATTTCGGGATTTTTAGAATCCAGCATTGAATCTTGTGGAATCGTGATTTTACCTAAAGTATATTCTGGTGCATTTTCCCAGGTTTTCATTAAGTCGTTCACGGGTTGATCTTTTTGATTTTCGCACATTTTGATGGTTAAAATAAAAGTAGAGTCCTGTAGAGAAATAAACTCCGCAATCGAGTCTTTTTGAGGTTCATCTTTTCCAATGTTGGCTAAATTACGGACTGGTTTTAATCCGATTTTCATGACGTAATCGCCCAGACGATAACATCCAATTCCATCATAATTAAAGGAGAAGAAGAAGTTATTTCGTTTCGGGATAAATTGTAGTATTTTTTTAATGACATCAACGGATAACATATTACTGAAAAGCGATAAACTGTTTTTTATCAAAGAAGGCAGATCTAAAACTGACACTAAAAAGTTATCCTGTTTCGTAACCACAAAAGTATTCACCGATTTGAAAAAATTTAGAAACACCGAAGGAGAATTCGTGGGGAATAAAGGAAAATTCACCAACGGAAAATTCGCATCCTGACCCTTAATGTTTTTAATTTTTAAGGAAAAACCATAGAGTGGTGCATCTCTTCCTTTTTTATTAATGACCAGATTAGCATTTGAAAATCTTGCCAGAAGTTCATATTCCTTCTCCTGAAAAACTTCAGTGATGAATTGCGGTAAGTTGTCTGAAATTTTCAAAACTCCTTTTACAGTTGCATACGTTTTTGAATGAGCATCACGTGTTGCGTACTTAACGTTACTGATTTTTGAGGAACTTTTAATAAATTTTTCAACCGAGGTCATGGCTTTTGCCAGATCTATATTTTCGGTGGGCGAAAGTTGGTCAAGATCTAGTGTATATTTAAGAAGTGTTTTCATGAAATTTTTCTTTTCAACAAGCAACAACCATTCCTGAAAATTCGTGAGAAAATACATTATCTTTGCACCTTACAAATATTCACTTTAGGTACTTTTATTATGAACATCGGACTGACACAAACTTTGAAAATCGCAGAGAAAAATTATTCAGGATTATTTCTGGAAGATGAAGAAGGAGTAAGATGTTTTCTGCCGAAAATTTTCGCTTCAGAAGATTCCGAAGTTGGCGATGAGATGGAAGTATTCGTTTATCAGGATGATGATAAATTAAAAGCAACAACTGAAAAAGCCAATGCCGAAGTAGGAGAGTTTGCCGTAATGACCTGTGTGCAAAGTTTGCCGGCCGGCGCCTTTATGGACTGGGGAATTATCAAAGATCTATTCGTTCCCTACAAGCAGCAACGCGCAAAAATTCTGGAAGGGAAAAGATATTTGGTTCAGGTTTATATCGACGACGTTCTAGGTTTAATTACAGGAACGACCAGATATAAGAAGAATCCTCATTATGAAAACCTACCTTTTCAACGAGGGGAAAAAGTAAACTTGATCATCGCGGGAGAAAGCGAATTGGGTTGGAATGTCATTATTAATAAAGAATATGTCGGATTGATCTATACTTCGGATGTTTATAAAAGACTGTTCCCTTTATCAGATGAAATCGGGTATATCAAAATGATTCGTGAAGACGGAAAAATTGATGTTTCTCTTCAGCCGGAAGGTTATGAAAATATCGATGAATATCAGAAAATCATCTTAGATAAATTAGAACTAAATTATGGTTTAATTTACCTTTCAGATCAATCTACGCCAGACGAGATCAAGGATGAATTGCAGATGAGCAAAAAGAATTTCAAGAAAGCGATCGGAGGTTTATACCGGGATAAAAAAATCGAAATTTTAGAGGATAAAATCCGATTAATCACGGAAGATTAATTTCCCCAGAATTCACTTCAAATATAAAAGAGCAGAAATTTCTGCTCTTTTTTGTTGCGTTACTATAATAGAGATTTCCTTTCTAACATCTAACACTAATTTCTATTTTTAATTAAAACCCAGCCGTTTAATAATCGGCCGTCAGAGACTTTTACGACATACCAATAATTTCCAGTCGGCAAAACGCGTGAGTTAGAAAATCCGTCCCATTCAAAAGTTCCATTGGTGATTTTTTGTAACACTAAATTTCCGAAACGGTCGAAAACCTGAATTTCTGAACCTGGATAATTTTCCAAGCCAGCTATTTTCCAGGTGTCATTTGAACCATCGGCGTTTGGTGTGAAAGCATTAGAAATAGTAAAAATACTGAAGTTCATCGATCCAATAATACAGCCTAATTTTGTCTTCACAAAAACCGTGTAACTTCCATTAGAAAGTTTTTTAAAGGTGTTTGATGTTTGCCAGATCACATTATCCAGAGAATATTCAAAATCACCACTATTTGACATTTGAACGGTAGCAGTACTGTTTACAATTTGAATTCCAACTATAGTCGCGATCACCGATTGGGTAACATTAATTATCGTAGAATTTTCGCACCCAAAATTGTTTTTCACTTTAATGGAATATCGGTCCGCTTCTGAAACGACCAAAATCTGATCGGTAGAAATAATGGCTGGGGAATTATCCTTTGTCCATTCATAAGAACTAAAACCATTTCCCGCATCTATTGTTGCCGTTTGACCATTGCAAAATTCAACTTCGGTGGGAAGATTTAAGATCGGTTTTGGATTCAGCGTTAAAGTCAATTTTACAATAACAAAACAGCCCAATGAATTAGAAACCTTGACAATAAATAAATTAGACCCAATGTTCAAATTAACGTTTGCGGGATTTGGAACAACTTGATTATTGGCATCGAAAAAATCAAAACGATAATTGGCTGTATCTGCAATTAAATTTACTTTGTAATTATTAAGATTTTCTGTTTTAGTATTTGAAGTGTTATCATTACAAAAAGTCTCAAAATGATCATTCGCTGGGATTCCACCATTGGTCACGATAACTTTTACAGCTAATTTCTGAGTGCTTTCACAACCGTTGAACGTTTGCGTTGCATAATATGTTTTGCCGTCAACAAGTGAGGTAGTTGTTATTAATAAATTACCCAAATTATCGTACCATTTTATATTTTGTCCTGTAACGATGATATTGGAAATCGTTGGATTTTGGGCTGAACAGAAATCTTGTGTGAGATTTCCGGTTGGTGAATTTGGATCATTGACGGTAACCACAATTTCTTTCTTTAAACTTTCACAATCATTTACAGTTTGCGTCGCAAAGTAACTGACACCGTCGATCAAAATGGTGTCGGAATTTACAGAGTTTCCAGCAGCGTCATACCATTTTATGGCTGTTCCAGAAATCACAATATCTGAAATTGTAGGTTGATCAATCAAACAAAAAGTTTGCAGCGAATTGGCACTTGGCAGCGGTTCACTTGTAATAATTACATTTTGATTCTGGATAGAAGTGTTTCCATTACCGTCATCATATTTCCACTGAACGATATAATTTCCAGGTAAGGAATACTGAAGCGGATCCGTAGTTGTTCCGATAATATTTCCAGCGCAGTAGTCGGTTGCCATTGGAATAGCTGAAATAATAGTCGTACAATTACCAGTAATGTTTGGTAAATTAGCAATATTTGGAATTGGAGCAGTTATGTCTTCTACTTTTGCAGTAACAGAATAAGAACCATCGCAGTCGCCAGTTCCTGAAATTACACAAATGTACGTTCCGGAATGAACAGGACTGGCATCAGCAATAGTTGGGTTTGGTGAAGCAGAAGTAAATCCATTTGGACCCGTCCAGGAATAAGTTGTTCCACCCGTAGCCACTAACTTAATTTCTGAGCCTGGGCAAACATTGGCGTTGACCGTAGCGGAAACGTTGTTTTGACAATCCCGAAATTTAGCCAGAAAATAACCACCATAAGCGATTGGCATAAACGTTCCTGGTGTTCCGAACAGATGGGTGAAATTGTAACCAGTAGTGTACCCAAGCACATAAACATGATTATTTTTATAGGTGATCTTTTGCAGTTCATCTTGACCCATATCGGCATAATAAGTCCCCCAAATTTGAGAACCACTGCTGGAAAATTTCGAAAAATAACCGTCATCACTATTACTTGGTTTTGGCTGGTAACCATTTGGTGTTGCAATATCGCTGATACTTCTCGTATCTCCGGCAACATAGATATCGCCATTTTCATTTACAAATAAAGCATTGATATTATTACCAAAATATCCTTCGCTGCCATAATAGGTTGACCAGTTGATGCTGCCATTGGGTAGAAATTTTGCAATAAATCCGTTTTCAACATCGGTGTTATGAAATTCTTTGAAAGCACCCGCAGTTGCAATGTTGTTTTTACTTCTGGTCGTGCCGGCAATTATAATATTATCATTTTTGTCGGTAGATAGTCCAGCGATAAAGTTGTTGTATTTTGGATTGCTGCTATAATTAAAACTTCCTCCGAAATAAGTACCCCAAAGTTTATTGAATGAAGAATCAAACTTTAGAATATAGCCGTTTTGCCCACCGATATTACTAGGTTGATGGGTTCCGGGTGTAGCGATATTAGGGTACATTGAAAAATCATAGTACTGACCAGCAATAATTATATTGTTTTGAGAGTCCGCCGTTATATGATTCACTGCTCTGTAGAAATAGGAGCCATATAATAACTGACCCTGCTCAGAAAATTGTGCGAAAAAGCCTGCTGAATTTTTGGGATTTGTGGATATGTAGGAGTTTGGAGTAGAAATCTGATTATCACTATCAGTGGAGCCAGCAACAAGGATGTTTCCATTCTGATCAAAATTTAAATCATAAATATCTTCATAACCAGTTCCTCCGTAATACGTGCCCCAAATCCTTTGTCCATTGAAATCTAATTTCATAATAAAAGCTTCCCGCGTATTGGCAGAAGCAAATTGTTTATGAACTCCTGGCGTGGTTATATTATTTACAGCACCTGTTTTGTCAAAGGTATAACCACCAATATAGAGCGCTTGATCATTAACAATCCCACCGAATATGGTGGTGGTGGTGTACAATAAGTTTCCAATATATGTTCCCCAGATTCTCGTTCCGTTTGCCGCGAACTTTTGAACAAATCCATTGTCGTAAGTGTCATCAAACATAGTCGTTTGGTGTGCTCCTGCAGTTGCAATATTGGTTGGGTTTGTTGTTTTTCCGCCAAAGTATACCTGATCATTTTTATCAGCAACAATAAAGGCTGCCTCATTATCATAATAAGAACCACTAAAATAAGTTCCCCAAACTCTGGTGGGAACAGGGTCTATAATCACCGTGTTATCAAAAGTGTCTTGCGAACTTTCAAAACCGTAAACATCCTGGCTTATATTCTTAAAATTGATTTTGATATTTTTTTTACCATTTGGTTCTTCAATCCAGGACTCAGGAACATTTTCATGCATTTCCCCAAAACGCAAATTCATTGATATTTTACCTTCTTTCAATTTCGTTTTTGCACCTTTAAATTTTAATCGGATATCAGAAATTTTTCCTCCAGGATGAACGATGAAATTATATTCAACAGGCTTCAAAGTATCATCAGGTTTAAAGAAAACCAGATCAATATTGGGATAGAGGTTTTTGTAAATTAATTTTTGAAATCGGTGAACCTCTGTAACACCTTCTGGCTTTCCTGGAATATTATAATAATTATCATAATCGGTTGATTTTTCTTCTGCAATGATTTCAGGATGCTTATTTCCGTTGACAAAATCAATATCAATACGATGATATTGATAGTTGTGATCATATTCGGGAAGGTTTTGTTCTTTGAATGAAACTGCGTCTTTCTTTTGTTTTTTTTCCTTTTTTAAAGTTCTCTTGACCTCATAAACATCGTAAGAAAACCCTTCATTTTTAAGTTGAACATTTAAACCTGGTGAATTAAAAAGGTATTTGACTTTGGAATTTTCTTTTCCCTTTTGATCTACAACCTGTCCCTTATTTTCATAGAAAAAGGCTTTGGAATTATTTTCTATTTTTTGTCCGAATAGCGAAAAAGAAATGGAGAGAAGAAATATAAAAAGTAAAAGTTTTTTCATCAAATAAATTATGCTCAAATATAAATTATTCTTTCCTCACGAGCAATATCCAATCGTCTTCTAGGAACTTGTAACCGATATCGTAAAGAAAACGATATTCAGCTCCGTTTTTATAAATAATGAGACTCGTGAAATATTCGAAATCAAAACCTTCAGAAATTAATCTGTTGCGTGTAGTTTTAGCTTTTCCCTCATTGAATTTTTGTTCCGAAAGAATACGATGGTTTTTGCGCAATTTGTTGTTGATGTTGCGCATCAGGTTCGACGAATCTTTGTTGTGTTTATTGTTATAGGCATTTCTGCAGCCGTCATTGCAGAATTTCTTATCGCTTCGTCCGATAATTTTATCGCCACATTCCAGACAGTTTTCCATAAGAATCATTTGGTACTCAAATATATAAAAATATCCGATTGTAAGCGGATATAATTTTGATTTGCTTGATTTTAGATCAACAACATGATGAAAAATTTAATTCCGCCCATCTTATTCTAAAAAACGACTGTACTTAGTCGACTTATAATAATCCGAGGCTCATGGCTAACCCTCCTAATTTGCAAAAAGCTTAAACTGCAATAATTGTGATTGTCCTGAAATTCCTACCACAATATTATAGAAATGACCTTCTTTACTGATGATTTCATAATGATACCGATCGCCTTTTTTACTGAAGTTCTTACGGGAATTATTATTACTTTCAATGAATATGAGGTCAAATTTATTTTTGTCAACCCACTCATAATTTAGCTTTGAAGTAGTTCCATCCGAGAAGGTCTCGATCCAGTACTCAGAATTAGTTTTCACATATGTTTTTTCACCACCGGACTCTGCATAAAAAAAATTAGTGTGGGTTTTAAATTTGGAAAGTTCATTATCGCTAATGGTCGCTTTTGGTTTGTTTTGGAGCTTTTTCCAATCGTCCGTTTTTGGAGGATCTATTTTAAATAAATATTCTCTAAAATATTCGCATCTTTTTTGAAGCCTAAAATAGACGTGGTCAATTTTGCTTTCACGTTCTAAGTCCGAAAACTGGTCGAGATACGGCAAGATAAATTTTTGATTTAAATTCTGAATTCTAATGCTGTCACTTAAGTTTTCAGAATTTTGAAAATCGAGGCACATTTGGTCAATCATTTTATCCGTTGAATCGATATCTTTTTGCGCAAACAAAAAATTTGAAAAAATAAAAGAGAGTAGGAGTAATTTAAATTTCATAAAAAGATTTTATTAATGTAAAATATGAGTTTTAGAAAGAGTATCTAGGGTATAAACTTCCGCCCGGCTAGTAGAAATGCTTTTTGTGTGCAGCTATTTCGCTGTTTCAAATGTTTGTATGATATTCTTTATGTCAGACGCTGCCTGTTCGCTTCCCATTTCATAAGTGCCAACAAAAAGATAATAACCACCATTATTGTCAAATAAAATTACTTGATACATTTCTTGATTCTCTTTTTCATTATTTTTTGCAAAAAGCTCAAATCCTTTCAGATTATCTATTTCAATTTCATTTATCCCTTTGCTTGGAATTACAGAGTAATCTTCTGGATATTTTTTTAGTCTAGAAATACAAAACAATTTTTTGTCTTCAATCTCAACTTTTGCAAATGATCTTTCTGTTATTAATGTCGCTTTATCGTTACTTTCGGTAGGTGTTTTTAAGTCCCTATTAAATAACATCCCATTTCCAATAACTGCTTTAAATTTTAAAGAACCTACATTTTCATTAAGCGAATAATTCAGAGTTTCTCTTGGGTTCGTTTTCAAATCAGTGTTTACAATTGTCGATAAAATACTTCTTTTTATTTCCTCTCCTAATTGTAATGAATCTTTTAAATAAACTCCATTGATCATTGTGGTCGATTTTTCATTTCCGTAAATTAAAACATGTTTGGAAAATTCCAGTCCATTGGCGGATTGTTCTAATTCGATAATAACCCCCTCAAATTCTGCTACTTTAATTTTATTTTTATTTTTTAAAGTCATGCCTTTTTTTTTAAGCATTTCTGGATTAAACGCTTTAGAAACTTCAGAATATGGTCCAGGAATCTCTATTGCCATAACCATTGAAGTTTGATCACCAGGATTTTGAAAACCTTGAAAATTGGTAGATCTTTCAAATGAGGTTGGTGGAATCATAAAGATGTTTGTTCCTTCGATTTGAATATGATTTGCGCTTTTTTCTTTCGGTAATTCTTGTCCAAATGCTATAAATGAAATTGACAGCAATAATGTTGTAATTTTAATTCTTTTTGTCATGGTCTTCGTGGGGAGTAATTGAATACAATATGTAAATATAAATAGGTGTTCCGCGTACTAATTTATTTTCTTTCAAATACATTACAAGGTGTTAATGGCTTTACCAATTAAAACATATATAATTGAATACAAAATCTTAAAGTCTTACTGAAAAAAACCCGATAAAAAAGCACGGCTTAAAAAACCGTGCTTTCATTTTAAAATCAGAATAGGTCTCTGCTTTGTCGCGTAAATTTATTCTGTATGACCATACAATTCGTTATACAGTTTAATATATCTTTCCTTCACTGCTTTTCTTTTCAGTTTCAAAGTAGGAGTAAGCAATCCCAATTCAATCGACCAAACTTCTGGCGTAAGTTCGAATTTTTTAATCTGTTCCCAATTTCCTAGCTTAGTATTCAGGTAGTCGATTTCTTTTTTAATTCGCTCTTTTAATTCTGGACTTTTTGACATTTCTGCTGGCGTCGTTCCAATGTTTAATTGTTTTCTTTCTGCCCAATTTTTAATGAAATTGAAATCTGGTTGAACAAAAGCACACGGCATTTTTTCACCATCGCCAACAACCATAATTTGCTCAATGAATTTCGAAGCTTTCGCTAGATTTTCGATCACCTGAGGCGCGATGTATTTTCCACCAGAAGTCTTGAACATTTCTTTCTTACGGTCCGTAATATGCAAATATCCTTCTTCATCAAGATGACCAATATCGCCTGTTTTGAAGAATCCATCGGCTGTAAAAACTTCTGCAGTCATTTCATCATTCTTAAAATAAGATTTAAAAATAGATGGACCTTTTACGGTAATTTCACCATCTTCCTGAATCTTTACTTCCAGATTATCTAAGACGTGTCCAACCGTTCCTATTTTAATTTTTCCAAAACTATTCACCGCAATTACGGGTGAAGTTTCCGTTAAACCATAACCTTCCAAAATAGGAATTCCGGCATTTTGAAACATTTTATTTAAGCGTGCAGACAAAGCTGCGGAACCTGAAACAAGCGTGATAATGTTTCCACCAAGACCTTCTCTCCATTTCGAAAAGACTAATTTATCGGCAATGATTTCTTTCAAACCAGATGGTTTTCCTAATTTTTCTTTGGCTTTATTTACACCAAGTGCCCACAGGAATATTTTTGATTTCAAACCGCCAGCACTCGTTCCTTTATCGTAGATTTTATCATATACTTTCTCAATCAACCTCGGTACTACCGACATAATGTGTGGTTGAACTTCTTTGATGTTATCGCCCATTTTTTCAATGCTTTCTGCGAAGTAAATTGCATATCCATTATATTGATAAAGGTAAAAAAGCATTCTTTCGAAAATATGGCAGATTGGCAGAAAACTTAAGATTTTAATATCGCTAAACTCTAAACCTTTAACCCGTGGAATTCGTGGATTTGAACCCAAAACATTGGATACAATATTCAAATGCGAAAGCATTACTCCTTTTGGTTTTCCAGTAGTTCCAGACGTATAAATAATCGTTGCTAGATCTTCTGTATTAATGGATTTCGATAAATCTTCAACTTCGCCTTGCGTAGCTTCATCATTTCCCAAATCAATAATTTCGCGCCAGTTGGGCGCGCCACTAATTTGATCAAAACTGAAAACACCTTGAAGCGTCGGTACATTTCCTCTGATCTTCATGACCTTTTCATACAGGTCGTTGTCGGAGACGAAACAGTATTTTACATCAGCATTATTAAAGATAAAATCATAATCTTCCGCTGAAATACTTGGGTAAACAGGCACAGAAACCGCACCGATTTGAGAAATTCCCAAATCCATTACTGCCCACTCAGTTCTTGTAGCAGTCGTGATTAAGGCGATTTTATCACCTGGTTTAATTCCTAGTTTCAATAAACCTCTCGAAACTTTATTTCCTAAAGCAATAAACTCGCTTGTTGACGTTTTCTCCCACTTACCATCATATTTGGTAACGAACATATCTTCTCTTGAATACTTTTCTAACGCATTATGCGCAAAATCAAAAGTTCTTTTTATTGACATATTTCAGTTTTATTTAATGAATAACATAATTTAACTCAATTTTCATATTGAATTCATGTAAAAATATCATTTTTATTTAAAACCGCAATAGTTATTTTCAATGAAGTCTATTTTAATTTTTTAATTTTTAGAATTTATGTATTTTTACCGTCAAACAATTTTTAAACTTTATGAATTTTAATTTATCTGAAGAACAGTTGATGATTCAGCAAGCTGCAAGAGATTTTGCAAAAGCTGAACTTTTACCCGGAGTTATAGAAAGAGACAACGCCCAGAAGTTTCCGCACGAACAGGTAAAAAAGATGGGAGAATTAGGCTTTCTAGGAATGATGGTGGACCCTAAATATGGTGGTGCTGGAATGGATAGTATTTCCTACGTACTTGCTATTGAAGAGATTGCAAAAGTAGATGCTTCTGCAGCCGTAGTAATGTCAGTAAACAATTCATTGGTTTGCGCAGGTTTAGAAAAATTTGCAAATGAAGAGCAAAAAATGAAATATCTGAAACCGCTTGCAAGTGGGGAAGTTATTGGAGCTTTCGCTTTATCAGAGCCAGAAGCGGGTTCAGATGCAACTTCACAACAAACAACAGCCGTTGACAAAGGAGATCATTATATTTTAAACGGAACGAAAAACTGGATTACCAATGGTGGTACAGCGACTTATTATATCGTGATCGCACAAACAGATCCTGAAAAGAAACATAAAGGAATCAATGCCTTTATCGTTGAAAAAGGCTGGAAAGGTTTTGAGATCGGCCCAAAAGAAGACAAGTTGGGAATTCGCGGAAGTGATACGCATTCATTGCTTTTCACTGATGTAGTAGTACCCAAAGAAAACAGAATCGGCGAAGACGGTTTCGGATTTAATTTCGCCATGGCAGTTTTAAATGGTGGTAGAATTGGTATCGCTTCTCAAGCTTTGGGAATTGCGTCAGGTGCTTATGAACTGGCTTTAAAATATGCTCAGACGAGAAAAGCGTTTAAAACTGAAATTATCAATCACCAGGCGATTGCTTTTAAATTAGCAGATATGGCAACGTCGATTATGGCAGCCAGAATGTTATGCTACAAAGCTGCTGTTGAAAAAGATGAAGGAAAAGATATTTCTGAGATCGGTGCAATGGCAAAATTATATTCTTCACAAGTTGCGATGGACACTTCTATTGAAGCAGTTCAAATTCACGGTGGTTACGGTTATGTGAAAGAATATCACGTCGAAAGAATGATGCGTGATGCGAAAATCACTCAGATTTATGAAGGAACTTCGGAGATTCAGAAAATCGTGATTTCGAGAAGTATCGTAAAAAATAGTAAATAGTAAAAAACACACGCTATGAAGAAAGTTTGGATTATTGTGATCGCTGTAGCTCTGGTTTTGGGCGGTTTTATGTGGTATAAATATTTTTTCGTTTTTGCAGAAGGAGTAAAATCCGGTTATCTGAACTATGCGAATAAAAAAGGATACATCTTTAAAACCTACGAAGGAAAGTTGATCCAGGAAGGTTTTGGTCGCGGAAAAACCGGCGGATTAACAAGTTATGAATTTGAATTCTCTGTAGAAAATGAAGCCATCTTTAAACAGTTGGAAGAAAACAGTGGAAAGCAATTCGATTTGCATTACAAAGAATACAATGGCGCGATTCCATGGCGTGGAAATACGAAATACGTAGTTGATAAAGTAGTCAACATGAAATAAAGAGAAAATCCTTTCAGCAGTCTGAAAGGATTTCTTATTTTTAAACCATGAAAGAATATATCTTAAATAAGGAAAGAATTTTCCACTTTTTATCGCTTGCTTTAATTGCTGGCTCTATGTTTATAAAGGAGCCGCTTCAAAAAATACTTGTTTTGGTAACAGGGATTTTAGGCTTGCTCATTTTATCTGCTCTCAAAAAACAAAAGACCATGGTTATCATTTATTTGGTCTTATTCATTGCAGCTGGAGTTTTCTATTATCTATTGACCACAGGAACGCTTAATCTATAGTAATTTTTTGGGCAGACAATTCCGCCTTCCACTCCCGCTTTTTTTATTATTGTCTTCGGCTGCCCTCAGACAACAATAAATAAGAGCTCTGTTCAAGTCGGGCTGCAGATTATTGCTAAAAATAAAAGAAGTTTTAATTTTACCAGATGATTGTTTTTAAAAACTATTTTGATCAATTATAAACCATGCTCAGAATAAAACCTTGTCAGGGTTCTAAAACCTGATAAGGTTAATTTTAACCGGGTTTTTTTGCGACCTTCGCAGAGTGAAACGTCTTTGCGATCGTAATTTTGATCAGCCATTTTTCATAATCTTTGCGCCTTTGCGTTAAAAACATTCCCACTAATTTAATTTAAAAATGAAAAAATTGATACCACTTGCAGTTCTATTAACCTGCACGTTCAACGCTCAAACTCTTCCAAAATTCACCGATGATATCGCCATGAAGTTGGCGGAGAAACCTTTAAAATGTATCAATCAGGAATATCCTAATAAGACGGCGCATATCATAAATAATGATAAAGAAGTTTTATTATCACCTTCCGATCTGCATCCAAGTTTTTATGGCTGTTTCGACTGGCATTCTTCCGTTCATGGACATTGGATGTTGGTTCGCTTATTAAAGTCAAAACCAAACCTTGCCAACAGAAAAGAAATCCTCGAAATTTTGAACGCTTCTTTTCAGCCTGAAAAAATAAAAGAAGAATCAGCCTATTTTACAAAATATGCCGTTTCCATGAATTTTGAAAGAACGTATGGTTGGGCGTGGGTGCTTAAATTAGATGAAGAACTCATAGCTTGGGATGATCCACAGGCTAAAATCTGGCATCAGAATTTAAAACCTTTGACCGATGAGATTCTGAGACTGTGGAAAATTTACTTACCAAAACAAACCTATCCAAACCGAACGGGAGTTCATTCTAATTCTGCTTTTGCCATGGGTTTTGCGATTGATTGGGCCAGAGCTAAAAACGATAAAGTTTTCGAAAATGAACTGATCGAAAAGTCAAAATATTTTTATTTAAAAGATCAGAAAACTCCAGCTTATCTGGAACCGGACGGAAGTGATTTCTTTTCGCCAAGTCTTGAGATCGCAGATTTAATGCGGAGAATTCTTCCACAAAGAGAATTTGTAAAATGGTTCAATCATTTTTATGAAAAACGCAGTATTGCCAATATTTCAGAAATTCCAATTATCAGTGATATCAATGATTTTCAAACTGTTCACTTGGTCGGACTTTCCTTTACGAGAGCCTGGACGATGAAAGGAATTTCTAAATCATTACCAAATAATCATCCGCTGAAAAAACAGTTTGCAACAACTTCCGATAAATTTTTAACCAACGCCTTACCTTTGCTTTTCCAGGGGAATTATGGTGGTGATCACTGGTTAGCGAGTTTCGCGGTTTATGCTTTAAGTGAAGAATAATTTAAAACACTACTTGCACAAATATTTTCACTAATCACACCAATAAAGGACGACGAAATAGTTTTAATTTCTTCGTCCTTTGGTTGCAATTGTAACTTACTATTGGTGTTTTTTGTGGAATTCATTCGTGACATTTGTGTTAAAGAAACACAGATGTTTTCTGTAACTACATTATTCTTTCGGCAAATATTTTGAGTAATCCGGTTCATCAGAATCTGTGCTATTTTCATTTTCTGCAATTGCCGATGGAGTAGTCGTTTCTGCTTTTTGAACAGGGATATTGTTTTGCTTTTCTAAGGCTTTCACTTCCTTATTCTTTTTATTTCTTCTCACAAAATAAAAGACTAAACCTGCAATAATAAAGATCGGCCAGAAGGGTAGAATCGCAATCATCATATCGCCGAGAACTTTAAAACCACTCATAAACGCAGACGATGATTTTGAACCAAACGTATCAGAATCTGTACTGTTTTCATCGTTAACGATTTGATTTGCTGTATTTACTTCTTTCTGAACTAGAGTGATTTCTATATCACACATTTGGCTGGAAATATAATCTTTTCCTTCACTTTCAGTAGATTTCGATTTCACTTCTCCCAATCCATTTGATAGGTTAGTAACCAAATTATCAAAATTATATAGCGGAACTTTCGCTGTAATATATTCCCGTTTAAATCCTTCCTGCTGACTGAAATTCTCAGAGACTAGATCTGCATTGCTTTCTCGAATCTTTTGTTTTAAAATCGGTTTCGCCTGAGAAATATCGTCAACTTGAATTTCTAAAACAGCAGTTTTTACCAAAGGGTTTTTTTCCACAATCGGTGGAATTACAACGGTGTTATTTTGATTGGTTTGGGGATTTTGACTTTCCGTATTTGGTGGCAAAGTCGCTCTTTGAGTTTGCGTTCTTTTCAGAATTTTATCAGCTGTTTTACTTAAAACCGAGATCACATTTTCACCATTTTGAAGTGCTTTATTGGCCGAATCTAAAGTTTTCGCAACATCAGTTCCAACCTTTACATTTTTGGTGATTTCTGCAATATCTTTATTAATTGAATCAATTTTCCAACTGCCGGATTTTAAAGTACTGTCGATTCTTTTAGTTTGTTTTTCAATTTGGGGAATAAGAACTTTTCTTGCAATTCCATCTGAATCATTGACTCTTTTTGAAATCGAGTCCAAAGTTTTCAAACCGTCATTGGCTTTTGTAAAAAGACTGTCGGCTCTTTTGATAGAATTCGTTGCCTCGGAAAACTCCTGCTTGCTACAAGAAATTAAAAGACCGAAAAGAAGGAATGTGGCAAATATTTTTTTCATTTTGATTTTTCATTTTTAATCGGGACAAGGTAATCAAATAGCATTCCTTTAAATAAAGAAAAAGACTCCTAAAATAATTAAGAGTCTCTCTATCTGTATTTTGCAAATTAATTTACAAAGACTTTACAATTTAATCTTGCTTAAATTCACTAATGAAATGCAGTTTCACGTTCGGGAATTTCTCCTGAGTCATGTGAATCGTAAATGAAGAATCGGCTAAAAACACTGGACGTCCATATTTATCCTTACACATAAATCGCTGTTTCAAACGCGCAAATTCTTTGAACTCTTCTGATTTCTCATCAGCTTCAATCCAACATGCTTTGTGAATGGAAAGCGGTTCGTACGTACATTTCGCACCGTATTCATGTTCCAAACGGTATTGAATAACTTCGTACTGAAGCGCTCCAACTGTTCCGATAATTTTTCTATTGTTCATATCCAACGTAAACAATTGCGCTACACCTTCGTCCATCAACTGGTCGATTCCTTTGGCTAACTGTTTCGCTTTTAATGGATCATCATTATTAATATATCTAAAGTGTTCCGGTGAGAAATTCGGAATTCCTTTGAAACTCATTTTTTCGCCACCAGTCAAAGTATCTCCAATTCTGAAATTTCCGGTATCATGCAGTCCGACAATGTCTCCAGGGAAACTTTCATCAACCACTTCTTTTTTATCAGCGAAGAACGCATTTGGAGAAGAGAATTTCATTTTCTTATTTTCTCTTACCAAAAGATAATTTTCATTTCTCTTAAATGTTCCTGAAACGATTTTCACGAAAGCCAAACGATCACGGTGTTTCGGATCCATATTAGCGTGAATTTTAAAGATAAATCCAGTGAAATCTTTTTCTTCTGGTTTTACCAATCGGGTATAACTTTCTTTCGGTTGTGGATTCGGTGCGATTTCAATAAACGCATCCAGCAGTTCGCGAACTCCAAAATTATTTAAAGCTGAACCAAAAAAAACCGGTTGTAAATCACCATTCATATAATCCTCACGATTGAATTTTGGATAAACTTCTTGAATTAATTCTAATTCTTCCCTTAAAGTTGCAGCAGCCTTTTCGCCAATCGCGTCGTCTATTTTTGGATCGTTGATATCATCAAACTTGATCGCTTCACCAACTCTTTGTTTTTTCTCTTCTAAAAATAATTGAATATTATGTTCCCAAATATTATAAATCCCCTGGAAATCACTTCCCATCCCAATTGGTAATGAAAGTGGGACAACGGTTAAACCTAATTTTTGCTCAACTTCGTCTAATAAATCGAAAGCGTCTTTTCCTTCTCTATCCAATTTATTAATGAAA
>DIBY01000020.1 GCA_002415135.1 Flavobacteriales bacterium UBA5040 | reverse complement strand
CCAAGTTTTGATACTGATCCCCTATATTCCCCAAAACCTTCACTTAACTCCACAAAAAAAGAGAACCATTAAAATGATTCTCTTTACTTAGTAGCGGAGACACGACTCGAACGTGCGACCTCCGGGTTATGAGCCCGACGAGCTACCTACTGCTCTACCCCGCGTTATTGTGGTGCAAATGTACAATTTTAATTGACACTTCCAAACTTATTGCAAAAAATATTTTATTCAGCTATTTTTAGTAAATTTGTATATGGCAAAAATTCTAAAAATATATGCGGACAATCCACAGGAAAACCTCCTAGATGAGGTCGTTCGCACACTAAAAAATGGTGGATTAATAATTTATCCATCAGACACTGTTTATGCATTGGGTTGTAATATTTTTGATATTCGTGCGATGGAAAAACTCGCACAAATTAAAAAAATCAAATTAGAAAAAGCCCACTTCTCCATCATCTGTAACGACTTAAGTCATCTTTCGGAATTTTCGCGACCAATTACAACAAGTACATTCCGATATTTGAAGAATAACATTCCAGGACCTTTTACTTTTATTTTAGAAGCCAACAAAAACTTACCACTTGCCTACAAAGGAAATAAAACGGTCGGAATTCGTGTTCCTGATCATATTATTCCGCAGATGATCGTTGAGAAATTGGGACACCCGATCGCTTCTACTTCAATTAAAGATGACGATGAAGTAATTGAATACTCTACCGATCCTGAATTAATTGCAGAAAAATATGACCATTTAGTCGACATTGTAATTGATGCCGGTTATGGTGACAACGTTGCTTCTACCATCGTTGATCTAACGAGTGGAGAACCAGAGATTTTGCGTCAGGGAAAAGGAGAATTATAAATTATTTCATATTATTCAATTGGAGTAATAGTTTAAACCTATTCGCTAAAATATTCCGCAGCTCGTAAATTCACTACCTTTTTAGTTTAATTTATTAATCTGAAATTTCAATTATGAAAATCATCTCTTCGCCGGCTAAACTCATGAATATTGAAAACTCAAGCGAGTTTTTAAAATCAACTCAACCTCATTTTATTGAAGAAGCCGATTTAATTCAAACGACTTTAAAAAAGAAATCACCCAAATATTTAACTGAACTCATGGAGATTTCCACCAAGCTCGCCGATGAGAATTGGGAGCGAAATCAAAACTGGACTGCAAAACCATCTTCTAAAGAATCTGCGCCTGCCTTAATGGCTTTCAGTGGAGAAGTTTATCGGGGTCTCGATGCCAAGTCTCTCGACGAAAATGCAGTCAAATATCTACAGAAAAATTTCCGAATGCTTTCCGGATTGTATGGTTTATTAAAACCATCAGATCGCGTAATGCTTTACCGATTGGAAATGGGAAGAAAATTTAAATTCGACGGACATAAAAATCTTTACGAGTTTTGGAAAGACAAAGTCACTGACCAACTCAACAGCGAACTTAAAGCGAAAGATTTTGTATTGAATTTGGCGAGTAAAGAATATTTTAAAGTCATTGACAGAACTAAAGTTGAAGCACCAGTTATCGATTTTGATTTTTATGATTATAGAGAAGGAAAACTAAAAACCATCGTAGTTTACACCAAGCATGCCCGTGGTTTAGTTGCAAGATATTGCGCTCTTAATGAGGTAAAAACTTTAGATGAAGTAAAAGGATTCAACTTGGAAAATTACCGTATCGACGAAAAACTTTCCACCGAAACAAAACTGATTTTTACCCGATAATTCGATAATAAATAAAGTAACTTTCTTTTTTGAGAAGAACAACCTTTGCGATCGTAATTAAAAAATAATACTGCGTGATATCTCTCTAAAATAAACGGAATTGAAGATGATCCTAAGCAAATTAAGACCTATTTAAGAAAAAATAAAATGAACTATCATACCAGAAAATGGATTAAACCAGAAGATCTCAATCCTAACCACACCTTATTCGGTGGCAGATTATTACAATGGATTGATGAAGAAGCGGCGCTCTACGCCATTGTACAATTAGAAACACCACGTTGTGTGACCAAATATATTTCAGAAATTAATTTCATCAGTTCCGCCAAACAAGGCGATATTATCGAAATAGGAATTGAAGCCACTGATTTTGGAAATACTTCTATCACTTTAACTTGTGCCGTCCGAAATATGATGACACGCCAAACCATTATTACTATTGACAAAATTATATTTGTCGGCGTTAATTTGGATGGGAAACCAACCCGTCACGGTAAAACTAAAATTGAATTTATTGCTGATCGGTTAAATAATCAAAATGAAGATCAATATTAAGAATATGGTTTGTGACCGTTGCACTTCAGCGGTCAAAATCCTATTTAAAGATTTGAACATCCCGATTTCTAGTCTGGAATTAGGCGAAGTAGAAACGGTAAACGTACTTACTCCATCAGAACTAACAATTCTGAATGATCATCTGAAAAAACAGGGATTTGAGTTGCTGGAAGATGCAGTTAAAAAACAGATCGAACAGATCAAAAAAGTGATCATTCTTAAAATTAACGAATTAGATATTGATGAAGATTTTATCTTATCAAAATTCATAACTAATCAGTTTTCCAAGGATTACAGTTCATTATCTAAAATTTTCTCTGTAAATGAAAATGTAACATTAGAGCAATATTTCATTTTACAAAAAATTGAAAAAGCGAAAGAACTTCTTTTGTATAACGAAGTTACCTTAACGGAGATCTCCCAAAAACTTGGTTACAAAAGTGTACAGTACCTTTCTGCTCAATTCAAAAACACCACTGGTTTCACTCCTACATGCTTTAAAACATTAAAGTCTAAAAATCGTATTGCTCTCGATCAGATCTAATTTCAACTTACGGCGCTTCATACGTTCATTCTAAATTTCATAACAAACTTCCTTATCTTTATAACAGCTTTACTAGAAAAAGCTGGAAATTTGTAATTAAAATACTAGAAATGTCTCAAAATAATATTCCTCCATCCGAGAGGATATCGCCCAGTTCCGTTTACTATTGTCCGATGGAATGTGAAGGTGAAAAAGTATATTTCACGCAGGGAAAAAGATGCCCAACCTGTAATATGTCTTTGGTTCCTATCGAAGAAAGAGCAGATTATCAGAATAAACCGCAAACTTTTTCAAAAACCAATGTACCTGAAAATTTTGAAGAAAAGATTGGTGAATATTTTTGCCCAATGTTTTGTGAAAGTGATAAAACTTACCCTTCTGATGTGGGTTGTCCGGTTTGTCACATGCATCTCGACGAGATCACACAAGAATTGGTTGATGCTTCAACGACCCATCATCACAAAGAACATACAGCACCACCAATTATTGACCAAGAAAGTAATGCGGGTAAATATTACTGTCCGATGTTTTGCGAAGGCGACAAAGTTTACGATTCCAATGTGGGTTGTCCGGTTTGTGGAATGGACTTGGTCAAAATTCCTGAGAAAGGAGAAAAAACCGCTGAAGATGGTACGTACAAATTATTATTACGTAAATTTTTGATCGCGTTAGGATTTTCAATTCCGGTTTTTATTTTGTCGATGGGCGGAATGTGGTTTGATTTTCCTTTCTCCAATAAAGTGCAGGGAATTTTAGAATTAATACTTTCTATTCCAGTCCTGTTTTATGCAGGATGGTTTATATTAAAAAAAGGTTTTATTTCCTTTAAAACCTGGAATCTCAATATGTTCTCACTCATTGCTTTAGGTTCTGCGGCAGCTTTTCTTTTTAGTTTATTAGCATTATTCTTTCCCGAAATATTACCGCATGAGATTTCACACGGTGGAAAAACACCACTCTATTTTGAGTCGGTGGTCGTGATTCTGACGTTGGTAATTATGGGTCAAATGCTGGAAGCTAGAGCGCATCAAAAAACAGGAAAAGCAATTGAAGAATTGATGAATCTTTCACCTGATGAAGCTAATCTCATCATTAATAATGTTGAAAAGAAAGTCTCGCTTTCTGAAATTAAAATTGGAGACTTCTTAAGAGTAAAACCAGGAGAAAAAATTCCTGTTGATGGCAAGATCAAAGAAGGTAATTCTACGGTGGATGAAAGCATGATTACGGGCGAACCAATTCCGACAGAGAAAAGTATAGGAATGATGGTGACCTCGGGAACAATTAATGGCAACGGAAGCTTTATAATGAAAGCCGAAAAAGTGGGCGACGAAACCTTACTTTCTCAAATTATCAAAATGGTAAATGATGCAACGAGAAGTAAAGCACCCATTCAAAAATTAGCCGATAAAATCTCAAAAATATTTGTTCCGGTCGTCATTGGAATTTCAATTTTGACATTTGTTTTGTGGCAAATATTCGGTGGAGAAAATGCTTTAATTTATGCTTTGGTCAATTCCGTCGCAGTTTTAATTGTAGCTTGTCCGTGTGCGCTTGGATTAGCAACTCCGATGTCATTAACTGTCGGAATTGCCAAAGGAGCAAAGAATGGAATCCTTATCAAAAACGCAGAAGCACTTGAACAAATGCATAAAGTAAATGTTCTAATTACCGATAAGACAGGTACATTAACAGAGGGAAAACCGAAACTGGATGAAGTAGTTCCTGCTGAAAATATTGATCAATCTTTGGTTCTAAAATTAGCTGCTTCCTTAAATCAAAATTCTGAACATCCGCTTTCAAATGCAGTTTTAAATGAATTTAAAAAAGAAGATCAAGATTTTGAAAACGTAGGAAATTTCGAAAATATTTCTGGTAAAGGCGTGAAAGGAATAATTGATGGTCAAACTATTTTATTAGGAAACACTTCTCTATTAAAGCAGTTTGATATTGAAATTCCAGCATCTTTAAAACAAAAAGTTACTGAAAATGAAGATCAAGCTAAAACCATTTCTTTTTTAGCTAAGGGAAAGCAGGTTTTAGGATTTCTCGCTTTTTCGGATAATATTAAAGGAAGTTCAAAAAAAGCTATTCAGTATCTGCAGGAAAATAATGTGGAAGTGATTATGATGACCGGCGATAACGAACATACGGCAAAAGCAGTTGCTCAGGAACTAGGAATTGAAAAATACTTTGCAAATTGTCTTCCTCAGGATAAACTAGAAGAAATAAAAAGACTGCAAGCAGAAGGGAAAATCGTGGCTATGACTGGCGATGGAATTAATGATGCGCCAGCTCTAGCACAATCCAATGTGGGAATAGCGATGGGAACTGGAACTGATGTTGCCATCGAAAGTGCAGAAATCACCTTACTAAAAGGGGACATTTTGGGCGTGGCCAAAGCGAAGATCCTGAGTGAGAAATTACTGAAGAATATTAAGGAGAATTTGTTCTTCGCCTTCCTTTACAATACTTTAGGAATTCCGGTTGCGGCAGGTTTGCTCTACCCTATTTTTGGAATTTTGATGCGTCCGCTGATTGCAGCTGCAGCAATGAGTTTTAGTTCGGTTTCGGTCATTTTAAATTCATTGAGATTAAATGGAGTCGATCTGAAAATCAAGTAATACTTAAACCACTAATTTAAATTATGAAGCTTTAACCACAAAGTCACAAAGCTTTTTTGCTGTAAAATGCATTTGACATGGAAGTTACATTAGTTTTTAGTGAAATACAAAGATCACAAAAGGATTGTGTGTAGCAATTTCCGTAGGAAATCTTAATGGACTTAACTCCTTAATTGAAAACTTAATGGTTCAATTAAGTCTTAAAACTTTGTGACTTTGTGGTTTAAATTTCAGAAAGAATTAGAATTTCCTTTCAACAACGTAATCAAGCATCAATTGCAAAGAATTCTTGGCTTCAGATTCTGGAAAATCCGCGAGGATATGTTTAGCTTGTTGCTGATAGTTTTTCATCTTATCAACCGCATAATCCAGACCACCGGAATTTTTCACAAACTCGATGAGTTCTTTTACCCTTTTCTGATCGTTGTTGTAACGCTTTATTGAATTGAAGAAATATTTACGGTCTTTGTCGTTCGCCGTTTTTAAAGCGTGAATCAAAGGCAAAGTCATTTTTTGCTCCTTGATATCAATCCCGACCGGTTTTCCAATAATAGTGGTGGTCAGATAATCGAACAGGTCATCTTTAATTTGAAAAGCCATTCCGGTAAGCGTACCGAACTCCATCATTTTCTTGGCTAAAGCTTCATCGTCACTCGTTGAAAGAACGCCGATTTCACAACAAGCTGCAATTAAGGTTGCTGTTTTCTGACGGATAATTTCATAGTAAACTTCTTCCGTAATATCTAATTTCCGGGCTTTCTCGAGCTGTAACAACTCTCCTTCTGCCATTTCCCGAATGGTTCTGGAGATGACCGCAAGCAAATCGAAATCTTTGTGATCGGTAGAAAGTAAAACTGCTTTTGATAAAAGATAATCTCCAACCAGAACTGCAATTTTATTTTTCCATAAAGCGTTGATAGAAAAGAAATTTCGTCTTTTGAAACTCTCATCAACCACATCGTCGTGGACCAAAGTTGCGGTGTGAATTAACTCAATCATTGACGCGCCACGAAAGGTTTTCTCGTTGACATCACCAACCAACTTTGCGCATAGAAATACAAACATCGGACGCATTTGCTTTCCTTTTGTAGTCACGATAAATCGCGTAACCTTGTCCAAAAGTGCTACATTGCTCTGCATTGATTCATAAAACTTCTGTTCAAAAAGTTTCATCTCTGCAGTAATCGGTTTTTTAATTTCTTCTACAATGTTCGCCACGAATGAGTGATAATGGATTAAAATTTACAAATAGCTACAAAGGTAATTATAAATTAAGAATATGTCAGAATTTATAGGCCTTTCGACTTTATTTATTTCAGTTTTTCAGCGGGAATAAAATATAAATAAGGTTTTACTTTAACAATGGGCAAATTAAATTCTTCACCAGAAATATAAATACCTTTCTCATCAACGGCAATACCTTCTATTTGTCCGATGCTTAAAGAACTTCCTACGTAATATTTCTTTGGTTTCTCTTTAAAGAAAATTCCAGGTTCCGATTCTGTAAAGATGGTGAGGAATACTTCTGCTTTTTTAGTGTAACCAACTATATATAATCTTTGTTTGAAATAGGCAGCATCAGTAACTACGTAATCAGTGTAAAAAGTCTCTATTTTCTCTGCTGCTTGATTGTCTACAAGATTTGGATCAATTGTATAATGAGTGGTTGATTTTGAGGCCCATTCTTTTGTAAACAGATGAATCTTTCCATTTAGAAAAATCATCGCTTCAGCATCAAAATCATTATTAATGTTTTTTGGTGTGAAATCTTTCTGCTCTGGATAATAGAATGGAATGGACGTGATATTATTAATATTCGGAGCCATTAGAGTACTGTCAAAAGGAATTCTAAAAATTACCAAATCTTTCCTGACACCAACATTATTTCCGAAATCGCCAATGTATAAGTTGATAGAATCTGAGGTAATTGCCTCCCAGTCTTTATTAATTAAATCGGTTTTGAAAACGTTTTTGATTTTGCCCGTTTGTTGGTTTATTTCAAAAATTTCAGAGCTGTTTCCACTGTCATTAATAGTAAAAAGACGATCGTTGAAAAAATTTAAACCAGAGTTTTCTTTGATAGAATCATTGAGAACTGCGGTTCGGTATTTATTAATTTTAAACCAGTCATAATCCTGCTGAGCAGAAAAACTGAGCGAAATAAGTATTGAAAATAATAGGATCAGTTTCTTCATAATCTTCGTCTTCTTCGTCGTAGGAGAAATTTAATTTTAATAAAATCATAGAGTATGCCGCCAAGTAAAATGGCTGATCCTACAATTAAACTCTTTATGCCAAAATGTTCAAAGAGCACTCCACCCGATAATCCACCAAAAAAGAACATAAAAATAATGGTCAATCGCAATTTGATAGACTTTATTAAACGTCTTTTATGAAACTGATCTTTGTAAAAAAAGAGTTGAGAAAATTCTATTCCCATATCGGTGAAAAGTCCTGTTAAGTGCGTGGTTCGAACAATCGATTTTGAAATGCTGGTCACCAAAGAGTTTTGCATTCCCATCGCAAAAAGTAAACTGAAAGCAATAACATCTGGATTTTCTGCTATTAAATAACTTCCAGTAAATGCAATTACAGCAAGAATTAATGCTTCTGTGATAATTGGAAATATATACGTTTCACTTTCGCGAATTCTGGAATAGGTTTCTACCATAAAGTTGGCGAAGAAAGCACCCAAAAAAAAGAAAATTACAAAAAGCGCAACATGAAAAGCATTTTGGAAATTCAATTTGAAAAATTCATCTACGAAAAAGGCAAAATGTCCGGTTACGTTGGTGGTTAATTTTTGAACGGAAAAAAATCCGACCACATTCACTAATCCAGCAACAAATGAAAGTAAGGACGCAATTCCGAGATTATGTTTTGGCGTTCTGGTTTTGCCGATGTGCGAAAACATTACTCACTGCTTTTGTTGGCGAGTTGTCCACAGGCGGCATCGATATCGCCACCGCGACTTCTACGGATCAAAACAGTAATTCCAGCTTTTTCTAATTGCCGAACGTAATTATCTTCCGCTGCTTTGTTGCATTGATCATATTTTCCGTCACCGATTGGATTGTATTGAATAAGATTAACTTTACTTGGAATCTGCTTACAATAACGAATCAAAGCTGTGATATCTTCATCTTCATCATTAATTCCTTTCCAAACACAATATTCAAAAGTGATAATATTTCCGGTTTTTTCGTACCAATACTTTAGGGAATCCATGATATCAGTTAGAGGAAATTTATCGGAAAAAGGCATGATTTCATTTCTCTTTTTTTCGATGGCAGAATGTAAAGACAATGCTAAATTGACCCGAATTTCTTCGTCAGCCAACATCTTGATCATCTTTGGAATTCCAGAGGTCGAAACGGTAATCCTTCTGGGAGACATTCCTAAACCTGAAGGTTCAGTAATTTTTTTAATGGATTCAACAACGTTTTTATAATTCATCATTGGCTCGCCCATTCCCATAAACACAATGTTTGATAGTGGTCGGTCAAAATATAATTTACTTTGTTTGTCAATCAGCGCCACTTGATCTACAATCTCTGCGACTTCAAGATTTCGCATTCTTTTCAAACGCGCGGTGGCACAAAACTCACAATTTAGAGAGCAACCAACCTGGGAAGAAACACAAGCTGTAGTTCTGGTTTCGGTAGGAATTAAAACGGATTCTACCATAAGTCCGTCGTGTAATTTCACACCGTTTTTAATAGTTCCGTCTTTCGAACGTTGCAATTGATCGACCGAAATCGGATTGATCATATATTCCTGTGAAATACGATCCCTCAGATCTTTAGAAAGATTCGTCATCTCATCGATCGAATGCATATTCTTGCTCCAAAGCCAGTCATAGACTTGTTTTGCACGGAAAGGTTTTTCGCCTAGAGAGACGAAATATTCCTGTAATTGATCGAGTGTTAAAGTTCGGATATCCTTCAAAATAATTTTAGATTTTAAATGATAAATTTTAGATTAAAAACACCGAAATGAATTTAATCTAAAATTTAAAATCTTTATTGATATTTTTCTTAGATGATTAACATGGCATCACCGTAAGAATAGAATTTATATTTATGTTTTACAGCTTCTTCGTAAGCGTGCATTAAAAAATCTTTTCCTGCAAATGCTGCAACCATCATCATTAATGTAGATTTTGGAGTGTGGAAGTTGGTGATCATACAGTTGGCAACACCGAAATCATGCGGAGGGAAAATAAATTTATTCGTCCAACCGTGATAAGGTCCGATTTTTCTGTTTGAAGAAACTGAGGTCTCAATCGTTCTCATGGTCGTAGTTCCAACCGCACAAACTCTTCTACCATCTGCAACTGCTTTGTTAATGATATCTGCGTTTTCCTGAGTGATGATCGCTTCTTCAGATTCCATTTTGTGCTTGGATAAATCTTCAACTTCGATCGGGTTGAAAGTTCCCAAACCAACGTGAAGGGTAATTTCAGCAAAATCAATTCCTTTGATCTCTAATCTTTTCATTAGATGTCTGGAAAAGTGTAAGCCTGCAGTTGGCGCCGCTACAGCTCCTTCGTGTTTTGCATAAATCGTTTGGTAACGTTCTGCATCTTCTGGCTCTACGTCTCTTTTGATATATTTTGGAAGTGGAGTTTCACCTAGTTCTTTCAATTTAGTACGGAATTCTTCGTAAGAACCATCGTATAAAAATCTTAAAGTTCTACCTCTGGAAGTCGTATTGTCGATAACTTCAGCAACCAAACCTTCATCTTCAGTAAAGAATAATTTATTACCGATTCTGATTTTACGCGCCGGATCAACCAATACGTCCCAAACACGTGTTTCTTTATCTAATTCTCTTAACAAGAAAACTTCAATCTTTGCACCCGTTTTCTCTTTATTTCCGTAAAGTCTTGCTGGGAAAACTTTGGTATTATTAAAGATAAATAGATCTTTCTCATCGAAATAATCTACAATATCTTTGAAACTTTTATGTTCAATCGTTTGCGTTGCACGGTTCAAAACCATGAGTTTCGCATCGTCTCTGTGTTCTGATGGATGTTCTGCCAAAAGCTCTTCTGGCAAGTCAAAATTAAAATGGGATGTTTTCATCTTTTTAAATTACGGTTTAAAAATTAGATCCAAAATAGAAAAATTTCGGAGTGCAAATATACGACATTGAAAAGGCAAAGTCAAGTAAATGCCCTCTTTAATAATATTCAAGCTTATTTGAGGTTTAAATATGTAAAAACAAGATCTAATAACAACCTCATTTCAGAGATCAATTATTTTAGGAAAACATAAACTTACATGTTCAATTTTGCAGGAACGACTAATTGCAAATCCACATTTTTATACTCTTTCAAAACCACTTCACAGGTAACCGTTTTATATTTTTCGATTGCTTTTGAAACAATATAATTTCCTACTTTTTGTAACTCACCATCATCTGAATATTCACGCAACCATTCTGAACGGTATAATGGAATTAAATTTTTATTGGCTTTTTGTAAAGTAAATTCTTTTTCATTAATTGGTTTCTTTGCTCTTTTGGATAGATAAATTTTCAAGGAAACAACCTTAGGATCATTTGCTGAAATCTCCGAAAATTCATATCTATAATTCTTCATTAAATTAGAGGTAAGCAATTTTGCAGAATTGATGTATGTGAACTGAAATCTAATTTCACCATTGACCTTTGTTTCTATTACAGAAAAATAATGCTCCAAATTTCTTTTATGATCGTACAAACTTGCAGTGAAATCTTCTTTAGTCTTATTCAGTCGCAGGTAGTAAGAGAAATCATCAGAATTATTGTACGTGACAGATTCTCCTATTCTCTTTGTTTTAGAACTTGTACTTGAATATTTCGTAAGGAAATCAAATTGATAAGTTTGGCTAAAACTCAAACTGAAAAAAAGAAATGAAAAAAGAAAAGAGATTTTCGTCATTGAGATGGTTTTATGAATTAAGTACTACTCCATTCTTACTTTAAAGGAAAGTCGAAGTTCAAAACAAATATATCAATTTTTAAAATCAAAAAACAAAATGGAATAATAAATGCAATCCTTAAAAAAATCAAAATTACTATTATGAAAAAATTATCATTATTGATCGGCATATTCGTCCTGTTTTTTATGACAAGTTGTAGAGATATTGTCAATTCTGTGCTTGATGTTTTGCCACCATTTGACGTTCCGTTCAGCACTACGCTGGATGTTCCGTTCGCCGCTGTAAGTACAACAGCTTATACTAAATCTCCAGATATTCCGATGAATATTGATCTGGATACAAAAATTAAAGAAAACAATCCCAATTTCTCCATCAATAATTTGAAATCGGTAAAATTGAATACTTTGAGTATGGAGTATGTAAGTTCGACGTTGGGGAATAAATTAGATGTGATCAAAAACGCAAAAATTTATATTAAAGCTCCTAATCAAGCCGAACGTTTGATTGCCACAGCGTACGATAATACCAATCCAAATATGATTGTCTTTAATTTGGAAGATGCTGAAATTCTAGAATATTTCAGAACCAATCAAAATTTTTTAGTGATCGAGATCATGGGAAGCAGAGTTACGGCAGATCAACTTAAAATAAAAATGAATGCTGGCTTTAAAATAAAGGTTCAACTGTAGCAAAAGCAAAAAGACTGGAATTAAGTTCCGGTCTTTTTTTATTCAATCAAGATTATTTTCTTTTTCTTGATTTCCTTTTTTAAAATACTTTAAAAATAAATGGACTTTCTTCAGAGAAATGATTTTAACACAGACCAGTCTTTTAATTTCTGTTGATACGGAATCGTATAAGCGGGCGATGTCGATGCCAAAACCAGTATTGGAATTTTCAGATCATCTGGAAGAATCTTTCTTAAAGTTTTGAAGGATTTCTGGCCATTGCAAAAGATCACTTTTATGGAAGGGAAATCTTGCAGCAATTGCAAAATGTCGTGATGAGCTTCGTTTTTAATTTCAGTATCCAAACTTCCTTTCCGTTCACAGGAATCAATCACGTCCCAAACTGCAATTTTATTCTTCTTTAGTAATTCCATTTTTTCAGCATAATCTGCCGTAAAATCCTCCTGAAATAATGCAAATAAGATGCGCCAGAATTTATTTTGTGGATGTGCATAATATTCCTTCATTTCCAAAGATTTTATACCTGGCACCGAACCTAAAATTAAAATTTTAGAATCTTCAGAAACAATTGGTGGGAATGAAGAAATACGATTCATTGCTTAAAATTAGTATAAAAAAGAAGTTCAGATTTCTCTGAACTTCTATAATTTGAGTTATAAAGTTTCTTTCAACCATTCGAAAAATTCTCTCTGCCAAACCAAACCATTTTGTGGGTGTAAAACCCAGTGATTTTCGTTCGGGAAATAAAGGAACTTTGCTTTTAGACCTTGCAGCTTCGCTGCCTGGAAAGCTTCTTGACCTTGTTCGTAAGGAACTCGGTAATCAATTCCACCTTGAATGATCATCATTGGTTTATTCCATTTGTTCACGTAGTTTGATGGATTAAATTCGGTGTACGATTTCGGAGTTGGCTCGTCATACGGCGAACCTCCTAGATCCCATTTTGCAAAAAATAATTCTTCAGTGGTCAAATACCACGATTTCATATCAAAAAGTCCGTCATGTGCGATAAATGTTTTGAAACGGTTTTCATGAATTCCAGCCAACATCATTGCACTGTAACCACCGTAACTAGCTCCAACAACGCCCATTCGGTCGCCATCAACAAAAGATAAAGTTTTCGCATAATCTGCGGCTGCTAAATAATCCTGCATTACCTGTCCGCCCCAGTCTTTAGAAATATCTTCATTCCACTTCGTTCCCCAACCTGGCATTCCTCTTCTATTTGGTGCTACAACGATGTAATCATTGGCTGCCATTAAAGCGAAATTCCATCGAACACTGAAAGATTGAGTTAAGGCAGATTGTGGTCCACCCTGACAATACAATAAGGTTGGATATTTCTTATTTGCATCAAAATTTGGTGGATAAATAAACCAAACACCCATTTCCTTTCCGTCCGTAGTTTTCACCATTTTCAGTTCCGTTTTTGACGGAGTAATGCTTTCGTAATTTTTCTTATTGACTTCGGTTACTTGTTTCATCGAACCATTTTTCAAATCAACAGAAAATAAATCTGGATTATGATTCATGTCGTTTCTGGCAACCAATAACGAATTTTTATTCTGAGCGTAGATATCATTCAAATCAAAATCACCTTTGGTGATCTGTTGAATTTTAGAATTTTTCGGATTCAAAGAAAACAACTGTTTAGTTCCTTTCCAAGCCGACGTAAAGTAAATGTTTTTAGAATCTTGAGACCAGAAAACTGAACCGGTAACACTTTCATCCCATCCTTGGGTTAGATTCGTTGTTTTACCTGATTTCCAGTCCATGATCTTTAGATCATTTTTGTCAGCCTCATAACCGTCTCTAGCCATTGACATCCAGTATAAATACTTTCCGTCTGGAGAAAACTGCGGTGAAACATCATATCCTTTATTGCTTTCCGTAAGATTTTTTACCGCTCCTGTTGCTAAGTCGTATGCATAAACATCAGTGTTGGTTGAAAAGGCATATTCTTTACCACTAAAAGGTTTTGTCACATATAGAAGCTGGCTGGAATCTGGAGTAAAAATAAAATCTTCTGTCCCACCAAAAGGTCTTTGTGGTGAGTCCCAAGCTTTTCCTTCCAACAGATCTTTCGCTTGATCAGCCGCTTCAGAAACATTAACTACAAAAACGTGGTTGTATTTCCCCTCATTAAAATAATCCCAATGACGGTGGTTTAAGTCGGTATAAATATGCGCAGTCGATTTTGGAACATCAGCATATTTCTCTTTTCCCAATACTTTTTCGACCAACACTTCTTTACTGAACGCTACTTTTTTACCGTCTGGAGAAATAACAATATTATCTACTTTCCCTACCGTATAAAATTCGGTCCAGCTTTTTCCGGCGTCTTTAGAAAGATAAATTTGCTCACCTTCCAGAGCGTAAATTCCGTTAGCATCCCACTGAATTAAAGATTTCTTGCCTAAATCCAGCGCCGTCGCTTGGGAAGTTTTTATATTAAAGAAATAATTCTTCTTATTATTTTTCTCCGTTTTAAGATCGGTTTTTCCAATACTGTAAATAAGGGAATTTTGATCTGGTGAAACTGCAGACACTCCTATTTTATTAAGCGTCCACAAGATTTCGGGAGTCATAACATTCTGCGCATTCATAAGAAAAGGCGCTGCCAGAGCAACTAAAGTGTTTTTTATTTTCATTAAAATTTAATTTAAAAAATGATAAAGGATAGAAAATGCCTCATGGTCTTTCTAAAAAGAAAAGTTGATTTGAGGAGTACAAATATAGAAAATTAAGGGCGAAGACTTAGGCATTACCCCAGTTCATTCTTTCTTTTCTGGACTTCTTTGACGAAATCATCAGGATTTTCCGGACTGATCATGTAGACTTTTCCAGACTGTAAAATCATCTTGACTTTTTTCTTGGTGTTGGTTACATACCAGACATCTTTGCCGTTAAAATAACCAAAATATCCGAACAGTCCACCGACTCCAGCAGTTCTTAGGTTCAAACCTATTTTGTCAAGCGTCCCAAATGTTTCAATTTCTTTAATATTGATCACCACGGAACCAAACAAGTTTTTAATTAAGATCTGGTCCGTCGAAACCGCGATCCTTTTCGGGATGAATCCATAAGAGATGAAGATAACGCCATACATCAAAACAAAACTGACAATAGAAATTGCCGGCTTTGGCGGCTCAAAGAAAAAGGAAGAAATGGGAAATAAAATCAGAAATAACAGAACGATAATGGTGATCATCTTGGTTGTTTCATCCATTTTTGCGGTGGAGAATTCTTTCATGTTGATTAATTTGAGCGATCCATACTCTACTCTAAATATTGAGTTAATTTAAATAAAAAAGCGATTTAAAAGAAATAAACCGCTTTACTGTATTTGATACTGATTATTCGGATGGAGCGATAATTCCGTTGATCAGCGATGTTACCAATGATAAGGCAATACTGAAAATAAAGGCCCACCAAAATCCGTCAACAGCCATTCCGTCAACAAACTTCGCTGCCAGTAAAATCACCAAAGCATTAATTACTAAAGAGAAAAACCCTAAAGTAAGAATCGTTAAAGGCAATCCCAGAATCTTTAAAATCGGCGTAACAATTAGGTTCAAAACTCCTAAAACCAAAGCAAAAATAACAGCTGATCCAAATCCATCAATGTGGACTCCGCTCAAAATTTTGGTTAAGAAAAAAGCGACAATCGCAGTCACCAGTAATCGGATAATTAAATTCATAATCTATTTTTTTATAAAATTAAAAAATTAAAGTGACTAAGCAAGAACTTCTGTATTATTTTCTTTTGCCCGATGAACAGACAGTTCTTTATAATAAATTTTATTATCTTCATCGCAAAAATTATATTCAATGAAGAACTATGCTAAATTATTGATGGTTTCTACGGTTTTTGCCGTGAGTTTAAATGCTCAGACCAAAGATCAGATGGTGAAATCCATCATGGATGAAACCTATCAAAACTCTCAATTAGAAACACTTGCCTACGAATTGATGGACGAAATCGGGCCACGATTGGTAGGAACTCCAAAAATGCAGCAAGCGCACGATTGGGCGGTAAAGCGTTTTCAAAATTGGGGAATCGAAGCACAAAATGAGAAATGGGGCGAGTGGAAAGCCTGGGAAAGAGGACCTTCATCGATCGAAATGGTTGCTCCTTATGCAAAATCAATCGAGGGAATGCAGTTGGCTTGGAGTCCCGCGACTTCTGCAAAAGGTCTTACTGCTGATGTCGTAATGCTTCCAGTGTTTACCAATAAAGAAGAGTTTAACGCTTGGCTACCAAAAGTAAAAGGAAAATTAGTAATGGTTTCTCAATATCAGGCAAGCGGAAGACCTGAATATAACTGGAAAGAATATGCAACGCCAGAATCTTTCGAGAAAATGAAAACTGAGTCTGCTGCCGCTTCTGAAGCCTGGCGAAAATCAATCGCTGCGACTGGAGAAACTTCTAAAACTCTAAATGAGAAATTAGAAAAAGCTGGTGCTGCTGGGATTGTTTCTTCTTACTGGTCCAGAGGATTTGGTGTGAATAAAATATTCTCTGCGGGAACAAAAACGATTCCTGTGGTAGATATTTCTCTGGAAGATTACGGTCAATTATACCGAATGATCCAACACGGAACAACTCCGAAATTAAAAATTAATGCACAATCAAAAGGTAAAGGAACAGTTCCAACTTTCAATACGGTTGCAGTGATTAAAGGTTCTGAAAAACCAGAAGAATATGTAATTCTTTCTGCGCATCTTGATTCTTGGGACGGTGGAACTGGTGCAACTGATAACGGAACCGGAACCATTACCATGATGGAAGTTGCCAGAATTCTTAAAAAGAACTATCCTAATCCAAAAAGAACGATCGTTGTTGGACTTTGGGGAAGCGAAGAACAGGGTTTGAACGGATCTCGTGGTTACGTTTGGGCACATAAAGATCAAATGCCAAATGTTCAGGCTGTTTTCAATCAGGATAATGGAACTGGAAGAATCGCCAATATCAGTGGACAAGGATTCGTTCACTCTTATGATTATATCGGAAGATGGTTAAGCGCCGTTCCTAACGAATTGACAAAAGATATTAAAACAACATTTCCTGGTTTCCCAGGTGGTGGCGGATCTGATCACGCTTCCTTTATCGCAGCTGGTGCACCAGCATTTATGTTAGGTTCATTAAGCTGGAGCTACGGAAATTACACATGGCACACCAACAGAGATACGTATGACAAAATCGTTTTTGACGATGTTAAAAGTAATGTTGCTACCATTGCAATTATGACGTATATGGCAAGTGAAGATCCTGAAAAATCATCTTCTGAAAGAATTAAAATGCCGGTTAATCCAAGAACTGGAGAACCAGCAAAATGGCCAGAAGTTAAAGAGCCAACCAGAAAAGGTGGTTTAGACTAAGTCTTATTTTAAATTTATTTAAACGACTCCATTTAATAAAAGTCGGTAATCTCCAAAACGTTTAACGTGAAGGATTTTACCGACTTTCTCTATTGAACGCTTGTAATAAATAAATTACAGCAGTTCTTATCCAACAAATCACTTTACAATAGTTTCCGTTACTAGTACAGTTTAAGATTGGTTAACTTTTTGATGGGAAATATTTATGAAAAATCAAAACTATAGCAACCACGCAAAATTCTATCCACCACATCATTTCATTTATCTTCCACTTCTCTTTATTTTACAAGTTTTAGGTATTTGGAAAATTTTCAAGGATGAACCCAATCAACTCATTTGGATTCTATTTTCCGTCGTTATTTTTCTACTTCTTTATCTCGCGTTAATGTTAAGACAACATTACGCTTTGGGAAATCAAAACCGAATTGTGAGATTAGAATTTAAATTAAGATACTTTGAATTGTTTGGAAAAAGATCTGATGAAGTTGAGAACCAACTTTCATTTGGCCAAATTGCTGCCTTACGTTTCGCCTACGATGACGAATTTAGAATTTTATTAGACAAGGCAGTTCAACAAAATATTTCAGCAGACGAAATTAAAAAGTCCATCACCACTTGGAAAGCCGACAACAACAGAATTTAAATAAAATTATAAACATTAAAAAATAACATTATGAAAAAGTTTACATTTCTTACCCTAGCCATTTTTGCGTTAATGACGTTAACAGGATGCGACGCCATCGGAACTATATTTAAAGCCGGAATGTGGTGGGCATTTTTCCTAATCGGAGCCGTAATTGCACTTATCATCTTCTTATTCAGTAGAGGAAAAAAATAATTTAGTACAATGAAAACGGTAGCTCCTTCACTCGAACTTATCACTAAAATAAGTCCTTCGAAAATGGTGAAAATCATGAAGGATCCAGAAAAATCTGCAAAGGCGGTGAATTTAATTTACACGAATGACAGCGAGATTCAGGGAATCGCGCGTAAAAAACGTGGCAAAAAATTCAATTACTTTCTAGGCAAAGAAAAGATTAAAGACAAAGAAGAAATTCAGCGTATTAATCAACTGGCGATTCCGCCGGCCTGGGAAAATGTGTGGATTTGTAACCTGCAAAACGGACATTTACAAGCGACCGGCGTCGATATAAAAAAACGCAAGCAATATCGTTATCATCCAGTGTGGAACGCTCTGCGTAATCATACCAAGTTTTACCGAATGCTACAGTTTGGTGAAGTTTTACCTCAAATTCGCTTGAATTTAGAACGGGATCTTTCTCATCGTAAATTAGATCAAAGGAAGGTTTTGGCGTTGGTGGTAAGTTTAATGGAGCGCACCAATATTCGAATTGGAAATAACATTTACGAAAAGTTGTACGGATCATTTGGTTTAACAACCTTGAAAGACCGACATGTTGAATTTAAAGGAGAGAAAATCCGATTTAATTTTAAAGGAAAAAAGGGCATTTATCACGATATCGAACTAAAAAGTAAAAAGATCGCAAAAGCGGTGAAAAAATGCAAAGAAATTCCGGGGAAAGAATTATTCCAATACTACGATGAAGATGGAAAAAGACACGCCATAGAAAGCGGAATGGTCAATGATTATATTAAAGAGATCAGCGGTGAAGATTTTACAGCTAAAGATTTTAGAACATGGTCCGGAACAGTGAATGCACTCATTGCTTTTAAAGAAATTGAAGCACAGGAAATTGAAGAAAATCAGAAATCGAAGATCAAGCGCGCAATTGAATTGGTGGCTTGTGAATTAGGAAATACCAGTACGGTGTGCCGAAAGTACTACATTCATCCGCTTATTATCAACATGTACGAAAATGATTCTATTAAAAAATATTTGAGAGAACTGGATGAAATTGAAATTGATGACGGGAAAACCGGCTTGACCAAAGAGGAAGAAATGGTTATGAAAATCCTACAAACAGAAAAATTGTAACCATGCCTGAAGGACCAACGATCGTTGTTTTTAAAAAGAGACTTGAAAAATTTGAAGGTAGAAAAGTCACCGAGAGTGACGGTTATAGTAACCCTTTCGCTGAAGAAATTTCTGGGAAGAAATTAGTGTCGATTGAAACTTATGGAAAACTCCTTCTACTCGATTTTAAAGATTTTTTGATCACCGTTCATTTTGGATTATTTGGAAGTTTTTTAATTAATGAAACAAAAAAAGTAAATGCAAGTTTCTCGCTTTTCTTTGGCGATGAATTTATTAATTTTTATGTTGTTAAAATTAAGAAGCTGGAAAAGAACCACGATTTTGATCAGGAATTAAATGTGTTCTCAAAAAAGTACACAATAGAAAAAACGCAAAAACTTTTATTGGAAAAGTATGCTACAAAGAAAATCGGCGATGTTCTTTTAAATCAAGATGTTTTTCCAGGTTTAGGAAATATTATTCGAAATGAAGTTCTGTTCTTAAGCAAGATTCATCCTGAAAGTGAGGTGGAAAAAATTCCTTCGAAAAAAATCAAGGAACTTCTTCAAATTATTAAAGAATTCTCAACTGCTTCTGTAGAACTTATTGAACAAAAGATATGGAAATCTTCAAGTTCTGTTTACAAGAAAAAAGAATGGGAAGGCAAAGAAGTTTTAGAATATGTTGCACCGAAAATTAAACGCAAAACTTATGTTGTCGAAAAAATTCAGAAATTGTACTGATCATCGGTTATGAAAAATATTGAATCTCTTTATGCGAAGAGATTTTTTTTGTTCAAATTTAAAAATCAGCTGTTATATATTTTCCAACTCGATCCAAGTCGGCACATGATCACTCGATTTCTCCCATCTACGAACATTCTTTTCTACTCCACCATTTTTCAGATGCGGCAAGATTTCTGGAGAAAGTAAAAAATGATCGATCCGCATTCCAGCATCTCTTTCAAACGCTTTTCTAAAATAATCGTAAAAAGTGTAAATGGTTTCTGCCGGATAAAGGTGTCGCAATCCATCGGTCCAGCCTTGAGCAATCAAATTATCAAAGGCAGTCCGAACATCACGCAGAAAGAGAGCATCTTTCAAATATTTCTCCGGTTTATAAACATCGTTCTCAGTCGGAATAATATTAAAATCTCCAGTGATAATTACGGGTTTACCAGAACTGATCAAAAGTTCTGCTTGAGCATCGAGTCTCTCCAACCACTTCAATTTATAATCATACTTTTCACCAGGTGTAGGATTTCCATTGGGAATATAAATACAGACGATTGTTAGATCATCAACCTTCACTTCTAAATAACGGCTTTGTTGATCGTCTTCATCACCAGGTAAAGCAGTTCTAACAATGGTTGCTTTTTTCGATTTTGTTAAAATTGCCACTCCATTCCAACTTTTTTGTCCCACCCAAATAGCATGATAACCGGCTTCTAAAATTTCTGCTTCAGGAAATTTTTCTTGTGGAGCTTTCAATTCCTGTAAACAAAAGACATCAGGTTTTTCTTCGCTGAGCCATCTTAAAAGAACTGGTAGCCGACCGTTGACTCCATTTACATTATAGGTTGCGATTTTCATACTCAATACTTTCCTCTAAATTAAAAAAAAATCTTGACTTATCACCATAACGAATCATGTTAGAACTAAGCGATTTACTCCAATTATGGATGTTGATGTAAAACATTTTCCGGCACAGTTTATCACTTGAAGTGCGACAAAAAGATTAGATAATTTAATAAGTTATTCTTCACAAAAAAAGGAAGAAAACTAAATTTCCTTCCCTTTAATATTTTATTAAAAACGATTTGTTTTATGGATATGGTGCAATTGCAACTTCCAAATCGTCAATATCTGAGGTAATATGGATCTGGCAACCTAAACGGCTGTTATCCTGAACATGAAATGCCTCACTTAACATTGCATCTTCTTCCGCGCCCATTTCAGTTAGTTTATCAGAACCTTCCACCACGTAAACCTGACAGGAAGCACACATCGCCATACCGCCGCAAACTCCGATGGTTCCTTCTTCAGCCAATTCGTAAGAACGAATGACTTCCATCAAATTCATCGACATATCAGTCGGTGCAACCACTTCATGAATATCGCCGTTTCTATCGGTAATTTTAAGATTAATATCTTGCATTGTTCTATTCTTGTTTCTTTTTACTTTTTACTTGACTCTTTATTAATCGATCTTCATCACTACCGCTTTCTCAGCTTCTTTACGGCTTCCGTCGAAACCATCAATTCCACTTACCGTCGTATATTTCAATACGAATTTTTTACCTGGATTCAGCATATTATAAACACTTTGACACATCAAAGTTGCTTCATGGAAGCCACATAAAATCAATTTTAATTTACCTGGATACGTATTGATATCACCAATCGCATAAACTCCTGGAATATTGGTTTGATAGTCTAAAGAATTATTGACCTTGATTGCATTTTTTTCAATTTCCAAGCCCCAGTTTCCTAAGTCGCCTAATTTCGGTGTTAAACCAAAAAGCGGAATAAAGTAATCGGTTTCAATATCAAAGGTTTCACCTTCTTTTTCTACGGTAATTGCAGTTAATTTACCATCCCCTTTTAGTCCTCGAACTTCTGCAGGAGTCATCATGTGAATTTTACCCTGATTTTTTAAAGCCTGAACTTTTTCAACAGAATCCAAAGCTCCACGGAATTCATTTCTTCTGTGAATTAAAGTAACTTCACTTGCAATATCTGCTAAGAAAATACTCCAGTCCAAAGCAGAATCTCCACCACCGGCGATCACTACTTTTTTATTTCTGAAATGCTCAGGTTCTTTAATGAAATATTCTACGCCATTTTCTTCGTAATCGGACAAGTTTTCCAAAACAGGTTTTCTAGGTTCGAAAGTTCCCAAACCACCAGCAATTGCAACTGCTTTCGAATGATGAACCGTTCCTTTATTGGTAATTACCTCAAAAGTTCCATCTTCGAGTTTTGTTAAAGTTTGAGCGGTTTCTCCCAAAGTAAATCCTGGTTGAAATTGTTTGGTTTGCTCCATCAAATTATCAACTAAATCTCCTGCGTTAATGGAAGGAAATCCTGGAATATCAAAAATAGGTTTCTTCGGATATAACTCGGTTAACTGACCACCCGGCTGTGGAAGTGCATCAATAAGATGACATTTTAACTTGAGTAAACCTGCTTCAAAAACAGTAAAAAGTCCGGTCGGGCCGGCTCCAATAATCAATATATCTGTAGTAACCATTAATCTAAATTTTTGGAAATAATTCCCACAAATTTACAAAATTTAAAAGTACTATGCGGAGCCTGTTTATGATTTTTGTCATAATGAAATTCAATAAAACGAAAGTTTTATCTTTGTGGCAAATTATTTGCAAAAGCAAAGGCATGAAAAAGACTTTATCATTATTGATCCTCTTATTGATCACTTTTGGAAGTGCCCAAAAACTTCAAAATATACAATCAGGCGAGACTTTGCGTTACCGAATTCATTACGGACTATTGAATGCAGGAACGGCAAGTTTAACCACTTTAAAAACGACCTACAGAGGCCAACCTCATTTCTATGTGAAAGGTGTTGGAAAAACAACTGGTGCTGTCAGAGCTTTTTTTAAAGTAGAAGATACTTATGAGAGCTTCATTAATTACAACACAGGTTTACCCAGTTTTTATGTTCGAAATGTAAAAGAAGGAACGTATACTCAACATTTTGAAACCGTTTTTAACCACGGTAATCAAACGCTTTTGCTAACCGATAAAGAAAAAAAGACGACACAATCCTTAAAGTCTGTTGCTGGAATCCAGGATATGTTATCTGCTTTTTATCATTTAAGAGCCATGGATGACAGCGAATTGAAAGTTGGTAGCGTTAAAAAAGTAAACATTTGGATCGATGATGAGATGTTTCCTTTTCAATTAAAAGTGATTGGGACACAAAATGTGAAAACTAAATTTGGTTGGATCAATAGTTTAGTAATTGTTCCTCAGGTCATAAGCGGACGGGTTTTTAAAGATAAAGAAGGCGTTACGCTTTGGGTCAGCAATGATAAAAACCACATTCCAATTGCGATTAAAGCAGAATTGGCAGTCGGTTCTTTAAAAGCAGATATTGATTCTTATGCGAGTGTGAAATTTCCGCTCAACTTTTCAAAATAAATTTTTAGCTCAACCGCTAATATTGAAATAAACGGACTACGGTTCGTTTATTTTTTTTTATTTTATTTTCGAAAGTGATGTAACAAAATTTGGGTTTTCGTTGTCTTATTTTTAAACTCTTTACATGAAAACCTTTTTCGCCACTCTTCTACTTTTATTTTTTGTTCTACCCCTTTTTTCCCAAACCGTCAAAAACGACAGCATTGCCAGAAAAAAAATCACCATTTCTAAAATAAATAATGCACCAAAAATGGATGGAATCCTCGATGAAGAGGTTTGGAAAGATGCGTCAGTCGCCGAAAATTTTATTGAAAGAAATCCTGGTAACGGAAAACCGGAACCTGAGGATTTTAAAACCACCGTTAAAGTTCTTTATGATGATACTGGAGTTTATTTTGGTGCAACGATGATTGATCCCAATCCAGAAAACATTCAAAAAGAATTGGTAGAACGTGATGATATTGGAAATGATGATGTTTTCGGAATTACCATTAATGGATATGATGATCATCAACAAGCGGTCTTATTCTTCGTGCAGGCTTCCGGCGTGCAGGCCGATGCAAAAATTGTCACCAATGCAAACGATGATTTCTCCTGGAATGCCGTTTGGTTTTCGGCAGTAAAGATCAATGAAAATGGTTGGACAGTCGAAATGAAAATCCCGTATTCAGAATTGCGCTTTCCCAAAAAAGAGATTCAGAAATGGGGAATTAATTTCATTCGCGTCATTCAGAAAACCAATCAGAATTTAACGTGGAATTTTGTGGATAATAAAAAAGCCAGTTATTTATTTTATGATGGAACTCTGGAAGGAATTCAGAATATTCAACCTCCGTTACGTTTATCGCTAACTCCATACTTTTCGACTTATTTAAATAGTTTTGATGGTAAAACGACTACCAATTTTAATGGAGGAATGGATATTAAATATGGAATTAACGATGCCTTTACTTTTGATATGACTTTAATTCCGGATTTTGGACAAACAAGTTTTGATAATTCCATTTTAAATTTAACACCTTTCGAACAGCAGTTTGAAGAGCAGCGTTCTTTTTTTACGGAAGGAACGGAACTCTTTAATAAAGGAAATCTATTTTACTCCAGAAGAATTGGCGGAAATCCGTCCAGATATCCAGAGACTTCTGTTGACGAAAAAGTAACCGAATATCCATCTAAAGTAAAATTATTTAACGCTTTTAAAATTTCAGGAAGAACCAATAAAGGTTTAGGAATCGGATTTTTTAATGGAATTACCGAAAAAATGGAAGCCCAAATTCAAAATGAAACAACCGGTGAAACCAGAAAGGAAGTTGTAGAGCCGTGGACGAATTATAATGTTTTGGTTTTGGATCAGCGGTTTAATGAAAATTCTTCGGTCAGCCTGGTCAACACCAATGTTGTTCGGGATGGTAATTTTCGGGATGCGAATTCAACGGCTTTTCTTTGGAACATCAATGACAAGAAGAATGTCTACAACTATTTTGGAGCAATCAAAGGAAGTTGGGTGATGGATGACGGAACGAAATTCGGATCTCGTGGTCAGGTTGGTTTCGCTAAAAATTCTGGCAAAAATCAATTTAAAATAGATGGGAATTACGTGACTAAAAACTGGGATATTAATGATCTAGGTTTTTCTACTTCGACCAATTTTGCCAACTACAATTCTTATTACGGCTACCGTATTTTGGAACCAACCAAAAAATTTAATAATATTTACCTTAACTTCCATGTTAATTATTACCATCGCTTAGAGCCCTATTTATTTACCAATTTGGTGATTAATCATAACAATCAGTTTACCAATAAGAATTTTAGAAGTTTTGGAGGAGGTTTTGAAATTACGCCATTGGGCGAAAATGATATTTATGAACCACGAACCAATGGACGGTTTTTAAAAACACCATCGTACTTCAACGCCTGGATCTGGACTGAAAGTGACAGTCGAAAAAAGTTTCAGTATAATGTGAATTTTGATTATTACGCTTATGATGAAACCGGACGAAATCTTGTCAATCTTTCGTTTTATTTAAGATATCGTTTCTCCGACAAATTCAATACTGTCTGGAAATTTAATCCAGCTTTCAGCAACAATGAAACTGGTTTTGCAGGCAAAGAAGACGCTGAGATCTTTATGGGAAAGCGCCAGCGAAATACGTATGAAAACAGTTTGACATCGCAATATACTTTCAATGATAAAATGTCGCTTTCACTTGCCTTCCGCCACTATTATTCAGATGTTACTTATAAAAGTTTCTTTACTTTGAATCAAGATGGAACATTGAATCCTACGAGCCAGTTCAATGAAAATTTAAATGGAACTTATAACTCCTGGAATGTTGATTTGCGCTATTCGTGGTGGTTTGCTCCTGGAAGTCAACTGACTTTAATGTACAGAAATGCCGTCGAAGATTATTTAGGACTTTCGAGAATGAAGTTTAAAGATAATTTCAACACTTTATTTAATGAGCCGATGGTTAATAATATTTCTTTAAAACTGACGTATTATCTGGATTATAATCAGGCAAAGCATTGGTTTAAAAAGAAAGAATAAATTTTTCATTATCCAGTAACAAAGAAAAAACTTCCAGATGATTCTGGAAGTTTTCTATTTTATTCAAAGCCGATTTGAAGAGAATCAACTCTATTTTTCTATTTAATTAAAGACTCTTGAATTGCTCCAACATTCTTTTATCATTTTCAAAGAACATTCTGATGTCGCTCATTTGGTACATCAACATTGCGATCCTTTCGATTCCCATTCCGAAAGCATAACCGGAATATTTATCAGCATCAATATTTACGTTCGCTAAAACGGCAGGATCTACCATTCCGCAACCCATGATTTCTAGCCAACCTGTTCCTTTGGTAATTCTGTAGTCGGTTTCAGAATTTAATCCCCAATAAACATCTACTTCTGCACTTGGTTCTGTAAATGGAAAATAAGAAGGTCTCAATCTGATTTTTGATTTTCCGAAAAGTTCTGTTGTAAAGAACTGAATCGTTTGTTTTAAATCTGCAAAACTTACATTTTGATCAATATATAAACCTTCGATCTGGTGGAAAATACAATGCGAACGCGAAGAAATCGCTTCATTTCTGAAAACTCTACCTGGAGATAAAATTCTCATCGGCGGCTCATTTTCTTCCATATATCGGATCTGTACTGAAGAAGTATGTGTTCTCAATAATAAATCAGGATTGGTTTCGATGAAAAAAGTGTCCTGCATATCTCTCGCCGGATGGTATTCCGGAAGATTTAACGCCGTGAAATTATGCCAGTCGTCTTCAATTTCCGGTCCGTCTGCCACAGCAAAACCAATTGATCTGAAGATCTCGATAATTCTGTTTTTCACCAAATTGATCGGGTGACGCGTTCCTAATTCTGAAGGAAAACCAGGTTTGGTTAAATCATCTTTTTCAAAAAGAATGCTAGAAGTTGTGGCGGTCTTTAAACCTTCCAATTTCGCTTCTACCGCTTGTTTCAGCGTATTGATCTTTTGTCCGAATTCTTTTTTCTGTTCGTTGGGAACTGCTTTGAACTGCGCCAAAATATCATTGATAATTCCTTTCTTACCACTGAATTTGATGCGGAACTGCTCAATTTCATCTTTATTCGTTGAACTGAAATTTCCTACTTCAACCAATAAGTCCTCAATCTTTTCTAACATTTCATTTTAATATAAGTGATTGCAAAAATACGATTTTTCGTTTAAAAGATAGTAGCAGATTCTAACTAAATTTATTTCTGAGAGTAAGAACTACAAGATATTTTAATTGCTAAAATTTTAGTAACACATAAGGCACATTAGTTTTTAAGGAAATTTCTAGATCACATTAGTTTTCGCATGCGCTAAATTCCGAAGGAAATCTTAATTTACTTAATTGCTTAACAGAACTTAATGGTGAAAGTTCTTTTTAACCACAAAGTCACAAAGCTTTGCTTTTAAAAGTCAATCAAGGTTTGCACTATTACAATTTCCTAAAAATTACTTCAATTAGAATATTATAAAATCTTTGTGCCTTTGTGGTTTAAGAATCTACTTCTCCATGAATTCTAAAAACTGCTCAATCGCCTTTTTTCGATGGCTGATTTTATTTTTATCTTCTGCCTTCATTTCGGCAAAAGTAATTTCATAATTCTCGGGAATGAAAATCGGATCGTAACCAAATCCTTTTTCGCCCCGAACTTCTTTGGTTAAATTACCATAAACTCTACCTTCAAAATAATTCGTTCCGGTTTCATCGACCAAACACATCACCGTTACGAAGTAAGCTTTTCGATTTTCTACGCCTTCTAACTCTTCCAAAACTTTGGACATATTTTTCGCAAAATCGTGATCTCCAGCATAACGAGCAGAATAAATCCCAGGTCTACCATCAAGCGCTTCTACCACTAAACCAGAATCGTCTCCTAAACTTGGTTTTGCAGTGGTATCGAAACAATACTGAGCTTTGATTAAGGCATTTGCGTGAAAGGTATTTCCGTCTTCCACAATTTCGTCGTGAATATTATAATCTGTCAGAGAAGTCACGGTAAATTTCTCGCCTAATATTTGTTGAATTTCTTCTTTCTTGTGAGCGTTATGCGTTGCGATAAGAATTTCCTTTTTCATTGATAATGGGTAATGGGTAATGAATAATGAGTAATGAGTAATATTAAAAACCGGGGTAATTTAAAGTCTGTCAAATAATTCATCTTAGCCAAAGAGAGAATTAATTTTCGTTGTAATGAACTTTATATCTCTTAGTAAACAGAAGATAAAATGTGCTAAAAAGTACAATTCCAAAAGCCAAAATTAACCATTCTGAAATTTTAAATGTTTCAGCAAAGCTTTCAGTTTTATTATAAAAAATTAAAATGGAAGAACATAGATTATTAAAAGCGTGTAAAAGGATCGGCAAAAGCAGTGATTTTGTTTTGTAATAAACCAAGCCCAAAACACTTCCTAATAACACCGCACCGACGAATTGCCAGGGATTTCCATGAACCAATCCGAAAACGACTGCGGAAATAATAATTGCCGTTTTGGGCTTCAATCCTTTATTGATGAGTCCTTTCATAATGATTCCACGGAATACAATTTCCTCAAATAAGGGAGCCATCACGACAGCGAGTAAAATTAAAGTGGCTTTATCATTGGTCATTTGCTCCATTAATTTCGAAAAATACTGATAATATTCTCCAAAGAATGGTCCTGTAATCGGGATCTGCGACGTGATGAATTCAGCAATAAACATCATTCCAAGCATCATTGGGAAGATTAGAAAGTAAGTCATCAAATTTGTTCGTGAAAAATTAAAGTTTAATTTTTTCCCTGTGGTCGGTCGGCAAACGAAATAATCAAAAGCGAAAATCGCAGATAGAAATCCAGCTGCATTGGCCAATAATAAATAATAATCCTGATATTGGAGATTAACATTAAAAACGAAAACGGAGAAGACGTTTAAAACCGCCACCACCGCACTTCCGGCGAAAAAGCCACCAACCAAAGCAAGTATTCCTTTACCGTCAAAAATGAATTTATTCCAAACCGGTTGATTATCCATGAATTTTTAATTTGGGCAAAGATAATTCTTTAAATAAAAATCGATGATGACCAGGACTTTATTTCTCAAGAAAAATTCTCATCTTTTAAAAAAGAGGAAATCGGTTCCATTTTCATTTTCGATAAAAAAAAGCGATTTTTGCAGTCTCAAATATAATTATGTCAGATCTACTTAAAGAAATAGGGAAAAGAAAAACCTTCGGAATTATTGCCCACCCTGATGCCGGAAAAACCACGCTTACAGAAAAGCTGTTGCTTTTTGGAGGCGCGATTCAGGAAGCAGGTGCCGTAAAATCAAATAAAATTAAAAAAGGAGCAACTTCCGATTTCATGGAAATTGAAAGACAGAGAGGAATTTCTGTGGCAACTTCCGTTTTAGCATTTGAATATAAAGGTCATAAAATCAATATTTTAGATACGCCGGGTCACAAGGATTTTGCAGAAGATACTTACCGAACTTTAACAGCCGTAGATTCTGTGATCGTTGTTGTAGACGTTGCAAAAGGAGTTGAGGAACAAACTGAAAAATTAGTTCAGGTTTGTAGAATGCGAAATATTCCGATGATCGTTTTCATTAATAAATTGGATAG
>DIBY01000005.1 GCA_002415135.1 Flavobacteriales bacterium UBA5040 | reverse complement strand
ACAGTTAGTGAAACACTACCCCTTTCTTCTTCATTTTTACTAAATACTACTTATCGATCGAGCCTAAAACTTTCTTTGCAAAAGAATTAAGTGCATCTCTTTCAACCATTCCGTTTGCTACATTTGCATGGACTTCGAGTGCGCCACAGATATTGGTAATCAATTCTCCGGCAACATTCAAGTCTTCTTCAGTTGTTCCTCTGAATTCCGTAAATGCTTCAATAACTTCCAGGGTTTTCTCTAAATTCTCAACAGTTTGAGTTTGATAAAACTGTCTGATCACAGGTAATTTCATTAATTCAGTTCTTTAAAAAGATTAATAAGACTTTCTGCCTGATTCGATTGAACCTGATTTACCAACTCCCCATTTTTAAAAATTGCAAATGTTGGTAAATTATCTACCGTTGCTAATTTTCTACTTTCAGGTAATTTCTCTGCATCAACATATAGAAAAGGAATGTCTTCATTTTCCGCCGCCAATTTTTTGAATTTTGGTTTCATGATCCGGCAGTTTCCACACCATGTTGCACCGTATTGTACAACCACTTTATCATTGTCTGCTACAATTTGTTGTAACGTATCTTCCGCTAATTCTGTGTACATAATTCTTTTTTTTTAGTTGGAGTGAGAAGCTAAATATTCTGCAGTCGAAGTTCTGTTGGCTTGCATCGCATCTTTTCCTTCTTCCCAGTTTGCAGGACAAACTTCACCGTGTTTCTGAACGTGCGTATAAGCGTCGATCAATCTTAAAAATTCTTTCACATTTCTTCCTAAAGGCATATCATTTACCGCTTCGTGGAAGATTTTTCCTGTTTCATCAACTAAATAAGTTGCTCGATAAGTCACGTTTGATCCTGTGAAAGATTCGTTTCCTTCTTCATCATAGTCAAAATCCTGATCAACAATTCCTAAGATATTGGCTAATTGTCTGTGCGTATCTGCTAAGATCGGGTATGTAACGCCTTCGATTCCTCCGTTGTCTTTCGCAGTGTTTAACCACGCAAAGTGTACTTCATTGGTGTCACAAGAAGCACCGATCACTTTGGTATTTCTTTTTTCAAATTCTCCTAAAGCCTCTTGGAATGCGTGAAGTTCTGTTGGACAAACAAAAGTAAAATCTTTTGGATACCAGAATAAAAGAACTTTTTGTTGGTTCTTAGTTGTTTCTTCAAAGATGTTGATTTTTAAATCATCACCCATTTCTGACATTGCATCAATTGCGATGTTTGGGAATTTTTTTCCTACTAATGACATAATATTGTTTTTTTTATTTTACTTGTGCAAATCTATAAAGTTTTTATCAATCATAAAAACTTTTTCGATTTATAAAATCTATAACAACTACAGATTTTTCTCATTTAAAATTAAAGTTATAAATTCACAAAACAAAATTTTCTTCATGAAAAAAATACTGATAATTATCATTGTAGCCTTCGTTCTGATTCAATTTTTTCCCATTGATAAAAATAATCCAGCTGCTACGCCAAAAATGGATTTCTTACAAATTAAAGCTACTCCGGAAAAAACGGCAACTTTAATTCGAAATGCCTGTTATGACTGTCACAGCAATGAATCGAAATATCCTTGGTATTCGAACGTGCAACCTTTTGGATGGTTTTTAGCAGATCATATTAAAGAAGGACGTAAAGAATTAAATTTCTCTACTTTTGCGACTTATGAAAAAAAGAGACAAGTCAAAAAATTGAAGGAAGCCGCTGAAATGATAGAGAAAGGTGAAATGCCACTGGATTCTTACGTGCTTGCTCATCCAGAAGCAAAGCTAAGTGCGGCTGACAAAAAAGTAATGATTGAGTATTTCAAATTCATGGAAAACGATACCCGAATTTTAAATGATATCCCAACTGGGCTTGAGAAATCTGATTTCAAAATTAAATAATGACCAACGTCAATACCAATAAATACTATGTTTTCTACGATGGAGAATGTGGTTTTTGTAATTTCTGGGTGCACTGGATCTTAAAAAAAGATGTAAAAAATCAATTTCTATTTGCCTCCTTACAATCTGAATTTGGACAGCAGTTTCTAAGTGAAAGAAATTTAGAATTAAAGAATCTGGATACGCTGTATCTTTGGAAACCAGAAAAATATTATTTGCAAAAGTCCCAAGCGGTTTTCAAAATTTCTGAAGTGATCGGTGGACTATATACCTTGCTGTCGTATTTCAGATATATCCCAACTTCACTCACTGATTTTTTCTACGATAGAGTAGCGGCAAACCGAAAGAAACTGTCTGCAGGCGCGTGTGAAATCCCGACGGCGGAAGAGCGGAAGAAATTTGTATCTTAGATTATAGATCACTGTGCTGGTAGATCAAAGATGATAGACCGCTTCGCTGTTAGATGAAAGATAATAGACCTTATTGTAATGAGTTCGTTTTTCATAATCATTTTTTTTTACGATCAATAGGAGCGGTCTTTAGCCGATTTAATATCGGGGATTTTCCACTGGCTTTAGCCGAAACTTACTTGATCAAGGTCAAATGTTTACTCTAATATTCCTTAATTTCATTTTTAAAATGGATTTCAATTGTTGATCAGGTTTGCGTGAGGGCGTAGGTGGAAATCCTTTTTTTTTTTTCGAACTCTTCTTTTAAAATAAATTCTGTCAAAAAAAAGATTGGGAGCCGAAGACCGACCCGAGTAGTGGGAAAGCGGAAGGCGAGGGGCACGCCCAAAAAAATATTCAGACAACTAAAACTATTAACCTTAACAAATTCTTATATTTGCACTTATGGAATATAATACTAGCAAAACGCAACTCCAAATGCCGGAATACGGCCGAATTATACAGCAGCTTGTTGAGCGTTGTCAGGAACTCGAAAATAGGGACGAGCGTAACGAAATGGCCGTGGCGATTGTAGATTTCATGGGACAAAGAAATCCACAGCTTCGAGATGAATCGAATTATAAACATAAACTTTGGGATCATCTTTTTATTCTGGCGAAGTATGATTTAGACGTTGATTCGCCTTATCATATTCCTACTCCAGAAGAAATGCAGGTGAAACCTAAACGAATGGAATATCCGAAATTACAGGGTGATTTTAAATTTTACGGAAAAAGCATTTTACAGTTGATCGATAAAGCGATTGAACTGGAAGCTGGTGACGAAAAAGACGCGTTGATCCAGGTGATCGCGAACAATATGAAGAAATCTTATAATGTTTACAATAAAGAACATGTACAGGATGAGGTTATTTTCCGTCATTTAAAAGACCTTTCGGAAAACCGTCTGGATTTAACTGTTTTAGATTCTTTGGAGAAAAGTAAAATTTATTATGCGACCAACCGAAGCAATAAATCAAACCCAAGACATCAACCTAAAACTCAAAATAACAGAAAGAATTTTCAAAACAATAAAAACCGGAAATAAGAATGAGCGGAAGTTTTCAAATTAGAGGAGGAAAAAAACTGCATGGTGAAATTACACCGCAAGGCGCTAAAAACGAGGCGCTTCAAATTTTGTGTGCAGTCTTGTTGACGGATGAAGAAGTTCGCGTAAAGAACATTCCGGATATTCATGACGTTAATCGGTTGATCGAAATTCTGGGTGATTTCGGTGTAAAAGTGACCAAAAATGGACATGGTGATTATACGTTTCAGGCAGATGCAGTCAACTTTGATTATATAAAATCCGACGATTTTAAACAAGATGGTGCGAAACTTCGCGGTTCAGTAATGTTATTAGGTCCAATGCTTGCCAGATTTGGAGAAGCCTACATGCCGACGCCGGGTGGTGATAAAATCGGAAGACGCCGATTGGATACCCATTTTCAGGGATTGGTAGAATTGGGTGCAGAGTTTCATTATGACGAAAAAGAATATTTTTATACGTTAAAGGCAAAAGAACTTCACGGTAAGTTTATTTTGTTGGAGGAAGCCTCCGTAACTGGGACGGCCAATATTGTAATGGCTGCGGCTTTGGCGAAAGGCAAAACCAGAATTTACAATGCGGCTTGCGAACCTTATTTGCAGCAATTATGCAAAATGCTCAACAGAATGGGAGCGAATATTTCAGGTATTGGATCTAATTTATTGACTATTGAAGGTGTTACCCATTTGCGCGGAACAGAACATACGATGCTTCCTGATATGGTGGAAATCGGTTCCTGGATTGGGCTCGCAGCGATGACGAAATCTGAAATTACCATTAAAAATGTCAACTGGAATGAATTGGGAGTGATTCCAAATACCTTTAAAAAATTAGGAATTCAATTAGAGAAAAGAGGCGATGATATCTTTATTCCGGCTCAGGAAAATTATACGATTCAGAAGTTTATTGATGGATCGATTCTGACGGTTTCAGATGCGCCCTGGCCAGGATTTACACCCGATTTACTTTCGATCATCTTGGTTGTTGCAACTCAGGCAAAAGGAACGGTACTGGTTCATCAAAAAATGTTTGAATCCCGTTTGTTCTTTGTCGATAAATTAATAGATATGGGTGCACAGATCATCTTGTGCGATCCACACAGAGCGACTGTTGTTGGCTTGAATCATGAATATCCACTACGCGGGACTACAATGATTTCGCCAGACATTAGAGCAGGAAATGCGTTATTAATCGCAGCACTTTCAGCGGAAGGAACGTCTACGATTCATAATATTGAACAAATTGACCGTGGTTACGAAAATATAGACGGACGACTGAAAGCTATTGGTGCTGATATTGAAAGGATTTAATACAAGAAAAATTTTTCAAATATAAATAAATACAACTAATCAATCTGACTGGTTGTCTTTGTTTTTTTTAATTAAGAGTTTAAAATAAAATTGCTAACATAAAATGGAACCAGTCAAAAAATTATTATCCTTACAGATCATTGAATTACTGCTGTTCGTTATCCTAGTAGTAAACCAAAAACGTCACTACTTGAATAATGATTTTGACATTGCAATAAGATCAGCAATCCTAGTATGTTTTTTTATGTCGATTGCATTATTAATTAAAATGTTGAGAAACCGTAAGTAAAGTATGGGCATATGATACTGTAATGTTGTGAACGATTTTAATTTTCTACAACCGAGATCTTTCGTTTTTAAATGTTTCAAACTAAAACAAATAGAGCCATTTCAAATAGAAACGGCTCTCTTTATTTTAATGAAAGTTTGATCTTTTCAAAAGTCTAGTCCTTCCAAAAAATATCGTCGTATTCTGGTTCTTTTAATTCAGGATGATCCAGTTTTAAGAGATCTTCTAATTGCTCGTCAGTTGCTTGTTTTTCAATTTCCGGGAAAATTTGTCGTTCTTCAGTTCGGATATGAAGTTCGAGTAAAGCGCGGAACTCTTCAATTTGTGCTGGTGTTTTAAAACCGTCTCCTATCATTTTTTCAAACGTTCGGTGTTGTGAAATTGCTTCCTTAATTAAAGGATGATCCTCTCCTAAAACTTTAAAAATAGTTTCCTCTTCTTCTGCGAAATGAGGTTTTAGATTTTGCAGGTAAAACAGCCCGATGTATTTAGACATTCTTTCCACTGAAATTTCTTTCTTTAATCCTTCTTTTAATTTCCAGCAAAGCAATAGACCAAAATGGTGGTCACGGCTCAACTGAACTAAGGCTTCATGTCTTTTCATATTTTAAGTAGATTTTTATAATTGTTTTTTAGTGATTTCGAATTTGTTTATTTCAAGAAAGGTTTCATTTCTTTAGCCCAGATTTCATAACCGTTTGGTTTCATGTGAAGCATATCTTCTAAAAATAAATCTTTTCTTGTCCTTCCGTTTTCACCATTCATGGCTTTTGTAATATCGATATAGTCGGCAGTTTTCTTTTTATCCATAAATCTTTTAATCAAGGAATTCGTAGCGATAAATTTTGGCCAAAGTTTTTCACGACTTGGAGATAATTTGATTGAAATATAATCAACCTGAATAGTCGGATAATACTTTCTAATTTCCGCATAAAAATGCTTGTATCGATTGAACACCTGTCTCGCAGTCAGTTTTTCGTTGCCCGCAAAATCATTTTCACCACAGTAAACAATGATCTGCTTCGGCGAATACGGTTTTAAAAGTTCATCAGAATAAAAATTAAGATCATTCAAACTGGAGCCTCCAAATCCCCGATTGATGATCTGCTTTCCAGGGAAATAATCACTAACGTCCTTCCACATGGTAAAGGAAGAACTTCCGATCAGGAGAATTGCATCTTTCGGTGGAGGGTTATCTTTATTGATCTGTTTAAAATATTCAATGTCGTTCCAAAAACCAGGTTTGTCCTGAGCTTTGAAAGTAAATAACATTAAAAAGGTAAACAGCAATGCAAAGGTTTTTTTCATTGGATAAAATTTGTTCTCAATTTAATTAAAAAAAATGTAATTCTCGTGACACCTATTTAAAAATGTAATTTAGATAGGAAAATCAAATATCATATTTCATTTTAAAACTGGAGTGTTTGACTTTCGGGAGAAATTTATTCTTATTCGATCAAAAGTTTTCTATTTACTTTTCCAAGTAAGCAAACGGTAAATTCTCAAGACTGAAAAACTGCAAAATATTAATTAGAGAAAAAATAAAAAACTCCTTTAACTAATTGTTAAAGGAGGAAAAAAAATCATTTGTGTTTTTAAGTCTTTAAGTTTTCAAGTTGAATACTTATTTCTTTTTTTTTCTACTACAAATGTATAGAATAACAATAAAAATAAGAAATTATAGAGGTGGACAAAGAGTGGACAAATAGAAAAGTTGTACTTTTTTATGATAAGAAAAACTTAGAAATAAGATCGGGGAGCTGATTAAAACAGAATGCAAAAAAAAATGAAATTTAGTAATGATTACCATAACTAAATTTCATTAATTTTCTGAAACTTTTACCAATTAAAAAGGCTTTTTTACAAACCGGATTTGTTAAAACAAAAAGTAAAAAGTTTCATCATCATCTGTGTTTTTAGAATTCGAAAACTGCAAATCATTAAAATAAGTTGAGTTTCATGGTTATGAGTTGTGTTGGGACAAATATATCATCTCGATGGAAATAAAGCCAAATATCAGGGTGGACAAAAGAGGGACAATTTTTTAAACAGGAGAAATTCACAAGTATATTTCAATGTTGTTATTATTAATCATTTGATTTTTAGCTATTTAAGTATATTTAATATGATTTTATTTTTTTAAATGTCTTTTTAATTATTCAGGCTTTTCGGGTTAATAGATTGTAGATATGATTTATATCGAAGTTTTTATTTGTTAAATAGATAGAAATTCTTTCTTTTCTTATAAAAATAGTATATTTCCATTCACAAATTGATCGCGAAAAATGGCAATAAAATATTTTACCAGTTTATTATTACTACTGTCTGCCATTTTATTGCAAGCGCAAAAAATACGTCTGAGTTCATCAGATGATAAAGTTTCAGATTGGGAGCAGATCATCAATCAAAAAAAAGATTCAAAGAGTGATATCGCCTCCGTAAAAAATTTTCTACAACCATTGATCGACCGTAATTCTAAAAGCGACCAAATACTATATGATGTTTTGGTAGCAAATGCATATGCGGAAAATGTGGATAGAGTCAACGATAAAAGTCAGTATTATTACACCAAAGCAATTCGGCACGCAGCTGAAGCTCAGCTGAAACCTTTGGAAATCTGGGCAACATTAAGTTACGCCGGTTATCTTTATAATTATCGGCAAATGACCAAAGCTTTGCCTGTCTTTTTAGCTGCCATTGATAAAATTCAAAAAACAGACACCAATCAATTAATATTACCCGCGGAATCTTTTACAAAAATTGGTTTTTATATGGATACGATAGGAGATGACTCAGAAGCCATTGCCTATTTAAAAAAAGCCAAAGAATACATTAAACCTAATACCTCTGAATACGCAGCTATTTTAGATAACTTAGGAATGAGTTATTTTAAAAAAGGTGATTTAAAAAATGCTGAAAAAAATATTCGGCAATCTTCAACTTTATCAAAGTCAATTGGTGATCAGCTACGCTATGCGAAAACACTGGGAAATTTAGCACAGATCTATGAGCGAAATAAAGATCATAAAACTGCTATACAATTGGTTTTGGAAGATGTTCGGATCTCTGAAGAAACCAAAAGTGAAAAAAATCTGATGTATGCCTATACGCTGTTAACAAGATTATATATTGCTAATAATCAGATTGATGAAGCGAAAGTAACGGTAAAAAAAGCGTGCGAAATTGCCACCTCTAAATCCTATTTTAAAATTAATGAACTCGATATTTTAAAATTGAGGTTGACCATTTTGCAAAATGAGAGCAGAGAGCACGAAGAGTTGGGCATCAGACGGAGAATAGAAATACTGGAAGACTCTCTAAATAAAACCGATGGCGTTCTTCCATTGAATCAAGCGAACTGGTTGATGCAAAAAAGAAAATATCAACAGAATATTGCAAGCACCAATCAAAAATTTGCAACAGAGTCTTTCTGGAAAAATGTCATTTTCGCTATTGCCAGTTTAATATTATTAGGGGTGCTTTTTGTTTTTTTAAAAGCTAAAAATCAGGAAAAGAAGAAACGCCTTTTGATGGAAGAGAAAATTGTAGACTATGAAAACTCTAAATTAAATATTGAACGGAAACTCTTACATGCAAATAGAACGCTTGATTCCCAAATTGATTTTTTGAAGGAGAAAAATATTCAGATTCAAAAACTCTACGGAGAAATCGAAAATATTAAAGAATCAAAATCTTCTTTCAAGGATAATGATCGTGTAAAGTTAGATGATTTGCTTCAATCGCATTTAATGACAGAAGAGAACTGGCGAAATTTTAAGAATGAATTTCAACGCGAGCACTTCGAATTTTACGATAGTTTGATCGAAAATTTCCCTGAAATTACGGATTCTAATCTGCGAATTATTTTACTGCAGAAATTAGGTTTTACCAACTCTGAAATTTCTGGACTTTTGGGAATAACGATTGACGCCGTTAAAAAATCAAAACAAAGACTTAAGAGAAAATTAGGAGAAAAGTATGATCTTCTATTTCAAATGATTGTTTCCGATAAATAAAAGAACGCTCTGAAATCTCAGAGCGTTCTTTGTATGATCATTGAAAATAAATTCAATTAGTATCTGTAGTATTCTGGTTTGAAAGGTCCTTTCACTTCTACACCAATATATTTAGCCTGTTCGTCTGTTAAAGTTTCTAATTCTACGCCTAATTTTTTAAGGTGTAAAAATGCAACTTTTTCATCTAAATGTTTTGGTAACATGTAAACCTCGTTTCCGTACGCTTCAGAATTCGTCCACAATTCAATTTGTGCTAAAGTCTGGTTGGCGAATGAATTACTCATTACGAAACTTGGGTGACCTGTGGCGCAACCAAGGTTGACCAAACGACCTTCTGCTAGAATGATGATCTCCTTTCCGTCGATCGTATAAACGTCAACTTGTGGTTTTACTTCATATTTGGTATCACCGTAATTTTCGTTCAACCACGCCATATCCAATTCATTATCGAAGTGACCGATATTACAAACTACTGTTTTATCTTTCATTTGTTTGAAATGCTCTCCTTTAACGATGTTAAAGTTTCCTGTAGTCGTAATAACGATATCTGCATTAGCAACAACCGTATCTAATTTTTTAACTTCGAAACCATCCATTGCTGCTTGCAAGGCACAGATCGGGTCAATTTCTGTAACGGTAACAATAGAACCAGCACCTTTGAAAGAAGCTGCAGTTCCTTTACCAACGTCACCGTAACCACAAACTACGACTCTTTTACCAGCCAACATTAAATCTGTTGCTCTTCTCACTGCATCTACTGCAGATTCTCTACAACCGTATTTATTGTCGAATTTTGATTTGGTAACAGAATCATTTACGTTGATTGCAGGCATCACCAAAGTTCCGTTCTGCATTCTTTCGTATAATCTGTGAACTCCTGTTGTAGTTTCTTCAGAAAGTCCTTTAATTCCAGCCGTTAATTCTGGATATTTATCAAAAACAAGGTTGGTTAAATCTCCACCATCATCTAAGATCAGGTTTAATGGTTTTCTGTCTTCACCGAAAAATACGGTTTGCTCAATACACCATTCGAATTCCTCTTCGTTCATTCCTTTCCAGGCATAAACTGGGATTCCAGCAGCAGCAATTGCAGCAGCAGCATGATCCTGAGTTGAAAAGATATTACAAGAAGACCAAGTAACATCAGCTCCCAACGCTACTAAAGTTTCAATTAAAACTGCAGTTTGGATCGTCATGTGAAGACAACCAGCGATTCTTGCTCCTTTTAACGGTTGAGAAGGACCGTACTCTTCACGGATCGCCATTAATCCAGGCATTTCCGCTTCAGCTAAATTAATTTCTTTTCTCCCATATTCAGCTAATGAGATATCCTTAACTTTATAAGGAACGTATTGTGTTGTAGTTTCCATCTATTTAAATAAATTTGACGCGAAGATACGAAATGTCTTTTTTAAATTTAAAATATTTATGAAATAGGAGTTATCTCTTTAATCTATTACCTCTTAAACGTTTTCATTATTAATTTTAAGTAAAAGTGATTATTTGTTTCATTAAAGAATTGTGTAATTTTATCATCTAATAATTTTCAATGCCATTGTACCGAGATTTTTCCGATGATCAAGCAACCATTCTCCTTTGGAAATATGATGAAGCTGAAGATTTGAACCCAGAACTTTTAATCGAAAAAGAGAATTTAGAAAAAGTTAAAGATTATCATCCGACAAAATTAAAAGAAACTCTTTTGGTCAGAAAAATTTTAAAATCGATTTTGCCGGATCACAAAATTCTTTACGATGGCAGACAACCATATTTAGCGCCGAAAGATTATGAAATTTCGGTAACGCATTCTTTCCCTTTCGCAGCTTTGGCCATTTCAAAAAACAAAGTTGGAATTGATATCGAACCTTTTAATAAAAAGATAGAAAGAATTCGACACAAATTTTTACAGGAAGAGGAGAGTGGCTTTATTGAAAAAGATAAAGAAGTGGCGTATCTCACCGTGATCTGGTCTTTGAAAGAAAGTTTGTACAAGATCCATCATTCCAACTATTGGTCTTTGAAAAAGCATTACGAGGTAAAACCATTCAGTCTAGATTTTCCATTTAATATTCAATGCAGGGTGCACGATGAAAATGTTTCTGATTTGTACAAAGCCCGCGTAGAATTTTTCGAAAACTACTGTTTCACCATTGTTGACTGAATTTCCGGTCCTAAGTTCTCAGCGACTTTTCTTTGTTCTTTAGAAACGTCGTAAATTAATTCTAAAATTTCCTTTAAGTTTTTCAACTCTGTTAAATGGGTGATTCTGTTGGTATCGCGACGGTCAAAAAACTCATTTTCAGCCAGTTCTTTTTTACGGTTTTCAAGCAGATTCTCAACCGTATCCAAAGGTTCAATTTTACTTTCCTGTACGATATTTTCGTCTGGATTTTTTTGATTCAGAAGTAATTTCGTTCGTACTAATTCTGCAGAGATTTTTAAATCCCAACCATTAAAGTCAATTTCAGGATAATGTTTTGAGGTCTCAGAATATTGCGAAAATGAGGCGATATACGCGGTAATTAAATGTGAAGTGATGACGAACTGATGCAAATGTTCTAGCTTTTTCTGCTGATTTTTAGGATCCGAGATCATTTTCTGAAAATTGTCAGATAGATTCGCTAAGTCGATAATAGCAGCTTTTCTGGTGAGTTTGTAGTTTTCAATGCCGATGTTATCATCTTTAAAGTAAGCCATTGCTGCAGAAAAATATTTGAAATTGCTGTCTGCAGACTTCTTCATCAAATCTAAATTTTTGGTGTGTTCCCAAACCGGCAGGACAAAATAAGAAACCACGAAAGCCACAATTCCGGCGATCACCGTATCGAGAACACGGTCTTTAAAGATCATGTTTACATTTCCGGGTTTTAAAATATTAAAGGCCAGGAATACGTAAATGGTCATGAAAAATACAGCCCAGGAATATTTTGTTTTTAAAAAACTGAAACATAAAATCATCGCACTTAAAAATAAAACGAATAATGCGGTCGTATTTGAAATGAAATGAAGAATTCCATAAGCGACAATAGCTCCGGAAATAGTGCCATATAATCGCAGAAGATTTCTGTGTTTGGTAGTTGCATACGCAGGTTTCAAAATCGCAACAATGGTAATTAAAATCCAGTAGGCGTGGCCAATTCCCAGGAACTCAAAACTGGAAATCCAATAACCAATGACCAACGCAAGCGTAATTCTTATGGAATGTCGAAACAAACCTGATTTTAAAGAGAAGTTGCTGAGGAAAACTTTGCTATTGAGTTTTTCTTCTGCAGTGACAAATTTTTGAAAGTCCAGACCTGTGGACAAGCTTTTTGCCAGCTTTTCGTCCTGACTGAAAACTTTATAAATTGTGATGATCTCGTCTGAAATAGAAGTAATTCTATTTAAAATAAACCGAAGCGTCATAAAATCTTCCAGGTTTTCTGGCGTCATTTTTCTGTTACGCAACTCAAAATATTCGTTGAATATTTTCTCGAGCATTTCATCGATGTTTCGTAGCGGTTTTGCTTTAGAATTGCTTTGTAAAGCGATACCGATATTGCTCATTTCCTCGGACAATCGCTGTAAATATTCACCTATTGAATGTAAAAAAGCAGTGCTTCCAAAATTTTCCTGAACTTTTCTATAGTCACTTTCAGAGGTCATTAATTTCTCATGAAGATCAATGGAATTTAGAAACATCAACATTAATAAACGACTTGTCGTCGTAGATTCATTAACTATTTTTCTGGTTTTGAAAACGGTTTCCCGAGTTTCTTCCTGTAGGTTTTTAATGGAAATTTGCTGCGATATGATCTGAGAATATAAGACATCGAAATCAGGATTTTTAAAATAGAATTTTGATTTTAAGGAAAGATAATTCCCCAATTCCAAATAATTTTCACCAATCATCTGGCCCGCTAATTTGTAGGGTTGAATTTTGGAAACGATTAAGAATATCAGAAGATAAAAAATGGAACCTGCTAAAAAGATAAGTGAACTTTTGACAATATCATCGCCGGTTAAATGCCCATCAATAAAAATCGCCAGCACGACTAAAGACAATGCTCCCACTGCAGCCAATCTTTGTCCGTAAACACCAATCATGGTGAAGAAAATGGAAAAAATAATTATTTCCGGATAGATCAGAAATGGAAAATCCTTTAAAAAACTTGCGACCACGGCTACAAAGAAAAACGAAGCAATCGCAAAAATTAAGGCATTTCTACGGCGGATGAACGGGCCAGCCTGGTCGGTTAAGCCAATAAAACTTGTTGCTAGCGGAAAGAGGAAGAATTCTTTGAGCAGTCCAAAATGGGCAAGAATTACACTGGGTAAAACAATTGCCAGCGATATACGAACCGCCGAATAAATGGCTTGGCTGCTGGCAAATTTTTTTAGTTCCGTGGCGTAATTCATACTGCAAATTTAAACATTTAAGGTCAAAAAAAAGCCTCAAAAAAATTTGAGACTTTATTATGCTTGATTAAGTTTTATTAATAATCCTGCGCGTTCGAAGATTCTTCACCAATATTCCAGGTTAATCCGAAACGGAGAGTGTTATCTAAGGCTGAATTAATTTTAGAAGTATTAATTAAATAAGACATATCCAAACCGAAAGACTGGTATTTTAAACCAACACCAACCGTTGCATATTGTCTTCCTCCCTGTTCAACACTTTCGTGAAAATAACCACCTCTTACGGCGAATGCATTGTCATATTCATACTCAACTGCACCACTGAACATCGTGCTTTTGGTATTGCTAAATGATTTTCCGATTCCGTCAATAACTCCAACATTAGGAACATTTCCAGTTTCATCCGGACCAGGAACCAAAAGTTTGGAAGCTTCAAAGTTCAAACCAACTCTATTTAAATCATCTAAAAATAAGTCATATCCTGCACCAACTCTCGCCATTGTAGGAAGATAAGATCTGGATTCCTCATCGCCGGTGTAATCCAATCTAGGACCTAAGTTTTGGATGGCGAAACCACCTTTTACACGACCTTCAAAATCATTAATACTGGTATGCTTTTCTGACTGAAAATAACCTGAAACATCAACAGCGAAAGAGTTTGCTGGCTTCAAAGTGTTGTCGGAGTTAAATCCTCCAGACAAATCAGAACGGATAAATCGACCGGTAACTGCCATGGAATAATAATCAGATAATTTCAATCCATAAGCGACATCAATTGAGAATTCATTTGGTTTTGCGGTACCTTCCTGTACTACTTCAGAGCCAACTAATTTGGTAAGATCTACTGATCCCATGTTGAAATAATAGATACTTGCTGAAATAGTCGCTCTTTCTTCATCTCCTAAAAACTGGTGATAAGCACCATAAAGTAAAAAGACATCGTTGGTCAATTTGCTCATGTACGGGGTATAGTTGATCCCAATTGCCGAAGTAGTTTTGCTGAAAGGATATTTCGCTGCATTCCAAAATTGTGAAAAGGCATCGGTAGTTGTTGCAACCCCTTGATCACCCATTCCTCCCGCTCTTGCGTCAGGTGATATTCTTAGGAACGGAGCACCAGTTAGGACCGGCTGAATGTTGCCAACCTGTGAATAAGCAAGCATGCTTACCCCCAATCCTAATCCTAAAAATAATTTTTTAGTCAATGTCATAAAGTCAATTTTTTATCGTTATTTATTATTTTAATAAGACCATTTTTTCTACGGCAGTCGCGCTTCCTTTGCATTTATCCTGATTTTGACTGCGCGCAAAAATTTTAAATATATAAGTTCCTTTACCAACTGCATCACCGAAGTCATCATTTCCGTCCCATTCGATTGCTGTTCTCGCAGTTCTAAAACCTTGTAAAAATGGTTCAGCGGTCACCATCGTACTAATCGTTTTCACTAATTTTCCGGTGATGGTATAAATCTGAACATTCACATCTAAAACATCATCGCAATTATGCTCAAATTGAACATACGTTTTATTGGTAAAAGGATTCGGCCAATTTAACAATTTTTTAACAATCAAATTTTGATCGCTTTCATCCTTAACTATAAAGTTTAACGTGCTTGTTGTTGAATTATTGTTAATGTCCCAAATTTTAAAAGTGAGTTGATGTTCGCCCGGCGATAAATTTCTAAATGGGTAAGTTACGTTTCCTTTTTGATAATCCGCTAAAGAAGGATTGGTACAGCCATTTCCTTCACCTGAAAAGTAGAAATCATTTAGTACAACCGTGTCGATAATTTTACCATCAAGAATAACAGTAACGTCGTGTCCGATTCCCGAACCTGTTGAATTAATTCCTTTATCATCGGTAACACACGCCAAGAGCAGAGGGTTTTGATCGGTAATACCACCATCCGCAAAATTGGTGTTGTTCATGTATAATTTTACTTTCGGTGGCTCGTTGTCATTAATTCCTTCAGGATTAATTCCTCCAATAACCTGAGTTTGATTTTCAAAAACATCGAAGACTTTATTATCAGCATACACTAAAATTCTTCCTTGTCCTTCTTCATAATTAATATCTTTGGGAACGTAGAACTCTACAGAGAATACGCCATTGGTTGCAACACCAGAAGATTTTACAATCGGGCTGCCTTCTTCAGTATAAGTCAATACTGGATTCATTTTCGGCATTCCGTCGTTATTGAGTGTTTTCTTGGTTAACATTTTGTCAAAAATATTGACGGCGACTCTTCCGTTAAAAGTTTCGTCTATTGTTCCGTCTGCTTTTTTGATATGCCCTTTTATTTTTACAAAATCCAACGCGCGAAGTTTACCAGGAATTGGAGATTCAATATCATCAATAGTAATTAAACGTTTCGGGCGACTTAATTTCGTGGCAGGATCACCCAGGAAGTTTACCTTTAAGTGATCATTTTGCGGACCTTTCTGAATTTTCGCTTTTAATAAAGCATCGCCCAAATTTACAAAATCATCATTGACCAATTCAAAAATATTTCTCGTAAAAATGGTAGTAAAATCTTCGCCGTAACCAACACCGATTGCCCGGCTGGAAGTAATCATTGTTGAAGCTCCTCCGATTTTTGATTTGATGACCTGTTCACCCGCCGAAAAAGTTCCCGGATCATCCCACAGTGTAAATTCACAAGTAATGGTTGAAACCATTGGAAAACGAGAATAAATATTATTGTAATTGTTAAAATTCTGAATTTGATCGATCGTCAAAACCCTCTCTTGAGCCCAACCGTTAATTCCGCCATGTCCGAAATAGAATAGATATAAGCTGTTGCCGACATCATTTGAAATTGCTTGATTGACTTGAGGATATCTTTGTCCTCCAGCAGAAGTTTGTGCAGGAAAGGCATCTAAATAAAGTTTTCGAACATTATATTCTTTTCTTAAAATTCCTGTTTCGAAAACGCTCACTAAGGATCTATTCATAGTTTCATGAAATGGAAATCCGATCCTTACTCCATTATTAAATGATACATTATCAGCATCATCATCAACCACGAAATCTAATTTCATTCGCCATTCGCCAAAAGGCGTTGATTGACCAGGATTTGCATTATTATAAGAAAGTGTTTTATCGATTAAAATTTTCGCTTCAGTGATATTAGCAGCTGGTTGTCTGCCAACTGGTAAATTGGGTAACGTAGAAGAAACGCTTGTGGCGCCTAAGCTCTGTACGCCAGTCTGCACGAAATAATCATCGGTGACGAAGGAATCAGCATAATTGCCACTTTCTTCACTTTGGTAACTTGGTACCACAGAAGAGCCCGGATGATTTTTCCCTTTGAAGTCATAAGAAGTATCTCCAAGAATAAAAAGATATTTTAGTTTCCCGTTAGGCGTATCCAATCTGGTTGCAAAATCTCTGATTGCAGTAATATCTCTACTTCCGCTGCTGAATTCGTTGTAAATTTTGTTGATATCAACTACGGCAACATTATATTTATCCTGATAGTAATTAGCCAGACGTTGCGCTTGACCCATCATTTCAGGAACAGTGATCATTAGATAATCGATGTTTTGTAAACCGGCCAGATCCTGGTTGTCAATTTTTCCAACAAACGCTGGTAAAAAAGCTTCACTGTTTTTAAACGCAACAAATTCGTTCACAAAAAGATTACTGTTTGCAACATAGCCGAAACTAAAATTAGCAGTACTTCCGGATTTATTTACTTTTTTAACAACGTTGGTAATATCGGAGACTTGCCAAACCTGTTCTGCGGAAGAGGCATCAGCTAAATTAAAAGTATAGGTATTTCCACTTTCTTCAGCGATACCATAACTTCTGAAATTCATTTGAGTGTTGTTGAATTTTAAATCTTCTTTATATTGAACTTCGGCATAATCGAAATAAAATTTGCCGTTCGGATTGCTTCCTGTATTCGGCGCATAATTGAAAGAAATTTGATTGCCAGACAAATTACTTACCGCACTGGAATAAATTGCTGGTAAATACTCTCTCTTGTCATCTGGTGCTACAGAAAAAGTAACCGGATTCAAGTTGTTGACATTTACGGTCATCTTATTCCCTTGCGATTGATAGGCAATATATTTTGTTCTGTACAAAATAACATCGCTCGGTTGAATGGGCGATTTGGTGTTGAAAGTAATCGTTTTGTTATCTGTGAACGCGTCGCCAGTCCAAATTCTACCGATTTTCATTAAATTGAATTTCTCCTCATTAATGTATTGATAATCATCGTATCGATTGATAATGGTAGCGTTGATAGGTTGATCTATTTCCTGTATTCTCTTACCTGGTCCGGTATCGAAATTGATAAAATAGTAGGCGAAATCTTCATAGATGTTAATAAAGTTATTGGATTTATCAGAACGAGTTTCAATTCTTCTTTTGCCATTTCCGTTAGAACTTTTGTAAAGATTGTAGCCGTTGGGACCTTGTGCGTAAAATAAAGCGTAGTCATCCTCATTCCAAACACCATCGTCTTCACCGAAAACTTGTATGGCATTTTCCTGTAACGCATCAAAACGAGGATCTTGGTTATGTTCCGGCAACATTAAACCACCATTTCCGTAAATTTTAAAGTTTTTCGGATTAATATTGGCGGGATTCATTCCGTTATCACGTAAGAATTTAGTCGTGATTTTAAAAACTCCGGATTTATCTACTTTAATTTTATAAAAGTTCCCTTGCTTCAGAGGATTATCAGTAGTTCCTATTTTACTTGCCCAATTTTTAACTTCATCACTTTTTTCTGCATTGATAATGCTAAAAGAGGATAGACGATAAATTGTTCCTTTTTCAAATTTTAGAGCGGCTACCCTAATATTGGTGGTTTTCTCCTGAGTATAAGGATTGATGTAATTGCTTGTTTCAGATTGATCTTCGCTGGGAAGCGTGTAATTTTGAATATCAAAAAGTTCTTTTGAAGTGATCTTCTCCCAAACTAAATTGGAGACCTTTCGGTCGGTACCAGACTGTTTTTCTACCATTCGGAGATAAACCCCACCGTCTTCATAGACAAAACTCTCGTTCTTAAAAAAAGGAACAGTAACTTTGCTACTTCCGTAATCAATTACGGTACTTCCTTCCCAATTAATTTTAATAGATTGCGAAAAGTAAAAAGTACTAAAAATTGATAATGTTAAGAGTGTTAAAATTCGTTTCATTTGCTGTAAAATTTGCCAATTACAAATTAAACGAAAATTATTAAATAATAATATGATACAATAAAATTAAATTGTTAACGTTTTGCAAAAAAATCAATCTTTAATTTGATTTATTAAATAATTTATTTTTTCTTTGTACCTTGATAAATTCTATATTAACTATGAATAAACTAAAGTTGTTTACGATAATGGCGTTAAGTACAACCCTTATTTTGATGAGTTGCGGCAGTGGTGGCAACAGCAAAAAAGGTGGTGGTACAAAGCGTTTTACAAGTAAAACCGGCTGGAAACCAAACGACCAGAAGGGTTGGTTCTTTACCGGGAAGCAACAGAAACAGAAAGGTTGGCCAGGAATGGTCTATGTGGAAGGTGGAACATTTACCATGGGATTGGTGAAAGATGACGTAATGCACGACTGGAATAATACTCCTAAGAGAATGCAGGTGAGCTCTTTCTTCATCGGTGAAACAGAGATTACGAACTACGAATATAGAGAATATGTAACTTGGTTAAAATATGTTTTCCCACCATCTGATCCTAGTTTTAAGGAGATTTATACAGGAGCACTTCCTGATACTTTGGTTTGGAATAATAAACTTTCAAGAAATGATTTTGCGGAGACTTATTTCCGCTCTCCGGAATACGATTACTATCCAGTAGTTGGAGTGTCGTGGCTGCAGGCTTCAAGATATTGCGATTGGCTAACTGATCGCGCAAATGAAAAAGCATTGATGGAGCAAGGTGTTATTTCGAAAGATTTATATACGAATGATTCGAACAATCAAGGAGCAAGTGCGTTTAACTTAGATAAATTTAAAGGAAACGATCCAGAAATGGAGGCGTACATTAACAAGCAAAGACTACAGCAGAAAACGGGTATTAAAACCAAAAATGAAAGAATTATTGCGGCTAACCGTAATGCTACTTCAGGTGTGGTAGAAAAATTCCGTCTTCCAACAGAAGTAGAGTGGGAATTTGCTGCACTAGGAATGCAAAAAGAAAGAGAATATAATCTTTTCACTAATAAGCAACCCCAGATTCAGCAGCTAAAAGGTAAGAAAGGGAGAAATCGTGGGATGTATTTAGAAAATTTCAAACAGGGAAGTGGTGATTACTCAGGTGTTCCAGGTTGGAAAAATGACGGTGCGCCAACGACTGCAGATGTGAAACAATTTCCATCAAATAATCTTGGAATATTCGGAATGTATGGTAATGTTTCTGAATGGACTGCAGATGTTTACAGACCAATTATCGATCAGGAAGCAAGTGATTTTAATTATTACAGAGGTAATGTAGCGAAAGAAGTTGTAAAAAATGCTGATGGAACTTTCAAGAAAATTGATGAGGTAAAATATGACACTCTTGTTGATGGTCGTTTAGTTTACAGAGGACTTCCAGGTCAATACGAAAGAGAAGTTGTGGCTGATAACAAAAACTTTAGAGATGGTGATTTCCAATCTTCACTCGATGCTGGTTATGGCCGTGCTGAAGATAGTTCAACCATTGGATACAATATGTACAATTCGAAAGAGAAAAGATTTATTGTTGATGGCAGAGGCAGAGTGGTTCTTCAGAAAGATAAAACCTCAAGAACAACAAGATTGTCTGACGAAGTTAGAGTAATTAAAGGCGGTTCTTGGTTAGATGGAGCGTATTGGCTTGATCCGGGACAAAGAAGATTCCGTGATGAAGCAAAAGCTTTTGGTTGGGTCGGCTTCCGTGTATCGCAAGATGCAAAATCTACTGGAAAAGGTAGAACAAAAAGATAAAAATTTTTATTAAAATATTTCCAAATCCTTCTGTAATTGCAGAAGGATTTTTTATTTTTGACCTATGAATGTAATTTCCTTTTATCCACTCTTTTTAAAAGCTGCAAAAGTAACCATCGACAGTCGAAAGATTGAAAAAGATGATTTGTTTTTTGCTTTTTCTGGCGAAACTTTTAATGCTGCAACTTTAGCAGAAGGTGCTATTGAGAAAGGAGCGCTGGCGGTGATCATAGAAAAAAAAGAATTTGAAAATGAACAGAAAAATATTTTCTATGTTCCCTCCACTTTAAAGTTCCTCCAGGACTTAGCAAAGCATCATCGGAATCAACTCGATATTCCAGTTATAGGCTTAACAGGAAGTAATGGTAAAACCACCACAAAGGAGATCATTCACGCAGTTCTTTCACAGAAGTATAAGGTTCAATATACCTTTGGAAATCTAAATAACCATATCGGAGTTCCACTTACTTTACTTTCGATAAAGCCGGAGCATGAAATTGCGGTCATTGAAATGGGCGCCAATCATCAAAAAGAAATAGAAATGCTTTGCGAGCTCGCACAACCTAACATAGGATATATTACCAATTTTGGAAAAGCACATCTCGAAGGTTTTGGAGGCGTGGAAGGTGTTATTAAAGGAAAGTCAGAATTATATGATTATCTGAAAAATAATAAACAAAGTATTTTGGTGAATGAGCAGGATCCAATTCAGGTTAAAAAGATAAACGACTATGAAAATAAAATAACTTTTGGGGCTGAAACTTCCGACTATCAGTTTTCTGAATTCGTAAAAGATAATTTAGTAGGCTTAGTCTATAATGAAAATCAAGCTCTATCAAAATTAACTGGAAATTATAATTACACTAATCTGTGTGCTGCCGCAAGCTTAGGTTTACATTTTGACTTAAATTTTGACCAAATCAAAATGGCTATTGAAAATTACTTGCCTACCAATATGCGTTCGCAAGTTCTGGAAAAGAATGGGAAAACTTTTGTGCTTGATACGTATAACGCCAATCCAAGTTCGATGGCTGAATCTTTAAAAAACTTCACCAATTTTAATGGAGCTAAAACGATTATTATCGGTGATATGTTAGAACTGGGCGAGGAATCAGAAGTAGAACATCAATCTATTCTAAATCTGGCGACTTCGTTGAATTTCGATGAAATCATTACTGTGGGAAATGAATTTAAAAAGATCAATGCGACATCAAAATCTTATCTAAACTCTAAAGAACTTTCAGACTATTTAAAAAGCAATAAAATTGAATCCAGGAATATTTTATTAAAAGGTTCCCGTGGAATTGCTTTAGAACAAATTCTAGAATTTATCGGTTAATTTAAATTCCAAAAATCGTTTAAAATAAGTTTGATGTTTTCAAAAGTCATCGGAAAAACAACGTCTATTATTTCCTTCTCGTTTTTCCAGGAAACTTCAGAAATCCCTTCTTCAGTTTGTGGTATTGGTTCGGCATTTCCGACATAGCTCACTTTAAACCAATGGGTTGTTTTTAGTATTTTCTCTCCATTCCTTTCTGTGTAAATATGAAAAGTGGTGTTGATGAATTTTTCTAAAACAAGATCTTTAAGGCCTGTTTCCTCTTCGATTTCGCGAACTGCAGCGTCCTCTAGAGATTCGCCCTTTTCTATTTTACCTTTCGCTAAATCCCATTTCCCTAAGCGGCGAATAAATAAAATATCTTTATTTTGATTGCTGACGACACCGCCTGCAGCTTCAATAACTTTGTAAATTTGATTAAAATCGTTCCAGATCCCGTCCAAATCATCACCGTAAATATTGAGTTCAGGACAAGAAGTGTTTTCCAAAAGATCAATTGCAATTTCTAAAGTTGCCGGCCCATCATATCGAATTTGTTTTTCAAGATCTTGCGGATACTTACTAATCGATAATTTTTTTTCATTCACAAAAACTTTATACATTTGCAACGCTTTAATTAATACAAAAATATAAAAATGAATTTAGAAGGACGAAAGATAATCGTAAATAAATCGGGAAAAGAATTGGTAGAAATGTTGAACACTCCAGAAGGATACCGAGAATTGATGCCCGATTCTTTGCAGAGTTTCGAAGTTCGTGACCAAGGTTTTAAATTCAGTTTAAAAGGAATGCCAGAAATCGCTTTGGTGATTGATGAAGTTACAGAAAATCAAGTCACGTTGAAATCTGCAAGTTCAAGTTTAGATTTTGCTTTAAAAGGGATGATGAATGCAATTAGCGAGAATCAAACTGAAGTTCAATTATTATTTGAAGGTAAATTCAATCCATTCATTAAGATGATGGTAGAGAAACCTTTGAAAAATTTCATTGACGCTTTGACCGATAATATCGAAAAGATTTAAGAAATCAAATATATTGGAAAAGCCCTGAATGTTGATTCAGGGCTTTTTTATTTAATGAGTATAGCTTGCAAATGCTTCTTCCAAGCTGCTGTATTTGCCTTTAAATTCCTCGATATTCGAATCCTGGATAATGTTTCCCTGATGAATCAAAATAACGCGCGAACAAAGCGCTTCTACTTCCTGCATAATGTGCGTTGAAAGGATCACCGTTTTCTCTTTTCCTATTTCTTTAATTACATTTCTAATTTCTATGATTTGATTGGGATCGAGCCCATTGGTGGGTTCATCTAAAATTAATAGATCAGGTTCATGTAAAATGGCTTGAGCAAGACCAACTCTTTGTTGATATCCTTTTGAAAGTTGGGAAATCTTTTTCGATTTTTCTGGTGTAATTCCCACCAGTTCTATAACCTCTTCAATTCTATGTTTCGAAACTTTGTGAATATCTGCCACGAAACTCAAATATTCCTTCACATACATTTCATCGTAAAGCGGATTGTTCTCCGGCAAAAAACCAATGTTTTTTTTGGATTCAATTTCATTTTCACGAATATCTTTTCCGTTAAAAATAATTTGACCTTCATCAATTTTAAGGGCACCAACAATCGACTTCATCAAGGTAGATTTCCCAGCACCATTCGGACCAAGAAGCCCAATAATTTCGGTATTGTTAATTTCAATATTGATGTTATTCAGCGCGGTTTGATCGCCGAATTTTTTGGTAAGATTGATGATTTGTAGGGACATGAATTTTATTTAATGAGACGCAAATTTAGGAAATCGAAAATGAAATCATTTAGAAATGAAAGAACCATTTTTTTTGAATTGTCTAAAGGATTTTTTTAAATTTTTATTTTTGTGATTCATCTGGCGATCGATTAACATCCAGAGTCAAATCGAGCCATTTGTTGAGCTTTAAAATAACATTTTTATAATCTTCATTTGGAAGATCTTTTAGTTTCAACGTATGATTCGCATTATCTACCATGACCTGTAGATTGTCTAAATTCTTTGCAGGCTTAATTTTATACACAGCCCATGGATCATTATCTCCATTGATGAAAATTACCTTGTCCATTTTTGTTTCGCTCCATTTCTTTTCATCGTGTCGAAATTTTCCTTTAAATAAGGTGGGCTGCAGCGCAAACACACTGAGTGGATAATCTTTCAGTTTTAGATATTTTAAAAAAGAAGTTTCTTCATAACCATAGTAGCCACCTTGTGAAAAAGCTTGATAATAATGGTTGGTCATTTTTTTATCAATGAGACCTATAGATGAATAGGCGACAAATAAAACGAGACGATCTTCAAAAGTATCCAATTTCAGAGTAAGTGGAAATCCCTCTCTTTTGGATTCCTCCTCAAATATTGTATTGACCTCTAATTTAAAATCATCAAATGATTTATAATATTGCCAGAACGAAACTTCCAGATCAAGTACGCCATAATCGTAAAGTGTTTCTAAATCCCAATTTGTAAAGTCCTGTTTCTCGAACTCAAATGCTTTCTGGAATAGGGGCAATAATATCTTTTTATTTTTTAACAGGTAGATTTGAGCGTGGTTTATTTTTTTACCATCTTCAGATTTACGTTTAGCTTTAATAAAAGTATCAAATCGTGGATCCTCTGCTTCGGTAGAGATACTAATGCCAAACGCGACGGTGGCATCGACATCATTAGGATAATAAAATCGATAGGCGAGGGCAGCATCTCCGCTTTTACTTAATCCTGTACTCACCCATTTACCAGTTAATAAACGGGCAAGCTTTTCTTTAATGAAATGATCGTCATTACTTGCCTGTTCATAAGTCAGAAATTTTTTACTTAAAGAATCTAGGATCGACGAACCAAAATACCGATGTTCGATCATGACTTGGTTAGCATTAAGCAACGTTGTTAATTCAGTTTTATAATTTGAATTATTAAAATGCTTAGGAATTGCGTAACCTGAGGTTTGTAAAATGGTAATTGATTTTGGATCCTGAATTCCGAGAAGAACCTGTTGATTAAAGAAACCTCCCTGAGCATTATCATGGTTGATGGGTTGGCGAACATTGATCCGGTAATATTCCTTAAATGCACTGCTGTCAATATAGGTCACGTCTTCTTTACCAAATAATTGCTGTAATTCTATTCGATGTTTTTGACTATAAAAACTTTGTAATGAAAATAACATCAGAAATAAAGTCATCCGAAGAAATAGGAGTGTTTTCATTTTTAAAGTTTTTAGTTTTCTTTATTAATAAATGGTTTTTACTTTCATCGAGAATTTTAAGAGACTGATTGCGGAATGTTCTCTCTATTTAGAAGGCAATCAGTTTGTTGTGAAAGTTTTCAAATAATTATTAAAGTTAAAATTTAATTTTTATTTAAAATATATTTAAATAAGAAATTTGTGAACTGTTTTGTAAGAATTTATATTTTGACTGGTACGAAAAATAAATTTCAAAATCAAATAAGTTAGAAAGTGGAAGTAGTACGTGAAAAAGATTTGGAAGTGTAGTAAAAGCGATCGAATTTTAATATAGAATTTTAAAGAAAAGAATTAGAGAATTCTCAATCTTTTTCAGAGGGCGTGACAGAATTTGAACCTGTAATCGTTCCGAATTATATAGGAATGCTCTATCCAGCAGAGCTACTCATCCGATTTTTGGGATTTTCAAACTGTTCGTGGATCAGTATCAAAACTTG
>DIBY01000009.1 GCA_002415135.1 Flavobacteriales bacterium UBA5040 | reverse complement strand
GAGAAGTTGATTGGTTAGAATAACCGACCTGTCAACTCGTCAGCAGCTGACGAGACGGGTTCGAATCCTCTCGTTTCTAAAACGAGACAAATCTCTCAAATTATTTTTGAGAGATTTTTTCTGATGAAATTTTACGTTTACATACTTTATTCCGCAAACTTAGATATATACTACAAAGGTTTTTCGACTGATGTAGAGAAGCGTCTGGAATATCATTTAAATTCAAAACATAAATTTACTTCCCAAACTACAGATTGGGTGATTGTTTATGTTGAACAATTTGATGAAAAAGAAGCAGCTTTTAAAGAAGAAAAAAGATTGAAGAAACTAAATCGAAAATCCATAGAAAAATTGATTGGTTAGAATGCCGCTGTGTCATCTCGTCAGCAGCTGACGAGACGGGTTCGAATCCTCTCGTTTTTGGAACGAGACAAATCTCTCAAATCATTTTGAGAGATTTTTTTTTGATGAAATTCTACGTTTACATACTTTATTCCGCAAGCTTAGATATTTACTACAAAGGTTTTTCGACTGATGTAGAGAAGCGTCTGGAATACCATTTAAATTCAATACATAAATTTACTTCTCAAACTAAAGGTTGGGTGATTGTGTATGTTCAAGAATTTGATGAAAAAGAAATAGCTTTGAAAGAAGACTAAAGAAACTAAACCGTAAATCCATAGAAAAATTGATTGGTTAGAATGCCGCTGTGTCATCTCGTCAGCAGCTGACGAGACGGGTCCGAATGCTCTCGTCCTCTTAAGAGACCAATCTCTCAAATCATTTTGAGAGATTTTTTTTTGATGAAATTCTACGTTTACATACTTTATTCCGCAAGATTAGATGTTTACTACAAAGGTTTTTCGACTGATGTAGAGAAGCGTCTGGAATATCATTTAAATTCAAAACATAAATTTACTTCCCAAACAAAAGATTGGATGATTGTGTATGTTCAAGAATTTGCTGAAAAAGAAGCAGCTTTAAAAGAAGAAAAAAGATTAAAGAAACTAAACCGTAAATCTATAGAGAAGTTGATTGGTTAGAATGCCGCTGTGTCATCTCGTCAGCTGCTGACGAGACGGGTTCGAATCCTCTCGTCCTCTTAAGAGACCAATCTCTCAAATTATTTTTGAGAGATTTTTTTTTAATGAAATTTTACGTTAATATCATTTCTTTTTATTTAAAGTAATTTCTTTAAAATATTTCCCTAATGTTCTTTTTAACTGATTTCACTCAGCAATTTTCTTTTTCCTATATTTATTAATTCCTGTTTTCTGACTGTCTAATTAAGAAATGTTATCATTTATCACCCTCTTTTATTTTGATTAGTACAAGAAAAATGGTAATATTGTTAAGCAACATTATTTAATAATCTATTTAAAAATACATCTATGAAACCCAGTGTTATTTCAATTGTTCTCGGTGGAGGAAGAGGCGCCAGGTTAGCTCCTTTAACCAATACAAGATCCAAACCGGCAGTTCCGATTGCAGGAAAGTACAGGTTAGTTGATATCCCTATTTCCAACTGTCTTAATTCTGGTTTTAACCGTATTTTGGTGCTGACGCAGTTCAATTCTGCATCCCTGAATTCTCATATTAAAAATTCATTTCACTTCGATATTTTCAGCAAAGGTTTTGTGGATATTTTGGCAGCGGAACAAAACATAGAAAGTGATGCGTGGTATCAAGGTACCGCAGATGCCGTGAGACAATCCATGAAGCATTTGGATAAATATGATTACGAATATATTCTCATTCTTTCTGGCGATCAGTTGTATCAAATGGATTTCCGTGAAATGATCGACTTTCACTGTAAGAACAAAGGCGATATTACCATTGCTACGATTCCAGTAAACGCGCATGATGCTACAGGATTTGGTATTTTAAAATCTGATGAAGAAGGAAATATTACATCATTTATTGAAAAACCTTCTGGTGAAGCTTTAAATGACTGGAAATCTGAAGTTTCTGAAAAAAATAAAGGTGAGGGAAAAGAATATCTTGCCTCCATGGGAATCTACGTTTTCAATAAAAGTGGCTTGAAAAAGATGTTTGATGAAGATGCTGGTGATGATTTTGGTGGAGAATTAATTCCAAATGGGATTGGAAAATATAAAACATTAAGTTTTCAATATGATGGCTATTGGACAGATATAGGAACGATACAGTCATTTTTTGATGCTAATTTAGATTTAACAACTGATTTTCCGAAGTTTAACTTGTTCAGTAAATCTCCGATTTATACCAGAGCGAGAATGCTGCCACCTTCTAAGATCTTAGGATCGTACGTTAGTAAAGCAGTATTTGGTGATGGCTGTATTATAATGGCTGATAAAATTGAAAATTCAATTGTAGGAAACAGAAGCCGTGTAGATCGAGGAAGTACCATCATGAATTCGTACATGATGGGTGCTGATTTTTACCAGGATACCAAGGAAATTGTATCGAATGACAATAGCGGAACTCCTAATTTGGGTGTTGGTAAATATTGCTACATTGAACGCGCTATTCTTGATAAAAATTGTAGAATCGGCGACAATGTAAGAATCATTGGTGGCCAGCATTTACCAGATGGTGATTTTGACAGCCACTCCATTAAAGATGGGATTGTCATTGTAAAAAAGAATGCCGTCATCACAGCTGGAACTCAGATTCCTTAAAACATTTACTTTCAAATAAACAAGCACGGCAGTATTTTTACTGCCGTGTTTTTTTTGCGCGTCTTTTTCCCTATTTTTGCCGCATGCGTTGGTTAAAATTTGGAATCATTATCGTTTTATTTTTCGGAGCAGTTTATGCTGTTTCAATGACTTTTGTGGACGAAAATAAAAGCTTCACCATTGAGAAAGAAATTAATTATCCGATTGATAAAGTATATCCACAGTTCAGCAATTTGCAAAACTTCACAAGATGGAATGCGTTCTTTTCAGAGAATAAGAATATGACGGTGCAGTACTATACTCCTTACGAAGGTAAAGGAAGTGCGATGAGTTACCGCGATAAAAAGGACAATGATATTTTCGGAGATCTATTTATTCGATATGAAAATCCAGAAAAGACTTTGAAATTACAGTTATTCGAAGGTCAAAAAAATATGCCTTACGCCATCGACCTTAAGTTTGTTCCGCAAAACGATAAAACAAAAGTGATCTGGTTCATTCATACTCCGAAACAGACTTTTTTAAAGCGGTCATTAAATTTAATTTCGGAAGACTTTTGGGTAAACAATATCGACCAAAGCATGAAAAATCTTTATCAAATCTTAGGGAACAAAGTAGATAAGGAAATGCAGCGTGAAAGCATTAAATTTGATTCTCTGATGGTCGAGAAAGAAGATAGTCAATTGCTTTTAGGAATTAATGTCACTACGAAAAATGTAAAGGATGCTCTTTTTAAAAATATTGTGGTGAATCATAATAAAGTCTCAAACTACATTAAAATGGATTTGGGCAAAAGAGAGGACGAATATGGCGAACCCGTATTAATTACCGACGCTGATAATTTTAAAGATAAAGAAGTCTCTTACTTTTACGGAATCCCAGTTTCTAAGAAAGAAGGTATTACCGATAATAATTTCAGTTTTAGAACGATCAATAGTTCTACGTATTATGTTATTTTTTATGATGGTAATTATGCGGGAAGAGTGAAGGCAATTCAGCAACTTTTAACAAAAGCAAAAAAAGATACGATGCGAATTGGTGATTTGCAGCAGACTTTTTTAGAAGAGCCAACAGCTGATACTAAAACGATTATGAAATTATCGCTGCCGGTTTACAAATAATTTGTAGCAATCGTCTTTTTAACCTTTTTTTGGCTTTAGTACCTCACTTATTTTTGTTAAATTTGGTCTTTAAATAAAAATAAACAGATAATTTGTAAATAATGGACAAATTTTCATTCCTAAACGCTGCTCATTCGCAGTTAATAGAAGACTTATATCAACAATATTTAAAATTCCCTGACTCGGTAGAACCTTCCTGGAAATCATTTTTTCAGGGATTTGATTTTGCTTTAGAGGGATATGGTGATGATTTTAGGGAGAATTCTGAATCATCAAAGGTTTCGGCGCCGGTGCAGTTAGCGAATCAAGCTTCTGCAAATGGTCAGATTCCGGAAGATATTCAAAAAGAGTTTCAGGTTCTTAATCTGATCGAAGCCTACAGACATCGTGGACATCTTTTCACCAACACCAATCCGGTACGTGAAAATAGACATTTCGAACCTACTTTAGATATTGAAAACTTTGGGTTAACCAAAGCAGATCTCTCCCGTAAATTTAATTCTGCCACAACTACTGGCTTAGCTACCGCGGTAACTTTACAAGAACTTATTGCCCATCTCGATAAGATTTATTGCAAATCAATTGGTGTGGAATATATGCACATTAATAATGTTGCTGAGCGTAAATTCATTAGAGAATGGTTGCAGGTTAATGAAAATCATCCTCGTTTAAATGCGGATGAGAAAATAGAGATTTTAGAAAAACTGAATCAGGCAGTTGCATTTGAAAATTATCTTCATACCAAATTTGTTGGACAAAAAAGATTTTCTCTTGAAGGAGGGGAATCTTTAATTCCTGCCTTAGATCAATTAATTACCCGTTCTTCACACTTGGGAGTAGACGAGGTTGTTCTGGGAATGGCGCACAGAGGAAGATTAAATGTATTGACCAATATTTTTGGAAAGTCATATAAACAGATTTTCTCAGAATTTGAAGGTAAAGAATTTGAAGAAGATGTATTCTCGGGTGACGTAAAATACCACTTAGGCTCTTCCAAGAAAATAAAAACAGCGAATGGGCAAGAGGTTTCAATCAATTTGACGCCAAATCCATCGCACTTAGAAACTGTTGCTGCTTTGGTAGAAGGTATTTGCCGTGCGAAAGTTGACGATACTTATAAAGAATTCAAAAAAGTTTTACCAATCATTATTCATGGTGATGGTGCAATTGCTGGACAAGGCATCGTGTACGAAGTTGCACAAATGATGACTTTGGAAGGTTATAGAACGGGTGGAACGATTCATATTGTGGTGAATAATCAAGTTTCGTTTACAACCAATTTCTTAGATGCACGCTCGTCGGTTTATTGTACAGATGTTGCGAAAGTAACTGAATCTCCGGTAATGCATGTGAATGCAGATGATGTGGAAGCAGTGGTACATGCAGTTCGATTTGCCGCAGATTTCCGCGCAGAATTTGGTAAAGACGTTTATCTTGATCTTTTAGGATATAGAAAATATGGGCATAACGAAGGTGATGAACCGAGATTTACGCAGCCTAACTTATATAAAAAGATTTCTAAACATTCCAATCCGAGAGAGATTTATAAGGAACAACTCATGCAAGAAGGAGTTCTTTCTGCTGATGTTCTGAAAGACATGGAAGTTTCCTTCAAAAAACTTTTAGATGCTGATTATGATGCGTCAAAAGAAATTGAAAAGAATACGATGGATCTTTTCATGGCGAGCTATTGGAAAGATTTACCAATGTCTCCAAAAGGAGCTGTTTTAAATCCTGTCAATACTCAGTTTGATGCTAAGAAATTAAAGGAACTGGCGATTAAAATGTCAACCTTGCCGACGGATAAAAAATTCATTAGTAAAGTAACCCGTCTTTTTGAGAACAGAATCAAATCGATTGAAGGAAATACGATTGATTGGGCACTTGGTGAGTGGTTAGCCTATGCTACTTTGCTTACTGAAGGGAATAATATCAGAATTTCTGGAGAAGACGTAGAAAGAGGAACATTCTCTCACCGTCATGCTTTAGTAAAAACTGAAGACACAGAAGAAGAATACATTCCATTAAGACACATTAGCGATAATCGTTTTGATATTTATAACTCGCACCTTTCTGAATATGGTGTTCTTGGTTTTGATTATGGTTATGCCATGGCCTCGCCAAATACGTTAACTATTTGGGAAGCACAGTTTGGAGATTTCGTTAATGGTGCTCAAATCATTATCGACCAGTATTTAGTTGCTGCAGAAGAAAAATGGAAAATTCAAGCCGGTTTGGTGATGTTACTTCCACATGGTTATGAAGGGCAGGGTGCAGAACACTCTTCCGCAAGATTAGAAAGATTCTTAGGACTTTGTGCCAATGAAAATATGGTGGTTGCCAATGCGACAACTCCTGCAAATTACTTCCATTTGTTAAGAAGACAGATGAAATGGAATTTCAGAAAACCATTAATTGTAATGACCCCAAAATCTTTATTGCGTCATCCAAAAGTGATTTCAACCATTGAAGACTTGGCAAACGGAGAATTCCAGCCTATCATTGATGATGCAACTGCAAATGCGGAAAAGATTGAAAAATTAGTTATTTGTTCAGGTAAAATTTATTATGAACTTTTAGCTAAAAAAGAAGAATTGAATTGCGAAAATATTGCCTTGGTCAGAATGGAACAAATGTATCCGCTTCAACAGGACAAAATAAATGAAGTTTTCGAGAAATACAGCAACAGAAAACAATTGCTTTGGGTTCAGGAAGAACCAGAGAATATGGGAGCTTGGGGTTATATCTTAAGAAATTTCAGAGATACAGGAATTCAGGTTATTGCTCCAGTACCAAGTGGTTCACCTGCACCAGGAAGCCATAAGATGTTTGAAAATAATCAGAACAGCGTGATCAACAGAGTATTTGATAGAGATGATGCGCCAACAAAAAGACCTGTTACGGCTTAGTAGAAAATAATAATTGTAATTAAAAAATTAAAAAATATATCCGATGTCAATATTAGAAATGAAAGTCCCTTCTCCGGGAGAATCCATCACAGAAGTTGAAATCGCGACGTGGTTAGTAAAAGACGGCGATTATGTAGAAAAGGATCAACCCATCGCGGAAGTAGATTCTGATAAAGCAACTCTTGAATTACCTGCTGAAGAAAGCGGAACCATCACGCTAAAAGCGGAAGAAGGTGAAGTGGTAGAAGTAGGACAAGTGGTATGTTTAATTGATACTTCAGCTGCAAAACCTGAAGGAGATTCAGCTCCTGCTGCAACAGCAGAAGTTAAGGCAGCAGAACCTGCTAAAGTAGAAGCTCCAAAAGTTGAAGCGAAACCTGCCGCAACTTATGCAACAGGAACACCTTCTCCAGCGGCTAAGAAAATTTTAGACGAAAAAGGAGTTAGCGCTTCTCAAGTAAGCGGTTCAGGAAAAGATGGTCGTATTACTAAACAAGACGCTGATTTTGCCTCAGTTCCAGCAATGGGATCAACTACTGCAACAAGCGGATCAAGAGGTTCCAGCACCACTAAACTTTCGGTACTAAGAAGAAAAGTAGCAGCAAGATTGGTACAGGTGAAAAATGAAACTGCGATGTTGACTACTTTTAACGAAGTGGATATGTCGGAGATCTTCAGAATCAGAAAACTATACAAAGAGGAATTTGCACAGAAACACGGCGTTGGATTAGGATTTATGTCTTTCTTCACCAAAGCGGTAACAAGAGCATTGAAATTATATCCAGATGTGAACGCTTCTATTGACGGTGATTATAAAATTAATTATGACTTCTGCGATATTTCAGTAGCGGTATCAGGTCCAAAAGGGTTGATGGTTCCGGTTTTAAGAAATGCAGAAGACATGTCTTTCAGAGGTGTTGAAAGCAATATTAAATCTTTAGCAGAAAAAGTAAGAGACGGAAAAATTACCGTTGATGAAATGACTGGTGGAACATTTACCTTGACCAATGGTGGAACTTTCGGATCTATGATGTCTACGCCAATTATCAACCCGCCACAATCTGCGATCTTAGGAATGCATAACATTCTTCAAAGACCGATGGCGATTGACGGACAAGTAGTAATTCGTCCGATGATGTATGTCGCTTTGTCTTATGATCATAGAATTATTGACGGTAAAGAATCTGTAGGATTCTTAGTTGCTGTAAAAGAAGCAATTGACAATCCAGTTGAGCATTTATTGGGAGGAGATGAAAGAAGAGGATTGGAACTTTAATTCTAATTAAAGATTTTCAATAATTATATCAATCCCGTCTATAAAGGCGGGATTTTTGTATTGACTTTATTAAAATTTTGATATGTTTTCAACCACTACTTCCGATATTAAAGTTTCCGTTATTCCACAATACGATACCAAGAATAGTTTCCCGGCGGAAAACCGTTTTGTCTTTAGATACAATATTACCATTGAAAACTTAGGTCGAGATGCGGTACAATTGTTACGAAGAAAATGGTTGATCTTTGATCTGGGTTTTGGTTTTACCGAGGTTGCTGGCGAAGGTGTTATTGGTTTAACTCCGACTATTGAACCTGGTGATAATTTCACCTACTTTTCAAATGTCTTACTTCGCTCTGGAGTGGGAAATATGTCAGGATTATTTTTCTGTAAGAATCTACTTACCAAAGAAATGTTAGAGATTGAAGTTCCTAAATTCAATTTGGTTGCCGAAGTGTTAAGTAACTAAATCAGTTGTAAATTGGCGCTATTTTTTTTGGGCAACTTCATCCGCCTTCCGTTCCCGCTATTTTTTCCACCGCTAATTGGCCAGCCTAAAAAATGAGCTCCACTCAAGTCGGGTTGCGAGGTAGTTATTATATCAACCGATGTTTTAATTTTAAACTTTCGTACAAAATTAATCTTACAAAATTTTTAAATTCTTCTTCATCACCTCCTGAACTTCGTCATTTCTGGTGAGCATCAATTGATTAAAACCCAGTAAAGAAATCTTCGCACATACTTCAGCATCAGCTCCTGCCCGGTGATGATTGAACTGAATATTATGTTGCTCGGCTAAACTCTTCAGTCCATATTTGGGCAAACCTTTCCACGATTTTTTAGCGATAGAGATGCTGCACAAATAATTCATTTTGGGTTTAAAGAATCCATAGTGATCCAAACAACTTCTCAAAACACCAGCATCAAAACCTGCATTATGAGCGATCATTAGATTTCCGTACATCAGTGCTTCAGCTTCATGCCAGATCTCATCAAACGTTGGAGCATCCTGAACATCTTTCGGCGTAATTCCATGAACGGCGATATTATAGGGATTAAAATAAGGATAACTTGGAGGTTTAATCAGCCAGGTTTTTGTTGAAACAATTTCGCCATTTTCAACCACACAAATTCCCATTTCACAAGCAGAATTTCTATCTGAAGTGGCTGTTTCAAAGTCAATAGCGCAGAAATCAATCATTGTACTTTATCATTTTTTGATACATCAACAGTATTAGTTTATTTTAATATTTTTTTTATTTCCTCGACGAATTCTGCATAATTAATCAAATCATCATGGGTAGCGCCAGAAATTTCGATAAATTTCTTTTTAATTTTAGGTTGTGTCTTTTTGAAAATTTCGAATAATTTCTTACCTGATTTTATCGGAACTACATTGTCTTTTGTTCCATGAAAATGGTAGAGTGGCACTTCGACTTTAGCTATATTTTCATTGGATAAAAAATGATAGGTCATTGTTGGAGAAACTTTATCAGTAACTTGTTTTGGCAACCAACGGTTAACAATATCCTGTAAATTAAAAAATGTAGCTTCTAAGATTACCGCTTTAGGCTGATTATCGGCCGCAACTTTTACTGCAAAAGATCCGCCCAAACTACGTCCGTAAACAATGACTTTTTCTTCGCTATAATGTTCTTTTGCATAATCGTAAAAGAACTGAGCGTCAGAATAAAGATAATCTTCATTTCTGGGACCAGAACTTTTTCCGTATCCACGATAGTCCATAACCAGAACATCATAACCAAAGTTGGTATATTCATTTGCTATTTTTCCCCAACGATGGAGATTGTCAGCATTACCGTGAAAATAAACGATGACGCCTTTAGGATTTTCAATTTTAAAATGAAGCACATTAATTATTCCGTCAAATGGGGTTTCCCAGAAATACTCTTCAAATTCTACCTTGAAATCAAACGCATGGTCTTTTTGCAAAACAATCGGCAAAAAAACGACTTTCTCCTGCAAGTATTGAAGCAATCTACTCATTTATCGTTCTGAAATGGATTCATTTCTGGTAATTAATATTTTATCAACGCGTTGTCTGTCCTTGTCAATAATTTCCAATTCCAGATCATCTATTCTTATTTTATCTCCGACTTCGGTAGAACCTTGATGTTCATTGAGGAAAAAACCAACCAATGTGGTGTAGTTATCCTTATTATCAAATTCATAATCCAGCTGAAAATATTTAATAAACTCAACGATCGGAAACTGAGCATCGGCAAGCCAGCTGTTTTCATTTCGTTGGGTGATTCTATAGTCAAAGTTTTCATTGGTAGCTGTGTTTCCCACCAACGCATCTAAAACATCATGCATGGTGATGATTCCAACCGTATTACCATATTCATCGATGACAACACCATAATGATTTTTTTCTTTTTTGAAAATTTCCAATACTTTGTAAGCATAATAATTTTCATTAAGATAAACAGGTTGTCTCAAATGTTTTTTCAAATCAAAATTTACAGGATCTTCGATGGGGAAAATATCTTTCAGCATTACAATTCCCGCAATATCATCCAGGCTATTTCCCGTTGTGACTGGATAAGCGTTGTGTTTTTCGATTTTTATTTTCTGTAGAATTTCTTCTAAAGGATCATTAATATTGAACGATGTTATGGCAGTTCTGTGCGTCAAAAGAGTATTGATTTTTCGGTCTCCTAATTCAAAAACACGTTCCACTATATTTTGTTCAATTTCGTCGATCTCTCCTTCCAAGGCACTTTCTCTTACGATTGATTTTATTTCTTCTTCGCTGATAATACTGTCTGAGGTGTTTTTTATTCCCAATACCTTCAACAACACATTATTGGAGGTGGTAAGCAGTAAAACAAATGGTGAGGTTATTTTAGATAAAATATCCATCGGTTTTGCGAGCAATATAATAATTCGCTCCGGAAAAGTCATTGCAATTCTTTTCGGTAAAAGTTCTCCTAATAAAATAGAGAGGTAGGTGATAAAAATAACAATTCCGATGGTTGACAAAGGTTTCGAATAAGGCTGAATGATTGCGAATTGATCTAAAAATCCTCTAAAATCATTGGTAAGATTCTCACCGGAATAAACTCCCAGCAAAATCCCGATTAAGGTGATTCCGATCTGCACGGTCGATAAAAATTTGGTTGGATTTTCTGAAAGTTCCACGGCTTTCTTAGCAGACGTATTGCCTTTTCTGGCAGAGTTTTCTAATTTAAATTTACGGGAAGAAACGAGTGACATTTCTGACATTGCAAACACTCCATTAAGTAGAACGAGTAAAATAATGATCAATAATTCCATTAAAATCTTTTAATTACCACAAAGATAATTTTTTTGATGTTATCAGTAAATTTTTTATTTCCGGTGAGAATAACCTAAACTAGTTGTTTCAGCGTCGATGAAAACTTTCCTTTCATCGAATATTTCTTCCATGACCCGATGGTATTCTTCAAATTGATGGATGTCGATGTGGCCAGCTCTTAATATCACATAAAGTCTTGAGAGGTCAGGATTGATCTCAGAAAGATCGATGGCAGTGTTGATGGGAACCAGTCGGTCATCGCTACCATGAATAATTTTAATGGGACAGCGTACATTTTTTAAATACTGAAAAGTTGGAATGTTATATCTTAGGAATGGTTTTGCAGGCATGAATGGTAAGTAGCGATGAATCGTTCTTAGTAATGAATACAGAGGCGAGGTAAGAATCAACAATCGAGGATTGTTTTTCGAAGCAAGTCTTGCAGCAAATCCAGAACCGAGCGATCGTCCATAAACTACAATTTTATTTTCACTGAATTCTTTTTTCACAATATTATAAATGAACTGAGAATCTCGTTTCATGCCTTCAACCGTTCTTTTCCCCGTACTTTTTCCAAATCCACGATAATCCATCATCACCACTTCATAACCTAATCGTGTAAAATCGATGGCAAATTTTCCCCAGCCTTTGATACTTTTTGTATTTCCTTTCAAATAAATGACGACGCCTTTTGGATCGTCAATCTGAAAATGAAGGTAACTGATATGTGCGCCTTTTTCGGTCTCCACAAATTTCTCCTCCGCTTTTAAATGGTCATAAGCGAATTTAAAATCTGCTGGAAGTTTTTCTGGCTGAAAGAAAAATTTATGCTGGAAAAAATAGATGAGAACGCCAATAACCAGAATGATCACCACGATGACAGAAATGATAAAGTAGATATCTATATTCATAGCATAAATTTAGATAAATATACCCCAAACAAGATGGAAAGAATAGAAAATTTTTAGAGGAAGTTTTTAAAAACCAACCATTTCGCTTCATAGAAATCGGTGATCTGATTCTTCTGACGAAGTTTCAGCGTTTGTGGAATCTGTCCGTAAAAGGAAAAGTGCGCACGAATTACAGCCCAAAAATGGGACAGTCCATTTTTATAACCAAAGTAAATTCCAGCAAATCCATCGAGAATCATCCGGAATAGAACCAAAAGGATTCCATTAATCAAAGGCATATTTTTTAAAATCATGGAAAGATTATTCCGCATATTTAAAAAAGTCTTCTGTGGGCTTTGTTTATTTAAGGTGCCGCCGCCGACATGATAAACTGTTGATTTTCCAGTATAAAATATTTTCTTGCCCGAGTTTTTTAGACGCCAGCACAAATCAATTTCTTCCTGATGTGCAAAGAATCTTTCATCAAAACCATTTTGAGCCCAAAAATCTTTAGACCGAATAAAAAAGCAGCAACCAGAAGCCCAGAAAATTTCAACTTCATCGTTATATTGTCCGTGGTCTTGTTCGATGTTTTCAAAAATGCGACCTCGACAATAAGGATAACCTAGATTATCCAAAAATCCACCTGCAGCTCCCGCAAATTCAAAAGAATTTTTTTTATTAAAATCAAGAATTTTGGGTTGAACCGCAGCAATTTGGGAATCGCTCGCAAAAATATTTTGAATAGGAGTGAGCCAGTTCTCCGTCACTTCAACATCTGAATTGAGTAAGCAGTAGAATTCGTGGCTGATTTCTTTTAAACCTTCATTATAACCTCCAGCAAAGCCATGGTTTTCTTTATTATGAACGATTTTTATATGAGGAAAATTTTGTTCTAAAAAGCGAACGGAATCGTCGGTAGATGAATTATCAATGACATATATAGAAGTGTTTTCAGAATGTGCAATAACATTGGGAAGAAATTTTTCTAACCAGTTTTTTCCATTCCAATTTAATATGACGATTGCTAAATCCAAATTTTAGATGCTAAATATTTATAAAAAGAAGGTAAGGATTTATTCGCCCATAACCTTAATGGCGTGCTGATATTTCCATCTTCTATGAGACCAAAGATAATTGTCTGGCCTTTTGTTAATGGTATTTTCCAACAAAGTGTGGAATTTTTTCACCACCTCATGTTCCACGAATTTTTCACCATCTGGCTGAATACGATAATAATTAACCTGATAAAATCCTCGTTTTACTTTCTTCATATCGCAGTAAATAAATGCCAGATCCATTCTCGTTGAAAGCTTATCATAACCAACAAAGACAGGTGTTTTTTGATTTAAAAATTTTAAACCAAAAGTAACTTCTGAAACGTGTGGAGTTTGATCGGCAACGAATAAATAGATAGAATTACCATCGTTAGGATTTCTGAAAATATGTCGAACTACTTCTTTTGCTTCTAAGGGTTGATTCCCGAAACGGGTTCTGAGTTCTTTAATTTTCTGTTCCCAAAAACCACTCTGGACCTTTCTGTAAACGGGATGGCAGTTATCCTGCGCAACACTTAACGCTAAAGCATTAAACCACTCCCAGTTAAAAACATGACCTGCCAAAAGAATAACATTTTTCTGTTCGGCTTTTGCATCGTCAAAAACATGTTGATTGATATGTTGAACTCTAACACGCAATTCTTTGGAAGAAACGGTAAATGATTTGAATGTTTCTACGATATAATCACAAAAGTTAACATAAAATTTTCGCTCGATCTTCTTCAGTTCTTCCACAGATTTTGACGGGAAAGAATTCTGAAGATTTTCAAATACTACTTTGCGCCTGTAGCCAACGATATGGTAGATGACAAAAAAAATGAAATCTGAAAACAAATACAAAACCCGCAACGGGAGTCTTGAAAAAAGGAGTAAAAATTTAAATATAAAGTTCATAAATAATTCGCAAATTTAGCGATAATAAACTTTACCGTTGGCTCTATTTTTGTTAATTTGCAAAGAATAATTTGAAATAATAAAAATGAAAAATAGACCGTTAAAAATTTTGGTGCTCTCTTCGTTACTCGTTACGACGTTGGCATGTTCCCAGAAAGCCGAAAATATTAAAGTAAAAGATGCTACTTCTGATAAGACGCTTCTTGTGGAATCAGACAGTACTTCCATTCTGGAAGCCAAGAAAAAAGCAGCCGCAGAAGAAAAAGCTAAACTGCCGAAACCTTATAATGATAAGGAAAATGCAGAGGCAAAGATTGCTGAATTGGTAAAACAGGCTCAGAAAGAGAACAAGAATATTATTCTTCAAGCTGGTGGAAACTGGTGTATTTGGTGTTTAAGATTTAATCAGTTTGTTCAGACGACGCCAGAATTAAAAAATGTTGTTGATGAAAATTATCTTTATTATCATCTCAATTATTCACCGGAAAATAAAAACGAAAAAGTTTTTGCGAAATATGGCAATCCGGGAGAAAAATTCGGTTATCCGGTTTTCGTCGTTTTAGATAAAAATGGAAAAATGATTCATACCCAAGACAGCGCAGTTTTGGAAGAAGGAAAAGGATACAGTATCGAAAAGGTCAAAGCATTCTTTACGGACTGGGCTCCAAAATCATAAAGTAAAAAAGTCCCGTCAAAATATTGACGGGACTTTTTTATAATAATTTCTTGATCCAATTAAGTTTTTTCTCAGTGTACGGTGGATATTTTAAATCCGGTTCACCCCAGGTTGCACGATCCAGAATTGATTTCTGATGAGAAAATGCCTCAAAGCCAAATTTACCGTGATAGTTTCCCATTCCCGAATTTCCGACACCGCCAAAAGGCAGGGAATCGTTGCTCAGATGCATCGCTACATCATTGATACAGCCACCACCAAAAGATATTTTAGAAATAAAGTTTTCTTTTTCTTCCGAATCATTCGTGAATAAGTAAGCTGAGAGTGGTTTTTCGTGAGCTCCAATTTGAAGTAAGGCTTCATTGAAATTTTTGAAAGTCAAAACCGGTAGGATCGGTCCGAAAATTTCTTCCTGCATCACAGCGTCGTCCCAGGTTACGTTGTTCATGATGGTTGGCTCAATAAATCTTTTCGCCGCATCATATTTTCCACCAAAGAATACTTTCTCCTGATCAATTAATTTAATTAATCGGTCGAAGTTTCTATCATTAATAATTCTGGTATAGTGTTCAGAATCTGGCTGATAATTAAATTTTTGAATGTAAGATTTTAAAGAATCCAGAAAACTGTCTTTTACTTTCTCATCGACCAAAATATAATCGGGTGCTACACAGGTTTGTCCGGCATTCAAAAATTTCCCCCAAACGATTCTTTTGGCAGCGACTTCGAAGTTGGCTTCTGATGTAACAATAACAGGACTTTTTCCACCCAATTCCAAAATAACCGGCGTCAGATTTTTTGCAGCAGCTTCGTAAACGATCTTTCCAACTTTGGTGCTTCCTGTGAAAAATATTTTGTCAAACTTCAATTTTAAAATTTCGGTTGTTTCTTCAATTCCGCCCTCTATTACGTGTAAATATTCTTTCGGGAAATTTTCATTAATAATTTTAGACATCGCTTTCATCGTATTCTCCGCGATTTCACTCGGTTTCAAAATACAGGTGTTTCCCGCGGCCAACGCAGCAACCATAGGCGATAACGAAAGTTGATAAGGATAATTCCACGCACCGATCACTAAAGTACATCCAAGAGGTTCGGGATGAATTTTACTGGATCCAAATTGATTGGCAATATTGGTCCCAACCCTTTTTGGTCTTGATAACGATTTCAGGTTTTTCAAGAAATAATCGATGTCTTTTAAAACAAAAGAGATCTCTACCGCATAAGTCTCAAATTTCGATTTCCCAAAATCTTTAGAGATCGCCTCATATAATAGCTCCTCATTTTTCAGAATGACATCTCTGAGTTTTTCGAGATACATTTTTCGGAAGCTCAGATTTTTTGTTTTTTGGCTGTTGAAAAATTCCCGTTGTTCTTTTAAAATATTTTGAAAATCCATTATTTTGTATTTGTAGTTTGAAGTAAATTTAGTGAACTGTTTTTTGATAAAAATTAATTAGTTCTTTAATATAAAATCTGCCGCCTTTTCTCCAATCATAATACATGCCGCATTGGTATTTCCAGAAATAATATCAGGCATTATCGAAGCATCTGCAACTCTGAGATTTTCAATGCCATGAACCTGCAACTTATAATTTACCACAGAATTTTCATCACTTCCCATTCTGCACGTGCCAACAGGATGATAAAGTGTTTCTAAAGTTTTTTTAATATGATCGATCAAAATTTCATCAGAGGCATTTCTTGGAGGCCAGTTCATTTTCTCTAATCGGACATCATCAAAACTCGCAGAATCCAAAACTGCCATTGCTCTTTTTAAGCCAGTTAACAATCGCTTGACATCATTTTCTTTCGATAAAAAATTGGGTTGAATAACTGGCGGAACCCGACTGTCATTAGATTGTAAACCAATGGAACCCATACTTTCAGGATGAAGTAAAATTACTAAAATCGTATATCCATTGGTCAATGGGAGCGAAAATGGGTTGTACATGTCTGCTTTATAATCACTTCCCATATGTAAAGGTGAAAAATGAAACTGCAGATCTGGAATCTCCTTCTCTTCTGAAGATTTAAAAAAGGAGGTCGTTTCAATAATAGAGTGGTTGAGCAAAGATTCCTTTTTTCGAAAATATTGAAGTAAGTTGTTGACGAAACCCGTTTTTTTAATAATGGTGTTGAGGCCATTTACGTTACTAAAATCACTGGTTCCGGTCCAAACGTGGTCTTTCAGATTTTCTCCAACTGCGGGCAAATCTTTAATTACTTCAATATTAAATTTTTTAAGTTCCTCTTTGGGACCAATTCCGGAAACTTTTAAAAGCTGCGGCGATTGAATGGCACCCGCACAAAGAATGACTTCTTTATTACAGAATATTTTTTCAGAGGAATTTTTTCCGGTGTAAATTTCAACGCCAATTGCTTTTCCATTTTCAATCAATATCTTTTTTACTAAAGTTTTTGTTTTGATGGTTAAATTTGGTCTGTCAGCAATTTTTTTTAAAAACGCCTCATAGGTGCTTTGACGAATGTTTTTATCGATGGTGAACTGCAAAAAAGAAGATCCTTCCTGCTTTTCGCCGTTATAATCTTCATTAAAATTTAAGCCGTTTTCTTTACAGGCTTCAATAAATTGATAAGTAGATTTATGGTATTCTTTTCTCAACGACACCTTTAATTCACCATTCTTACCGTGAAACTCATCATTAAAGGAATAGTTGTATTCAGATTTTTTAAAATAGGGAAGAACTGCTTCGTAGTTCCAACCTTTATTTCCCATTTGTTGCCAGTCATCGTAATCTTTTGAATTTCCACGAACGTACGCCATTGCATTTGTCGCACTGGAACCGCCTAATGATTTTCCTCTCGGAATGTAAATTTTTCGATTATTGACGAATTTTTGAGGCTCCGTTGAAAAAGCCCAGTCCATTTTACCGCGATTCAGCAAACTATACCAACCTGGAATTTTAGATAAGAAACTTGGCTTTCCACCGGCTTCTAATAATAAAACTGAATTTTTTGGATCTTTACTCAAGCGATTAGCTAGAACACTTCCGGATGAACCTGCCCCAATAATGATATAATCTACATTCATTTTTTTTTAAAGTCTAATTTCTAAATTTAATCATTTCCTGCGCAATTTTTTAAAAAATTACTGATTTTTAATAATGCTTTAAATAAGATGTTGGTAAAAAAAATTTATTTAAGATTGATTAACTTTTATTTCTGCTCTTAAAATATTACTTTTGTGACCATAAAGATTTAAAATGAATTCCTACAAAAATCCTCTTGAAGAACGATATTCTAGTGAAGAAATGCTGTACAATTTCTCTCCTAATAATAAGTTCCGAAACTGGCGGAAACTGTGGATTTCACTGGCTGAAATCGAAAAGGATCTCGGTCTTGATATCTCCGACGAGCAGATCACACAACTAAAAGAAAATGCAGAAGATATTGATTATGTGAAAGCTGCAGAATACGAGAAAAAATTCCGTCACGACGTGATGGCGCATGTTCACACGTATGGCGATGCTGCTCCTTTGGCAAAAGGAATTATTCACCTTGGAGCAACTTCGGCTTTCGTTGGCGATAATACCGATTTGATTCAGATGCGCGACGGTCTTTTATTGATTAGAAAACAATTGGTCAATGTGATGAAAAATCTGGCTGATTTTGCAATTCAATACAAAGATCTACCGACGCTCGGATTTACACATTATCAACCCGCACAGTTAACAACCGTTGGAAAACGCGCTACTTTGTGGTTGCAGTCTTTGGTTCTAGATTTTGAAGAATTAGAATTTTTCATCGAAACGTTAAGATTTAGAGGTGTAAAAGGAACTACCGGAACAGCCGCAAGTTTTTTAGAGTTGTTTGATGGTGATTATTCCAAGGTTAAACATTTGGATAAGGAACTTTCCAAGCGTTTTGGCTTTGATAAAGTATTCGGTGTTTCCGGACAAACTTATGATCGAAAAATTGATGCAAAAGTGGTGGCGTTACTTTCGAATATCGCTCAATCAGCACATAAATTCACGAACGATCTAAGATTATTACAGAATTTAAAAGAAATTGAAGAACCTTTCGAGAAAAGTCAGATTGGGTCTTCCGCGATGGCCTACAAAAGAAATCCAATGCGTTCGGAAAGAATCGGAGCCTTGGCAAAATTCGTGATGTCATTGTCTACCAGTTCCGCAATGGTGGCTTCTACCCAATGGTTTGAAAGAACTTTGGATGATTCGGCCAATAAAAGATTAACCATTCCACAATCGTTTTTAGCGGTGGATGCGATTCTTTTGATCTGGAATAATATCATGAACGGAATAGTGGTTTACGAAAATAGAATTCAGAAACATATTATGGATGAACTTCCGTTTATGGCCACCGAATATATTATTATGGAAGAAGTGAAATCTGGTGGTGACCGTCAGGAAATTCACGAAACCATCCGCGTTCATTCGATGGAAGCAAGTAAAAAGGTGAAAGAGGAAGGCAAAGAAAATGATTTGATTGCCAGAATTATGAATGACACCTCTTTAAAAATGGATAAATCAAAAATAAGAGAAGTGCTAGATCCGAAAAACTTCATCGGTTTCGCGCCCATTCAAACCGAGGAGTTTATCGAAAATGAGGTAAATCCAATTCTGCAAAAATACGCCGACTTGATCGGGTTAAAAGCCGACCTTAAAGTATAATTTATTAATGCAGTCTTCTTGGCTGCATTTTTTATTGATAGATGATGAAAAATATATCTGTACTAGTTTTTCTTTTATTTTCGTTTTGTGTTTCCTCGCAAGATTTAAAACCGAATAAGAAAATAAAATCCGATACAAACTTTATCCATGAGGTTTCAGGTATTGCTGCGCCAATTTCTTTAGAAGAACTTTCACGATCAGATTTAAAAACAAACTCAAAAAATGACAGCGTATTATCTGCCGAATATTCTAAGGATAAATCGGATTTGAAATATAGTTTTTCTATTTATCCAGGTGCTTTAGATGAAGAAAGGTTAATCAATTTTTATATTAAAAGTTTACGTGATAAAAGATTTTCTCCCAAGGAATTAGAATCAAAACTGGTTTCTGTTAAAAATGAAAATTTTAAAATGAATGGAATAAGTGGATTATATAAACATCTCAATAATTGGATTAATTATCGTGTTTATGATGCTGGCTTTTTCGTTTTTGTATCAGAACTAAGTCAGAAAGATGGTGATACAATTGAAATGAAAAAAACGCATGATCAATTCATTAGCGAACTTCTTCCCACGAAAATTGTCAAAAAAAATCCACTCACGAGATTTTCTAATATCCATTATGCACCAGCTGCTTTTCGAGATTCATTGATGTTGAGAAGTACGATGAGTAGTGCCACTAATAAAATGAAATGGATTTACGAAAATATTGATAAATTTGAAAGAGCCGCTGGAATTCCAGGTTTATATTTGGATTATCAAATTGCTGGGATTAATGGATTTATAGATTACAAGACAGAAAAAAATCCTAAACCGAGCACAGGAGGAGCTGAGACCAATGAAATACTTGCATTCTTTAAAAAGCTTAGGGACGATGGTTTCCTCGATGAATATCTAATGGAAAGTTATCTTTATCTATTGATTGTTCCGGTCGATAAAAAATTTGATTATGTTGGGTACGAGAATTGGAAAACGTACAATTCTATAGATTTCGATATGAATAAAAAATATTACTTGATTGTAAATTCCAGAAAGAAAACTGATTTGTCGAAAGACGAGTAAAATAGCCTAAAAAGTAAAAATGAAAAAAAGAATCTTCGTAGAAAAAAAAGGAATTTTCGATGTTGAAAGTCCACAGGTTTTTAATGAAATCAAAAATATCGTTCCGACCATTAAAGATGTTAAAGTCTATAATATTTACGATGTTTTCGGGGTTAATGATAATGAATTTTCAAAAGTCATCAACAATACTTTTGTCGATCCGGTGACCGATATATTGCATGAAGAGAATCCGGCGAAAAGTACTCATTTCGCGACCGAATATTTGCCAGGACAATATGATCAGCGTGCAGATTCCGCGCAGCAATGTATTGCCTTATTAACTGAAAATGAGAATGGTAAAGTAAGAAGTGGAAAACTCATCGAATTGTTTGGAGTTTCTGAATCAGATGTTGAAATCATCAAGAATCATCTGATCAATAAAGTGGAATCACAGGTAAAGGATTTGTCGAAATTAGAAATTCCTGTAGAGGAAACTCCTGATCCAGTTATTGTTCATGAAGGTTTCACTGATTTTTCTGCAGAGGAATTAAAAGTATTCTATGATGATCACGGTTTTGCCTTAGATATTGACGATCTCGGTTTTATTCAAAGCTATTTTAAATCAGAAAATAGAAATCCAACAGAAACCGAATTAAAGGTTCTGGATACATATTGGAGTGACCATTGCCGACATACGACATTCGAAACAGAACTGACTGATATTCAGTTTAATGATTCATTTAAATCAACTTTGCAAACGATTTTTAATGACTATTTGGAGAAGCGAAAATTCTTAGGTAGAGAGGCGAAACCGGTTTCCTTAATGGATCTGGCCACGGTTTGTGCAAGATATTTCCATAAGAACGGTAAATTAGAGAACCTAGTGGTTTCCGATGAGATCAATGCCTGTACGATTGAGATCGAAGCCGAATTCGACGGTAAAAAAGAACCGTGGTATTTATTATTTAAAAACGAAACGCATAATCACCCAACGGAAATTGAACCTTTCGGTGGTGCGTCAACTTGTTTAGGTGGCGCAATTCGCGATCCTTTGTCGGGGCGTGCTTTCGTTTATCAGGCGATGCGTTTATCCGGAGCGGCGAATGTTTTAGAACCTATTTCTGAAACTTTAGCAGGTAAACTTCCACAACGAACGATTACGAAACAGGCAGCGAACGGTTATTCTTCTTATGGTAATCAAATTGGTTTAGCCACAACTTCTGTCAATGAAATCTACCACGACGGCTACAAGGCAAAACGAATGGAAGTTGGTTTCGTCGTTGGTGCTGTGAAAAAAGACTGGGTAAAAAGAGAGCAGCCTCAAAATGGCGACCTCGTTATTTTATTAGGTGGCGCAACCGGTAGAGACGGTGTAGGCGGTGCTAGTGGAAGTTCTAAAGTGCAGGATGAAACCTCGATTCATACTTTATCAACTGAAGTTCAGAAAGGAAATGCAGTTGAAGAACGAAAAATTCAGAGGCTTTTTAGAAATCCTGAAGTCACCACTTTAATTAAAAAATCAAATGATTTTGGAGCAGGTGGAGTTTCAGTTGCGATCGGAGAAATTGCTGATTCACTGGAGATTAACCTCGATATTCTTCCTTTAAAATATGATGGCTTAAATGGAACTGAACTTGCGATTTCTGAATCTCAGGAAAGAATGGCGGTCGTTATTGAAGCGAAAGACAAAGAAAAATTCATCAGATTCTGTGAAAAGGAAAATATAAAAGCCGTAGAAGTTGCCAAGGTAACCGATTCTGGTAGAATGCAAATGTTTTGGCAAGGGAATAAAATTGTCGATTTAAGTCGGGAATTTTTAGATACCAATGGTTGTGCAAAAACACAGCATGCTGAAGTATCACACTTGCAACCGGTTGAAAATCAAAATATAAAGTTCAACGAAGAGAATTTCTTCAACATCCTTTCCAGTAAAAATGTCGCTTCTCAAAAAGGTTTGGCAGAAATGTTCGATGCTTCTGTAGGCGGAACTTCTGTAGCAATGCCGTTTGGAGGGAGACATCAGTTAACTGAAATGGAAGGAAGTGTACAAACGCTACCCATTTTAAATGCTAAAAACATCGAAACAGTGTCTTTGGCCTCTTGGGGATTTGATGCTGATATATCGTCTCAAAACTCTTTGGTTGGCGCTGCGAATGCTGTGGTTGAAAGTGTGGCTAAGATTGTTGCGATGGGTGGAGATTATAAAAATATCCGTTTGAGTTTCCAGGAATATTTTGAAAAACTTGGAAATGATCCGAAGAAGTGGGGGAAACCTTTGGCTTCTTTGCTTGGAGCGTATGATGCGCAGATGAATTTCGAACTAGCTGCGATTGGAGGTAAAGATTCCATGAGTGGAAGTTTCCAGGATATTCATGTTCCACCGACCTTGATTTCTTTCGCCTGTGCGAATGGAGAAAAGAAAAATATCATTTCACCCGAGTTCAAAAAGGCAGGTAATAAATTGTATTTATTCAACCATATTTCACAAGAAAGTGGAATGCCGAATTATGGAGATTTGAAACAGATCTTTGATTTCATCTTTGAAAATATCAAGGCTAAAAAGATTGTTTCTGTGAAGACGATCAAAGAGGGTGGAGTTGCAGTTGCCTTAGCGAAAATGAGTTTTGGTAATCATCTTGGAGCAGAAATTAAAGTAGATGAAGATTTACTTTTAACAAAGAATATTGGAAGTTTAATTATAGAAAGTGCAGAAGATTTAGAAAATGATTTACTTCAAGTTATTGGTGAAGTGTCAAATTCGAATACTTTGAAAATGAGTGCTTTTGAATTCGATATCGAAAAACTACTTGAAGTATGGAAAGGAACTTTTGAAGAGCTTTTCCCAACGGCAGAAAAAAAGAAAATGGTCGTTGAAATTGATTCAAAACTGAATTCTATTCAGCCAAGAACGATTCATATCGTAAAACACAATCTAGCAAAACCAAAAGTTTTTGCACCGATTTTTCCGGGAACCAATTGTGAATATGAAACTCAAAATGCCTTTAGAAAAGAAGGTGCTGAAGTTTCAGGATTGCCTTTAATTAATCTCAATCATCAGCTTTTAAATGAAAGTTTAGACGCCTGGATTTCTGAAATTAATCAGTCGCAAATCTTGGTTTTGTCCGGCGGATTTTCAGCCGGAGATGAACCTGATGGTTCTGCAAAATTTATTGTCAATGTTTTGAAAAATGAGAAGATGAGAAGTGCAGTTCATCAATTATTAGAACGGGACGGGATGATTCTCGGAATCTGTAACGGTTTCCAGGCTTTGGTAAAATCCGGTTTATTGCCTTATGGTGAGATTCGGGATTTAAATGCAGATTCACCGACTTTAGCACATAACGCAATTGGTCGTCATATATCTCAAATGGTTGATGTGAAAGTGATCAATGATGATTCTCCTTGGTTGAAAGGAATGAAAGATCAGTTGTTCACAATTCCAATTTCACACGGTGAAGGTCGCTTTATGGCGTCGGAACAGGTAATTCAGGAATTGTATGAAAATGGCCAGATTGCAACGCAATACATGGATCAGGATGGAAATATCGCCCATGGAATGCCGTTCAATCCAAATAATTCCTTGTTTGGAATTGAAGGACTAACTTCAAAATCCGGAAAAATATTTGGAAGAATGGGTCATCCAGAAAGATATTCCGAAGGTTTGATGAAGAATATTCCAACTGCGAATTATCATAATATTTTTAAAAACGGAGTTGAATATTTTAAATAATATTCTTCTCATTTAGAGAAACAGGAGATTTAATTATAAGTCAATTTGCTTATATTCATTAAATATTAGTGAATTGACTTATAATTAAATTTAAATTTTAACAAAACATTATAAGGTGTTTACCTTATATTTAGAGTTTATAAGGATTATTGCTTATATTTGTCACATGATTGCGATTATCACCGGAGATATTATTAATTCTCAGAAATCAGATGTTGAAACATGGCTACCTAAATTGAAAGATTTGATGGGAACATGGTCAACAACACCAGAAAATTGGGAAGTGTACCGAGGCGATGAGTTTCAATTGAAATGCAGTGTAGATCAAGTGTTTCAGAGAGCGCTTCTTTTAAAGTCACTCATCAGAACGTTTGAGAATTTAGATGTTCGCCTGGCAATCGGGATCGGAAATGAAGTTTTTCACTCTGAAAAAATAACTGAATCAAATGGCTCTGCTTATGTCAATTCAGGAAGATTGCTGACGGATATCAAAACTCAGGGAAGAACATTGGCCATACAAACCGAAAATGAAAAAGTAAATCGAGATCTTAATATCCTTTTCAAATGGGCTTCTATTGATTTTGATAACTGGACCGTTGCAACTGCCGAGATCATTCATCAGTTATTATGCAATTCAGAACTCACACAAGATGACCTCGCAAAAGAATTGAATATTACGCAATCCTCAGTGAGCCAGAGGCTTAAACGGGCTAATTTTGATTTAATACACGAAACCGATCAATTTTTTAGAAAAAAAATATCAGAATTGTAAATGATTTTTATTCCTCTCATATTAGCACATTTATTAGGAGATTTTATTCTTCAGCCTAATTCTTGGGTGGCTGATAAAGAGAAGAAAAAGAGTGGCAGTATTTATTTATACATTCATGTTTTGCTGCACACCATTCTCGCTTTTGTGTTTTTATGGGATCGCAATTTATGGTGGATTGCGGTGATCATAGGAGTTACTCATTTTTTGATCGATTGGGCAAAACTTCAATTTCAAACTGCGAAGACCAAAAGAACCTGGTTTTTTATCGATCAAATTGCACATTTTTTGGTTATTGCAGCATTATCGATTTTATATTTTCCTTATTTCAGATGGGAAGATCTCTTTAATCCCAGAACATTGCAACTCATCACCGCTTTAGTTTTTCTCACCGTTCCATCATCCATTTTAATCAAAACAGTGATCTCGATCTGGACGCCTGTTACCGTTGAACACAGTAAAATACAAACAGAATCTCTGGTCAATGCGGGAAAATATATTGGTATTCTCGAAAGGCTTTTGGTATTTGTTTTTATCCTCGTCGATCATTGGGAAGGAGTAGGATTTATGATTGCTGCAAAGTCGGTTTTTAGGTTCAGTGATCTAGCCGAAGCAAAACAGAGAAAACTTACAGAATATGTATTAATAGGAACTTTGCTAAGTTTTGGCATCGCAGTTCTTACCGGAATTTTAATAAAAATTTAATTCCACAAGCCACGAAGTGATGATTTAAAAAAAAAATAGGTTTTTAACCCTATTAAATTAATAGAAAGTAAAATTTAATAAAAAGTAAAAATGACAAAAGGAGCAATGCTTTATGAAGGAAAGGCAAAGCAGGTTTTTGCAACGGATAATCCCAATGAGGTGATTGTTCGTTTTAAAGATGATGCCACCGCTTTCAATGCACAGAAAAAAGGGAATTTCGATTTGAAAGGGGAAATGAATAACGCCATCACCACTTTGATTTTTGAATATCTAAACACGAAAGGAATTCCGACACACTTCATCAAAAAGTTAGACGAAAGAGAGCAATTGGTGAAAAGAGTACATATTATTCCCCTGGAAATGGTGGTTCGTAATTACACTGCCGGAAGTATGGCGCAACGATTAGGCGTGGAAGAAGGAATTAAATCTCCGGTTACCATTTTTGATCTGTGTTATAAAAGAGATGATCTTGGAGATCCACTGATCAACGATCATCACGCCGTTTTTCTAGGTGCAGCGACGTATGAGGAATTGGATGAAATGTATGAATTAACGTCTGATATCAATGATATTTTGATCGATCTTTTTGATAAAATGAATATTATTTTGGTAGATTTCAAAATTGAATTAGGTAAAGATTCAGACGGTAAAATTATCCTGGCTGATGAAATTTCACCGGATACCTGCAGACTTTGGGATAAAGATACGATGAAGAAACTCGACAAAGACCGTTTCAGACGGGATTTGGGTGAAGTAACCGAAGCGTATGTAGAAATTTATGAACGATTGAAAAAAGTTCTTAACAAATAAAAAAATCTTACTCCCTTTCCGTTGGAGAGGGTTGGGGTGAGAATAAAAATGAAAGATTTACAACAACACAGAGAAGATTATTTAAATCAGTTCAAGGAAAATACCTACGGTCGAAATCTGCTGAAAACAGATGATCCGTTTGATTCACCTTCTGAAGAGTGCGGTATTTTTGGATTGTATTCTAATAACGATGTCGATACCTTTTCAATGTCGCAATTTGGGTTATTTGCCTTGCAGCATCGTGGTCAGGAAGCATGTGGTATTTCAGTAATGAAACAGGGAAAGATCTTCAATATTAAAGATGAGGGTTTGGTGCTTGATGTTTACAAAGAAATTCGTGATCCTGAAACCTTTATGGGAAATTCGGCGATCGGACATACGAGATATACAACGGCCGGTGACAAGAAGAAATATAATTTTCAGCCATTTTTTGCCAAGAATGAATATGATCAGACTATTCTTTCGATTGCACATAATGGAAATTTAACCAACGCTGCAGAATTAAAAAAAGAACTGGAAGCTGAAGGAGTAGTTTTTAGAGCAACCTCTGATTCTGAAGTGATTCTCCGACTAATTCAGAAACACCTGGATCTAGGTTTGCGTGCGGCGATTAAAACCACCATGGAAAAAATTCAGGGTGCGTATTCTGTGGTTGGAATGACTAGAAATAAGTTCTTCGCCTTCCGTGATTTTCATGGAATTCGTCCATTGGTTTTAGGAGCGATCGACGAGAAGACTTATGTGGTGGCTTCAGAATCTGTAGCTTTAGATGCTGTTGGAGCACAATACGTGCGTGATATTTTACCTGGAGAAATTATTTATACCAATGAAAATGAAACCGGTTTACAGAGTTTCATGGCCAGAGAGAACTGTGAGAAAAGAACCTGTGCTTTCGAATATATATACTTTGCCCGTCCAGATTCAATTATGGAAGGACTTAACGTTCATGAGATTAGGGAGAAATCTGGAATGAAAATTTGGGAGCAAGCGCCCGTAGAAGCTGATATCGTTATCGGAGTTCCTGATTCCGGGGTTCCTGCCGCGATCGGTTTTTCAATTGCTTCCGGTATTCCTTTTCGTCCGGTTTTAATTAAGAACAGATATATTGGTAGAAGTTTTATCGTTCCGACTCAGGAAATGCGGGAACGAATTGTGAATCTTAAATTAAATCCAATTATTTCTGAAATCAAAGGAAAGAGAGTGGTGATCATCGATGATTCTATCGTTCGTGGCACAACTTCGAAACGATTGGTGAAAATATTGAAAGATGCGGGCGTTAAGGAAATTCACTTTAGAAGTGTTTCTCCACCAATTATTGCACCCTGCTATCTTGGAATAGATACACCAGTGAAAGATGATTTAATTGCCGCAAATATGAGTGTAGAAGAATTGAGGGTTTACCTCGGTGTTGATACTTTAGAATTTTTGAGTATGGAAAATCTTAAAAATATCTTGGGAAGTTCCGATCATTGTTTTGGTTGCTTTACAGAAGAATATCCTGTTCCTGCAGGACCACATCCAGATTATACAGATGAATAACTTAAAAATAAAAAGGTTGGGAAATTAATCCCAACCTTTTTTTATAAAGCATATTAAGTATTCTCTTAGAATTTGTAAGCCAATCCTACTTGGAAGTTGTTATTCTTAACTTTATCTCCATTGTTAGAGCTATAAACGTCTGTTAAACCTGCAACATATCTAGCAGTTAAACCAATTTTTGGAGTAAAATAATATCCTGCACCAAGTCCAATGCCCATGTTAAAATCTTTGTAAGCGTCAGTGTCCAAAGAGCTTGTAGTAGTGGTATTTAAAACACTGTTATCAGTTTTAACTTTTGCATTTACCAAAAAACCGAATTCTGGACCAGCTTCCAAATAAAATTCTGGCGTTGCATTATATTGGAACATTACAGGTACTGCAATATAGTCCAAGTTTCTCGCAACTGAAGCATATTCATTGCCAGCAAGGTTTTTGTAACTAACTTTATCTCCTAGATTGTTGTATAAAATCTCTGGTTGTATACTAAAGTTTTGACCTAAAGGAGCATTCATGAAAAGACCAGCGTTAAATCCTATTTTTGATTTACTATCGTCTAATCCAGCATCTTTAGATAATGACGATACGTTCATTCCTGCTTTAATTCCGAATTGTTGTGCGAATGTCAATGAACTCATTGCGATTGCCGCACCTAATACTAACTTTTTCATAATCTTAAATTTTTCTGATTAATTTTTACGTTTTTAATAATTGAATTATTTTGATTCTAAAAATTGAAATTAAATAATTTCTAAAATCGACTAATCCTGATTACTATTGATTTTTAAATTTTGTTTTACGCTTGGAGTACTTTCAAATGGTGTGCCAAAGGTATTCACTTAAGCTATAAATTAAACAATGGTTTAAATAGTATTTAATTTAAAAGACTATAAATCAGTCGTTTATGATAAATTAAAAATTCCTACACAATAATTGTATAGGAATGCTGTTGCGTGTTTTTGTCAGTTTTTAAGCTAAATTTTGATAATAAAGCAATGAGTTTTCGATGTCTTCAAGACTAACTGAGCAGTTGAAAGTCGAACTTCCTATTGCTGTTATCAAAGAGAAGTTGATATTTCCGGCTGAATTTTTCTTATCGTTCTTCATTAAATTAACGATTTCTTCGACAGAAAATTTGGTGATATCTAAGTGTGGAAAGTACTTCTGAATATTTGAAACGATTTCTTTGGCAGTTTTCTCTGAGATGAAATCCTGCAAAAATGAAATTCTGGTTTCGCAGATCATTCCTAAAGCTACAGCTTCGCCATGCATAATTGGTTTTCCTTTTAATAGAAATAAACTTTCTAAAGCATGACCAATCGTATGACCAAAATTTAAAGTCTTCCTAATGTTTTGTTCTGTAAAATCCTGTTCAACAACGTTTTGTTTGATCTGCATCGATCTTTCAATGAAAGGAAAAATATTTTGAGGAGTTAATTCTTTGATAGAAATTAAGTCGCTCCAATGACTTTCATCCGTAATTAAACCATGTTTCAACATTTCTGCAAAACCGCTTCTTAATTCCTCGAATGGTAAAGTTTGAAGAAATTCAGGAAAAACAAAAATCTGTTCTGGATGCGCGAAAGTCCCAATAATATTCTTTAAAAATTGATGATCGATTCCCGTTTTTCCACCGATGGAAGCATCGCACATTCCCAAAAGCGTCGTCGGAATATTAATGAACGGAATTCCTCTCTTATACGTTGAAGCGATAAATCCACCCATATCGGTGATGACGCCACCACCCAAATTGATCATCAAAGCTTTACGATCGGTCTCAAATTCAGTTAAAATTTCCCAGAGTTGCGCTGCAGTTTCCAAAGTTTTCATTTCCTCACCCGCTTCAATCTCGATAATTTCAAAAGGAATTTCGGTTTCTAAATTTCCTAAAAGGGTGGTAAGGCAATGTTCATGAGTGTTCTCGTCAACCAATATCAAAAGTTGCGTTGGTTGTAATGCTTCGATAAAGTTGTTGAGTTGGGAGAAATTCTGGTCTAAAATTGAAATCATGCGTACTGAAATTTATCACAAAATTAAACTTTAATTTAGTTTTATCAATTCAGGGAGTTATATTAAATTTGTTGAACTTTAATTTTAATTATGAGCATTTTCAATAATACCCAAATTGCCTTCGCCGACAAAACCGATTCTCAACTGAAAAAAGCGTATTGGATGTTTAAAGCGATCGAACAGCCATTGATTACCAATGTTGGAATTTCGGCCCTTAACTTTACGGTAAAGAATGATTTTCCGTTTGTTACCAATATTGTGAAGCAAACTTTATTCGAACAGTTTTGCGGTGGTGAAACCCATGAAGAAAGCATGAAAGTGGTGAAGCAAATGTTTAAACATCACGTCGGAAGTATTTTCGATTATGCCATTGAAGGAAAAGCAGAAGAGAAAGTCTTTGACGATACCTGTACCGAAATTAAGCAAAACATCAAATTTGCAGAAGGCAATCCCGCAATTCCGTTTGTTGTTTTTAAACCGACCGGTTTTGGACGCATTGAAATTTACGAGGAAATTGGAAAAAATGTAGAATTGACGACTTCTCAAAAAGAAGAATGGGCGAGAGTCGTAAAAAGATATGAAGAGGTTTGCCAAATGGCATTTGACCGTAATGTTGTCATCATGATCGATGCCGAAGAAAGTTGGATGCAGAATTCAACCGACAACTTGGTGAATGAAATGATGGAGCGATTCAATAAGGAAAGAGCGATTGTTTGGAATACCATTCAAATGTACAGAACCGGAAGAATGGAATATTTGGCGGAAGATCTGGAAAGAGCCAAACAGAAAAATTATTTCCTGGGCTACAAATTTGTGCGTGGTGCTTACATGGAAAAAGAGAGAGCAAGAGCTTTAGCGATGAAATATCCCGATCCAATTCAGCCAACCAAACAAGCATCTGATGATAATTATAATGCAGCGATCGATTTTGTTTTAAACAATCTGGACAAAGTTTCTGGATTTTTTGGAACACACAACGAGAAATCAACAGAACTCGTGATGGATAAAATGAAAGCAATGGGATTACCGCATGATCACTGTCAAATACATTTCGGACAATTGTACGGAATGAGCGATAATATTACTTATTATTTAGGCGCTGAAAAATACAACGTTTGCAAATATCTTCCGTACGGACCAGTGAAAGATGTGGTTCCCTATTTAACGAGAAGAGCGCAGGAAAACACCTCCGTTGCCGGACAAACGGGTAGAGAATTAGGTTTGATTCAAAAAGAATTGGATAGAAGAAGAGGGAAATAAATCCAAAGTTCCGTTGGAACGACCGATATTGCAGCGTTGGAATTCATTCCAATGCAAAATAATAAAAAAGGATTGGAATTTTCTCCAATCCTTTTCCTATAAAATATAGTCCATTGTCTTTAGCCAAAATTTATTTCTAAATTTGTAAACAGAATTGTAGGAAATCATCACATCACCAAATCACCGCATCATCACATCAACTTTCGCCCAAGTCATTCTCCCCTTAAATTTAAAAGGAACTTTTACCTATAAAGTTCCGGTTGAAATTTCGTCGTCCATTCAAGTTGGAATGCGCGTTTTGGTGGCTTTTGGTGGAAAAAAAATTTATACAGGGATTGTGTTTGATCTTCATGATGAGGAACCAGAAACTTTTGTACCGAAAGAGATCATCAATATTTTAGATGATTTTCCGATTTTACCCAAGGAGCAGATTCAATTCTGGAATTGGCTTTCAGACTATTATCTCTGTAATATTGGTGAGATTTATCGATTTTCATTTCCCGGTTCTTTAAAACTGGAAAGTGAAACATACTTAAAATTAAAGCCGAATGTTGTTGTTGATTTCGAGAATTTAGATGTCAATGAAATGTATTTGATACAGGCCCTAGAAGTTCGACAACTTATTAATTTAACCGAGATTGAAGCTTTTATTGCTAAAAAAGATATCGTAAAAACCATCAAGTCACTAATCGATCTACAATACATCGAAATTGATGAGAAAGTTGCTGAAAAATACAAAGCAAAGGAAGTTGCTTATTTGAAGATCAACGATGAAACCATTAAAAATGCTCATTTACCGGAAATTCTATTATCACTAAAACGGTCACCCAAACAACAGGAATTATTTCTTTTATTATTAGAAAAACAAACCGAACATCCTGAAAAATTAATCAAAAAATCAGATGTTTTTCATGAAGGAAATTATGCTCAGGCACAATTAAAATCTTTAATGGAAAAAGATTTGGTTTTGGAATATTATCTTCAAAAAGATCGACTGGACATGTACGAAGGCGAAACTGAAGAATTAGAAAAACTGAGTGATATTCAACTTCAGGCAAAAACAGAAATTGATCAAGCTTTCGAAGAAGAAAAAAATGTTTTGCTTCACGGCGTTACGTCTTCAGGAAAAACCCATGTTTATTTAGAGAAAATTGAAGAGACGGTAGCTGAGGGAAAAAACGTTTTATTCTTGCTTCCAGAGATAGCGATAACGAAACAGATTGTGCAGCGTTTAGAAAAAAAATATGGTAAACAATTAGGCTTTTATCATCAAAAATTAACCGATTTCGAAAAGGTAGAAGTCTGGCGAAGAATTAAAAATAATGATATTAAAATCCTCATTGGAACACGGAATGCCTTGTTTTTACCTTATGAAAATTTAGGTTTGATCGTCGTTGACGAAGAACACGATTCCAGTTACAAGCCACGGGAAACTTCTCCATTTTTTAATGCTAAAGATGCGGCGCAAGTCTTAGCTAAATTCTATAAAGCCAATGTTATTCTGGGTTCTGCGACACCGTCTGTAGAATCCTATTACGCAGCAAAAAAGGAAAAACTGAAATATGTTTTCTTAGGTGAACGTTTTGGAAATGTGAAAATTCCGGAGTTTGAACTCATTAATTTTAAAGAAGCTCAGGACTCTAAAAAATTAGTTGGTAGTTTTTCTTTGCATTTAATTGACGAAATAAGAAAAGAAATTGATCAGCATAAACAAACCATGATTCTTCACAACCGTCGTGGTTATGCAAATGTAGTCGAATGTGAAACCTGTGGTTACGTCAATTACTGTTCGAATTGCGATGTGGTCATGACCTATCACAAATACAATAATGAAATGAAATGTCATTATTGTGGACAAAAAGCCGGCAAACCGAAAACCTGTCCGAAATGCCATTCTGAGAAATTGAATGTGAGAGGAGTTGGGGTAGAACAGATTCATGAAGAAGTTTCGAAGATATTTCCTGACTCAGAAGTTGATCGAATGGATGTTGATTCAATGCGCAAAAAATTTGCGTACGAGAAATTATACGAGAAAATAGAAGAAGGCGAAACAGATGTTATTGTTGGTACTCAGATGATTTCCAAAGGATTGGATTTTGACAATATTGAATTGGTGGCAATTCCCAAAGCCGACTCCTTATTATATGTACAGGATTTTCGGGCGGAAGAAAGAGCGTTTCAATTGATCACCCAGGTTTCAGGAAGAGCTGGTAGACTGTCTGGAAATGGTAAGGTTTTAATTCAAACTTATAATCCGCAGCATTCTATTTTTCAATTGTTGAAAGATAATGATACGCCGATGATTTATGAACATTTATTGACGGAAAGGAAGAAGTTTTTGTATCCGCCTTTTGTCAAATTAATTATGATTGAATTAAAGCATCGTCGGGAAGATAAGGTCAATCGCGCCTCCCAATTTTTAGGTTCTGTTCTTCGTAAATATTTACCGGAAGAATGTATTTTAGGTCCTGAGAAATCTCCAATTGGGAAACTGAATTTGATGTATCAATATCAGCTTTTATTGAAATTACCAAAAGGAAAAAAGTATTCTGAATATAAAGGTTTGGTAGCCAAAAGTTTAGCAGAGTTTGACGAGATTACGGCGTACAATTCCATCAAAAAGGTGATATTCGTTGACTTTTAACAAAGTTTAACAGTTATTACCACGTTTTTATAGTAGGTAAGGGACTGTCTTCCAACAATATTTTATATTTTTGAACGTTTAAAAGATGTTTTGTGCAGGATCTTCTTGCTTTAGCTTAACATTAAATCGATAATCAAATAATAAAATTAAATGATTAACATCAAAAAAATCTTAGTTTCTTCTGCAATTGCAGTGTCCTCATTTGTATTTGCGCAGGGAACTTTCACTTCTTCCAATTATCCTCAATCCTTCGAAAGCCAAAATTCCAGTATATCAAAAGAAAGCTCTGAAAAGCTTTTAAGTGCAAAAGAACTCGTAGACATCAAATTGAATTCAATGATGAATGATCCTGTTTTGCGAAATGCAAACTGGGGTTTTGTCGTTTATGATCCCAAAACCAAAAAAGTGATCAGTTCTTATAATGAAAACGCTTCCTTGATTCCTGCTTCTACAACGAAATTGTTGACTACAGAAACGGCTATGAATCTTTTAGGGGAAAACTTCAGGTGGATGACGCAGTTAGAATATTCCGGAGCGATTGAAGACGGAGTGCTTAACGGAAATTTATACATCGTCGGTAGTGGTGATCCATCATTAGGTACCAATAAAGCAGGAGCAAATTCTTATAGAACAATTATTTCTGATTTTATTGCAGCAACAAAAGACAAAGGAATTACCAAAATTAATGGTGATATCATCATCCAAACTGCTGTTTTTAAAGTAAATAAAACTCAGCTTTTACCGGAAAGTATCGTCTGGTTAGAAAACGGAAATTACTATTTGCCTGTTGGAACAACTCATGAAATTAACCCTGAAAATGAAAAGCTGATAGCTAAGAAATCAAATCCGTTTTCTGAAAATAAAAACTTCTACTACATCTCTCCATACATTGGACAGATGGTTTACGCAGATAAATTTGAGGGCGCATATTTGACTACAAAAATGCCGGATGCTCCCGCTTATTTAGCCAATAACTTAAGAGCTACGATGTTAAAAAGTGGTCTGCCCGTAATTGGAAAAGTGGTAACGAGAGTAACAGATCCTAATCCTGAAAGAAGAGAAGTGATCACCAATTATCAATCGCCGACTTTAGCAGAAATCATCATGTATACCAATCAACACAGCGATAATGCTTTAGCAGAAGCGACTTTGAGAATGGTTGGATTTCAGAAGTTAGGTGATCAAACATTAGAATCTGGTAGAAAAGTAGTAAACAACCATTTAAAATCAGTTGGTTTTGAGACTGAAGGTTTAAACTATTATGACGGAAGCGGTCTTTCCAGAAGTAATGTGGTAACACCGATTTCTCAAGTAAAATTTTTAGCGAATCTAATGAATGAAAAATATTACAAAACTTTTCAGGAAAGTTTACCAATTGGTGGACAAACAGGAACATTAAAAAGAATGTTTTACGATGCTGGAAACGGACAGATATTTGCAAAGACAGGAACTTTAAATAAAGTAAAAACCTTGGCTGGTTATATGAAAACGAATTCTGGTAAAACCTTGGTTTTCTCATTGCTTATTAATAATTATGCAGGTTCTGTAGATCAAGTGAAAAGCAAAATGGAACAAATCCTGGAGCCGACCTTGAATCTATAAATCTTTATTTCATAAATAAATTAACCTTTTAATAATTATTGAAAGGTTTTTTTTATCTTTATGCACTAATAATTGAAGAAATGAAACATTTTTATACACTTGCTTTAATATTATCTTTTGCACATGTTTTCGCTCAAAACGAAGAAGCAGAAAGAAAGAGTATGATTCGTAATGAATCTCAACGATATGCTAAAATGATTAATTACAATGTGAATCCAAACACTTTGAATTATGATTTAAAATACCAACGTTTAGATTTAGACTTAGATCCAGCGCAATTTTTTGTAAGCGGAACGGTGACAAGCCATTTCGTTCCGAACCAAAATATATCGAGTATCTATTTCGATTTCTCTAATGTCTTGACGGTTTCTGAAGTAAAATACCACGGCACCAATCTTACGTTTACGCAGTTGCCAACCAAGGAAATAAAAATTGATTTCCCAACTGCGCTAATTGCTTCTACTATTGATTCTTTATCGATTAAATATTCTGGATCTCCTGATATTTCTGGAAGTGCCGGCGATGCATTTACTACTTCTACCCAAAATGGAACACCAGTACTTTACACGCTTTCGGAACCTTATGGTGCTCAGGAATGGTTTCCCACTAAGCAAAGTATGAATGACAAAATAGAAAAAGTGGATATTAAAATCACAACACCTTCTCAATACAATGTCGCTTCTAACGGGAAATTATTTTCTGAAACAACTTTACCAGGAAATAAAAAGCTGACTTTCTGGCAAACCAATTATCCTATTCCGGCTTATTTGATTGCACTTGGAATTACCAATTACACCAAATTTAATGATACCATGGGAAGTCCGCCTTTTCCCTTTGTGAATTACGTTTATCCTTCTACCGCAGCGAATAGCACAACGATGGCTAATATTAACTGGACCAAAAATATCATGACGGTATTCGAAGATTATTTCGGTCCTTATCCTTACAGAAACGAAAAATACGGACACATGCAGTTTGGCTGGGGCGGCGGTATGGAACATGCGACCATGTCATCAATGGGTTCTTTTGGTAAAAGTCTGATTGCGCATGAATTGGCCCATCAATGGTTTGGTGATAAAATAACTTGTGGCGCCTGGAATGACATTTGGCTTAATGAAGGATTTGCAACCTACGGTCAACATCTTGCCAATGAAAAGTTATTGATGAGCAACAGTCAGTTTATGAGTTATCTTTTGTCAGAAATGAATTACATTACAGATTCCACGGGCGGCAGCGTATATGTTGCTGATGCTAATTTAGGAAATAACAATGTTGTTTTTAGTGGACGTTTAAGTTATGCAAAAGGTGGATACGTTTTAAGAATGATGAAATGGATTTTAGGAGATGCCGTTTTTTATCAAGCTTTAAAAGATTATCATGCCCGTCCAAATCTAGCTTATAATTATGTGAGAACAGATGATTTAAAGACTTCATTAATACAATCTACAGGAACAGATTTTACCGAATTTTTCAACGATTGGATTTACGGTCAGGGATATCCGACTTATCAAATTAAATGGAATCAAACACCAGATAAAGTTATCCGTTTTAAAGTAGGTCAAACGCAAAGTAATTCATCGGTCAGTTTCTTTGAAATGCCTTTGCCTATTAAAGTAACCGGAACTGCGGGTGAAGTTGCTTATCTGGTTTTAAATAATAATTCAAACAATCAAAATTTTGCCGAAGCGCTCACTTTCAATGTATCTTCAGTACAGTTTAATTATGAAAATCAAATCATTACCAAAAATTCAACGGTCACGAAAGATACCGGAATCTTAGCAGTTAATGACGTTTCAACTGCGGAAATTAGAATCTATCCGAATCCTGTGAAAGACCAACTGTCTGTAGCTGGAATTACTAAAGAAGAAGCTTATAAGATTTTTAGTGTTGATGGTAAATTAGTAAAGTCAGGAACGCTTTCTTCAAAATATTCAGTGAGTGTGAGCGCACTTCCGAAAGGAATTTATCTATTAAAAATTGCTGATAAAAATTTGAAATTTATAAAACAATAATCAACTTAAGTTTAACCTTATGTTAACAATATCAATATTAGAAAAGCACTTCAAAGAGTGCTTTTTTTCGTATTTTAGCGATTCAAAATAATTAAATATGATTTCTAAAAATTATCTGGAAAATTTACAGAGCGAACTTCAAAATATTAAAAATGACGGCTTGTTCAAAAACGAGCGAATCATCACTTCACAGCAATCTGCAGTGATTGAAGCCAACGGAAAAACACTCTTAAATTTTTGCGCCAATAACTATTTGGGATTGTCGAATAATAAAGAAGTGATGAAAGCTTCTCAGGACATGATCGAAAGCCACGGCTACGGAATGTCTTCGGTACGTTTCATTTGTGGAACTCAGGACATTCATAAAGAATTAGAAGCAAAAATCTCTGGTTTTCTAGGTTTAGAAGACACGATTTTATATGCTGCATGTTTTGACGCAAATGGTGGAGTTTTCGAACCTTTATTCACTGATCAGGATGCAATTATTTCTGATGAATTAAACCACGCTTCGATTATTGATGGTGTTCGTTTGTGTAAAGCAGCCAGATACCGTTACAAGAATAATAACATGGCAGATTTGGAAGAGCAGCTTATCGAGGCTTCCAAAAAAGACCACCGTTTTAAAATCATCGTAACAGATGGTGTTTTCTCTATGGACGGAATTGTAGCAGATTTAAAAGGGCTTTGCGATTTGGCGGATAAATACGACTGTTTGGTAATGGTTGATGATTCGCACGCAACCGGATTTATTGGTAAAACCGGCCGTGGAACTCACGAAGCTAATGATGTAATGGGTAGAGTAGATATCATTACTTCTACTTTAGGAAAAGCTTTAGGCGGCGCGTTGGGTGGATTTACTTCTGGTAAAAAAGAGATCATCGATATGTTGAGACAGCGTTCAAGACCTTATTTATTCTCGAATTCTTTGGCTCCCGGAATCGTTGGTGCTGCAATAAAAGTTTTAGATATGATTTCTGACGACACCAGTTTGAGAGATCAGGTAATGGAAAATGCAGAATACTTCAGAAAAGAAATGAAAGCCAAAGGTTTTGACATTCCTGACGGCGAAGCAGCGATTGTTCCAGTAATGTTATACGATGCCCCTTTAGCTCAAAAAATGGCAGAACATTTAATGGAAGAAGGAATTTACGTGATCGGATTTTTCTTTCCGGTGGTACCAAAAGGGAAAGCCAGAATCAGAGTTCAACTTTCTGCGTCTCACACCAGAGAGCACTTAGACAAAGCGATTGCAGCGTTTGAAAAAGTAGGAAAGGACTTAGGAGTTATTTAAATGTATGAATCTCAAGTATTTTCTTTTATCATTAACAATCTCACTTGTGTCTTGCGCTCCAGTCAAAATTAATCAATATGTAAAGGAAGACAAGATTCAAAAAAGAGAGGGTAAATGGGTAGAATCTAATTCCACGGAACAAGGAAATTATGTTTCTAAAGGAAAATATAGAAAAGGGATAAAAGTAGGCGTCTGGAAAACTACCATTAATGGAGTACAATTTCAAAAAGACGCTTATCGAAAAGATTTAATCAAAACAAAAATTTTCCATACTAATGGAAAAGTGAAAATAAAAGGTCAATCTAAAACTGAAATTACCGATGATTATATACATTGGTTTTATGCTGGAGATTGGAAACATTATAATGAAAAAGGGAAGTTGATTTATATTAAAAAATACAACAGAGGGAAACCGTCGGATAGTATTTCTTATCAGCATTAAATCAATTTAAAAGAGTCCTTTATTTATTTAAATGGTAATCCACGAAATTGGTAACAAGTTCAATTGTTGCAAAATATATTTAAAAACCTTCTGTAATGGAAGGTTTTTTTTTCGTTCGATATTTTGTGAGCTTTTCAGCAGTATTATTTTAAACTTCAATCAATAGAAACTTTTGTGACTTTTGTGGTTCAAAATTTTAAACGAATATTTTGTGTACTTTTCAGCAGTATCATTTTCAACTTCACTCATCAAAAACTTTTGTGACTTATGTGGTTTAAAAATACATGTTGTTAAGTCAATGATTTTACAATCGAAATCATACTCAAAGTAATAATAAGAATACCAATTACCACAAACATTTTCTTAATCGGTATTTTGCTTGTAAGCATCGCTGCGAATGGTGCCGTTACAATTCCGCCAATCAAAAGTCCGAGGACAATATTCCAATGCTGAATACCAATTGTTATAACAAAAGTAATCGCACTGGTAATCGTCAAAATAAATTTGGATAGGGTAGAACTCCCAATCACATATCTTGGTGTTCGTCCATCTTTTAATAAGGTTCCGGTAACAATTGGTCCCCAACCACCGCCGCTAAATGAATCAACAAATCCACCAAATAATCCTAAGACTTTAATACTTCGACCAGATTTCTGAATTCGTTTTTTCTTTCTATTATTTTTAAAAGCGTTTCGTAAAATATTAATTCCGAGATATAAAGTGTAGCAGGAAATAATTGGTTTTACAATATGCGCATAATGTTGTCCAAAATAGGTGAGTGATAATGCGCCGATAACCGCTCCAATAATTGCTGGAATTGCCAAGGCTTTTACCAACTTCATATTCACATTCTTCAGCCTGAAATGACTGATACTTCCCGCTGCAGAGGTAAATGTTTCTGCCGAGTGAATACTTGCACTAATGATAGGAGGTGCAATATTCAGCATTAAAAGAATCGTGGTGCAAATAATTCCGTAACCCATTCCCGTGCTTCCAACCACCAATTCTGCGATGAAACCAACCGCCAGCATTTTATAGAAAATATGGTTGTCCGCATTTAGAAATTGGTTGATATCTGGTAATAATTGAAATTCAAAAACAAGATAAGAAAGAACGCCGATTAAAACCAGCACGCCGATAATTCCCAGATAGATATTAGAACGACGGCGAACTGCTTTCGTGATTTTCTCTAAATTTTCGAATTCAGAATCTGCGAGTGGATGTTTTTGTTTTTGATCAAGATAATTAGCCGTGATCGCATCGAGCGATTTCAATTCATCTTCCCGGTTCATTAAAGGGTTTTTGTAGGCGAATTTCAACTTTACAATAAACTCTTCGAGGTCAGATGGAATGCTGTGTTCGATAATTCTATTAATTCTTTCCTGAACTTCTGGTGAATAATCATTGGAAGAAATTCCCAGTTTTATATTTTCTTTTTTAATGACCGAAACCAAAGAGAAATCACTGATCTGTGGTTTCCCGATAACATTGATTAGGATGTTTTTATTATGAGAAAGTTGAAGAAGATGTTCTTCGTATTCGTGATCTTCAGTAGAAATAATTAATAAGCCAAAATCCTGTGGATCATCTTCTCCCATTTTCCGATGGAAAAGCATGATGTTGGCTTTGTCCGAAGAAAATTCAATTAATTCTTCTGAAATGTTTTCATCAAAAATTTTGATTTTGCAATTGATGGAATTTCGGCAGATTTGCTTTACTGCTCTGAAAATCAATTCATCATGTCCAACCAATAATACGGGAATCCGTTCCAAATTTAGGAATAGCGGATGCATATTATTAGGTTGAATTTCGCTCATGAATTATAGAATCATTACGGCACCAACAGTAGAATTGCTGGTTTCATCAATTAAAATCGCACTTCCTGTTCCTTTGTTTTTCTCAAAAGAATCAAATACTAAAGGACTCGCAGTTTTTAAAGTAACTTTAACCACTTCATTCAATTTTACCGAATCAGTAGGAGTTTTCTCTAATGAATTAACATCTAATTGATAATCGATTTCTTTGACAATAGTTCTAATCAACTTACTTCGGTGCTGAAGAAAATATTTATTTCCGGGAACTAATTCCTTATGATCCATCCAGCAAACTAATGCTTGGAATTCATTAGCCACAGTCGGAATTTGATCCACCTTTACAAAATAATCACCACGCGAAATATCGATGTCATCTTCAATATGAATTACCGCGGGTTGAGGTGCAAAAACCTCGTCGACTTCTTTTCCACCTGTTTCAACTTTGGAAATAGTGGTTTCAATATTTTGTGGAAGGACTTTGATCCGGTCACCTTTTTTATAAACGCCGCTTACGATTTCTCCCGCATAACCTCGATAATCGTGGAGTTCTTCTGTTTGAGGACGGATAACAAATTGTACCTGAAAGCGTGTATCTTCCAGATTGATTTCTTTATTAATTTCGACTTGCTCTAAATATTCTAACAAAGAACTTTCTTGAAACCAAGGCATTTTCGTAGAACGATCTACAATATTATCGCCATCCAAAGCCGAGATCGGGAAAAACTGAATATTGCTGAGGTTTAATTTCTGGGCAATTTGCAGATAATCAGTTTTAATATTTTCAAAAACTTCTTCCGAGTAATTCGCCAGATCCATTTTGTTCACAGCGATCACAACGTGTTTTATTTTCAACAAAGAAGCGATAATACTGTGACGTCTGGTTTGCTCAATAACGCCTTGTCGGGCATCGATCAGGATGATCATCAAATCAGAATTTGACGCACCTGTAATCATATTACGCGTGTATTGAACGTGTCCCGGAGCATCTGCAATAATAAATTTACGGTTTGGCGTCGAGAAATATCGGTACGCCACATCAATGGTAATTCCCTGTTCGCGTTCGGCGCGCAAACCATCGGTGAGAATCGCCAAATCAATTCCGTCGGAGTTTTTATTTTTAGACTGTTTTTCCAAGGCTTCCAGTTGATCCACGAGAATACTTTTGCTGTCATATAATAGCCGACCGATTAAAGTACTTTTACCATCATCAACGCTTCCTGCGGTCATTAATCTTAATATATCCATGTTTTTTTTATTTATTGGTAATGGGTAATCGGCAATGAGCAATAATTGCGTTCCGCGCCACCAGTTGCTCATTATTCATTACCGATTACTCATTAAAAGTATCCTCCTTTTTTTCGGTCTTCCATGGCGGCTTCGGTTACTTTGTCATCAATTCTGGTTTCTCCTCTTTCCGAAATTCTGGAGGCGGTAATTTCCTGAACAACTGCATCTAAAGTTGTTGCATTGCTTTCTACGGCTGCCGTACAGGTCATATCGCCGACAGTTCTATATCGAACAGTTTTCGTAGAAATAACATCGTTGTCATCAATTTGAATGAAATCTGAAACCGCGATCAACTGACCTTCATATTCCAAAACTTCTCTTTCGTGAGAAAAGTAAATAGAAGGCAATTGAATTTTTTCTTTTTTAATGTAATTCCATACATCAAGTTCGGTCCAGTTCGAAATAGGAAAGACGCGAACATTTTCACCTTTGTTGATTCGTCCGTTGTAAATTTTCCATAATTCCGGTCTTTGCAGTTTTGGATCCCATTGACCGAAATCATCCCGAACAGAGAAAAACCGTTCTTTGGCTCGGGCTTTTTCTTCATCACGTCTGGCTCCACCAATACACGCATCGAATTGAAATTCTTCAATTGTTTCTAATAAAGTGTGCGTTTGCAACCAGTTTCGGGAAGCGAACTTTCCTTTCGGTTCGGTCAGTTTTTGTTTGTGAATCGTGTCTTCCACTTTTCTGACAATTAATTCTGCACCAATCTCATTGGCAAAGAAATCTCGGTAAGCCAGTGCTTCGGGGAAATTATGACCGGTATCGATATGAACCAATGGAAACGGAATTTTCATCGGAGCAAAAGCTTTCATCGCCAAATGAACCAGCGTAATCGAATCTTTTCCTCCGCTGAATAATAGCGCAGGTTTTTCAAATTGAGCCGCAACTTCCCGCATGATATAAATGCTTTCCGCTTCTAATTGCTCGAGATCATTTAAATGATATTTTGACATAATTGTGTTTTAGAATTTTTATTTTTCTGAATGCAGACCGCATTCTTTCTGAGATTCTTCCCACCACCATCTTCCGGCGCGCGGATTTTCTCCGGGTTCAATTGCTCTTGTACAAGGTTTGCAACCAACACTGATGAAGCCTTTTTTATGAAGTGGTAGATCCATAATTTGATGTTCGTCAATGTATTTTAAAACCTCATCGTAAGTCCAATGGAGTAGTGGATTGAATTTATAGAGTTGTCTGGTTTCGTCCCAGTCCAGCATTTTTAAAGAATGTCGGTTTTCTGATTGTTCACTTCTCAAACCAGTAATCCAAACTTTTGCTCCTTCCAAAGCACGGTTGAGTGGTTTAACTTTTCTGATGTAGCAACATTCTTTTCTATTTTCTACAGAATGAAAAAAGCCGTTAATTCCTTTTTCATTGACAAACTTTTCAACATCTTCAACTTCCGGAAAATAGACTTCCGTTTTGATTTTGTATTTGGAATTGTTGTTGGAAAGAAGGTCGTAATGTTCATAAAATAATCTTCCCGTATCAAGCGTAAAAACTTTTATGGGTAATTTATTTTTAAAAATAACATCGGTAATGATTTGATCTTCCTGGCCTAAAGAAGTTGAAAAGACAATTCCGTCTGGAATCATCTCGCATATTTTAAAAAGACTTTGCTCGAGAGAGAGGCTTTCTATGTGCTGAATTTCGGGTGTTGAGAACATTAATTCGTTATTTAATGTCAGCAAATTTGCAATAAATTTATTACCCTACCAAATTAGTGGACTAATAAATCAAATAAAAAGCGAGTGGTTTAATCTGCAATATCCAGCAAAGTTTTCTTTTCTAAAATCGCTAAAGAAGCATCACGAACTTCGATCAGAACATCATGCAATCCACAGTGTTCATGGTTGCAATTAAGACATTGTTCGTGAAAATTAAGACTCACACACGTAATCATTGCAATCGGGCCATTCACCAAACGAATAATTGTTGCAAGTGTAACCTGACTCGGATCGGCGTTAAAAAAATAGCCGCCACCTTTTCCTTTTTTGCTATCCAGGATTTCGGCTTTTTTCAGTTCCAAAAGAATATTTTCTAAAAATTTGATCGGAATTTTTTTCTCAGTGGCAATATCTGAAATCAAAACAGGTCCTTGATCCTTTTTCTGCACGAGAAAGGAAAGCGCTCTGAGTGCATACTGAGATTTTTTAGAAAGCATGATGTAAAATTAAGTAAAAGTTTTCATAAGATAGAGAAGTAGGGTTTTAAACACAACAAACTTTGCCACGAATTCACGCATATTATTTATTTAAATAGAAAGAACTGAAAATATTTATTTAGGTAGAAAAATAGGTGCAAAACAGTTTGTCTTAAAAATTGCGCAGTGCATTGTTTATAATGTGATATTTTAAGTAAGTTCGCAGGTCATAAATTCAGTGGAATGTTTAGCAAAGAAGAAGCACAAAAATTAAGAAAAGAATTCTGGATCGCCTTTGGGAAAAGTTTTCCCAGAAAGTGGATTTTGTACAATACCAAGATTAAAGATTTCTCCTTTAAATTTAATGCTGATGCTAAAAAAGCGGAAGTTTCTTTAGATATAGAAATCAACGATGAGATTTTCCGCAATGCATATTTCGAGAAGATGTGGTCGCTGGAATCTATTTTAGAAGAAGAGTTAGGTGAAATTCAGAAGGATGAATTTTACACTTTAGAAAACGGAAAAGTCATTTCCCGATTTTGGATCACCAAAGAAAATGTTTCTATTTATAATAAAAATACGTGGCAAGAAATCTTCGAGTTTTTTATAGAAAAAATGGACGGGTTTGAAAGAGTCTTTTATGAATATGAGGACTTTATAAAAGATGTTTAATTAAAACTATCCAAATTTCCGGATCGATTTCAAACCTTCAGCATTAACAATTTCTATGCGTTCGTCGGTGTATTTAATGTATCCGTCCGACGTAAATTCATTCAGACATTTATTCACATTTTCCCTTGAATATCCTAAAACTTCGCTGATTTCTTTCTGTTTCAAAAACAGAAGGCACCCTCTTTCATTGTAATGCAACAGGAAATCTGCGAGCGCACCATTGATCTTGTGGGCTTTGTAACTCAAAAGATTTCTCGTGAGTGCAGTTATATTATTACAGGACTCATTATAAACATCGACCAAGAATTTTGAATTGGTAGTGACAAATTTCTTAAAAACATTTTTCTCGAACTGAATAACCTGAGTGCCTTTCACTCCATAGGCGGAGAAAAAAACCGGATCATCATTAAACAAATAACGCAATCCTATAAAATCGGTCTCTCCATATAGATCGATGAGGCGACACTTATCGTCTTTAATTTTCACCTCTCCTTTGTAAATATAAAATACTGAAAACAATAAGCTTTCATTTTTAATAAACATTTCTTCCTGATCAAATTGCATTAACGAGGCATTCGAATTCAGAACCGCCTTTTCGCGATCGGATAAGTGATCAAAAATAGGATTTTCTAAATAGGCTTCGGGTACAATCATCGTATTTTAATAAGGGAGCAATATACGCTGATTAAAATAATAATTTTAAAAGAATGAGGTGAGATAAGTCAACAAAAGAAATGTTAACACCGCTCTGTGACTAAACTAACAATCGACTGAAATTTAGTTCATAGCCTAAAAATTTGAATCAGATTTATTCCATCGCACCTTTACATAAATAAAAACAAGCACATGGAATACGCAGTATATTTACAACTTATAGTAGTGTTAGCCGCTATATTTGTAGGAGCCAAAGTTGGCGGAATCGGTTTAGGAATATTCGGAATGATCGGAATGGCCATTCTGGTATTTGTATTTAACGTTCCACCTGGAGAAGCTCCCATCGAAGTCATGTTAATGATTGTTGCAGTGATTACTGCGGCTTCAGCACTCCAGTCAGCGGGTGGATTAGATTATCTGGTCAAGGTCGCTGAAAAAATTCTTCGGAAAAACCCGGAATCAATTACTTTCCTAGGTCCGATTGTATGTTATGTATTTACCTTTCTAGCAGGTACCGGACACATCGCATACTCTTTACTACCGATTATTTCGGAGATTGCAACAGACAGTAAAGTTCGTCCAGAGCGCCCGATGAGTATCTCAGTGATTGCCTCTCAGCAAGCGATTACAGCAAGTCCTATTTCAGCAGCAACCGCAGCTTTATTAAGTACAAGTTTATTAGGTGGACAAGGAATTGAAATGATTGACATTTTGATGGTCTGTGTACCAGCAACAATCATAGGAGTTCTCGCGGGAGCTTTTGCAGTGAGTTTTGTAGGAGTTGATCTGGAGAAAGATCCGATCTATCTTAAAAGACTTCAAGAAGGTTTAATCGAAACGAAAGATCACTCAGTGGTTTCTGATGAAAAAGGAAGCAACGCGCGTCCGCTTATCGCTGTAGTACTTTTTTTAATGGGTGTTTTTTCTGTAGTCTTATTTGGTTCAATCTCAAGTTTACGTCCTTCGTTTCTTATTGATGGCGAAATAGTGAAAGTAACCATGGCGCAGATCATTCAGATCGTGATGATGTCTACCGCTGGATTAATTCTGATATTCGCTAAAGCTGATGTCACCAAAGCAGTAAACGGCAGTATATTTATCGCAGGAATGCAGGCAGTAATCGCAATTTTCGGGATTGCCTGGATGGGAGATACGTTCTTTAATGGTAACCTCGCATTTTTCAAAGAGCACATTCAAAGCGTAGTTACTTCTTATCCTTTCTTATTTGCCTTTGCCCTATTTGTAATGTCGATCCTCTTGTTCAGCCAGGCTGCAACGGTTCGTACGCTTTATCCACTGGGATTGGCTTTAGGAATTCCTCCATTGGCTTTATTGGCAATGTTCCCCGCCGTGAACGGTTACTTCTTCCTTCCCAATTATCCTACCGTAGTCGCCGCAATTAACTTCGACCGGACCGGTACCACCAGAATTGGTAAGTATGTGATCAATCACTCTTTCCAGATTCCAGGATTTGTATCTACCATAGTTGCCATCGCCGTAGGATATCTCATCATCAGTTTTATGTAAACATTAAAAGATAAACATCATGAAAAAATATATAACAGTCGCCCTTGCATCTTTATTCTCTCTGGGCGTCTATGCACAGGATAATCCCACCAGCACGGAGGCTGACAGTAAAATTAGTTTTCTGGAAAGACATAACGACCAACTCAATATTTATTTCCATATACAGTCCAGTTTTGACGTCATAACAGAGGACGATGGAAAAGCAGATATGGCCTTTAAAGCAAGACAATTTCGATTAGAAATTAAAGGTAATCTTACAGATAAAATATTTTATAGATTCAGACAAAGGTTGAATAGATCTACCAATCCACAGTCTTTAGATAATATCGGTAAAGCCACTGACTATATGTACGTAGGTTATAAATTCAATGATAAATTTAGCATTATCACTGGGAAGCAACGTCAAGCTTGGGGCGGATTTGAATTTGATCAGAATGCCATCAATGTTCACGAATATGCTGATTTTATTAGCGCAATGGACAACAGTATGATGGGAGGAGCAATTATTTATACGCCCATTAAGGATCAAGAATTTCAGTTTCAAATCACCAATAGCAGAAACTCCTATTTAGAAGATATTTACGGTGATTTATCAGCGCAGGGAATTGAACAGTCTCACAATCCGCTTGCTTATATCGTCAACTGGAATGGTAGTTTTCTCGACAAGCGTTTTCAGACCCGATGGGCGTACGGTATTCAGACAGAAGCTGAAAATAATTATTCTTCGATGATTACCATGGGTACCAAATATAATCTGAAGCAGTTTCAGTTAACTTTAGATTATATGAATGCTGATGAAAAGATAGACCGACTGGGAATCGCTACAAAAGATGGAGCCGATTGGTTGGCGCTCAACAATCAGAAAGTATTTCAAGACGTTACTTATAATACGGTGATTTTGAAAGCAGAATTTCAGCCAAAACCGGAATGGAATATTTTCGCCAAAGGAATGTATGAAACCACCTCTGTGGAAAACGTAGAGAATTACGATGATGATTTCCGAAAAGCCTACGGTTACATGGGTGGAGTTGAATATCTACCCTTTAAAGATCAGGACTTACGTATTTTCTTAGCCTACATCGGTCGAAAATATGTGTATACGGAAGCAATCCCTTCTCTACACGATTATAAAACTGATAGAGTTAGTTTAGGAGTGATGTACAGAATTAAAGCCTTCTAAAAAAAGCAAATAGAAATCATTAGATGTTTAAAACGCCGAAAAAACTGGCACATTAAATTTAAGCATCAATAAAAATTAAAAATAAATAAATATTAATATTTCAAAATCAATTATTATGAAAAATTATAGATTAGAATCCGACTTACTAGGAGAATTACAAGTTCCTAAAGACGCTTATTATGGAGTTCAAACCCAAAGAGCGGTAGACAATTTCTACATCACCGGTAACAAAATGGGAGAGTATCCAGAGTTTGTAAAAGCGATCGCTTATGTAAAACTGGCCGCTGCGCAAACCAATCATGAACTGGGTCTTTTAGATGATAAGATGACGGCTGCAATTTCGCAGGCTTGTCAGGAAATTATCGATGGTCAATTCCACGATCAATTTCCAGTAGATATGATCCAAGGTGGCGCAGGAACGTCCGTGAACATGAATGCCAATGAAGTAATTGCCAATCGTGCTTTAGAAATAATGGGCTACGAAAAAGGCGATTACCAACATTGTTATCCGAACGATCATTTGAATCTTTCGCAGTCAACTAACGATGTGTATCCAACCACCGTTCGACTTACGGTAATCAGAATGAATCAGATTTTGGTGAAACATTTAGCTGAACTGAATAGTTCATTCAGAAAAAAAGGAGAAGAGTTTAGTGATGTCATTAAAATGGGACGTACGCAATTACAAGATGCAGTTCCAATGACTTTGGGTCAGGAGTTTGGAGCCTTTGCTGCCAATTTAGATGAAGAGATTACGCTTCTAAATAATATTTCTAATTTATTCTTAGAAATCAATATGGGTGGTACTGCGATCGGAACAGGAATTAATGCGCCGAAGGGATACGCTATTCTTTGTGCAGACAAGTTGGCTAAACTTACCGGAGAAGCTTTTGTATCTGCTCCAAACTTAGTAGAAGCTACGCCAGATACAGGTTCTTATTTAATTTACTCGTCAGCGCTTAAACGTTTGGCAGTGAAACTTTCTAAAATCTGTAACGATCTAAGATTGCTTTCTTCCGGACCTAGAACAGGTATCAATGAAATTAATCTTCCTGCCATGCAACCAGGTTCATCCATTATGCCAGGAAAAGTAAATCCTGTTATTCCAGAAGTGGTAAACCAGGTTTGTTTTAAAGTGATCGGTAACGATTTAACGGTAACTTTTGCGGCAGAAGCAGGACAATTACAATTGAATGTAATGGAGCCCGTACTTTGTGCCTCGATCGTTGAATCAATGATCTATTTGCAAAGAGCGATGGATACTTTGAGAACAAAATGTATTGATGGAATCACTGCCAACAGAGATGTTTGTAAAAATTTAGTCATGAACAGCATCGGTATTGTAACTGCATTGAATCCTTACATTGGATATAAAGCCAGTACAAAGATTGCTCAACAAGCCATGGAAACAGGAAAAACTGTGTATGAATTAGTTTTGGAACAAAAAATTCTTTCGAAAGAAAAACTGGATGAAATTCTAGATCCGAAAAATATGTTGAGCGCTCACGATGCAGTGAGTTAGATATTTAACTTAATAATCGAGCCTAGGATTTGATGTTTGCTTTTAGATTTTTTGTTAAAAGTGTATTCCCAGATTGTTTTTTTTTCATGACAAAATCCTTAGCTCCGTTATTTTTGTTCATTCAGTAGAAACTAATGTTTCCCGAAAATGAAATGAAAAAAAAACCTTCAAGATTGTATTCTTGAAGGTTTTTGATTTAGCCGAATTTTCTTTTTCGCCACCAGTAGAAGAATCCTCCTAACAGAATAATAACTGCCAGCGGCACCAATAAATTGATCCATTGCCAATCGGTTTTCTCTTCGTCGATTCTTTGTCGGTCGAGTAATCTGGCTTCGATATTTCGGTTTCTGAGTTCCATTAAATTAGAATCATCTAAAAGGAAATCTAAAGCGTTTCTTAAAAACTGTTCGTTGCCATAAGATTGTTTGGTGAGCAGATCTTCGCCGAGTGGGAGAGGATTGCCTTTGTACATTTGATTTCGACCGATATCACCATCCGCGATGATGATCATTTTATTTTCTGGACTTTGTGTCTTAAAATTCGGATATATGTTTTTTTCACTTCTGGTTGCGTAAGCAGAATTAAATTTTCCTTCTAAGCTCACTGCGAAAATTTTAGGTTCAGCTGGCTTTACCAGATAATTGATGGAGTCGACTTGTACAATTTCTGCCAACTCAACATAATTAGGAACTTGTTTGATGTTGGTTCTTTCGCTGGATTCAAACAATACTTTAGTCTTAATGTTTTTTCTGCCCAAAGTATCGATCGATGATGGAAATTCAAATTTCACCGGATTGATATTTTTCGTGATCGGATTTTTATTTTCAGCAATTCCTAACGGAAAGTAGGGCCAGAGGAAACTACTGTATTGAGGGTTTCCAGCAACTTCACCCGACACGATTCTGATAAGCGCAGATTTTTTCATATCCTTTACCAGACCTGCATTTAATCGAATTCCATAATTAAAAAAGAAATCAGTTAGATTCGTTTCCATAGGATAAGCCATGATTTTCTTGGCTTGAAAAAGCGTGTCCATTTCGGCATTCACGGCATCGATCATCCACAATGTTTTTCCACCGTTCATGATGTATTGATCCAGAATTAATTTTTCATTTTCAGTAAAAGCCTTTCGTGGTTTTGCGATGACCAAAGCATCCATGTTATGAAGTTGGGGAACATCTTCGTAGGTCAGTTCTGTCTGGTTTTTAGGAATAATGGGTCCGGCGTTATAATTCTCCAAAGCCATTTCCATAAAACCACGGAATTCATCGGGGCGAAGTTCATCCTGGTTAATGAGAATTCCGATATTCTTTTTGCGATCGGCTGTGATTCTTTTAATACTGGAAACAAAGTTATATTCTAAATTTTCAATCGATTTACTGAGCTGTTCAGAAGCATCAATTCCAGATAAATTTACAATTAGAGGAATCGAAGCTCCTTTAGAATTATATTTAATGGCAGCGTACGGAAACATTACGATTTCAGACATTTTCCCTTCTTTCATATCGGGTAAAATCGACGGTTGTATTCCCATGGCAGCCAAAGTATCTTTAGACATTTTGGTCTTTATCGGATCGATGAATTTAAAATCGATTTTAGGGTTTACTTTTCTGAATTCTTCAAGAATAAATTTGGTTTCGTTCTGCAACTGACGGAAACTTGCGGGGAAGTCGCCATCCAAATAAACATCAAAAGTCAAAGGTTTTTCAACCGATTCCAATACCTTAATGGTCGCATCAGAAAGCGTGTATCTTTTCTCTTGTGTTAAATCGAAACGCATAGAGAAAATCCCGAAAGTTCCCAATAACAGAACGAGCGCAAGAATACTATAGATGAGGTTTTTTTTGTTCATTTTTAAAAGCGATAAAAATTCAATTACTTTTTCTTTTCTACAAAAATTTTAGCGAGAAACAGACAGATGCCAATCACCAAAAGGAAATAGAAAATATCTCTGGTATCAATAAGTCCTCTCGTAAAGGCCAGAAAATGTTGATAGAATCCAATATTTGAAAGAATATAATCGGCACCGCCTAATAATTTATAACTCGCTAATTGTTCGATTCCGAAATATAAAAAGAAGGATAAGAAGACGCCAAGTAAATACGCCATGATCTGATTTTTCGAAAGTGATGAAGCTAAAATTCCGACTGCAGAAAAAGCGGCAATCAAAATCGCCAAGCCAAAATAACTTCCGAAGGTTGCACCTAAATCAATATTTCCTTCTGGAACGCCTAAGACGTAAACAGTATATAAATAAATTAACGACGGTAACAAACATAAAATTCCGACCAACCAAACCGCTAAAAATTTGCCCAGAACGATTTCTGAAATTTTGATCGGTTGCGAAAATAACCAGTGCAATGTTCCCGACTGTTGTTCTTCAGCTAACGTTTTCATTGCAATTGCTGGAATAATAAACATCAATAACCACGGAACCAAGACGAAATAACTCTGTAAAGTTGCCGATCCAATTTCGAAAATATTCGAATCATTATCAAAGAAAAATAAGAAAAGCGTTCCTATTAAACTGAATGCACCAATGATCAACCAGGCGCTCCAGTTTCCGAAATAAGTCCATAGTTCTTTTTTAAATAGTGCAAACATAAAATTTAAGATTCGAGGTTCAGGGTTCAAGGTACAAGTTGTAGGATTCGAGTGTACAAAATTTCAAGGCTTAAAATTTCACCTTTGATTAGTCACCGTTCACAATAGATTAATTAAGATTTTTTCTTATTCACCAGCTTCACCGTCATCATTATTAAAGCTACCAAAACGATAAATCCGACAATTAATTGCCACCAAAATGCAATCACCATTGATTTTAAAATAACGGTAAAGACGACCAAAAATAAAATAAACGTCGCTATTTCATTCGCCTGACGTAGTTTTATGTTTTCAATGGGAAGAACATTTCCATTAAGATTTTTAATCTGTAGGATTTTTTTCCAGCACCAGTAATGATAAGCGGCAAGTCCTAATAAGAAGGTTAATTTCAAATGAAACCAAGGTGTTTTCATTAAACCAAAATTGAGAACGATCAACGTGATTCCTGAGACCAGCATAATTACGCCAGCCGGAACAGTGATGATATTCCATAATCTTCTGGCCATAAAAACATATTGTTCGCGAAGAACCTGTTTCTTATTTTCTTCAAACTCATCGGTATCTTTATAATAGACAAAGAGCCGAACGAGGTAGAAAATTCCCGCAAAATAACTGACCATGAAAATGATGTGAACAGCTTTGATAATGGTATAAAGCATCTGAAAAATTTAGACGCAAAGATAATGGATTTATATCAGAATTGATAAATTGGAGAAAGATGACTTTTTTATTAACATTAAATTTTCGATATTTAGGGCTAATTCCGAATTTTTTTGGTTTTTTTGTAAAATATTAAATTAAATAGTACGTATTATGAAAAAAGTTTTCCAATTGTTGTTCAGTTTGGTATTCTTTGCTTTAGCTTTTTCGCAAGATTTAAAACCAATTCCTCAAAAAGTTAAAGATGCTAAAATGGCAAACAAATCATTTGTCAAATATGACGTATTTGCGTTGAATCAATCTGCACAAAAGCAAGCTTTGTATAAGGCGGCCGCAGAAGATATCACGGTAATGACGCTCAACAAATCTGCAATTAACAGGATTTCAACGGAAAGACCTGCTGCTTTAGAAATGAGTTTTCCGTTTGAAGGCAAAAATATCACTATCGAATTGGTGAAAAATGACCTTTACACCAGAGACTTTAAAGTGAATACCGATAAAGGATATGCTGCTTACACACCGGGTGTTTATTATCAGGGAATTGTAAAAGGAGATAATGAATCTTTGGTAGCCATTAGTTTTTTTAATGATGATGTCGTTGGTGTCACCTCCATTAAAAATGTTGGAAATATTGTCATCGGTAAAGCAAAAGATTCCGAAGATTTTATTTCTTACAATGATCAAAAATTAAAAGGCTCAAATCCGTTCGCTTGTACAGCAGATGAAATTTTAGAAAATAAAAATTTGCCAGGACCTTCGTATGATCCGGCGATCATGACGGCTAAAAAAACAGATAATTGCGTAAGAATTTATTATGAAACGGGTTACACGATCTATACGAACAAAGGTTCTTCGGTCGCTAATGTGATCAATTGGGTTTCGGCAATGCATAATAATATTTCGACGCTTTATAATAATGATGGGATTACGGTAGCTCTAAGCGAAGTTTTTGTTTGGACTTCTACGGATCCTTATAATGGTTCGGGAACGTTAGCTAAATTAAATCAGTTCAGATCTGGCAGACCAAATTTTAATGGTGATGTTGCACAGTTGATTAAATACCAAAGTCCCGTAACTGGTGGAGTTGCATTTTTGAACACCTTGTGTACCAATAATAACTATTCTTATGTAGATGTATTTTTAAGCTATGCCAATGTTCCTACCTTTTCCTGGAATATTGAAGCGATGACGCACGAGCTTGGACACAGCTTAGGTTCTCCACATACCCATGCCTGTTTCTGGAACGGTAATAATACGGCAATTGACGGCTGCGGACCACAATCAGGGAATGATGAAGGTTGTACAGGACCATTACCATCAGAAGGTGGAACAATTATGAGTTACTGTCATTTGTTAAGCAGTGTTGGGATTAATTTTGCCAATGGTTTTGGGGAACAACCAGGAGCACTTATCAGAAATAAAATCAATACAAGTGGATGTTTGGGAAGTGATTGTATCTCCTCATGTGCCGTAACTATTTCTGGTTTAACGGTAAGTGAACCAACCAAAACATCTGTTACCGCAACCATTTCGGATAATGCTGGTACAAGCTGGAAGTACAGACTTTCGAAGCCAGACGGAACTATTGTTTCTGAAGGAGTATCCGACGATAAAGTGCTTAACTTTAATAATTTAGAAGAAAACACTTATTATCTTATTGCTGTTGGTGCAGCGTGTTCAGGTCCGCAAGCATTCGCCTCAGAAAAACTTTTGTTAACCAATGCTGATTGGTGCTCAGGAGTGAAATTCACAGATTCTGGCGGCGAAGATGGAAATTATCTGGACGCTCAATCAATGATAAAAACTTTTTATCCGGCTAATTCTACTGAGAAGTTAAAACTTACGTTCACTCAATTTGCAACAGAACAAGGTGTTGATAATGTCATTATTTATAACGGACCCAATTTAGCTTCACCAAGATTTCCGGGTGGTACCAATATCAGCGGAAATACGATTCCAGGTCCATTTGAATCAACCCATGCAACAGGTGCAATCACCTTTAGATTTACGCCAAACGGTCAGAATAATGCCGCAGGCTGGGTGGCCACTTTTGGATGTACAAATTTAGCAACCAATGAAAGTTTGCGTAATAACGGAATTTCAATTTCGGCAAGCGCTACCAAAGGAATTTTCACGATTGTTTCTAAAGATCAAATCCAATCTTATCAAGTTTTTGATGCGTCAGGAAAATTAATTAAAACCGTTAATAAAACTACGGGCATGCAGGAAAAAGTAGATCTTTCTGCTTCACCGCTTGGAACTTATATGGTTAGTATTGTAACCGCAAAAGAAACGGTGATCAAGAAAATTATTAAGAAATAAAAGAAGAATTTTACTATAAAAATTAGCCGGCAATTAAAACGCCGGCTATTTTTATGTCAATTTTTTATTGAAATTCAATATAGATGCTTTCGCCTACTTGTAAACCGAATAGCGTTTTGGCGCCACTTTCACCATTCCCTTTGTATATGGTTAATTCTAACAAACCGGCATCATTAAATACGGCCGCCGCTTTTCCATGAAATTCCTGTTCTTTATTCCAGTCATTCACCAGGTCGGTATATTGATCGTGTATTCTGGATAAAGCTAAATTTCTAAATTTCACGATAAAACTTTCAAATCCAACACTGCTTTTTTCAAAGTTTTTTTTGGAGATATTGGAAACTACATTACCGAAATTATCGATGTACATTATTTCTCCGATCAGCATTTTTTCGCTTTCATTAAATACAGCGCGTGGAAAAGAAAGTTGTTTCGGATCTTTAAATTTGCGGCCAATAACTTCTGGCAAACCTCCATTTTGAAGATGTACCGCAACAGGTGCAAAAATATCGGTGGACGTAAACCGGACTTCATCATCAAATCTATTGTTGAACGTGATTTCATAAACTTCTTCAGGTTTAATATCATAGAAAATCAAACTTAGAAGTCCATTATCAGCAGCGATAAAATAATGATCATCCGCTTTGTAAAGAATACATTTTCTTTCTTTGGTGTAAAAGCTATCTACGGAGATAATATGAACCGTTCCTTTGGGAAAAAATGAATAGGCATTTCTTACGACATAAGCGGTCTGCAGAAGATTGTAGGCTTGTATTTGATGTGTAATATCTACAATGGTAAGCTCTTCTTTTAGTTTTAAAATAGCACCTTTCACTGCCGCAACTCTGTGGTCGACCAATCCGTAATCTGAAGTAAAAGTAATAACTGCCATCTGTATTTTTAGGAAACCACAAATTTAGCGATAAAAAAATATTTTAAGCACCATTGTGGAAAAGTTAAACTCCTATTTCAAATAAAATCGATACATTTAATAAAAATAAATATTTAAAACAGGTGATATATGTTTGAACTGAAATACGAAATTGAAGGCATTGATGCCAAGACTTTTTATGGAGTTAATAATCAATATTTTAATTTGTTAAAGTCCAAATTTCCGACGCTTAAAATAACGGGTAGAGACCATTTTATTCTTGCTTTGGGGCCGCGCGAGGTGTTGGATATCTTGAAGCTTAAGTTAGATGATGTGGTGAGTTTTATTTCTAAAAACAATTCGATTACCTTAAAAGATTTCGAAAGCATTCTGGATATCAAAGATGAAGCTGAAAAACAAATGGTTTTTGACCAGGATATTATCGTAAAAGGAATTGGTGGAAAAATCATTAAAGCGAAAACCACGAACCTTAAAAAATTGGTAAAAGCATGTGATACGAAAGACATGGTATTCGCAATCGGACCCGCCGGAACCGGAAAAACTTATACCAGTGTTGCATTAGCCGTAAGAGCTTTGCGGGATAAAGAAGTCAAAAGAATTATTTTAACGAGACCAGCTGTTGAAGCAGGTGAGAGTTTAGGCTTTTTACCGGGAGATTTAAAAGAAAAACTAGATCCTTATTTACAACCATTATATGATGCACTGCGCGATATGATTCCGCATGAGAAATTAGAAAGTTTTATTGAGAAAAAAGTGATAGAAGTCGCGCCGCTTGCTTTTATGAGAGGCCGGACTTTAGATGAAGCATTTGTTATTCTGGATGAAGCCCAAAATACGACGCATTCTCAAATGAAAATGTTTCTTACCCGAATGGGAATGAATGCAAAATTTATCATCACTGGCGATCCAAGTCAGGTCGATTTACCGATGCGTCAGAAATCTGGTTTAAAAGAGTCGATGAGAATTCTTAGCGAAGTGGATGAAATAGGTTTTGTGTATTTAACGGAAGAAGATGTTGTAAGACATCCAATTGTTAGAAAGATTATTCACGCTTATGGCGCAGAAGAAAAAAGACAAAGAGAAGAATGATATTTTTACGAAGGCTTGTAATTAAGTGAAAAATATAAATACAAGAAATTTATGGAGTGTTAAAAACTCTAAATATGAATAAAATCAGTTTTTAAATAATCGATCAGCTATTTTTTTGTTGTTAAACGTTTGTTTAATTAGTTTTGCATTCTAAATTTTAAAAATAGAACAATGAAAAAATTATTAGTATTAGGTGCAGTTGCACTTTTCGCAGGTGTGAATGCTCAGGAAACTGAAACCGTTGGATTTAACATGGGTGATACCTTTATTACTGGAGGAGTAGGATTTAATTCTCAAACTACTGGAGATGTAAAAAGCAATACCTTTACTATAGCGCCAAGTGTTGGCTATTTTGTAACATCTAACGTTGCGCTTGGAGCAAGAGTTGGTTACATAAATTCAACAGACAAAAATACGGTAGCAAATGTAGAACTCTCTAATGAGGTTAATACTTTCGCAATCGGAGCATTTGGTAGATATTACTGGATGCCTGCATCTAGATTCTCTATCTTTGGTGAATTAGCTGCAAACTATGCTAACGCAAAAAATACAGTAAAAGCAGGAAGTATTTCAACTGATAGTAAAGCAAATGGATTTAACGTCGCACTTGCTCCAGGGATTAATTACTTTCTTTCACCAAACTTTGCGTTAGAAGCAACTTTGGGAATCGTTAATTATTCTTCTGTAAAACCAGATGTTGATGGTGCTATAGCTACTGACAACTTCGGTATTGGTTTAGACCTAAACAATATTTCTCTAGGATTGGTTTACAAATTCTAAATAAAAATATATCGATTTATTAATCCCGCTTTTAGCGGGATTTTTTTATGATATCGTAATTCTAAGGTCGGTATTTTTACTGGCTTTTTTTATGGATAGAATAAAACTACTTATATTAATTGACTTTTATCATTCAAATGAATTTAAGCTCATTTAAAATTGATGCGTATTTCTGTTTTATTCAACTCAATAAAACTAACAATGAAAAAATCCTGAGAAAATTTCTCAGGATTTAGCTTTATATATTAAGATGATCTTATCTACCAAATAAATTACCGCCCGGCATTCCGGCTCCTTTCGGCACTCCTTTACTCATCATTTCCATCATTTGCTTTCCTTGAGGTCCTTGCATCATCTTCATCATTTTACCCATCTGCTCGAATTGTTTCATCAAAGCATTCACATCTTCAATTTTTCTTCCGGCACCTTTTGCAATTCTGTTTTTTCTCTGGGTATTAATAATAGAAGGTCGTCTTCTTTCTTCCGGCGTCATAGAATGGATGATCGCTTCAATATGTTTAAAAGCGTCGTCCTGAATATCAACATCTTTAATGGCTTTACCAACTCCTGGAATCATGCCCATTAAATCTTTCATATTACCCATCTTTTTGATCTGATTGATTTGTTTTAAGAAGTCATCAAAACCAAATTCATTCTTGGCAATTTTTTTATGAAGTTTTTTAGCTTCTTCCTCATCAAATTGTTCCTGCGCTCTTTCTACTAAGGAAACAACATCACCCATTCCAAGAATACGATCCGCCATTCTTTCCGGATAGAAAACATCGAGTGCTTCCATCTTTTCTCCCGTCGAAATAAACTTAATTGGTTTTTCAACGACTGAACGAATTGTTAGAGCAGCTCCACCTCGCGTATCACCATCTAATTTCGTCAGTACAACTCCGTCGAAATTCAAAGCATCGTTAAAGGCTTTTGCAGTATTCACGGCATCTTGTCCTGTCATGGAATCTACAACGAACAATGTTTCTTCTGGCTTAATGAAATAATGAATGGATTTGATCTCGTTCATCATCGCTTCATCAATAGCCAAACGTCCTGCGGTATCTACGATCACAACGTCATGGCCATTTTCTTTCGCAAACTTCACTGCATTTTCAGCAATAGAGGAAGGATTCAAAGCGCCTTCTTCAGTATAAACAGGAATACCAACCTGACCACCTAAAACTTTTAATTGTTCAACAGCAGCTGGACGATAAACGTCGCACGCTACCAAAAGTGGTTTTTTGCTTCTCTTTTGTTTTAAATAATGAGCTAGTTTTCCAGAGAAGGTGGTTTTACCAGAACCTTGTAAACCGGCAATTAAGATCACACTTGGTTTGCCAGAAAGATTGATTCCTTCATGGGTGCTTCCCATTAATTCTACCAATTCGTCGTGAACGATTTTGGTCATCAACTGTCCCGGCGTTAAACTCGTCAGTACATTTTGACCAAGTGCTTTGTCCTGAACTCTTTTGGTGAGGTCTTTCGCTACTTTGTAATTAACATCGGCATCAACCAACGCACGTCGAATTTCCTTTACCGTTTCGGCAACGTTAATTTCTGAAATCTTCCCGCGCCCCGAAATATTCTGAAGCGCTTTATCTAATTTATCCTGTAAGCTATTAAACATAATTTATCTTTAAGATTTGCAAAAATAAGGAATTTCGTTCAATTATAATAAACTTGCTTATTTTTGCACCATGAATATTGTAAATATATCTTTATTATTCCTGTCTGCGGCTTTTTTAAATGTAATTCTCTTCTACATTTTCAAAAAATATTTGATCAAAAAAGAAAACCCGGCAATGAAATTTTTAATGGTTAACATTATTAAAGATATCATTTGGGTAGGATTTTGGCTTCTAAATTTAGAAAATACGACGTCAAATTTCTTGGCAGTTATTGCAGCATTTTTAGTCACTGCAATCTTCCTTTATTTTAAAGTAATTAAGATCCTAAATCAATCTTAAAAATTAACTGATAAAAATCAATTTTTTGTATTGGTAAGTTTTAATAATTTCAATATATTTGCAAACCGATAAATTTGACCTATGAACAAGAGAATTTCTTCTTTATTTTTCGTTTTATTTCTTACGCTTTCAAGTGTATTCACTTATGCACAGCAAGAAGTTGAAGCAAAATCTACTGAAAGTTTAGAACAGAAAATTGTAGATGATAATCAAAAATTTGATGCGAAAAGTATGATCATGAGTCACATTAGTGATTCTAACGAGTGGCATATCTTAACTTTGAACGAGGGAACTCCAGAAGAACACCACGTTTCTATTCCTTTACCTGTAATTATTAAAGACAAAAACGGACTTCATACCATGATGTCAAGTACCATCGCTCACGGACATGAACATGACGGTTATACTTTAGATCACGGTATTGTTAAATCAACTCAAGGTTTAGAGCAGGCAAAATTATTCTCTGTACTAAGCGGAAAACATAATTCAGATAATGCTTTCTACGATTTCTCAATTACGAAAAACGTAGCAGCGATCTTTATTTCGATCTTCTTCATGTTCCTTGTTTTTATTGGAATGGCAAGAGGATATGCGAAATCTTTAGTTCCTAGCGGATTCGGAAGATTTATGGAACCGGTTATTCTTTTCATTAGAGACGAAGTAGCAATTCCAAATATCGGCGCTAAGAAGTATAAAAAATACATGCCTTATTTATTGACTGTATTTTTCTTCATCTGGTTTAATAACATGTTTGGTTTGATTCCATTCGCACCGTTTGGATATAACTTAACAGGAAACATTGCAACGACAGCAGTTTTAGCAATCATTACTTTATTGATTACGATCTTTAGTGCAAACAAAGATTACTGGAAACACATCTTTATGCCACCAGTTCCATTATTGTTATACCCAATTATGGTTCCTATTGAAATCATTGGGATCTTTACAAAGCCTTTTGCTTTAATGATGCGACTTTTTGCAAATATTACAGCAGGTCACATTATGGTCTTAGCGATCATGTCATTGATCTTTATTTTTAAAACACCGCTTTTAGGGTTTGCTTCAGTTCCACTTGGATTATTCATCGGAGTGCTGGAAATATTAGTAGCAGCTTTACAGGCCTATATCTTTACCGTTCTTTCAGCTTTGTTTATTGGAATGGCAGTTCAAGAGCACGAACATGAAGGAGCACATTAATTAATTTAGAATATTTTTAACCTTTATATATTTTTATTATGGAAGAGATTTCACAAGGAGTAGGACTTATTTACGTAGGAATCGGTTTAGCAGTATTAGGCGTTGGTCTAGGTATTGGTAAAATCGGTGGACATGCAATGGATGCTATTGCAAGACAACCAGAACAAGCGGGTAAAATTCAAGGAGCAATGCTTATTGCTGCTGGTCTTATCGAGGGTGCTGGTTTGATCGCGATCATCTTTGGAGCGTTCGTTAAGTAAGAAACCTCAGAAACTAGTTCTTAGCAGCGCGGTTGGCTCTGCTAAGAATTTTTTAACTTCCATAAAGAAAAAAAATTACAAAAAATTACTATTATGATAGAACCGGGAATTGGCTTATTGTTTTGGATGACTTTAACCTTTTTGATCCTCTTGTTTTTATTGGCAAAGTTTGCGTGGAAACCAATTTTATCTGCGATCAATGAAAGAGAAGTGACCATCGTTGATTCTTTGAATCAAGCTAAATTGGCAAAACAAGAAGTTGAAAACTTGAAAGCTGAAAATGAAATCATCATCCGTGAGGCGAAAGTAGAACGTGATCAGATTTTGAAAGAGGCTAGAGATATTAGAGATAGAATCGTAGGCGAAGCCAAAGGTCTGGCAAAAACAGAAGCTGATAAAATGATCGAATCTGCAAGACAAACCATCCAGGCAGAAAAATCTGCCGCAGTTTCGGATATCAAAAGCCAAATTGGTGCTTTGTCTGTAAACATCGCAGAATCTATTTTGAAACAAAAATTAGATAATGATGGTGCACAAGATGCATTAGTAGCAAACATCCTTAATTCTTCTAACTTAAACTAGTATGCGTACAAGTAAAGTTGCAAAAAGGTATGCACAAGGTCTACTGAATTTCACGCAGGAAGCAGGAACTACACGTTCTGTTTTCTTTGAAATGAGAGACATGGTAAATACAATAGAAAAATCAAAAGAGTTGCAGAGCTTTTTCCATTCACCAATTATTGAGGTGAAGAAAAAAATCAGTGTTTCGGCAGAGATTTTTAAAAGCTTTTCTCCTGTATCTAAGAATTTAATTCAGTTGGTCATCAAACATGGTAGAGAAGGGCAATTGAGTAATATTGGTCAGGAATATATTAACAAAGTGGAAGACATTAATGGAGTACAAAGAATTACTTTGACTTCTGCAACGGCACTTTCTCAGGAGAATATTGACAGTATCCTGAAATCAACAAGCCTTGTTAATCATAATAACCAGTTCGACGTAAAATCAATTATCAATCCTGAGATCTTAGGAGGATATATTTTGCGTGTTGGAGATCAGCAGATAGATGAGTCGGTGAAAACAAAATTAAGCCGATTGAATAAAGAATTTCAATTAAATTAAGACAAAAACAACCATAAAATGGCAGAAATAAATCCGGCAGAAGTATCTGCAATTCTTAAACAGCAGTTAGCTAACTTCGAGACGCAATCTAATGTAGAAGAAGTAGGAACGGTATTAACCATCGGTGATGGTATCGCTTTAGTGTACGGTTTAGAAAATGTTCAGTACGGTGAATTGGTAAAATTCCAAAGCGGTGTTGAAGGAATCGTTCTTAACCTTGCTGAAGACAATGTAGGTGTAGCTCTATTGGGTGAATCTAAATTGGTAAAAGAAGGTGATACAGTTAACAGAACTCAAAGAATTTCATCCATCAAAGTTGGTGAAGGAATGTTGGGTAGAGTAGTTGACACTTTAGGAAATCCAATTGATGGTAAAGGTCCAATCACAGGTGAAACTTATGAATTGCCTTTGGAGAGAAAAGCTCCGGGAGTAATTTTCCGTCAGCCGGTAACTGAACCACTTCAAACGGGTATTGTTGCAATTGATTCCATGATCCCTGTTGGAAGAGGACAAAGAGAGTTGATCATCGGTGACCGTCAGACAGGTAAAACTGTTGTTGCGATCGATACGATCATTAATCAAAGAGAATTTTATGATGCAGGTGAACCTGTATTCTGTATATATGTAGCGATTGGACAAAAAGGTTCAACCGTTGCGCAAATTGTTAAAACATTAGAAGACAAAGGCGCTTTAGCTTATACCGTAATTGTAGCAGCAAACGCTTCTGACCCAGCTCCGATGCAGGTTTATGCACCAATGGCTGGAGCAGCGATCGGTGAGTTTTTCCGTGATACTGGTCGTCCGGCTTTGATCATTTATGATGATTTATCGAAACAGGCGGTAGCTTACCGTGAGCTTTCTTTATTGTTAAGAAGACCACCGGGCCGTGAAGCTTATCCAGGTGACGTTTTCTACCTTCACTCCAGATTATTGGAAAGAGCGGCGAAAGTGATCAACGATGACACGATTGCAGCACAGATGAATGATTTACCGGATTCATTAAGACCAATTGTTAAAGGTGGTGGTTCATTAACTGCACTTCCAATTATTGAAACTCAGGCAGGTGACGTTTCTGCGTATATCCCAACCAACGTAATTTCAATTACAGACGGTCAGATCTTCTTGGAAACTGATTTGTTTAACTCAGGAGTTCGTCCGGCAATTAACGTAGGTATTTCTGTATCGCGTGTTGGAGGTAATGCTCAGATCAAATCCATGAAAAAAGTTTCTGGAACATTAAAATTAGATCAGGCACAATATAAAGAACTGGAAGCATTTGCTAAATTTGGTTCAGACTTAGATGCTTCAACTCAAGCAGTTATTTCTAAAGGAGAAAGAAACGTAGAGATCTTGAAGCAACCAGTTAACTCGCCACTTCCTGTGGATAGCCAAGTGGCCATGATTTACGTAGGAACAGAAAACTTATTGAGAAATATCCCGATCAATAAAGTAAAAGAATTCCAGATAGAATATGTAGCGTTCTTAAGATCAAAACATCCTGAAACAATGGCAGCCATTAAATCCGGAAAAATTGACAAAGGAATTACAGATATTCTAAAACAGGCCGCTACCGAATTAGCGTCTAAATACAACTAAAAAATATTCAATTTTCAGTATTCAAGATTTCTAATTTTGAATACTGAATTTTAAACATTGACATCAAAGAATGGCGAATTTAAAGGAAATACGAGGAAGAATTACTTCAATCTCTTCGACAATGCAAATTACGAGTGCGATGAAAATGGTTTCGGCAGCGAAACTAAAGAAAGCAACCGATGCTATTGTGATGTTGAGACCTTACTCAGAGAAATTGCAGGAAATTATAGAAAATGTAAGTTCTACAGTGGATTTAGAAGGGGTTTCTACCTACACCGAAGAAAGAGAAGTGAAGAAAGTTCTTTACATCGTAGTTACTTCTAATAAAGGTCTTGCCGGAGCATTCAACTCTTCTGTAATTAAAGAACTGAATCACTCTATTGCAGATACGCAACATGAAATAGAAATTCTTACCGTTGGTAAGAAAGTATATGATGCGGTTCGTAGAAACAAAAAAGTGTACGACAATCAAAGTGCTATTTTTGATGGAATGAGTTTCGAAGTCGTTTCTAATTTCGTGGAAAATGTAATGAGAGATTTCCGTGAAGGTAGTTTTGATAAAGTATTTGTGATTTATAATAAGTTCATTAATGCTGCTACACAGGAAGTGCATAAAGAACAGGTTTTACCAATTGCTTTACCAGAACAAGCTGAAGCGCCAAATACAGACTATCTTTTTGAGCCCAATGCAAAAGAAATTTTAGACGTATTAATGCCGAAGTCGATTAAGACGCAGGTTTATAAAGCGATCTTAGATTCAGTAGCTTCTGAACATGGAGCCAGAATGACGGCGATGCATAAAGCAACCGACAATGCAGAAGCACTAAGAAATGATCTGAAGATATTCTACAACAAAGCGAGACAGGCTGCAATTACCAATGAAATTTTGGAGATTGTAGGTGGTGCTGAAGCTTTGAAGAATTCGTAAGAAAATATTCTTAATATAATTATATGAAGACTGCAATTTGCAGTCTTCTTTCGTTTATAGGTATTTGATAGTAAATGTTTTAACTGATCGGGTGAAAACATAAAGGGTGATTTGTCCCTTGTTAAAACCGTCTTTGCACTGATTGTTATTCGATGCATAATTTTAGATTTGTAGGTACTAACAAACTAAAACGATTATCATGAAAAAACTTAACTTTTTAGCCTTGGGCTTAATCTTATCTGTAGGATTTTCTCAAGCACAAACTTACCAAAATAATACGGCAACTGAGCCTGTAGATGGTATAACAAGATTAGGAGCTTGTGGCGGTCAAACAGATCCTGGAGTAAATATGTCGCTCATTAATGTTCCACTTACTGGATCAATTATAGATCCGTCCAAAATTACGGTCAATTTATCTATTTCTGCTAATTGGTTAGGCGATGTAGCCGCTGAGTTGATTACACCATCAGGTGAAGCAATTACTTTAATCCGCAGAATTGGAGCACTTTCAATTACATCTTGTGGAGATTCTTCTTCTTTTGTTGCGGGAAATATTTTAGGTTTTAATTCTGCAAACACTTCGCCCATTGATCATACAGCAGTAGGAGTTGGTATTGCGATTCCTGCCGGAAATTATGCTCCGTCTTATGGAACTGCAATGTTTCCTAATCATCATCCAGGAGTGATGAGCACATTTCTTAACGGGAAACAGTTAAATGGAAATTGGCGATTGATTATTTATGATTATGGAACTACTGATCCGACCATTCTTAATTCCTGGCAAATCATTGTTGGAGCAGGCGCAACTTTGAAAAGCTCCGAAACCGGAACTTTTGGTAGCGAAATTTCAATCAAACAAAATCCTGTAGATGATTATCTGATGGTAGATGTAACCGATGATTTTAAATCTTTAAATTTGGAGATCTACGACGCTTCCGGTAAAAAAATTAAAAGTGAGAATCTGCTGAGAAATGCTAAAAACATTCAACTTGATGTGAGAAATTTAGCTCCAGGAATGTATTTGTTGATTCCTGTGAAAGATGGCGAGAGAAAACAGGCCATTAAATTTATTAAAAAATAAACGTCCGTTTTTTATATCTAAAGCATCTGATTTTCAGATGCTTTTATTTTGTTTAATTATTGCAATGTTGAAAATACTTTAATGATAATTATTTAATTTCCGTATCTTTGTCGCAATATTTTTTAAATTTCTAAATGGATTCTGACATAATTAAGCTAGTTTTAGCTGTGTTCCTTGTATTACTGAATGGTTTTTTCGTAGCCGCAGAATTCTCAATCGTTAAAGTTCGTTACTCCCAAATTCAGTTGAAAGCCGCCGAAGGTCATGCCATGGCGAAACAGGCTGAACATATTATTAAGCATTTAGATGAATATCTCTCTGCCACACAATTGGGAATAACCTTAGCTTCTTTAGGATTGGGTTTTGTGGGAGAAAGTGCGCTGCATCATATTTTCGAAAATCTTTTCCAGTATTTTGATCTTGCAGTTGCGGAGGCTACAATTACTACCGTTTCTTTAGTTTCAAGTTTCCTTTTGATTACCGTGATGCACATCGTGTTTGGAGAATTGATTCCTAAATCAATAGCGATTAGAAAATCTGAACCTACGGCAATGTTTATCGCAGCGCCGTTACGTGTTTTCTATACCGTTTTCAAACCTTTTATCTGGTCCATGAATCACATGTCCAATGCTTTCCTGCGTTTGATCAAAATTCATCCGGCTTCAGATCAGGAAATTCACTCGACTGAAGAGCTGCAATTATTGGTTAAACAGTCTGCAGATTCTGGTGCTATTGAAGAAGAGAACTACGAGATCATTAAAAACGCATTTGACTTTACAGATCACTCTGCGAAACAGATCATGATTCCTAGACAGAATATTTCTTCGATAGACATTGAGCAACCCGTAGAAGAGATCATCAATATTATTATGGAAGGTGGTTACTCACGGCTTCCGGTTTACGAAAATTCAATTGATAATATTGTGGGGATTTTTTATGCAAAAGAGATCATCCGTGAATATGTGAAGCGAAAAGGTGAAATTAATCATGATGATTTAAAGGATTTAATGCGGGATCCATTTTTTGTGGTCGGCAGTAAAAAGATTTCAGACTTACTGAAAGTGTTCCAGCAGAAGAAACAACATTTAGCCGTAGTCATTGATGAATTTGGTGGTACCGAAGGAATTGTAACGCTGGAAGATATTCTGGAAGAATTGGTAGGTGAGATTCAGGATGAAGAAGATGAGGAAGAAAGAATCGTTGACAAAGTAGGAGAGAATGTATTTTGGGTAAAGGCGACACAGCCTCTAGATGAGATCAATGAAAGCTTACCGAAAATGTTCCCACTATCAGAAGATGGTGAGTACAATACGCTAGCCGGATTTATCTTACACGAATTACAGGATATTCCAGAAGAAAATCAAGAATTTAATATCAATGATTACCACGTTAAAATTCTGAAAATGCAGAACAAAAGCGTTGACTTGATCGAATTAACGTACGAAGAACCAAGCATCATTAATGATCTAGCCAATGAAATCGGAGAAATTTAATTTAAAGAATACTAATTTTTAAAATTAAAGAAAATGAGTTTACATTATAATATTCCAACAAATATTAAGGATTACGAAAATCCGCAGCGCGAATACGAAGAAGATGTGGCCGTCTTAGAAAAGGAAGACGAAGTCTATAAAATTATTTTATGGAATGATGAAGTCAACACTTTCGATTACGTGATTGACGCCTTAGTCGAGATTTGCGAACACACTTTGGAGCAGGCCGAACAATGCACTTTTTTAGTTCATTACAAAGGCAAATGCACCGTAAAAACCGGGAGTTTAGAAAAACTAAAACCTATGCACGAAAAGTTACTTTCCCGAAGTCTAACTTCAGAAATTGTTTAAACCAAAGTTTCGGTCTCCGAAACTTTTATTTTATAAAAAAATATGAGTCCAGTTTTATTGATCATTATTGCCGCTACGGCTATTATCAGTTATATCGCTTTCAGCAATCACGCGATGTTCGAAAAGTACAAGTTCAATGTAGGTGCAATTGTTCGCAACAAAGAATATGTGCGTTTAATTTCTGCCGGATTTTTACACGCAGATCTGATGCATTTGTTGTTCAATATGATGACTTTGTATTTCTTCGGTCCCATTGTCATCGAAGTATTTGGAGCCTTTGGATTTCTACTCGTTTACTTTGGATCTATTCTTTTAGGAAATATTTTCTCCCTATATCTGTACAAAAATCAATCGTGGTATTCTGCAATTGGCGCGAGTGGTGGAGTTTCCGGGATTTTGTTTGCCTCGATCGCAATGATCCCGGATTTAGGGTTGTATCTTTTATTTATTCCGATCGAAATTCCAGGTTATATCTTCGGAGTCGCTTATTTCGGGTATTCAGTGTACATGATGTTAAATCCAAAGCAGAATGACAATATCGGACATGCCGCGCATTTAGGTGGCGCTTTTTTCGGATTGGTTTACGCCGTTGCGATGCAGCCCGAACGAGCCATGCAAAACGCTTTATACTTAGGGATCATGTCGCTGCCGTTGATTTACATGGCCTATATGGTTTTCGTTAAAAAGAGAATTGGATAGATTTTTTAGGAGCAACAAGATTTTCGCTTCTTAGCAAACCCGTCCCGCTGTCCGCTATATCCCGCCGAGGCGGGGATGTCGCTTCCATCGGGGCTAGAAGTTCAGTTAGTTCTTCTTTTCATCAGAGAAAAAAAATCGTTTCTGTTTCAATAAGAACTGGCTTTTCCCCGTTTATAAAATGGAATATTGGAATTGGCTTTAGTCACAACTTGAAACGTAAAATGTAGTATTTAGATCTGTCAAATCCGATTATAATTTCTAAAAATATTGATTTTTCAACGATCAATTCTCAACTAAATTTCACTTTCTTCTCCAAACAAACCGCTCATTCCCCGACAGATCTTTCATCAACTCAGCTTCCGATAAAACATCCCTAAAAAGTTCCAGCGTTTCTTCTCCTAACTTTTGATTGATCTCAAGAAAGACCAAGCCATTTTCTGCCAAATGATTTTTGCAGTCTTGGGCAATCTTTTCGTAGAAAATCAAAGCGTTCGAAGTAGGAGAGAACAACGCCATTTTCGGCTCAAATTCTTTTACCGAATCAGCAATCTCATATTCTTCCTCAATCCCAATATAAGGTGGATTCGAAATAATAACGTCATAAACTTCAGTCAAGTTTTCCTGAAGATAATCCTGATGGATAAATTGAATTTCAACCTGGTGAAAATCTGCATTTCTCTGTGCAGTTTCCAAAGCGTTTTCAGAAAAGTCGATCGCCGAGATTTTCGCTGCCGGAAAATGCTTTTTTAAGACAATCGGAATAATCCCGGAACCCGTTCCAATATCTAAAATCTTTAAATCTTCCGACTTCCGACTAATAGCCTTAATCTTCGATATCGCCAATTCCAGTAATTCTTCCGTTTCCGGCCTTGGAATCAAAACATGTTCATCTACGAAAAATTTAAATCCATAAAATTCAGTTTCTCCTAAGATCTGTTGATAAGGTTTTCCCGTTTTTAGCTCATTAATTGTATTCTGAAGTGCTTCGACATAATTTTCTTCAACTTCCTGATCCATCGCTTTTCGAAATTCAACTTGATTCCAGTCCGCTAAATGTTGCACGAAAATATCAAATAGAATTGAACTTTCAGCATCCGTATAATTTCCAGAAACTTCTTTTTTAAAATAAATTTTATAATCGTGATAAGTCATTTTTAGGGGCAATATTTTAAGAATTTTAAATGTAATTCCTTTTTTTGAATTGCGAAGATTAACACCTGAAATATCTTTCTAAAACCGCTGTTAAAAAGGAAAATTTCTTAAAACAAAACAGAAATTTAAATAATTTCACTATTTTTGAAAAAATTGCTAAATAAAAAATGAAGAAGTATTTGATGCTCACTTTTTCCGCACTGGTAATCATCTCCTGCGGATCCTCGAAAAAAGTGGTGGTAAAAAGAGAAATCCCAACCAAGACCGTAGCGAAAGCTGCCAACTTAAAAACGTTGGAGTCCAATTATTCTGGAAAAAATTCCAACGCTGTTGATGAGATATTAAAAGATGCTCAAAAATATTTAGGTGCACCGTACAAATATGCGGGAAACACTTCTTCGGGGTTCGACTGTTCTGGCTTAGTTTGCAAAGTATTCGATGAAAACAGCACCAAACTTCCACGCCGCTCTGAAGATCAGTCCAATCAGGGACAATCGATTACCATTAAGGAAGCAAAACCAGGTGATCTGGTTTTCTTCGCGACAGCGGGTGGAAGCAGAGTAACACACGTTGGAATAGTTCATGACATCGGTAACAATGGCGAAGTTAAATTTATTCATTCTTCAACGTCCAAAGGAGTAATTATTTCCTCACTCAATGAAAAATACTGGAACAATGCCTATCTTTTCGCAAGAAGAGTTTTGTAAATTTGGACTCTTTTAAAATTTAAAAAATCAAACGAATAATATGTTACAACAAACCATAGAAAATATCTGGGACAATAGAGAATTGCTAAAAGATGCTGAAAGTCAAGCATCAATCCGTGAAGTGATCCGACAATTAGATTTAGGAGAACTTAGAGTTGCGGAACCAACAGCTGCTGGCTGGAAAGTGAACGAATGGGTGAAAAAAGCGGTGGTGATGTATTTCCCAATTCAGAAAATGGAAACCATTGAAGTGGGTCCATTTGAATTCCATGACAAAATGCCATTGAAAAGAGGTTATGCCGAAAAAGGAGTTCGCGTTGTTCCTCACGCTGTAGCGAGAGAAGGCGCGTACATTGCTCCAGGCGTAATTCTGATGCCCTCTTATGTAAATATTGGCGCGTACGTAGATTCTGGAACCATGGTCGATACTTGGGCAACAGTTGGAAGTTGTGCCCAAATCGGAAAAGATGTTCACCTTAGTGGTGGAGTAGGAATAGGCGGAGTTTTGGAACCTTTACAAGCAGCTCCGGTAATTATTGAAGACAATGTTTTCGTAGGATCAAGATGTATCGTTGTCGAAGGTGTTCATGTGGAACGAGAAGCTGTTTTAGGAGCGAATGTTGTTTTAACAGCGTCCACCAAAATCATCGATGTAACAGGTGACACTCCAGTTGAAATTAAAGGAAGAGTCCCAGCTCGTTCGGTTGTGATTCCGGGAAGTTATACCAAACAGTTTCCAGCCGGAGAATTCCAGGTTCCTTGTGCTTTAATTATTGGACAAAGAAAAGAATCTACCGATAAAAAAACCTCATTGAATGATGCTTTGAGAGAAAATAATGTAGCAGTTTAATTGGAATTCAAAGATTAAAACAATAATTTTTAACAGCAAAAAATATAAAAGTTCAATTCGAGAATAAGTAAATTAAAAGTTAACAACAATAAACTTTTATTTACACACCTTATGCAAACTTTTGGATTACTTAAAAACAGGATATTTTCTTTTGTTACTTTTGCGGTTAAATTTTTTTTATTCATTCCTAATCTATTAAAATAATTTTGAAAGATAAATTTTTAAAATTCATTTCAAATCCCAAATATATTTTTGGGATTTATCTTCTTGTTTCTATTTTATCAGCGATTGCAAAATACCGCGGTGGACCAGAGAAGTATAATAATTACATGATTTTTAAAAATGTATTTACCAATACTTTAGCAGAGAAGAATATTTATCTTTTATATCCCGATGTCCATTTTGATTCCAATCATTATGGCGTTTTTTTCAGTGTCTTAATTGCACCTTTTGCCATCATGCCAGACTGGTTGGGCATGGTTTTATGGAATGTTGCCAATACATTGGTTTTTCTTTTTGCAATTCACAAACTTCCGTTCTCCAATCCTAAAAAAGCCTTTTTTGCCTGGTTATGTTTGCAGGAATTTATTACGGCAGCGGTAAGTTTGCAATTTAATATTGCTTTAACAGGCTTGTTGATCTTATCCGCAGTTTACGTTTATGAACGAAAAGAAACGCAATCAGCCATCTCTATTTTAATTGGTTTTTTCGTGAAACTGTATGGAATTGCCGGACTTTCTGCTTTTTTCTTTATTAAAAATAAATGGAAGTTTATCGTTTCATTAATAGGATTCGGACTCGTATTTTTAATTCTTCCAATGCTACTTTCAAGTCCACATTTTGGAATTCAATCTTACGCGGATTGGTTCCAGTCTTTATCAGAAAAAAATGCTTCGAATCAGGTTTTAGGAAATCGGCAGGACTATTCTTTAATGGGAATCGTGAGAAGGGTTTCAGGTAATGCCGACATTTCAAACCTCACTTTTTTACTTCCCGGAATGGCATTTTTTGGTTTGCCTTATTTAAGAATTAATCAATATAAGCATCTTCCATTTCAACTGATGATTTTAGCTTCAACGCTTTTATTCATTGTGCTTTTTAGTTCAGGTTCAGAATCGCCAACGTTTATTATTGCAGTTGCTGGAGTCATGATTTGGTTCCTGATGCAAAAGGAGAGATCACCTTTAATTATTGGAATGTTGATTTTCGTAATCATATTGACTTGTTTCTCCTTTTCAGATTTATTTCCGAAATTCATCAAGGACAATTACATTATGAAATATTCCTTAAAAGCCTTACCTTGTTGCATCGTTTGGTTCAGCGTCATCTACGAATTGATGACCAAAGATTTTGCAAAAGACTATCAACTAGATTAATTAAAGTACGTGAAGAAAATTTCTATCGTCATTCCCGCGCATAACGAAGAAGACAATGTTGCTTTGATTCATCAACGCATCAAAGAAGTTTTCCTGAAATTAGATACGTATAAATTCGAAATCATTTTTGTCAATGACGGAAGTCGCGATCAGACCCAAGCAAAATTAGAAGAATTAGCCAACCGGTTTGAAGAAGTAAAATACATCGAATTTTCCCGAAATTTCGGACATCAACCTGCTGTAAAAGCAGGCATGGATTCTTCCAATGGAAACGCGGTAATATCGATGGATGCTGATTTACAACATCCACCAGAACTAATTCCTGACTTGATTAAAAAGTGGGAAGAAGGTGCTGACATTGTTTATACAATACGAACGTATCCCAAACAAATTTCTGCGTTTAAAAGAAAGAGTTCGTCTTTATATTATAAATTTCTGTCTGCTATTTCAGATGTTAATCTTGCTGAAGGTGGCGGTTCTGATTTTAGATTGATGGATGCTTCCGTAGTTGATGTGGTTAGAAATATGAACGAAGCCGATATTTTTCTACGCGGCTTATCCAATTGGATGGGTTTCAGACGGGAAGGTATTCGTTTTACAGCAGACGAAAGGGCTTTTGGTGAAAGCAGTTATGACCTCAAAAAAATGATGAAATTTGCGTTCACGGGAATTACGGCTTTCAGTGTTAAACCTCTTTATTTAGCGGCTTATTTAGGATTTATATTTTCGGCAATTGCAATTTTAGGATATGGTATTTACGTCATTCATTCGTTTGTGGCGCAAACAGAAATTTCTGGTTGGGCGTCTTTAATTATGACCGTCGTTTTCTTCGGTGGTTTACAGTTGATCATTATGGGAATTATCGGAATTTATTTGGGAAAGATCTTCAAACAGGTTAAAGAACGTCCGAATTATATAATCCGATCAAAAAATTTTTAAGGATAAAATCATTATGAAAATTGCTTTTGACGGTAAACGCTTCTTCAATAATAACTCTGGTTTAGGCAACTACTCTCGGGACTTGTTGCGTATTTTAGCAGCTTCTTTTCCCGAGAATGACTACGTCCTCTTTAATGACAATCAAAGCGAAAGAGGAAAGGATATTGTAGCATTACCCAATGTTTCTTTCGCTGAAACATCCAAAGGAAGTTGGTCACGGCAGTTGAAAATGGGCAAAGATGCTCAGCAAATCAATGCCGATATTTTTCACGGGCTATCCGGAGAATTGCCTTTAAAATGGACTGAGAAGAACATTAAAAAAGTGGTCACCATTCATGATCTCATCTTCTTAAGATTTCCTCAATATTATTCTTTTTTTGACCGTAAAATTCATTTCTGGAAATTCAAAAAAGCTGCAGAGCAAGCTGATGTGATCATTGCCATTTCTGAACAAACGAAGCGGGATATAATTCAATTTTTAAAAGTTCCGGAACAAAAAATTCGGGTGATCTATCAAGGATGTCATCAAGCTTTCAAGGATAATCAAAGTGAAGAATTTTTAATTTCAATTAAAGAAAAATATAATCTTCCAAAAAGATTTATTCTCAATGTCGGAACCATTGAAGAACGAAAAAATTTATTGAATACTGTTAAAGCCATTAATGGAACAGAAATACCTTTGATCGTTGTAGGTAAGAAAACAAAATATTTCAATAAAGTCCAAAAATTCCTCAAGAAAAATAAATTAAAAAGTCAGGTTCATTTCTTAGAAAATGTTTCCATGGAAGAATTGGCGGCTATTTACAAACTCGCTGATATTTTTGTCTATCCAAGTTTATTTGAAGGTTTCGGAATTCCAGTTATTGAAGCTCTGTTTTCTGAAACTCCTGTGATCACAAGTAATGTAAGTTGTCTGCCAGAAGCTGGTGGACCAGACTCTGTTTATATTGATCCAACCAATTTTGAAGACATTAAAGCCAAGATTAACTTTCTTTGGGACAATGAATCGGAGCGGAATAGAAGAGCTCGAAAAGGATTGGAATTTGTACAGAAATTTGAAGACCAATTAATTGCTAAAAATTTACATACTGTTTATCAGGAACTTATGATAAACTGAAAAGTAATCCTTGCACATAAGAAATATTATTTGATATATTTGTCCCAGTTAAAACAACATGAAAAACACAACCGCTTTATTCCATCATCATCATCTCATCTAAAGACGAGTTGATTAAATGTGGTCCGAAGTGACTTAAAATAATAAAAAACCGTCTGAGCAAAGACGGTTTTTTTTGTATTCAAAATAAAAGCATTTGTTCAGACGCAATCTCAAAACTGAACATGAATAAATTAAAAATTGCAATACAAAAAAGCGGACGTTTAAGCGAAAAGTCCCTCGAACTTTTAAAAGAGTGCGGCATTAAAATTCCCGATTTTAAAAGCAAACTCAAAAACTCAGCAACCAATTTTCCTTTAGAAATTCTTTTTCTTCGTGATGATGATATTCCAAAATATGTAGAACAGGGAATCGTAGATATTGGTATTATTGGCGAAAATGAAGTTTTAGAACAAAACAAGAACGTGGATTTGGTAAGAAAACTGGGTTTTGCAAATTGCAGATTATCCTTGGCCATTCCTAAAGATCAGGAATATTCAGATCTTAGTTTTTTCCAGGGAAAGAAAATTGCGACTTCCTATCCAACCATCGTTCAGAATTATTTCAAACAAAACAATATCACTGCGGAGATCGTCGAGATTTCCGGTTCGGTAGAGATTGCGCCAAGCATTGGCTTAGCCGATACCATCGCAGATTTGGTTAGTTCTGGAAGCACGCTTTTACACAATGGTTTGAAAGAAGTGGAAGAGGTTTTAAAAAGTGAGGCTGTTTTGATCTCAAGTCAAAATCTTCCCGAAGATATTTCCATTATTTTAGAATCTTTCTTGTTCCGTATTCAGGCGGTGATTAATTCTAGAGAAAACAAATATATTTTGTTGAATGCGCCGAATGAATCCATTGAGAAGATCATCGATATTTTACCAGGCATGAAATCGCCAACCGTTTTGCCGCTCGCAGAATCTGGCTGGAGCAGTATTCACTCCGTGGTTCGTGAAAATGAATTCTGGAAAATTATTGATGAACTGAAGAAATGTGGTGCCGAAGGAATACTGGTTATTCCAATCGAAAAAATGGTTTTGTAGGAATTAGAAAGTAGTATAAAGTGCAATGTATAATGTCTGCAATACGCCTTGCTGAGTGAAACGCCTTTGCGATCGTAATTGATCAACAGAATAATAAAATTCCTTAGCGTCTTTGCGTTAAAAATAAGTCCATAAAAAGTAAAAATGAAAAATATTATTAAATATCCGGAACAAAATACGTGGGAAACGCTTTTGAAAAGGCCAGCTCTTGAAAAGAAAGATTTAAGAAATACCGTTCAGGAAATTTTCTTAAAAGTGAATCAAAATGGAGATGCTGCGTTGAAGGAATTTGCTCTTAAATTTGATCAGGTAAGTATTGACAATTTATTGGTTTCGACGGAGGAAACAGAATTTGCAATTAATGAAGTTTCAGTAGAATTAAAGGATGCGATTGCTCAGGCAAAAGAAAATATTTACAAATTTCACCTGGCACAAAAAGAACAGTCGATTGAAATTGAAACCACTGAAGGCGTTATTTGTTGGAGAGAATCCAGAGCCATTGAAAAAGTTGGATTGTATATTCCCGGTGGAACGGCGCCGCTTTTTTCTACCGTTTTAATGTTGGCTGTTCCGGCTCAGATTGCAGGTTGCCAGGAAGTAATCCTTTGTACACCACCGCAAAAAGACGGATCGATCAATCCAGCAATTTTATACACGGCGCAATTGTGTGGAATTACCAAGATTTTTAAAGTGGGCGGCGCGCAAGCCGTCGCAGCGTTAACGGTTGGAACAGAAAGTATTCCGAAAGTGGATAAGATCTTTGGTCCTGGAAATCAATATGTCACTCAGGCGAAACAATTGGCGATGGAATATAATGTCGCCATCGATTTGCCGGCGGGTCCAAGTGAAGTTTTAGTGATCGCTGATGAAGAAGCCAATCCAGAATTTTGTGCGGCAGATTTATTATCTCAAGCGGAGCACGGAAACGATTCTCAAGTGATTTTTATTTCAACAGATGAAAATGTTTTCAACGATACTTTAAAGGAAATTGACAAACAGGTCGCTGAACTCCCACGAAATGAAATTGCAAAGCTGGCTTTAGAAAACAGTCGTTTTATATTGATGAGAACTGTTGATGAAGCCCTTGAAATGAGTAATTTCTACGCTCCGGAACATTTAATTTTAGCAGTAGAAAATCCTAGAAATTATATTGCGAAAATTACCAGTGCCGGTTCTGTTTTCCTCGGAAATTATACGCCTGAATCAGCCGGCGATTATGCGAGCGGAACCAATCACACTTTGCCAACCAACGGATTTGCAAAAAATTACAGTGGTGTTTCACTCGATAGTTATGTTAAAAAAATTACCATTCAGGAAATATCAAAAACAGGCCTTCAAAATATTGGAAAAACCATCGAATTAATGGCCGCTGCAGAAGGTTTGAACGCCCACAAAAATGCAGTTTCACTTCGCTTAAAATCTTTAAAAAATGGAATTTAATTTAGAACAAACGATCAGACCACATTTGGTGGGAATGAAATCTTATTCAGCGTCTCGACCTACCGACGATAAAGACCAGTTTATTCTGCTGGATGCCAACGAAAATCCGTTCGGAAATTACAACCGATATCCCGACGCTGAAAATATTCAACTCAAAAGGAAGCTGGCGGAGATCAATAAAATAGATTCAGAAAATTTATTTTTAGGCAACGGCAGCGACGAATTGATCGACTTATTGATGCGAATATTTTGTGATCCGGCGAAAGATTCGATCATGGTGTTCAATCCGAGTTTTGTGATGTACGAGATTTACGCAAAAATGAATAATGTAGCAGTTGAAAAACTGCAGTTAAATTCCGATTTTCAATTGAATAAAACGGAGTTTGAAGAGGCGCTAAAAAAAACGAAATCCAAAATTTTGTTCCTTTGTTCGCCCAATAATCCAACTGGAAATTCTATCGACGATTTAGAATTTTATATTAAAAGTTTTAAGGGAATCGTAGTGGTGGATGAAGCGTACATAGAGTTTTCTCCCGAAGAATCTGCTGTTGGTTTATTAAAAAAATATCCGAACTTAATTGTTTTAAAAACGTTATCCAAAGCGTACGGAATGGCAGGATTAAGAATCGGCGTTGGGATTTCCTCGTCAGAAATTGCTTCCTTTATTAATCGATTCAAACCTCCTTATAATATCAGTTCAGAAAGTCAAAGACTGGCTTTGCAGCAATTACAAAACGAAAAAGAACAGGCTGAAAATATCCAAATAATTTTAGCAGAGAAAGAAAAATTGAAGAAAGGTTTGGCGGAAAATAAAGAGGTAGTCAAGATCTATCCTTCAGATGCTAATTTCTTTTTGATTGAATTTAAAGATGCCGAAAAGGTTTATCAAAAATTACTTAAAGCCAACATTTGGACAAGCCTTCGTCATCCGGCTTTAAAAAATTGCCTTCGGTTAAGTGTCGGTAAACCTGCCGAGAATTTAAAAGTTTTAAACGTATTATCAGAAATATAAATCATGAAAAAAATATTATTCATCGACCGCGACGGAACTTTAATTTTAGAACCGCCCACAGATTTTCAGGTAGATTCATTAGAGAAATTAGAATTCTATCCAAAAGTGATTCAGAATTTAGCCAAGATCGTGACCGAACTCGATTATGAACTGGTCATGGTGACGAATCAGGATGGTTTGGGAACAGATTCTTTTCCGGAAGAAGATTTCAGAATTCCACAGGAGAAAATGCTGACAACTTTAGAAAATGAAGGGATTATTTTTTCTGACCTTTTAATTGATGACAGTTTTGAATCCGAAAATTCGCCGAATAGAAAACCCAGAACCGGATTACTTCAAAAATATATTTACGGCAATTATGATCTGAAAAACTCTTTCGTTATTGGTGACAGAAAAACAGATGTTGAATTAGCGAAAAATTTAGGAACTCAATCTATTTTTATTGGCGAAGAACATTTGGAAGAAGCCACTTTAACGACGAAAAGTTGGGACGAGATCTACCAATATTTAAAGCAGATCCCACGGAAAGCAAAGGTGAACCGAAAAACAAAGGAAACCGAAATTACGGTTGAACTGAATTTAGATGGAAGTGGAAAATCCAATATCAAAACCGGTTTGGCGTTCTTTGATCACATGTTGGAACAGATCTCAAAACATGGAAACTTTGATTTAGAAGTTAATGTTAACGGAGATTTAGAAGTTGATGAACACCACACGATTGAAGATACAGCTCTGGTTTTAGGAACATGTTTCGAGCAGGCTTTAGGTTTGAAAAAAGGAATAGAAAGATATGCGTTTGCTTTACCGATGGACGATTGTTTGGCGCAGGTTGCTCTGGATTTTGGTGGAAGAAATTGGCTTGTTTGGAAAGTTGATTTTAAGAGAGAAAAAATCGGCGATGTTCCGACAGAATTGTTTTACCACTTTTTTAAATCATTCACCGATACCGCAAAATGCAATCTGAATATTCAATGTGAAGGTGACAATGAACACCACAAAATTGAATCGATTTTCAAAGCATTTGCGAAAGTGTTACGCGATGCAGTGAAGCAGGATCAAAACAATTTTTCCATCCCAAGTACCAAAGGAATATTATGATAGCGATCATCGATTACGGCGCCGGAAATGTAAAATCCGTCGAAAATGCCGTCAGGAAATTAGGGTTTGAAACCATCATTACGTCAGATTTTGAGGAAATAAGAAATGCTGAAAAAGTGATTTTTCCAGGAGTTGGAGAAGCTTCGACGGCAATGAATTATTTAAAGCAGAGAAATTTAGATACCTTGATTCCAACTTTAAAACAGCCATTTTTAGGAATTTGTCTCGGACAACAATTGTTGTGTGATTTTTCGGAAGAAGGAAATACACAATGTCTTGGAATATTTAATTTGAAAGTAAAAGAATTTCCTGCCACCGATATTGTTCCGCACATGGGTTGGAATAATTTACAGCAAGTAAAAGGCGATCTCTTAGAAGGCATTTCTGCCGATGACAATTTCTATTTTGTCCACAGTTATTATTGTGAAACAGGAGAAAATACAACTTCTGAGTGCGATTATATTCTGCCGTTCTCTGCGACTTTGCAAAAAGACAACTTCTACGGAACCCAGTTTCACCCGGAGAAATCAGGTGATGTCGGTTCAATAATTCTTAAAAATTTTTTAACACTGAAATAATTTAACCACAAAAGTCACAAAAGTAAAAGTTGAAATTTACTCTCATTAAAGTTGACAAAAGGAATGCGTTACACTTTTTCTTTTATGGACTTTTGACTTGCTTTAAGGTGTAAAAAACTTTTATGTCTTTTGTGGTTTTAAACATAAAAAATAAAATGAAAATAATTCCAGCTATAGACATCATCGACGGAAAATGCGTTCGACTCTCCAAAGGTGATTACGACACTAAAAAGATCTATTACGAAAATCCTCTCGATATTGCGAAAGAATACGAAGCCAACGGAATCCAATATCTCCATTTGGTGGATCTGGATGGTGCGAAAGCAAAAGCAATAAAGAATTTAAAAACTTTAGAAATGCTGGCTTCTGAAACCAATTTGATCATTGATTTTGGAGGTGGAATAAAAACGCGCGAAAGTTTAGAAAGTGCTTTCAATGCAGGTGCCAATCAAGTAACGATTGGAAGTATTGCGGTAGAAAATCCTGAACTTTGTGAAGAATGGATCAACCAATTTGGAGCCGAAAAATTAATTTTAGGTGCAGATTGTTTGGATCGAAAAATAAAAACGTCGGGTTGGTTAACCGATTCTGAGCTGGATGTTTTGGACTTTATTCAATCTTATGAAAGTAAAGGAATTAAAGAAGTCATTTGCACCGATATCTCAAAAGATGGGATGTTAGAAGGTCCTTCTTTTGAATTGTATAAAGAAGTTTTGAAACAGTCAGAAATTGCTTTAATTGCAAGTGGCGGAATTTCTTCTGTGCACGATCTGGAGGATTTAAAAAAGATCGGCTGTTCCGGAGCAATTATCGGAAAAGCCATTTACGAAGGAAAAGTAAGTTTACAGGAACTTCAAAATTTTAATCAATGTTAAAGAAAAGAATTATTCCGTGTTTGGATATCAAAGATGGAAAAACGGTGAAAGGAATTCAGTTTGAAGATTTAAGAATCGCCGGAGATCCTGTAGAACTCGCCAAAAAATATGTGAAAGATGGCGCTGATGAATTGGTTTTCCTGGATATCACAGCAACTTTAGAAAACAGAAAAACCTTGATCGAACTCGTTGAAAAATTGAGTTTAGAAATCAATATTCCTTTTACCATCGGTGGCGGAATTTCTTCTGTTCAGGATGTCGAAGCTTTATTAAAAGCGGGTGCCGATAAAGTTTCAATCAATTCAGCGGCAGTTCGTCGTCCGGAATTGGTTCGGGAAATCGCCCAACAATTCGGAAATCAATGTGTCGTGGTTGCCATCGATACCAAACAGATCGATGGTGAAGATTATGTGTTCATTAATGGTGGAAAAATTCAAACGGAACATAAAACTTTGGATTGGGTAAAAACAGTTACAGATTTAGGAGCTGGAGAAATATTACTGACTTCAATGGATTTTGACGGCACGAAAAACGGGTTTGATATCCGAATGTTACAAAATGTTTCCGAGGTTTGCCACCTTCCAATAATCGCTTCTGGGGGTGCGGGAAAAATGAAAGATTTCACCGAAGTTTTTACCGATACAACTGTGACCGGCGCTTTGGCTGCGAGTATTTTTCACTTTAATGAAATTAAAATATCCGACTTAAAAGAGAATCTAAAACAAAATGAAATAGCCATTCGATAAAATCGCTATTAACAAGTTTACCAATAAACTTGAATACTATTTGGTGAGATCACACATGATATTTTAATAAAAATAAAAAATTACAGATGAAATTAGATTTTGAAAAAGGAAACGGTTTAGTTCCGGTAATTATCCAGGACGACCGTACACAGCAGGTTTTAATGTTGGGTTATATGAATGAAGAAGCTTTGGAATTAACGCAAAAAGATGGACGTGTTCATTTTTTCAGCCGAACCAAAAATAGAATTTGGCTCAAAGGTGAAACTTCAGAAAATTATCTTTATGTAAAAAGCATTAAAGAAGATTGTGATTCCGACGCTTTATTGATTCAGGTAAAACCTGCCGGAAACGTTTGTCACACCGGAACTTTCAGTTGTTTTGAAGAAAAGAAGCCGAAAGGATTTTTATATGAACTGGAAGAAACCATTTTAGAAAGAATTGACCAAAAAGTTGAAAAATCTTACACTTACGATCTCTACCAAAGAGGCATCAATAAAATGGCGCAGAAAGTAGGAGAGGAGGCCGTAGAGTTGGTCATCGAAGCCAAAGATGATAACGCCGACTTATTTAAAAACGAAGCTGCAGATCTGCTTTATCACTTATTAATTTTACTAAAAGCAAAATCGTTTACATTAACGGACATCGAAGAAGTGTTGATGGAAAGAAGCCGGAAATAAAACTTTTACTTTTAGCTACGAATTCACTAATAAAACTGTTTAAATGATTTTACTTTGAAATTGACAATAGAAAAGTAAAGGTTTTTAACGATTGAGGAACAATGTTCACTTAAGGTGAAAAATCTTCGATTTTTTAAACTTTGTGTTCTTTTAAATTCGTAAAAATCACTTTAATCTTTTGTAACTTTTGTAACTTTTGTGGTTATAAAATCGTCAGTTTCTAAACTCATTCGTGCATTCGTGGCAAAATTTATCTCTTCACCATAATCTTCTTCGTCACTTTCTGATCTTCAACCGTCATTGTTCCCAGATAAATACCTGCAGAAAGTTTCGAAACATTAATTCGTTTCTCATTCTTCGTCTGGAGTAATGTTCGACCAGTAAGATCAGTAATTGTAAACGAATAATCTTTTTGATTCAGATTAATCATCTCAATTTGAATAAAATCATTGGCTGGATTTGGATAGATTTTCAAGGACTCCAGCATTTTTTCAGGTGGACAATCCACCGTTGATAAAGTGCTGGTTTCAGCTACCGCAAAATGCTGAACTGCTCCAAGAGCCGCTTTACCAACATTGTAAACAAATACTGGATCCATATTCACATAAGTGTCGTTAGCAGAATGTGGTTTTGTACTCTCTCGGAATTCATAAAAACCTGTGATGATTTCACCATTCGATTGAAAAGGCATATAGTCGGAACCGTATGCATACGAAAGATTGGTCTGCAAAGTAGAGTAGAGTGTAACACAGGTCATCAATTGCTGCGTAATCGTATTCGATGCTGCATTGTTAGAACTCGGATTGCTCAGGTCTCGTTCGCAAGTAATGGTATTATTGGTTTGTCCCGCAACACCACCAACCTGATCAATATTGAAAACCAGTTTGATATCCATTTTTGGATTGGTTGAATTCACCACGGTGTTGACATAATTCTGACTTCCCAGTAATCCCTGTTCTTCACCGGTGAAATTGATGAATTTGATCGAGTATTCCGTTGGTACGTCTTGTAGAATTCTGGCGATTTCCAAAATCACAGAAACGCCACTGCCATTGTCATTCACTCCCGGACCAACGATCGTGTCGTAATGTCCACAAATAATAATAAAGGTGTTGGGATAAGTAGTGCCCGTCTTGGTTACAATTAAATTCTTCGTTTGATTGCCACCGTATGTAAAAGCGTTTTCGGTAATTTCCACATCGGAATATCCAAAAGAAAGGTATTTACTTTTCAGCCAGGTGAAAGCGTTGTTATTATTAACGGTGCCCGTGTTTTTCACGCCCAAAGTTGCAAATTCTGTCAAGTAACCGTTGATATTAGTTTGACTCATCAGATTCGCTCTGTCTTGGTACGCGTGCGTAAAATTTTGGCTGAACACAGAAACAGAGAATAGAAGTGCGCCAAAAAGTATGAATTTTTTCATGGTATTATAAGTGAAGTAAAAATAACAAAAAATCTCACACCGTAAGGCGTGAGATTTAATATTGATAACAAAAAATTTTACATTTATTTTAAGGAATCTACAATTGCTTTGAACGCTTCAGGATGATTCATTGCTAAATCAGCTAAAACTTTTCTGTTCAATTCAATGTTGTTCGTTTTAAGAGCGCCCATAAACTGGGAGTAAGACATTCCGTGTTCTCTTGCACCAGCGTTAATACGCGTGATCCATAAGCTTCTGAAATTTCTTTTCTTTTCTTTTCTACCGCGGTAAGCATATTGCATTGCTTTTTGTACGGCGTTTTTTGCAACAGTCCAAACATTCTTTCTTCTACCGAAAAAACCTTTGGCCAGTTTAATAACTTTTTTTCTGCGAGCTCTGGAAGCTACTGCATTTACTGATCTTGGCATAATTTAAATTTGTTTTTTTGAAAAGGGCGGTAAATTATTTCATCACACTTTTTTGCACCGTTTCAGGGTTAAATTTTCTGAATTTGTTAATTCTTATAAACCGGTTGATTTATAAAAACTATTTTAAAGCTAATTGACGTAAAACGCTCTTTTTGTCCACTTCTGCAACGTAAGAAGTTTGCGTAAGATTTCTCTTTTGCTTCGTTTCTTTTTTCGTTAGGATGTGGCTTTTATAAGCACCTTTTCTTTTAATCTTTCCGGTTCCGGTAAGCTTAAAACGCTTCTTAGCACCTGATTTAGTTTTTAATTTTGGCATTTTTGCTTAATTTATATATTTGTTATCAATATCATTTCCTCACATGCGCAGTCACTTTACAGTATTCTACTCATTTTTCAGACTGCAAAAGTACAAAATTTCAATCAATTATAAAAAGATATTCCCATCTAATGTTTACTAATGATTCACTCCTTTCTTTTTGTTCCTCTGTTTTAGAATTTGGGCGTGCCCTTCAGTCGATCATGATCTCGTCTAAAGACGAGACCATTCCCTCCTTCAGGTCGGGCTCTTCGCTCATACTCCTCATGCCCAACCTTTCCCAATGCCTATTCCGGGGTAACCGCTGCGATCCCTCACGCAGAAGCAGTTTTTAAAAAGAAGCGAAGTTTGAAAAATGAAGTTATCCATACTTATGAATAATATTTTAAAAATAAGTTAGTTATAGGAAAATGCATCTATAAGTTGGGCCTTTTTGTTCCGTCAATAAAACGCTCGGATTTAGTTGACGGCATTTCCATGCTAAAAAATCACTTTCAACATTTTTTATATGCTCACGTTTCTTTAAATAATTTTTTTGAGTCTTTTTTGAGAGAGTATTAAAAATAAAAATCCCTTCGGCAATCAGTAAATAAAAAAAATTAAGGAATTTGAAACTTGCGTATATTTGAGAGTTGTGCGAAATATTAAACCAGACCATTTTTCAAAATGAAAAAAATATTATTCTTAATTATCTTAATATTAAGTGCAGTTACTTATGAAATATCTGGACAAGAATTTTTAACGCAACTTGATAATGAATTTTGCAATTGTGTTTCAAAAGAAACAAATTACAGCAATAAAACGTTCGAGGATTGCTCTGCTCAAGTAATTCCAAAATATCAGAAAGATTTGGTAAAACTATATCCTATTGACAATAATCAAAATGATAAGGATGATTTCATGAACACATTTATGGTTAGGTTGCTGAAAAATTGTGATTCTTTTTATTATCATATGGAAGATCTTAAGAAAAGCGGAATAAAATTGTTTAAAACTGAATATCAAAATATTTCTTTTAGTGCTTTACAGGAGAAATTTAAAAAGTCACAAAACATACAGGATTATTGGGAGATGGCTAATTGGAAATTTGCAAATAATGAATACGAAGATGCTGGAAGAATGTATAATGAAATTCTCAAAAACGAACCTAATCAAACAGAATCCGTTTATATGCTTGCTCTTCTATATGACGAATTATGAAAATATAAAGAAGCAAAAATTTTATACGATAAAGTATACGATACAAATCCAAAAATTGAGTATAAACTCTATTCAGAGATGGATTTACGAAAAATGAAATAGCGATAAATACTTCGCACAACAAGGTATTTATACAAGCGGGTACGAAGTTTTCAGTTGCCGATTTTAGCGATTAATTAAGTTTTTAGCAAGTAGAAAGATTTCGTATTTTTATCCCGCCTGCAGAAATACCCAACCGTTAGTAGCAACAAGAGCGACAGTGCTTAAAATCAAAAGATGAAAAAAGAAGACGAAAATAATTGTATAAGTAAAGACGACTTGTTCGAGGAAACCAAATTGAACATTGAAAAATTTGGACTTGAAGTTATCTTGGTTACTTCGACAAACTATTCACCATCTTTTGCTTACAGTATCGGTTTGACAAAAACATATAATCATCCAGAAATTATTTGTTTCGGATTTTCAAATAGGTTAGGACACGAAATATTAAATGACGTTGCAGAAATTATAAAAAACGGAGAAATAATAAAAAGCGGAATAATTTACACTGAAATATTTAAAGATAGTCGAGCAACATTTTTAAAAGTTGATAAAAGAAATATTCGAGATTATTTTGGTGCTGGTTTAAATTACTATGATGACGAAGAGTTTAATGCTTTGCAACTTATTTGGACAGACCGAAATGACAAGTTTCCTTGGGAAGATAATTTTGAAGAAGAGTTTGTATTCAAACAACCATTGCTTGACAGAAACGCCGAATTTAAATTTAACGAAGAAAAAAACCTAGCAATTTTTACAACGCGACAATGGCTTGAAGATCATAAACCAATATTACGAGTAGTTCACGATGAAGACGGAGATTGGCAATTCTTAACTGGTGACCAAATGCCAGAAGATATTAAAATTGTAGCATTAGAAGAATTAATAAAGCGAGACGAAACATTGAACGAAATTTTTGATCTTGAATATAATGAAGAAGCCAACAGAGATTTTGTGGGCGGAAAATGGACAAGAAACAAAATGGAAAATGATCAGGAAGATTAAAAGGCAGTCGCTAACGAGAGATTTTTACAAGCAGGCAGTTTTAATCGAAGATTTTATCGATAAATTAAGATTTTAGCAAGTAGAAAGTTTTCGTATTTTTATTCCGACTACAGAAATACCCAACCGCTTTACCCAACTTTTAAAATGAAGCACTTTACAATAGAAAGCAATCGGATTGAAATTTACGAAGATTATACGTTTACGGAAGATTCGGCTGACAATGTTAATCAATATGACTTCGTCTATTCTGATCAATCTGAATTCCATTTCTCTTCAGTTTTTGGAATAAAATTTTTCAAAATGGCCTACTTTTTAAAAGTGCAGTTATTCGTTCTACTGGCGGCAAGACAGAAATACACGACACATCAGCAATTATTGAAAGTGAAAGATTTTTAATTTGCTGTTCAGACACCGTCTTTTGTTTATCGATTCCTGATTTGCCTTTATTGTGGCGAACAAAAGCTGATACCGCAACTTGTTTTGGAATTTATAAATATCAAGACAGTTACATAATTCACGGCGAACTTGAAATTTCGCGCCTAAACAAGCACGGAGTAATACTTTGGCAACAAATCGGAGCAGATGTCTTTACAACGTTGGATGATGAAGACAATTTTGTTCTCACTGACAATTATATTTTAGCAACGGACTGGGAAAATAATAAATATAAATTTGATTATAATGGACGCTCAGTTTAAAACAGAATAAAACGCTAGAGTAAACAGCAAATATTTTTATTTAGGTAAAGTTTAATTCTCTTGTAACGCAACGTCACAAGGCTTTGAGATGAAACAACCACACACTTTATTTTTCATAATTACCAATTCTGGAAAAAATTTGTAATTCCAAAATGTTCTGCATGAATGTACTGTTTACCTTTTTTAAATTATTTTTGCTCAAAGGTTTGTAAGAATCTTATTTTGTAAAAACTAATTTAAATTCCCAGCCCAAAACCATGATCCCAAATAAAATAGAAATCATTCCTTATTCTGACGACCTAAAAGAAGCCATAAAAGTCCTGAATTACGAATGGCTTGAAAAGTATTTTCGGGTGGAGCAAAGTGATATTCAGTCGCTCTCCAATCCAAAAGAAGAGATCATCGACAAAGGAGGATTTATCTTTTATGCAAAACTGAATGATGAAATTGTAGGGACGGCTTCTTTATTAAAGAAAACAGAAGACGTTTTTGAATTAGGGAAAATGGCAGTCTCTGAAAAAGCACAAGGTCACAAAATCGGAACTTTATTATTGGAACACTGTCTTCAGTTTGCAAAACAAAAACAGATCAGAACTTTAATTTTATACTCCAATACAAAATTGAAATCTGCGCTACATCTTTACAGCAAATACGGTTTCTCAGAAATTAAACTGGATGAAGGACTTTACGAAAGAGCAAACATTAAAATGGAAAAACATCTTTAAGAATAATTGTTCCTATTGCAATTCAGAGATTTATTTAAAACTTAAACTGATTTCGGATTGTTACTAACTGCTGGTTTTTTATATTTTTTAAACGTGACGAAATTGAAAGATCTCTCCAAAATCCTCTTTAATATTTAATCGAAATTAAACACCAAACTCCCAATTTTTTAAACTAGTTGCTTCGAACTTGATGACCATTTTCCAGTTGAAAAAAAACCGATTTCGATATTATCGAAATCGGCTTGATTTTTTTAAAATGTATTTCTACTTCCTTCAGAATCCATATCTGATTCCATGCCATCACTCGCAGTGTCGTAAAACCGATATCCATCCGTAAAATAAAGATTGTTCTTGGCTTTACTGATGATTCTTGCTCGTTCTTTTTCGCTTAACTCGGTCGATTTTGCAGTTGTATCTGGATATCTTTCTTTGGTGAATTCGTTGACATTAATTGCTCCTTCATCATTCATAATTTCTCTTGCCTTTTCTGCACGATCCATATCATTGGTATAAACGGTAACGATGTTGCTTTTGGTTCCGGCATAACTATACTTGCTTCTATCATCTTCATTATCTCCGAAAAGCCAGTTCCAAAAACCTGACGTTTTTTCGTCTTCTTTGTAATTGTAATTTTTTGAATTGTTGTCATCAATTACTGAAGTAGAATAGCGGGAAACATTGTAATCTTCTTTTGGAAAGCCAGCAACATTTAATTGGTCTGCAACTTTATCTACATCTTCATTGTTTGGGAACATTCCCACGATGGTGTACGACATAATTTTAATTTTTTAATGTTAATAATTGTAATTTGATAGTTACTGTAATATCAAAAATGATGACAAAACCGATATAGCACCTAAATTTTAGTAGTTCTTAACGTAAAAGTTGTTGTGGAAATGAAGTCAAAGTTGTTTACTTCAATTATTATTTGACGATGGTTAGTTTTACAAATATTGAAAAGTTTTCTTTATCTTCTTTAAATATTATTAATTTTTTATTTATTTAAAATGATTACTTAGTTAAACGATCTTCGACTTTACTAAAATTTATTTAATTTTAGCAGTGGAATAATAGTAAGAACCATAACAAGAGAAAATTTTAAATACAAAACTAGAATATTGATAAATCTCTTAGAAATAACAACCGTTACATCAGAAGTATATATCTTTAAATTATATTGATAATGAAAAAATTTATTTCCTTAATATCCATTATAAGTTTTTCCGTGATTTTATTTCAAAATTGCGAAAAAAAAGTAGCAGTTCAAGAGGTAAATCAACCTAACATTACTAAACCAAAACATATAATTACCAATGTCGATTCTTTATCGAAAATTAAATATTCGATTAAAGTTGAGGAAATAGATTCAATCCAATATTATTCTAAACAGGAAAAAATTAAATTTTCACCAAACCCTATTTTAAAAATCTCTGACTATAAGGAAGCTAAAAAATTATTAACGGGTATTGTAGACTTTGCGGAAAGTGGTGATTCCGACGAGTATCATCCTATCAAAAAAATAAACTTTAGAAACGGAACACAATTAATTAGCCCAACTGAATTTGATTTTACATTTGTTGCTTATTTTCCGACAGAAGATATTTTGCTCTGTGAAGGTGGACACTCCATTGATGTCAGTTATAATCTAAAAAGTGGAAAAGAAACTGAAGAAACCGGCAATCCGAATCTAATTGTTGCTTCACCTCAGAATAAAGTTCGGTTAAATGGAAGCTTTGGCGGACAAGAATGCTACAGCTACTTTATACAAAGAAAAATAAATAATGAATTTGTAAAAATAATCCAGCTGGATGAAAAATTTGAAAAATTGACGAAACTTTGGCTTTGCACCATAGGAGAGTCATTTTGGATCGATGAAAAAACATTGTATTTAACGGAGACAGATTTTGTAGAAAACGGCATCGCTAAACAATATTTCAAAGTGGAAATTATTGAAAATTGATAGTGATAATGTTGCGATTTTTAAACAAAAAAAAGAGACTTCGAAAAGTCTCTTTATACTATAAATTGTAAAAATATAATTTTTATTTCGCCGGTTTTTTAGGGCTCATCATCATAATCATTCTCTTACCTTCTAATTTAGGCAACTGATCAACTTTTCCGACATGCTCCAGTTCTTGGGCTAATTTAAGAAGAAGGATCTCGCCCTGATCTTTAAATATAATCGAACGTCCTTTAAAGAAAACGTAAGTTTTCAATTTCGAACCTTCTTCCAGGAATTTTTCAGCGTGTTTCTTCTTGAAATCATAATCATGCTCATCAGTTTGAGGACCGAATCTGATTTCTTTAACAACAACTTTAACTTGTTTAGATTTTAGTTCTTTCTGTTTCTTCTTTTGCTCATAAAGAAACTTTTTATAATCCAGAATTCTGGAAATAAAAGGTTCTGCTTTATCTGAAATAACCACCAAATCCAAATCCTGATCTTTTGCTATTTCAAGAGCTTTTTCTAGCGGATAAACGCCGGGTTCCACATTATCACCTACTAAACGTACTTCTCTTGCCCGAATCTTTTGATTGATCTGGTGCAAATCTTCTTGAACACGTCTCTGTGGACCTCTACCTCTGTAATGAAATTTTTGTGCTATGGTGTCTTTTTTTAATTGGTTAAATTCTAATTTGTAATTTTCGCTTCTTTTTTGAAGTAATTGATGAAATCCTCAACGCTCATTGTGCCCAGATCTCCTTCGCCTCTTCGACGTACAGAAATCGTGCCTTCTGCTTCTTCATTCTCACCAACGATCAACATAAATGGTAGTTTATTCAATTCCGCATCACGGATTTTTCTACCAGTCTTCTCGTTTCGTTCATCAATCAGTCCGCAAATATCGTGATTTTCCAGCAATTGTGAAACTTTTTTTGCATAATCCGTATATTTTTCACTAATCGGCAAAATGGTGAACTGATCTGGTGCCAACCAAAGTGGGAAATCTCCGGCTGTATTTTCTAATAAGATGGCAATAAACCGTTCCATAGAACCGAATGGCGCACGATGGATCATCACCGGTCGGTGCTTTTCATTGTCGCTGCCAATGTAAGTAAGGTCGAATCGCTCCGGTAAATTATAATCGACCTGAATTGTTCCTAACTGCCATTTGCGACCGAGCGCATCTTTCACCATGAAATCCAGTTTTGGACCGTAGAAAGCTGCTTCACCATATTCGATAACATAGTTCAACTCTTTCTTTTGAGCTGCCTGAATGATGGCATCTTCTGCTTTTTTCCAGTTCTCATCAGAACCGATATATTTTTCTTTGTTCTCTGGATCTCTTAAAGAAACCTGAGTTACAAAATCTTCAAATCCTAAAGATTTGAAAACGTATAATGTTAAATCAATTACATTTTCAAATTCTGCCATCAACTGATCTGGCGTACAGAAAATATGGGCATCATCTTGAGTAAATCCACGAACTCTCGTTAAACCATGAAGTTCTCCCGATTGTTCATATCTGTAAACAGTCCCGAATTCTGCAAATCTTTTTGGTAAATCTTTGTAAGACCATTGACCCACTTTATAGATTTCACAATGGTGTGGGCAGTTCATCGGTTTCAACATAAACTCTTCACCTTCGTTTGGAGTTTTGATCGGTTGAAAACTGTCTGCTCCATACTTATCCCAGTGTCCTGACGTTACGTATAATTCTTTGGCCCCGATATGCGGTGTCATTACGAATTCGTAACCTGATTTTTTCTGAGCAGCGGAAAGAAATTCTTCTAATTTTTTTCGCAAAGCGGTTCCTTTCGGTAACCATAATGGTAAACCGGCGCCTACTTTTTCTGAGAAAGCAAAAATGCCTAATTCTTTACCAAGTTTGCGGTGATCACGGCGTTTTGCTTCTTCTAATCTTTCTAAGTATTCAGTTAAGTCTTTTTGTTTTGGGAACGTAATTCCGTAAACTCTTGTTAACTGTTTGTTTTTTTCATCGCCTCTCCAATAAGCACCGGCTGCGTTCAGAACTTTGGCTGCTTTTACAATTCCAGTTGCCGGAATATGACCACCTCGACATAAATCGGTGAAGTTATCGTGCGTACAGAAAGTGATTTCACCATCGTTTAGATTGGAAATTAATTCGGTCTTGTACGGATTGTCAGCGTATTCTTTTAAAGCATCTGCTTTTGAAACTGGATACAAAGAAAAGGTTGAATTTTTCTTCGCATTCTCCAGCATTTTCTTTTCGATCTTTTCAAAATCTTTTTCAGATAAAACCTCATCGCCAAAATCGACGTCGTAGTAGAATCCTTGCTCAATTGCCGGTCCGATCGTTAGTTTTGCCTCTGGATAAAACTCCATAATGGCTTGTGCTAAAAGGTGAGCAGAAGAGTGCCAAAATGCTTTCTTACCCAAATCATCATTCCAGGTCAGAAGTTGAACCGTAGAATCGGTAGTGATCGGCGTGGTAATTTCTACCTGGGTTCCGTTTACAATTGCGGAAATGGTATTTCTCGCCAAACCTTCGCTGATTGACTTTGCTACTTCGAGCGGAGTTACCGCGCTTTCAAATTCTTTGATGCTTCCATCGGGAAGAGTAATTTTGATCATTTTGAACTAAAAATTTTAAGAAGCAAAAATACGGATTTTTTTACTTTATATGAGGGTTTTTTCTTTAAAACTATCGCATCAACAAATTTATGATGGGCTGTAGTTGCTGTGCGATGACTATAACTGGAATCTTTTTTAATACTAAAAGTAAAAGACAACTTTCACTAAAACGAAGAAGTCGTTCCGGAAATTTAATTCTGAAACGACCTCTAAACTATTTAAAAAAATAACTAGTTTTTGGATGGATCAATACGACCTTCTCTTAATTTACTTTTCTGATCCTTTAATTTTTTTCTTTTTTTTAATTGACTTTCAGTTTTGAAAGAGTGCGTTTCTTTCTTTACTTTTTCGAAGTAGATGCCTGTGATCTTGTTCAAATCACCGCCAAATTTGATCAAAATGTTCTTAGCTTTATGCGCACGATTCAAGTTAGGTGTATAAACTGAAATTTCATTCTCATCAATAAAGTGATCTTCTACTAAAGATTCAGGCTGAAATTTGGAATTCTTTGTAAAGCCATCGAATTGTTTGATGAACCCAGCTGTCGTTAGTTGGTGTGCTGCTGAATTTGCATCGTCTGTTGTTGGAAAAATTCCTCTGATATTGTAGGTCATGATTTATATTTAAAGGATTCTGCATACTATTATGTGTTACATATGGTATGCAAAATTTGTGACATTCAGCGACTGTTTTCGTACTTTAGCAATACTTTAACATTAAATGAAAAAAGCGAAAAAATTAATTTTCGCTTTTTTGATCGTTGTTATCTGTTTTTCCGTCTGGTTGTAAATCGGAGGTTTTCTTAATTTCCTTCTTTAAAGTTTCTTCAGAATGGATTTTTTCTGACGCTGCAGGAACATTTGGGAAATCCTGATTTTGTTTTTTTACTTCAGCATCTTTTGTTTTTTGATCTTTTTTAGCATTCATGATCGTACGGTTTTTATTTGTAGGTAATTTATGTTGATACTATTCTTAACCTTCAAAACCATTGCCAAAAAATAGCAGAAAGTTTTTAAAGATGATTAAAGGATCGTTTTATATTTTTTTGTGAACAAAAAGTCAGTGCCTTGATTTCTACAAATAAAAGGGCGTCTCAAGATTAACTTAAGACGCCTGTTTTAAAAATTAAAAGTTTGTTTTTTTCAATAATGTAGATAATTTACAGTTTGCTCTTATCGAAAGTGCCGGTTTGATCCTCAATGGTGTAATTTAAAGCTTTTGCCAAAACGAAGATCTGATCCAGATTTTCAAGAAGTTGCTTTCTACCTTCGGCACGAAGCCTGTTTTGATTAACCGTTTTGTAGGCATTGTCTTTGGCTGATTTAGTGACCTTCTGAAAATCCTTATCGCTAAATCGGTTGAAGAAAGAATCATCCATCGATTGAATTTCTACACTGGGGATAATTCGAATGTCTGCATTAGGCAATTCTTCGAGGATCAGTTTTTTATTGATAGAATCGACTTTGATTTTCATTTTCGACAAATCGTACGTAACCTGAGCATTGGTCTTAGTGAAAGTAATAATTTGTTTTTCGGTCGATGGTAAAAGAGAACTGCCAAGCACTTGCGAAGTGACCTTGGTTTTCTGCATACTCGAAAAATCCTGCTCCATCACCACCAGCTTATTCATCTTCCTGATCTGATTGGTGATGATATAATAATCGTTCTGAACTTGATCTTCTGCTTTTTTGGTCAGAGAATTCCAAAGCAGGAAAATAAAGATCATTGCAACTACGCCGCCGATAAAGGACAGTATTATTTGTTTATTTTTCAATTTATTTAATTAAATCTTTTAGAGAACTATTGTCTTTTTTCAGTATTTCAAGCAGGTCCCTCTCAAGATATCCTGTTGAAGGACTTTCAATAATCCTACCAATTTCTTTGCCATACTTCTGAACAATAATGGTTGGAACGCGTTGAATATTGAGTGGACCTTCTTCTCCATTAGGCGCTTCTTTCTTACGGTTAACCGCGATCATGGTCAATTTACTTTCTGGATGACCAACCGCTTCGAGAATTTTAAAGAATCGTGGGACTTCCCTGTGGCTGTCTTCACACCATGTTCCCATAACCAAAGTAATGTTATAAGAATTAAGTTTTTCTTTTTTTAATTCTGCAATTGTTTTTTGGTCAAGGCCGTATTCATCGTGTTCTTTTACATACCATTCGCTGTATGGTTCTTTTAAAAGTTGATCTTTTGTCTGGTGTCCTAAAAGCATTTTTCCGTCGTTTGTTGTTTCTACTTCACGATTGACTACAATTTTTTGTGATTCACAAGATTGTAGCGCAAAGAATAGAGTAGAAGCGGTGAATATAATTTTAGTAAAATTTTTCATTAAGAGTAAAATATAATTGAAAATGGATTATTAATTTTCTAAGATTGTTTTTAGATCAGCGGGTGAATAGTATTTGTTCTTAAGAACTTTTTGATCAGATGATCGATGAACATTAATTTTATCACCTGATTTTTCTGAATAAGCATCTTCTCCTTTTTCTTTGTAGAATGCAATGGTTTTATCTGCTTCCTCTTGGTTAGCACAAGCTTTCGACATATTCGACCGCTGTACTTCATCAAAAAGTTTTACAAATTTTTCACCTAAGCCAAATTCTAAAACCGCGCCGCTTAAAACATATTGTAGATCACATAAAGCATCTGCGATTTCGACCAGATCGTTGTCGGCAATTGCTTCTTTTAATTCATTTAATTCCTCCTGTAATAAAGAAATTCTTAAGTTGCAACGCTCCGCACTTGGAATTGTAGGTTGGTCTAAAATCGGTGCGTTAAATGTTTTGTGAAATTCTGCGACCTGATTTAAGGAATCTATTTTGTCCATTGAGTTTTTAATTTTAACAAATATAAACATTCAGTTTAATAAATAAAAAAGCTGACTCATAAATGAATCAGCTTCTATTGAAATCTTTAAAAAGTTACTTTGAAATTTCTCTTCCAATCACCAATCTCTGGATCTCAGAAGTTCCTTCTCCGATCGTACACAATTTAGAATCTCTGTAATATTTTTCAGCTGGGAAATCTTTAGTATAACCATAACCTCCAAATATCTGAACCGCATTATTAGCAATTCTCACACAAGCTTCAGAAGCATATAGTTTTGCCATTGCTCCTTCTTTCGTCATCGGCTGTTTTGCGTTTTTCAGATTTGAAGCACGCTGAATTAATAACTCTGCGGCATCAATTTCTGTAGCCATATCAGCAAGCATAAAATTAATCGCCTGGAATTCATTGATCGCCTTACCGAACTGATGTCTTTCTTTTGAATATTTTAAAGCTGCTTTGTAAGCTCCTTTAGCAATCCCTAAACTTAAAGCCGCAATAGAAATTCTACCACCATCTAAGATTTTCATCGCTTGTTTAAAACCAGATCCAACTTCTCCTAAACGGTTCGCATCTGGAACTCTTACGCTGTCAAAAATAAGTTCTGCGGTTTCTGAAGCGCGCATTCCTAATTTATTTTCTTTTTTACCTGACGTGAATCCAGCCATTCCTTTTTCTAAAACAAAAGCAGTTGAATTATTTCTGGCTCCTTTTTCTCCAGTCCTGGTCATCACTACTGCGATATCTCCAGAAATAGCATGCGTGATAAAGTTTTTCGCACCAGAAATGATCCAGTCATCACCGTCTTTTACAGCAGTGGTATTCATGCCTCCAGAATCTGATCCTGTGTTGTGCTCAGTTAGTCCCCAAGCACCAATTACTTTACCAGAAGCCAATTGTGGCAACCATCTTTGTCTTTGTTCTTCATCACCGAATTCATAAATATGATTCGTACACAATGAATTATGCGCTGCAATTGAAAGTCCGATCGATGGATCAACCTGTGAAATTTCATCTAATATCGTCACGTATTCGTGGTATCCTAAACCAGAACCTCCGTATTCTTCAGGAACTACAATTCCCATAAATCCCATATCACCCAATTGATGAAATAATTCTACGGGGAAAGTTTGGCTTTCATCCCAATCCATAATATTAGGACGGATATTTTTTTCTGCAAAATCCCGGGCGGTTTCTGCAATCATATTTAGATTGTGAGTAAGTTCGCTGTTCATATTTAATATTTGTTTTCAAAGATATAGAAAATGTACAAAAACATAAAATATTTTGCTGTGTTATCCATTATATTAATAATCGATAGTTACAATCAGTTCGTTTTTCGAAATGGTGCGTTCTATTATCATGAAAATTAAATCATGTTTTTAGTCGGATAAATGACTTATGTTGTAATTTAGCTTAAAATCTATTCAATGAAACAATTTTTATTCTCTGTTCTCTTGGTGCCTGCTTTCTTATTTTCTCAGGCTCCAACTAATTATTATAACGGGACTGCAGGGGTCACTGGTTATGAATTGAAGTCGAAACTTCACGATATCGTTTCTACGAAGACCATCACCTGGCATTATGGAGACTTACCCAATTTTTATGGCCAAACAGATCTTGATCATTATTATGATTACGACGTTTCTAATGATACTATTTTGCTTGATATGTACAGCAATAATCCGACGGGCGTAACCGCATATCATTATACAAAAGAAAACCTTATCAGTTCAGCAGGTACTGAAGGTCTCGGTTACAATCGGGAACATATGATGCCACAAAGTAGTTTTAACAGCAACTATCCGATGTATTCTGATTTGTTTTTTGTTATACCGACCGATGCCAGAATCAATCAAAGAAGAAGTAATTACCCCTACGGAATCGCCGGATCAACGAATTATCACACGTTTACCAATGGTTCTAAAATAAGTAACAATGGCACTCCTAATTCGGGCTATACCGGAAGAGTTTACGAACCACATCCAGAGTTTAAAGGAGACATTGCGCGGAGCTTGTTGTATTATGTAGTTCGCTATGAAGGTAAATTAAATTCTTTCAATTTCTATAACGGATCCTCGCCGGCAAATGATACAAGTCCGTTGGATGGAACAGAAGAGAAGGCTTATGAAGATTGGTTTCTTGCCCTGCTTTTACAATGGCACAATAACGACCCAGTTTCTCAAAAAGAAATTGACAGAAATAATATCGTGTATGGAATTCAGAAAAATAGAAATCCTTTTATTGATCATCCGGAATGGGTGAATGCGATTTGGTCTCAAAATCCGGTTGTCGTTATTCCAGCAGCTCCTGAAAATTTGAGTGCGTCGCAAGTCAGTTCGTACTTTGTCAATCTAAATTGGACAACTTCTACAGATACTGATGTTTTAGGTTATAAAATCTACCAAAATGGAGTTTCGATTGGATATTCAAAAACACCGAGTTTTACAGCCGATCATCTTTCCTCTTCCACACTTTATCAGTTTACCGTAAAAGCATATTATCGGAATTATACGGAATCTGTTGACAGTAATTTATTAACTGTCACAACGCTGGAGCAAGATATTTATGCTAAAGATTTGCTGATTACTAAATATCTCGAAGGAACAGATAGCAATACTGCACTTGAAATCACCAACAGAACTGGACATGCAGTTAACTTGGGTAAATATAGAATCAGTGCACAGTTTTATAACAGTACCAGCGCCAACTATTATTTCCCGGCTCCGTATGAATTAGAAGGAGTTGTCGAGAATAATCAAACCTTTGTTATTTTAAATCCTAACTCTAATTTCTCCTGCATTACAAATGACGATGCGAAATTCGTTTCAGCTGCTCCACAAATGACTTTTAATGGAAGTAATTATTTAGAGCTTCGATATGTCTCAAGTACCATTGATGCTATCGGAACAAGAGGTGTTAACAACTTTGATATGCTCGCTGATATTTCTCTTTATAGAAATTCGTCGGTAACAAATCCCTCTTTCACGTTCAATCTTGCGGAGTGGCAGGCATATCCTTCTGACTATTGCGAAAATGTAGGCGTTTTGTCAGCTGCAGAAATTAGTGGTAATGAGAAAGCTGAAATTTCTGTTTATCCAAATCCAGTAACAACCACTTTATTTGTGAAAGGAAAACAATTAGAAAAAATTAAGAATGCTACTGTTCATGATTTCTCTGGAAAACAAATTTTGAATTGGAATACTCCATTTAAAAATGGAAATTATATTGATGTTCAGAACCTTCTTCCTGGAGTTTATATTTTGAAATTAGATCATCATACTTTGAAGTTTATTAAAAAATAAATTGAGCTTTATCTTACTACGAATCAGTTTCTCCCGAAGCTGATTTTTTATTTGAGGTACATTCTCATTTTCTGTTCAGCTTCAGGTTTGATGTTCATTGTTCTAAAGAATTTATTCTCGTTGGAATACGTAATGCGATAGTAAATAATTTTATCAGCATAATATTTAAAATAAGGATGACTTTTCAACCACGATTCAGGTGCTTCCATGAAACTGTATTTTGGAACATTTTCGGTAAGCAAAGGAGCTGTGGAAATAAGTTGTTCTGCTAACGCTTTATCAATATTATAGGTTTCTATGATTTGTTTGGTGTTTAAAAATCCGCCTAATTTGTTTCTAAATCCAACTAAACTTGAAGCACTTTTTTCATCGAAACCAAACTCTATCAATTGTTTAAAAGTGATGTCGTTGATATTTGTTCTTCTAAAATCGGTCTTTGTTTCAGTGCTATTTACAAACTTGGAATTTTGAGATTGATTGCCCGAATTACTCAAAGTATTTTCTGCTTTTTTAGAACCGATGCTTTCAGTATTCAAAACGATGAATGGTTTTAGTTGCGCAAATTTTTCTGCTGAAATCACGAAGCACCGTTCGATATCATCTAAACTTTTAAAACTTCCTTTCAAATTTCGGTCTCTGTAGTTGATGATAACCTGTGCTTGTTTTTCTGAGAATCCAAGAGCTTTCCAACCGTCCAGGTCAGTGGTGTTTGGATCAAAGGGTGCAATGTTGATGACTGGTTTTTGAATCGATTGATTGTTGTCGGCAAATGATTTTCGTTCAAAAGTATTTGCAGGAGCCGTGTCCGGAAGTAATAAATAAGGTGCCAACTTTCTGTAATTCTCATCACTGATCATATAGCATTCTTTGAATTTCTCCTTGCTGATGAAACTTCCACCCAAATAACTTTTGTATTTTAAAATAGAACTCGCTTGTTTTTCGGTAAAACCTAAATTGATAAAATCATTAACAGAGTAAGTATCTGGATTAAATTTCCCGGGAATGTTTAATCCTTTACTGGATGAAGAAGAAGTGTAATTGTGGGAAGTCTTTCTGGGACCGTAATTATTGGTATAACCGCGACTGTAATTTTGATTGGAATTCGTTTTGCTTGCCTGCGCAGGAAGTAAAAGATAAGGTTCAATTTCACTGTATTTTTCAGCAGAAATCGAGTAGCATTTTTTGAGCTGCTCTTTGGAAGTAAAATTTCCACCAACGACTGATTTGTATTTTAAGATGGTCGCAACTTGTCGTTCAGAAAAACCCAAATTGATCCATTCCTGTTCACTTAAATCGTTCGGATTAAACTCTTTTAGTTGAACTTTCGTTCCTAAGTCATTTTCTACGTCTGAATTCTCAGTAAAAGTCAACGGTGAATGTTGGGGAGTTTTGCTGGAATTAAAAAAGTATAATCCCGAAATTAAAAAGAGCCCGGAAGTTGCAAAACCTAAGAAATAATTTTTCGCTGCGGATAGTTGTATAGATGATTTCATAGTGATAATTTTCAGTAAAGCTATTCTGATAAATTATACTTATCTAAAGTAATACACCTATTTTAAAAAGGAAAAAGACCCTTTTTATTCGGGTCTTTCTACAAGTGATTCTTTTAATTTTTGCAACTCTGCTTTTACAAACTCCAGGCGGTCAATCATAGAAACGGTTTCTGAAATTTTTGAATTGGTGGTTAAAGCAATTCGGGCACCGTCAAGCGTATATCCTTTTTCTTTAACCAGATGATAAATAATTTTCAGATTTTTAATATCCTCAGGAGTGAAATATCGGTTTCCTTTTTTATTTTTCTTAGGCTTGATGATCGGGAATTCCTGTTCCCAATAACGAATCAGGGAAGCATTGACATCAAAAGCTTTTGCAACTTCGCCAATAGAATAATAGAGTTTGTCTGGTAAATTAACTTTCATTTGAAATAGGTCAAAAACAAAAATACATAAAAATTAAGACTTTTTAAAGAAGACATTGATCATGCTTATTTAGTAAGCAATTTCGATTTTTAATTTCTTGTTTTTTAATCTTTGTCCTTCTAATTTTTTCAGTAGAGCAACTACTTTCTGCCGGTTTACCGCTACATAAGAAGTAGTATCTTTAACTTCGATCAAGCCGATATCATCTTTCTCCAATTCTCCTTTTTTAATTAAAAAACCTACGATATCAACTTTATTCACTTTATCTTTTTTTCCAGCGCTGATGTAAATGGTCAAAAATGGAGTTCTTGACGGCATTTTATAATCCTGCGTTAAAACTTCTTCCAGCGTATTTTTTTTAATGAAAGGGAAGTTTTCATCCTCGGTCATTATTAAATAGACATAACCTTTTGCATTCATTCTCGCAGTTCGTCCGTTTCGGTGGATGAAAGCGTCTTCTTTCGGCGGCAATTGATAATGTACAATTGATTCCACTTCTGGAATATCTAAACCTCGTGAGGCTAAATCGGTCGTAATTAAAATTCGGGAAGAGTCATTTTTGAATTTGAGTAAAGCGCGTTCTCTTTCGTCCTGTTCCATTCCGCCGTGAAAAGTTTCTCTCGAAATTCCTTTCTCCTTTAGTAATTCTGAAATACGGTCAACCGCATCTCTGTGATTGCAAAATATCAATGTTCGTTTATTACCGATTTTACAAAGCAGATTAAATAAAGTATCTAATTTTTCTTCGGAAGTCGTGATTACTTTTCTCAATTGAAAGTCTGGCTTAATTTCCAGAACTTTTAAAAAGTCAACTTTCTCTGGACGATTGATACCAGTGAATTCTGGAATTTCTGGCATTGCGGTCGCTGAGGTGAGCATTCTTTGCTTCAAATTCGGCATTTCATTAATAATGAAACTCATGTCCTCATGAAAACCGAATTCAAGTGATTTATCAAACTCATCTAAAACCATTGTTTCAATCGTCGTCGGATCGAAATTGTCATTTTTTAAATGGTAAGCGATTCGACCAGGAGTTCCTATCAGTAAAGCAGGAGCCTGGATCAAGTTGTTGACTTCTATTTTTTTATCGTGACCACCATAGCAAAATGTCACCTTATAATCGGTTCCCATGCTTTTGAAAACCTGTTCGATCTGCAAAGCCAATTCTCTTGATGGAACAATTATGATGGCTTGAATTCCAGCTGATCTCGTATTTAAATTTCTAAGTATGGGAAATAGAAATCCAAGTGTTTTTCCTGAACCGGTCGGGGAGAGTAGAATAACATCTTTGTTGTCTTCTGAAGCTTTATAAGTGGTTTTCTGCATTTGATTCATGTCCTGAATCTGCAAATTTTGGTAGATTGTCTGTAAGTCCATTTTGCAAAGGTAAGGGAATGCATTTATTAATGACTTTAAATATAATAAAATGATCAAGAAATTTCATTAATAATGATTGGTGGTATCAAATAAAACCGTATTTTTGCACCACTTTTTGTGGAAGCATTTGGCTAAGGTAAAACATTAACAACTAACATCTTCTGTATTTTTCAAACAACCACATTCAGCCAGATATTGAAAGGTAAAGAATACAAATTATTTTTATTATGTCAGAAACGACAGACAAAGCAGAGGTTCTTTTGAACCAAAACGTAGCTCCAGAACAATTTGATTGGGATTCATTTGAATCAGGTCTAGATGCAGAATCAAGACAGGAAAAAAGTGATCTAGAAGAAATCTATAACGGATCTCTTAACAATCTTCAGGACAATGACGTTCTTATTGGTAAAGTTGTAAGACTTACTGACAAAGAAGCGATCGTTGACATTAACTTCAAATCTGAAGGAGTTATTTCTTTAAACGAATTCCGTTACAATCCAGCGCTTAAAGCAGGTGATGAGGTTGAAGTAATGGTTGACAGAAGAGAAGACAAATCAGGTCAATTACAATTATCTCACAGAAAAGCTAGAATCTTGAAAGCTTGGGATAGAGTTAACGAACTTCACGAAACTGGAGAAATCGTTAATGGTTTTGTAAAATCAAGAACAAAAGGAGGTATGATCGTAGACGTTCATGGTATTGAAGCATTCTTACCAGGATCACAAATCGACGTGAAGCCAATTAAAGATTACGATCAGTTCGTAGGTAAAACAATGGAATTCAAAGTTGTGAAAATCAATCCGGAATTCAAAAACGTTGTAGTATCTCACAAAGCATTGATCGAAGCAGATATCGAAGGTCAGAAAAAAGAGATCATCGCTCAATTAGAAAAAGGTCAGGTATTAGAAGGTACTGTTAAGAATATTACTTCTTACGGTGTATTCGTTGACTTAGGAGGTGTAGATGGATTAATCCATATTACAGATCTTTCTTGGAGCAGAGTTAATCACCCATCAGAAATCCTGGAAGACGGACAGACTGTGAAAGTGGTAATCCTTGATTTTGATGACGAGAAAACAAGAATCCAGTTAGGTATGAAGCAATTAGAAGCTCATCCTTGGGATGCTCTTTCTGCTGACATGAAAGTTGGTGACAAAGTAAAAGGTAAAGTAGTAGTACTTGCTGATTACGGTGCATTCGTAGAAGTAGCGCCAGGTGTTGAAGGTTTGATCCATGTTTCAGAAATGTCTTGGTCAACTCACTTAAGAAGTGCAGGTGATTTCGTAAAAGTAGGAGACACTGTTGAAGCTGAAGTTTTAACTTTAGACAGAGAAGACCGTAAGATCTCTTTAGGAATGAAGCAATTAAGCCAGGATCCTTGGTCTAATATCGAAGCTAAATATCCAGTCGGTTCAGAGCACACAGGAACAGTTCGTAACTTTACTAACTTCGGTGTATTCGTAGAATTAGAAGAAGGTATCGACGGATTGATCTATATTTCTGATCTTTCTTGGACTAAGAAAATCAAGCATCCATCAGAATTCTGTGCAGTTGGAGATCAATTAAAAGTTGTCGTTCTAGAATTAGATACAGCAGCTAGAAGATTATCTTTAGGTCACAAACAACTACAAGAGAATCCTTGGGATAAATTTGAAACTAAATATGCTGAAGGATCTGTACACGCAGGACAAGCTACTGAAGTTTTCGACAAAGGAGCTCAGGTTCAATTCGAAGATGTAGAAGTTGAAGCATTCTGTCCATCAAGATTATTAGAGAAGGAAGACGGATCTAAAATCAAGAAAGGAGATAACGCAGATTTCAAAGTAATCGAATTCAACAAAGAATTCAAAAGAGTAGTAGTTTCTCATACAGGAATCTTCAGAGACGAAGAAAAGAAAAATGTAAGAGAGCAAACTTCTAATCAATCATCTAACAAATCAACAGGTTCTTCACAAAACGAAGAAAAATCAACTCTTGGTGACTTAGACGTATTAGCAGAATTGAAAAAGAAAATGGAAGGTAAATAATCCTTGATTTTCATATTATAAAAGACGCCTCATTTATTTGAGGCGTTTTTTTTTGTGTTTTTTGGAGCGAAAAAAGACCGTTTATTTGACTATGGAACTAATGAGTTCATCGGTTCTGTTTTATCGATAAATAAAGAATAGAGAAGGATTGATCTATTGCCGAATTGATTAATTTTTGTAAAAACAGAAGGTTTATTCTTGAGGAAAATCAGAAGGAATTGAAGATAATTGATAAGAGTTTTTAGAAGCAATTTGGCATTTTATTAATTTATTGGTTTTTTCAATGTTAAAACTATAAAACATTCCGATTTTTTTTATAAATTCGACGGCAAATAATTAATATATATGAAAAATAGAAATTTACCTCTGAAAATTGCGGCCGTATGCTTCCTGTTCTCTTTCGGGCAGGCGAACGCGCAGGATTTTAAGACCATTATCAAGAATCACATTTCTGCAAAGAGTGATTTCATGAAAGCTGATTTAAAGAATTTTGAAATCATTAATGAAGATTTTTCCACGTCAATGAAAGGCGATGTGGTAAAAATTCAGCAATCCTATAATGGCATCCCAGTTTATAATGCGATCGGAACGGCTTTAATTAAAGCTGAAAAAGTAACTTATTTTGATGACAGTTTTGCGAAAAATTATGCAAGTGTTTCAAAAGCAACTTCTGCAACTGCCAATACTTCTGTTTTTGCCAATGTTGCTCAAGCGGTAGGCTTAAAAAATGCAGGTCAGTACCAATTGATCGGAATTAAAGATTTAGAAAAAGACGGGGTTTCAACCGTTAAAAATCGATTGATTTATTTTCAAACTGAGAATAATGATTTGAAGTTATGTTATGAATTCGTTTTTGAAGAAAAAGGAACCTCCAACTATTGGGCAATTCTAGCTGACGCATCCACAGGTCAGATTTTAAGCAAAGATAATTTAACGCTTTCTTGTAACTTTAAACATGATGCTTACAGCCACGATTACTCTTCACATTTACCAGCAGGATTTTCAGAAGACTTTAGCAATGATGCAGTAGTTGGACCTTCGGCTTTAGCTCCAAGTAATGGCACTTATAGAGTTTTTGCTTTACCATTAGAAAGTCCAAATCATGGACCGAGAACTTTGGTTTCTAATCCTTGGTTAGTTGATGCTTCCCCAGATGGGTGGCATGGTGTTGGCGGCGGAACATACGCTGGAAATTATACGACTACTAGAGGAAATAACGTACACGCTTATGAAGACAAAGGAAATGCAAACGGTCCTGGAGGCTCGCCAGATGGTGGTGCTGGGTTAGCATTTGACTTTCCGTTTGTTGTGAATTCTACTGGATCCAATTTATCAGCTGCGACAACCAATTTATTTTATATCAATAATAGAATTCACGATATCTTTTATCGCGTAGGATTTACCGAAACAGCCAGAAATTTCCAGGCGTTTAATTTTGGAAAAGGAGGAGGTGAAAATGATTATGTTCAAGCAGAATCCCAAGATGGAGGTGGACTTAACAACGCAAATTTCGCAACTCCATCAGATGGTTTCAGACCTAGAATGCAAATGTACCTGTGGGATGCCACGGTACTGGAAAGAGTATTTTACAATGCTCCAATAGAAGCAGTGGGAAGAACTGTTGTCAATTATATTTCAACGACTTTCGGTCCGGCTTTAACTCCAACTGGCGTGACTGCAGATGTTAAATTATCAGCTGTAGCAGATGGATGTAGTCCTTTGCCAGCAGGCTCACTTGCCGGAAAAATTGGATTGATCGTAAGAGGAACATGCGAGTTTCAGGCAAAAGTACAGGCGGCACAGGATGCGGGAGCAATTGGTGCAATAATTTATAACTTACCAGACTCTGCACCAACAGGTGGCATGGCGGGAGTAAACGCTAACATTACAATTCCATCCGTTTTAATTGAAAGCTCTGAAGGTCTTTACATGAAAGGTCTATTGGATACAAAAACAGTAAACATTACCTTAAAGTTTGATCCAGATGCACAAGCAACCAGAGATGGTAGTTTTGATAATGGAATCGTGATTCACGAATATGGACATGGAATTTCTAATAGAATGACCGGAAACGGATCTTCATGTTTGTCAACGAATAATACGAAAGAACAAATGGGTGAAGGTTGGTCAGACTTCTTCGCTTTGATGTTAACCAATCAACCAAATGCCACGAAAGACGTAGCCAGAGGAATTGGTACTTACGCAATTTCTGAAGCGACTACAGGTCTTGGAATTCGCCCAGCGAAATACTCTCCAGATTTTGGAATCAACAATTACACGTACGGAGAAACCAATGGAATGGGAACAAATGCTGCGCCACTGGTTCACTCAATTGGATTCGTTTGGGCAAGTATGCTTTGGGATCTTCATTGGAAATATGCCGAAAAATATGGGTACTCATCTGACGTTATGGCTAATGCAACCAATGGAAGTACGAGAGTTTTACAATTGGTAACTGATGGTCTAAAACTGCAAGGTTGTAGCCCAAGTTTCATCGATGGTAGAGACGCAATTTTAGCAGCTGACCAGGCGTCAACAACTGGTGCTAATAAATGTATGATTTGGGAAACTTTTGCTGCGAGAGGATTAGGAGTCAATGCTTCTGCCGGTTCAAAATTAAGTATTACCGATCAAGTAGAAAATTTCGAAATTCCAGCAGAATGTGTCAACTTGGCCACAAGTAATGTTGCATCTAACAAAGGAATGAGCATCTACCCGAACCCAGCTAAAGATGAATTCTTTATCAAAACGGCAACAAATGTTTTAGGTAAAGTAAATGTTCAGATCTATGACGCTTCTGGAAAATTAGTTTCTAGCCAGAAAATTTCTTCCAGCGATGCAGTGAATACGCAAGCTCTTCCAAACGGAGTTTATATCGTAAAAGTAGAAGGTTTAGGAGTAAGCTATTCTTCTAAATTAATGATTAAAAAATAATTTTTAATTAATATCTATAAACCGTCTTGTTCATTCAGGACGGTTTTTTTGTGACTCAAATCAAAATTCCTCTCATTTACATACATTTTTGTTCACCTAAAATTTTTTAACTTTATTAAAATATATAATCTTGAAAAAAATCTACTTCTTATTGATGATGAAAACTTCAGGTCTTCATTTCTCCTCTCAACGAATAGTAAAAAAATAATGGTGAATTTTCCGATCTTTTCCAACGGAATTATTTCAAACCGATTTCTACAATTAGGTTTAAATGATTTTAAGTCAGCTGCAGAATATATTCAGTTCTTGCCTTACAAAAGAAATGAACATAAAGAAAACCAACTTTGCGTCTTCGAAGATCTGGGAGGAACTTGCAGTACAAAACATTCTTTATTAAAGAATCTAGCTATCGAAAATAATTTCCCTGAATTAAAATTAATGCTCGGAATATTTATGATGACTGAATCCAATACTTCAAAGATTGCGGCCGTTTTAGAAAAGTATGATTTAAAAGAAATGCCCGAAGCTCATAATTATTTAAAATATAAAAATGAAATTTTAGACTTTACCCGAAAAAATTCGTCACCGGAAAATTTCATTCATTATTTGGTAGAAGAAATAGAAATTCATCCATTTCAAATCACTGACTTTAAAATAAAACACCATCGAAATTTCCTTAAAAATTATTTGATGGAAAATTCTGCCATTTCCTATAATTTAGAAACTTTCTGGAAGATAAGAGAAGAATGTATTCTCGCTTTACAACAATAAAAAACCCATCAAAATAAATTGATGGGTTTCTAATATCGTAATCGAGATTACTTTTTGTAAGAAGCGTCTTTAATTCTCGCTTTTTTACCTCTAAGGTTTTTGAAGTAGAAAATTCTTGCTCTTCTCACTTTACCTCTTCTGTCGATTTCAATTTTTTGCAAAGCCGGCATGTTCATTGGGAAAACTCTCTGAACTCCAACATCACCACTCATTTTTCTGATGGTAAAAGTTTTTGTTCCTCCTGTTCCTCTAATTTGTAGAACTACACCTTTAAAGAACTGGGTTCTGGTTTTAGCACCCTCTCTAATTTCGTAATAAACAGTGATCGTGTCACCTGCTTTGAATTTAGGAAATTCTTTTTTTGCAATGTACTTGTCTTGTACGTACTGTAATAAATCCATTTTATTGTAATAAAATTTGTTTTGTCAAGCTAAGCAACGTTCACGCCCTTCGTCAGAGGTTGGTTAACAGGTTGCAAAAATACTATATTTTTTTATTCTGACAAACATTTCATTTGCAATATTTTAAAAGAATTTAGATTGTTAATAAATGTTGAGATCTTCCACTATTTCTTTTCGCCCTTTGCTAAGTGAAATCAAAGATTCGACGAAGTCAAACGCCCTTGCGACCGTAATTTTATACATAATATTACATTAACTTTTGCGTCCCGACGACTATCGGGATTGAGTTTAAAAAAGAGTTTAGTTTAAACTGAAAATTGTAATGAATGATAATCTAAATTTGGTCATACAAGTACTGATCTATATTAAACAAAGGATTTTAACAACATATCTCATTATTTCTATTTAAGTCATATCTTCGTTTTCAAAACTAAAACCTGAAACTGATATTTTAATTCCGTTTTTTGCTGTCTAAAGTTAAACTATGAATTCTGAAAACCAATGGCCGTTATACATCAGCATCGTTTTGGTGGTTTATATGTGCGTTATTTTATTCTTCGTGATTCGCGGAGCGAGCAAAGCGAAAAGCATCAGCGATTATGCCGTCGGAAATATAGGCTTTCCTTCCTGGATCGTCGGACTTTCCCTGGCAGCGTCCATGACAAGTGCTGCAACTTTTGTAATCAATCCTGGCTTTATCGCACTCTATGGTTTTGGCGGAATTCTTTCCATGGCGATCGTTTTACCAATTGCAGCGTTTGCATCGTTAATTTTCTTTACCAAAGGATTTGCGAAATATGGCAAGTTGATCAAGGCAAAAACAATGGCAGAATGGATCGGTAATCGGTTCAATAATAAAGCCTATAAGTTTTTCTTTGCCGTTGTGGCGATGCTGCTCATCACTTTCATCGTTTTAATTAATGTTGGTTTAACGCAGGTTATTTCCAAATCAATTGAGGTAGAACCATTTTATGTCTTGCTCGGAATCACCATTTTCGTATTTGGTTATATGATGTTTGGTGGGGCGAATTCTATGGTTTATACGAATACGATTCAAGCGTTAATTATGGTGGTTGTTGCTTTAATGATGATCTTTTCCGGCGTTGATTTATTTGAAGGTGGATTCAGTGGTTTTGTGGGAAAACTAAATGCGATCGATCCGAATCTAACCACCACTTTTAATACCACAAGTCCGTTGTATCGGGATTTCTTTGAAGTCGTCATCTGCCAGGCAATTGTCGGCGTTGCGATCGTTTGCCAACCACATATCATGACTAAATCTTTGATGTTAAAAAATCCTGAAAAAGTAAACTCTTATTTATTTTTCGCGATTTCTGCAATGATCATATTTTTCATCATTGTTATTGCTGGATTATATGCAAGAATCATGTTTCCAGATTTAATGAACGACGGAAGCAAAATGAGAATGGATGAAATTATTCCTAATTATGTAGTGAAAAGATTTTCTGCCGCAGCTGGAATTATCGTGATCGTTGGACTGATTTCCGCAGGTTTATCCACTTTAGAAGGATTAATTCAATCCTTATCGATCACCGTAACTTCTGATATTTTAGAGCCCTTATTTGGTGACAAGTTTTCCAGTAATGGATTGGCGATTAACAAAATAGTTATTGTGTTTTTAGCGATCGTCAGTTTTTACCTTTCCTGGAATCAAATTAAATCCCCAAATTTAAGCGTCGGTATCTTTGGTCAGATGGGTGTTTATGGTTATTTTGCGGCAGCATTTGTTCCCGTCTTATTCGGAACTTTTGTAAAAAATGTCAAATCATCTACCGTATTTATTGCGTCAATTATAGCGATCTTGGTTCACTTCGGAATTTTCTATTTAAAGTTGACTCCTTACATGAAAGGACCTGTTGGGAATCCAGGAGTTTCTGCCGCGATTGCGATCGTTTCATCAGTTGTTGTCGCAGTGATTTTACATACCTTTAATAAAAATAAAGTGATTGCATGAGTGTTTTAGACTGGATTGCGAAATGGGCAGATTATTCGCCACAAAAAATTGCCGTTGCTGATCTAGAAAGCGGCGAGGAGTTTACGTACCGCGAACTTCATTTGCGAGCCAATGAAATGGTGCATCTTTTAAAAGAAGATTATAAAGAAGGTGACCGAATTGCCGTCTTAATGGAACATTCGATTAATTTGATCGCACTTTTTTCAGCTTGTCAGAGATTGGGTTTAATTTTAGTTCCGTTAAATTATAAATTATCCGCGCCGGAAATTTTAAATCAATTAAAAGATTGCGAACCATCGTTTGTCATTTATAGTGAGTTTTTTTCCTCCCCAATATCTTTAATTAAAGATTCTTTCGAAACAATTACGCTGGCAGATTTTAATCATCAGGTTTCGAAATTTGCAGGGTTGGAAATGGTTTCTTTAAATGAAATTAATGAAGAACTTCCGGTTTTCCTTTTTTACACTTCTGGTACCACAGCCGAACCGAAAGGTGTGATGTACACCAATAAAATGCTCTTCTGGAACAGTTTGAATACAACAATGCAACTTGGGATTTCTGATGACGACATTACATTGTCGATTTTGCCGCCGTATCATACTTCTGGCTGGAATATTTTTGTGACGCCTTTGCTTCATAATGGCGGCAAGATTTTAATTCTGAGTAAATTCAATGCTGATAAAATTCTGCATCATTTACAGGTTCAAAAGGTGACTTTGATGATGGCGCTTCCAACCATTTTGCAAATGATTTCTAAGTGCGAAGGTTTTTTAACTGCTGATCTTTCTGATCTGCGATTTATTATTTCGGGCGGTGAAACCATCAGTAAAAATATCATAGAACTCTGGAAAAAAGAAAAGAAAATAGATATTCGTCCTGGTTATGGTTTAACGGAAGCGGGTCCTAGTATTACTTCACTTCATCAGGATTTTACCTTAATCAAACAGAATTCAATCGGCAAGCCTAACTTTTATGTGGAATTGGATATAGTCGATGACAAAGGGAATTCTTTAAAAAACGATCAGCCCGGTGAATTAAGAATTAGAGGAAATATCATCACGCCCGGTTATTGGAACAATTCCGTCGCGACCAAAGCAAAAATTAAAAATTCCTGGTTTCATACAGGAGATTTGGCGTACAGAGACGAAGATGGTTTCTATTACTTAAAAGGGCGAATCGATGATATGTATATTTCTGGTGGTGAAAATATTTTCCCGCAGGAAATTGAAAATGTACTCAATCAACATCAATTAATTTTACGGTCTTTAGTTATTCCGATGAAAGATGATGTTTGGGGAAAAAAGGGCGTGGCTTTTTTGGAAACAAAACAAGAAGTTTCGGAGGAAATTATTCGTGAATTTCTAAAAGATAAACTGGCCAGATTCAAACATCCAAAAGAATTTGTTTTCTTGAAAGATTTCCCTGTAACAGGTTTTGGTAAAGTTTCCCGTAAAGATCTAAAGAGAATGTATCAAAATCAAAAATTTAAAAGTAATTCTTAATAGGTGATCGTCCTTTTATATTTAAAAAATTAAATTGCATCAAAGGTCGGCGACTCCTTCAAAAAATAATTAAACATAGATGTCGATATGAAAAATATTGTTCTGCTTTTACTCAGCCTATTTTTTTTGCAATGCACGGTTCAAAACACAAAGACAAATACCAACTCGATGAGAGATCTACTTTTACCTTATCATTTTCCCACCAAATATCTTCAGTTAAAAGAGGGTGAAATTGCTTATCAAAAAGAAGGAAAGGGTAAACAGGTTTTGATTTTTGTTCACGGTCTCAGCAGCAATTCCGATGCCTGGTATAGGAATATTGAAGAGCTTAAAAAGGATTTCATTTGTATCGCAATCGATTTGCCAGGTTATGGAAGATCGTATAAAAATGCGGATGAGTTTACGGCAAGTTATTTCGCTGAGATTTTAAAAGAATTTACCGAGAAACTGAAAATCAATAAATTCACCTTAGTTGGACATTCTATGGGCGGACAAGCTTCCATTAAATTTGCTTCAAAGTATCCCGAAAAATTAGACAAACTGATTTTAATTGCACCAGCAGGAGTTGAAGAATTTAACGAGTTTGAAGGCAATGCCATGAAAATGGTGATGAATCCTAAAACAATCATGGCAACTTCCGAAGAACAAATCGACCGTAATTATTTGCTGAACTTTTACAAAATGCCAAAAGAAGCAGAGCAAATGATTCAGGATAGAAAAAATATTGTGAAAGCTTCAGATTTTGAAGCCCATGCGATCGCCATCCAAAAAAGTGTAACCGGAATGTTGGATGATAAAGTCACAGATGATTTAGCTAAAATTAAAACACCGACTTTAATTCTTTTTTCTAAAAATGATATGCTGATTCCGAACAAATATTTACATCCAACATTGACGATTGATGCTTTATCGAAAACGGCTCAAGAGTCTTTTAAAAACAGTAAATTGGTCATGATTGATGAAGCAGGCCATTTTCTTCAGTTTGAAAAACCAGTCGAAGTCAACAAAGAGATCAAAGAATTTATGCTAGTTAAATAATGAAACCGAAATTAAAAGTTTTTGAAGATTTCAGCAAAGCGCTTTTGCCACATGAAGCGAAATATCTGCAAAGTTTAGGAAATTTTCAGGAAGACGATAAGCGCGAAATTTTTCAAAATCTAATTCATAATTCTCTGGAACCGGAAGATGAGAAGTCTTTCAATACAGACTTCGATAAAAGGAAATACCATCACATAAAAACCTGGGCTGAGAAGAAACTAAGCCTGCGTGATGTTGATCAAGTGGCTGAATGGCTGCTTGATTTTAATAAAAAATTAGCGCTGGATCTAATCACTTCAGCTGAAGAAAAAGTGCTGATCGATTATGTCAAAAACTACAAAGGCATTACCTTCAATTTTCAAATTTTATATCAAACCATTCGGGATTATCGGTCTTATCTGCTGATCAGAATGCGCTATGATGATCATGTTATCATTTCTGATTTTCTTGAAAAATACGGTGAATCCTACAATCGCGCTAAGGAAATAGAGGAGAAGCTCTATCAGGCAACCATCGAAATTACAGACCAGTTTACCCGCACTTCCGAAACTTCTGTTCACTGGGAAAAGTGGCTGAAAAAAGTTTTCGAAACTGAAACCATCAATGGAAATAATCGCTACAAAGCTTTTATTTTATTGGCTTTTATGTACAACACGACGGGAAATCTCAAACAGTTGCAAACGATTTTTGATCAGATTGATGGTTTTTTTAGTCAGGGAAATTTGTATTGCCGAAGACTTTTATACAACTATTATTCGAGTCGGGTCTTGCTTCATTCCAAACAAAGAAAGTATGAAGAAGCTATTTATTTTGGCAAACTTTCCTTAAGGCAAACCAATGAAGATACTTTGATGTATGTCAATAATTTAGTTTCCATTTATTTGCGTCTCAGTCAGCATAAAGACGCTTTAGATTTATTAGAATCCTATCATTCTGTTTATGAAAAAACGCAAAACAGCCTTCAACGAATTATTTATATTTCATACTATTTACGGGCTTTAAGTGAGCTGAATTTAAATAAGAAAGCAGAGAATATCGGCATCTATTTCCTTCAAAAATATGAATCGGAAATCCTAAAATTAAGATGGCATCATTTCTTTACTTCTTATCTGAATGTGTTGTATAAAAATGAAAATTACGCCACCATTTTACAACTTGGTAAAAAGTTTAATCTTCCTGAACTGGAGTGTTTGCGTAAAAAATCAGAAAACTTTGTACCGAATCTGCTTTGGGTCATTACGACCGCTTCTTTTTTAGAAAATAAAATTTCGAAAGAGAAATATTTCAATACATTGACTGGAAGTTTAACCGAGGTCAAGGTCACTGAAAGCAATCAATATCTCATTCAGGAAAATGCAGATCTATTGTCTAAAAATCTTCCGGAACTTAAAACTTTTTTTAAGTCATACCTTAACTAGAACTTCATTTGATAAGCGATTAATGATGGTAAATTTTATTAAGCAATCCATTTATTAACCAAGTCATACCTTAAAATTTTTAATTCTGTTAATTTTCGTTAATGAACTTCGCTTATCATTGTACAGATAATTAAAAAAATTAATAGGATTATGAAAAAATCAGTCATTTTAGCATCTTTCTTGAGCGTCGTTTTTACGAGTGCACAAGTTGCTGATACCGTAAGAGTAAGAGATATAGACGAGGTAACTGTTTCTGCAAGTAAGAAATTACAGAAAGTGGTAGATGTTCCCGCAACCGTAAATATCATCACCGCGAAAGATATTGCACAGTTCACCAGTTTCAATGTCGGTGAATTGGCAGCAAGACAGAAAGGAGTTGATTTTGTAAGAGCTGGAGTTTTAGGAACCGGAATCAATATTCGTGGTTTTAACTCGGCTTTTAACTCGAAAAACTTACAGGTAACTGATGATCGTATTTCCACTTTAATTGCAACCGGACTTCCTTTCGGAACATTCAGTACCGTGATTAAAGAAGATATCGATAGAGTAGAAATCCTGTTAGGACCAAACGGAACACTTTACGGACCGAATGCTCATAATGGTTTGGTGAACACTTTAAGTAAAAATCCTTTCCGTTCGCAAGGAACGACCATCGCATTAGGGATCGGAAATCAAAATGTATTTACGTCCCGTCTTCGCCATGCACAGGCAATCGGTGAAAAGTTTGCGTTTAAATTAGCTGCTGAACATACGCAAGGAACTGAATTTGATTACACAGATTCTGTCTACGTAAACAATAAAGCCTACAAAGAACTTGATTTAGACAGAGATTTCAACAGTACGAAATTCAATACGCAATTAAATTATAAAGTAGGTTCGTTATCAGAATTGGTGGCGTACTACGGACACAGTAATAACAACAATATTGGAGTGACTAGTGCGGGTCGTAATGCAATTAAAGACTGGAATATTGATGAATTACAATTGAAATTTATTCACCCAAGATTTTTCTTAAATTCTTACTATCAGTGGAGTAATACCGAAGATACGTATGCAATGAACCAAAGAACGCAGAATTATGTGTCGTTTATTAATGCAGGCTTTTCTGATGCTGTTGCAAGAGAAAGATCATACGACGAACAGTGGTTTGGTGCAACTCCAACGGCAGGTTTAGCCTTGAAAAGAGGCTCGAGATTCAAGGATGATTCCAAAAGATTCGTAGCCGAAGGTCAGTACAACAATACTTGGGGCGCTTTTACTTTAATTGGTGGTGCACAGTTCCAGCGTGATATGGCTTTCACTAAAAATACTTACATGCTTGATTTTGATGGTCCGATCAACGTGAACCAAGTTGGTGTTTACGGACAGGCAGAATACAAAATGAATGGCTGGGGATTCTTGGCGGCGTTGAGAGTTGATAACCACGATTATTATGGAACCAACCTGTTACCAAAAGCAGCGATTACCAAAAAATTAGGCGACGGAACGTTCCGTTTAACGTACGGTAAAGGAATGGCAGTGCCTTCATTATTAAATTTAGAAGGATATTTATTTGGAGGTCTAATTCTCGGAAATGGGGTTGGATTTACTTTGTCTGACGGAACGCAAATCAAACCTTTAGAAGTTGAAACCATCAATTCATTTGAAATGGGTTACAAAGGAGATATCGCTAAGAAATTCTACATGGATGTAAATGCTTACTATAATTTATCTGAAAACTTCATCAGTCCATTAACGCAATTAGCAACGAACGGAAGAACGGTTACTAAGAGAGGAGATCAGGCGATTTCTTCGATTGCCGGAGCAAATCCAGGCTTCGTTTTAACATATTCCAACTTCGGAAAAGTGGATACGTATGGTGTAGATTTAGGTTTCAGCTATTATGTTACAGATGCTTTAAAAGCGGTGGTTAACTATTCATATTTCGGACGTAAATTGGATAAAGACGATTTAAATAACGACGGAAATAAAGATGGTAAAGTTCTCGATACCGATTTGCCGATCAACACGCCGACCAATAAAATGTCCATTGGATTAAACTATTCTACGCCGACTTTCTTTGGTGCAGTTTACGGAAGATATGTACAGAAATATGATTTCTTCTCTGGCGTTTCTACCTCTGCAAAAACGCAGGATTTAGACGGTAACGGAACCATCGATATTACAGAAAACGCTTATTATGCAGCCGGAAGAACCTGGAATTACGGACAGCTGGGAGGTTTCACCGTAGATATGAATGCGGGTTATAACTTCAGCAACGGAATGACTTTAGGAGCGAATGTAACCAACTTATTCAATGTTGATATCAGAGAATTTGCAGGTTCACCTTTCATCAAAAGATTGGTTTCTCTAGAGTTTAAATACAACTTCGATTTCTTCAAAAATAAAAACAACTAATTTTTTCATCAATGGCTTTAACAACCATTAATGGGATTGATGTAGACTATGCAGATGTAGGAAAAGGAGATGTCGTGGTACTTCTGCATGGTTTAGGTTCAACAAAAAAAGACTGGGATCTTCAGATCCCGGTTTTATCCCAGAAGTTGAGAGTGATCGCACCTGATTTTCGGGCCCACGGAAATTCTGAACGGGTTCCAAAAAAACAAGGGGTGGAAATAATGACCGAAGATATTTTTCAGTTGTTGAAATTTTTAAATATTAAAAAAGCAAGTTTTGTAGGTTTTTCAATGGGTGGCGCAGTTTGCTTTAATATGGCTTATTCGCATCCCGAAATGGTCGATAAATTAGTCATTGTCAATTCTGGGCCAGACTTTAATAATGCGAAAGATTCAGGCGTAGATCTGCTCGCTGCACGAACCAAAATTATTAAAGACCAAGGGTTTGAAGCGCTGGCCGAAACTATTTCCAACGGAATGTTTCCCGAAGAAAGTCAACAGCAATGGCGAAAAGAATTCTACCAAAGAATTATCGATAATGATGAAGATGCTTATCTTTATACGTTCGGTTCTTTAATGGAATGGGGTTTAGATGATAAAGTTTCAGAAATTAAACACCCTACTTTAGTGATTGCGTCCGATATGGATTATACTTCGGTGGATTACAAAAAAGCGTACGCCAATAAAATGGAAAATGCTAAATTAGTAGTCATTGAAAATTCGCGTCACGGAATTGTTTTAGATCAGGCAGAAAAATTGAATCAAGAATTGCTAAAATTTTTATAAAATGAGTCGTAATGTTTTAATAACTGGCAGTACCAGCGGAATCGGTTTAGGAATCGCCGAAGCGTTTGCTAAGAATGGTGACAACGTGATTTTTAATGGTTTGGAAGAAGACGGCGCAGAAATCGCAAAATCGATTGGCGAGAAGTATGGCGTAAAAACCGTTTTCAAAAACTCTAATCTCATGACTCCGGAAGGCGTTCAGGAATTGGTAGATTTCGCTTATGCAGAAATGGGTTCGGTTGATGTTCTCGTGAATAATGCCGGAATACAGTATGTTTCTCCGATTGAAGATTTTCCGATTGAAAAATACCAGCAAATTATTGCTTTAAATATGAACTCGGTTTTCTATGCTTCAAAAGCAGTTTTCAAAAAAATGAAAGACCAAAAGTTCGGACGGATTATTAATGTTTCTTCCGTTCACGGAATCCGTGCTTCTGAGTTTAAATCGGCTTACGTAACCGCTAAACATGGAGTAGTGGGATTGACCAAAGTTTTGGCTTTAGAAGGCGCTGCTTTTAATGTGACTTGCAATGCAATTTGTCCGGGTTATGTGAAAACGCCACTCGTTGAAGGACAGATAAAAGATCAGGCAAAAGCGCACAATATGACCGAAGAAGAAGTCGTGGAAAAAGTAATGTTGCAAAAACAAGCGGTAAAAAGTTTCGTTCCGATTGAGAAAATTGGAGAAATTGCCGTATTTTTAGCTGCAGAAAATGCTACCACCGTTTCTGGCTCAATGTTTACGTTGGACGGAGGTTGGAGTGCACAATAAAAGTGAAGATTATGATTGATAAAAGAGTAAAAAATGCCAAAGAAGCGATTGCTGGAATCAGTGATGGAATGACTTTGATCGTAGGTGGATTCGGCCTTTGCGGAATTCCCGAAAATTCGATTAATGCTTTGGTAGAAAGTAATGTCACCGATTTAACCTGTATTTCTAATAACGCCGGCGTTGATGATTTCGGGTTAGGATTATTGTTACAGAAAAAACAGATCAAGAAAATGATCGCGTCTTATGTTGGTGAAAATGCTGAATTCGAAAGACAGATGCTTTCTGGTGAACTCGATGTAGAATTAACACCACAAGGAACTTTGGCCGAAAAGTGCCGCGCCGCACAACACGGAATTCCAGCTTTCTATACTCCGGCAGGTTACGGAACAGAAGTCGCTGAAGGAAAAGAAACCAAAGATTTCGACGGCAAAATGCATATTTTAGAACACGCTTTCAAAGCAGATTATTCCATCGTTAAAGCCTGGAAAGGAGATCACGCCGGAAATTTAATATTCAAAGGAACTGCCCGAAACTTCAATGCACCGATGGCGGGAAGTGGAAAAATCACCATAGCAGAAGTAGAAGAATTGTTTGCACCAGGAGAATTGGATCCGAACGAAATCCATATTCCCGGAATTATGGTTCAACGTATTTTTCAGGGCGAGAAGTTTGAGAAAAGAATTGAACAGAGAACAGTTAGGAAGAGAGCTTAGAAGTTAATGATTTAACTAATGATAAAAACATTTCTCGTTAGGGAAGTGTTTTTTTATCATTATTAAATTGCGGTAATCGAAGAGTATTATGAATAGATATTTACTTAAACTTTTGATTAGTCAAGTGCTCACCTAATTTTTCTGCTGTAGAAAAAGTTAAATATGTTTCATCTGTTAAAAGTTTTTTTACGATTGATTTACAAAGATGAAAAGCTTTATTTAAATCCTGAGATTTTACATTTTGACTAGAACCGTGAACGATATCTGAGCGTTTTTGATATAAATCTTTAAATGTTGATGAAATCATTTTTCTATTATCAAAATCGTCGTATAATAAAAAAGCAATATTATCACTAATTAAACTTAATATGGAAGAATTAATAATCGTGTTTTTTGGTTGAATGTGTAGAGCACATTCAATTGCGAACATAAATTGAATTAAAACTTTTGCATCATTTTCATCTTTTAATGCCTTTCCAGCCCATTCTATTGAATTTTTTATTCTTTTTTCTAAATCATTACTGCTTTCTGTTGAAAATAATTTCCAAATTTTATCATTCCCCAATTGTTTATTGATAAAATATTCTTCATCCAAATCTATTATTAATGAATAATTTGAATTTTCTCTGTGACTTATTTTTTTCTCTGAACTAATAAAAATTTTTTTACTAGTTGTATCAATTTTATTTACGATTTTTATATTTTTCTTTCGTGATAGGTCACCAACTATGAATGCGATAATATTTTCAAATTGTTCAAACTTCAAATTAGCAATTTCGATTGCTTTATCGATATCTTTAGCATGTATGTCGATTTCAATTAGAAATTGAGGAATCTCGTCAGCGTCACATAGTTTCCTAAATTTATTTAATGTCTCTTTATTTTTTACTGTGTTGAAAATTATAAAATCTCCCAATTTAATTTTATCTTTTTCAATATATACGCCATGAATCTCTCGCGATATTTTATAGGTTTTAATTTTTTGATTTTTAAAATAGGTTACAAGTAAATTAAAATCGTTTTCTAGTACAACCCTATTTTCATTTTTAATAATAGGTATAAATTCAGTAAATAAATAATTTGCAAAAGTTTTTTCAGAGAAGAAATCTGATATCTCTCTGATTCTATAATATAAATTTTCGCTCTCTTTGTTAAATATTTGATATTGCTTAGTGCCACTAAATACTAATTGTCCAGATTCTAAATAAAATTGTTTAGAAGGTTTTTCACAAATAACTCCATTTTTAATTATTGACGAGTTCTCCAATAGTAAATTTATGGAAGATAGTTCTGGAGACTTTTTTGTCATAATATTGAATTTATATTACAAAAATAAATAATTTAATTAATTGTAAAGTTTTTGCAACAGTTAAACTATTTCCTCTCCAATTTGATGTCGCTGATTTTCTATATACTTACTGCATAGTACAATGCTTTATCTTTCAGCAAATTTTACCGGAAATAAAACGTAAATGTATACTATATCTATCTACTACTTGCTTTTTTCTCAGCAAACAAATAAACTCCAACAACAAACATCGTGATAAAACTTGAAATCCAAAGATAAAACCCAGCTCCAAGTTCGGTGATGGCCGTCGTCTTTCCACTTTCACCGTCCATTACCGAATCCAACGTTGTAAAGTAAATGGCAAGCAATAAAGATAAAGTAACTGGTATAACTGCAAATTTCTCCTTATTCAGGACCAGAAAAGCACCAAAAATATAAAGTGGATTTGCCAACCAGATAAGCGTTAGAAACAATCCTCCTCCCAAAACGGCCATCCATCCTGAAAGGAGTATGAAAAACGAGTTGGAATAAATATCTGCCTTGGGACTGGCAACATAAAAAGGTGTAAAAAACATCGATAGAATATAGAGTGCGATACTCAAGACGGTCAACCAAACCTGAGGACTTTTTTTTTCTTTTTTAAACATGATGGATTAATTTGCAATCATGTAAATCAAATCATTAAAATTTAATTATCCAAATTCTTATGATTTTCGTTCCCCGATCTGCTGACGCCACATTGCGTAATATAATCCTTTTTCTGCCAGTAAATCATGGTGAGAACCCATTTCAATTACCTTTCCGCGTTCTAAAACGTAGATCCGATCTGCATGCATAATGGTACTCAATCGGTGGGCGATCAATATCGTGATCTGGGCTTTCTCGGCTGAAATTTCTCTGATTGTCGTGGTGATCGCTTCTTCCGTAATGCTGTCCAATGCCGACGTTGCTTCATCAAAAATAAGCAAATGTGGTTTTCTCAATAATGCTCTGGCGATGGCTATTCTCTGTTTTTCACCGCCGCTTAATTTAAATCCACCCTCACCAATGACGGTATCTAAACCTTCTTCAGCTCTTTCAATTAAAGCTGTAGCGCTGGATTTTCTCAACGCCATGCTTAAATCCTGATCAGTTGCTTCTGGATTGACGAAGAGTAGATTTTCCTTAATCGTGCCAGCAAAAAGTTGCGTATCCTGCGTCACGAAGCCGATCTGGTTTCTAAGTTCATCAATATCGAATTCATTTCCATTAATATTATTGTAGTAAATAGAACCTTCATTCGGCCTGTACAAGCCGACCAGTAATTTTACCAACGTACTTTTTCCCGCGCCACTCGGTCCCACAAATGCGATGGTTTCTCCATTTTTTACTTCAAAAGAAATATTGTTCAACGCTTTGTAACTCGCAGACTGATGTTTGAAATCAACGTTAGTGAATTTTAAGCTGTTGATCGCTCCAATTTTCTTTGGGTTAATCGGTTTTTCTTCCGTCTTCTTCCTCATCAAAGTATCGAAGTTAAATAAGGAAGCTTCGGCTTCACGATAAGAGATGATGATATTTCCGATTTCCTGCATCGGACCGAAAATAAAGAATCCATAAAACATTAAGGATAAATATTGTCCGGGCGTGACGATGTTTTTAAAAATCAGAAACAGCAAAGTCAAGGTGATCATTTGTTGCAAAAAATTCACCAAAGTACCTTGAATAAAACTTAAAGAACGAATGCTTTTCACCTTTCTCAATTCCAAACCTAGAATTTTGTAGGTATTGCTGTTGAGTCTTTTGACTTCTTGTTGCGTCAGACCTAAACTTTTTACAATTTCAATATTGCGCAAACTTTCAGTGGTACTTCCCGCCAAACTGGTGGTCTGAGCTACGATGTTTTTCTGGATTTTTTTAATTCTTTTACTTAATAAATTGGTGATAAAAGCAATGAAAAATATTCCCACTACATAAACCGGCATGATCGCCCAATGGAGCTGGATCGCATACACAGAAACGAAAATAATACTGACCAAAATCCCAAAGAAGATATTGATAAAGTTATTGATGAATTTTACCGAGTCTTCTCTAACTTTTGTGAGGATTGATAAGGTCTCACCACTTCTTTGATCTTCAAATTCCTGAAAAGGCAAAGCCATCGAATGCTGCAACCCATCAGTGAAAATATTGGCTCCAAATTTTTGGGTAATGACACTTGAGGTATAATCCTGAAAAGCTTTTGCAATCCTACTGACCATCGCGACACCGATTAACAATCCAATGAAATAAAAGGCGCCGTGATACATGGTGGTTCCGTATAAATATTCCTCCAGGCTTCTGCTTAAAAGTTTTTCTTTGTCGAAAAAGTTAGGATTGGTTACCAATTGATCCAGAATCTTTCCGGTAATCGCGGGACCAAACAAAGAGAAAACCTGATTGATGGTGGCCAAAGCTAAGGACAAAATCAGCAGCCATTTATGCGGTTTTAAATATCGTAGAAGTGTTTTCATTTTTAAAAATAGTAGGCTGCAAAATTAGAGATATTAATTGGTTTGTTTAGGTCATACTATAGATTGTCTCAATACCATTTGTATAGGAATTGAAAAAGCAATAAATTGCAGTTCAAGTTTACATTATGCTTACAAAAGAACAAATCGCGCAGCGCATCTCCAAAGAAGTAAAAGATGGCTATTATGTTAACCTCGGAATCGGTATTCCGACCTTGGTTGCTAACTTTGTCTCTCCAGATCTTTCTGTGGAATTTCAAAGTGAAAACGGAGTTTTAGGAATGGGACCTTTTCCATTTGAAGGGGAAGCAGATCCAGATTTAATTAATGCGGGAAAGCAAACTATTACTACACTTCCGGGCGCTTCATTTTTTGATTCAGCTTTCAGTTTCGGAATGATCCGTAGTAAGAAAGTAGATTTAACTATTTTGGGTGCAATGGAAGTTTCTGAAAAAGGAGATATCGCCAACTGGAAAATTCCCGGTAAAATGGTGAAAGGAATGGGTGGCGCCATGGATTTGGTTGCTTCTGCTGAAAATATTATCGTGGCGATGATGCACGTGAATAAAAAAGGCGAATCGAAAATTCTGAAAGATTGTACGCTTCCTTTAACAGGAGTAGGTTGTGTTAAAAAAGTCGTCACCGAAATGGCAGTTTTAGAAGTCACCCCAAATGGTTTTAAACTTCTGGAAAGAGCGCCTGGTGTTTCTGTGGAAGATATTAAAAAATCTACCGAAGCCGACTTGATCATCGAGGGTGAAATCCCTGAAATGCAGTTCTAGCATGAAGTCATTTATAATAAAAGAGAAATCCTTTTCAGTTTTGAAAAGGATTTCTTTTATTTTCTCCCGCTGATTTTACAGATTCAGCAGATTTTAAACTGGAGCGAATTCAATCTGCGAAATCTGCGGGATAATTTATTTTATTGAGATTCTTCCTTCGTCAGAATGACAAATGCACCTATTTAAATATTTGTCATGCTGAGCTTGTCGAAGCATCTTAAAGTTTTAACCGAAGTCACCAAACGCAGCCCGCCGCGGCGGAAGGTTATTTGTTTCAAGACAAAGAACAAGATAAAAGAAGTTATTTCTATTCATGGGATTCTTCTTCTTCAGAATGACAAACGCGCCTATTTAAATATTTGTCCTGCTGAGCTTGTTGAAGTATTTTAAACTTTAAACTGCGTTTTCAAGGTTCATCCATTACGGCAGATGGTTATTTCGTTTCAAGACAAAAGAAGATGACAAAAGAAGATATCTCTATTCGTGGGATTCTTCCTTCGTCAGAATGACAAGTGCACAGCTTTAAATATTTGTCATACTGAGCTTGTCGAAGCATTTTAACTATTACCTCAGTCTCCAAGCCTCGTCCGCCGCGGCGAATGGATATTTTATTTTAAGACAAAAGAACAAGGAAAAAGAGATTGTTTCTATTCGTGGGATTCTTCCTTCGTCAGAATGACAAAAGCGGATATATAAATATTTGTCATGCTGAGCTTGTCGAAGCATTTTAAACTTTAAACTGCGTTTACAAGGTTCATCCATTACGGCCGATGGTTATTTCGTTTCAGGACAAAAGAAGTTATCTCTATTGGTGGGATTCTTCCTTCGTCAGAATGAGAAACACAAATATTTAAATATTTGTCCTGCTGAGCTTGTCGAAGCATCATTAAAAATATTACTTCAAAATTTCCTTTAAAAACAGCAACGTATGATTCCATGCTCTCATCGCCATCACAGGATTATAATCTTTCGATACTGGATTCGTAAAAGTATGTTTTGAATTGGAATAGGTAATGATTTGCCAGTCAGCTTTACCATCACTCATTTCGTTCACCAATTGCATATAATCTTCAGGTTTCACACTTTCATCATCCGCTGGATGTTCCACTAAAATTTTTGCAGAAAGTGGTTCGTTAATTCTTGCTGCATCTTTTGCTAAACCGCCATGAATAGAAACCACACCAACAACGGGCATGTTTCCTCTTGCTGCTTCCAAGGCTCCACTTCCGCCGAAGCAATAACCAATCACCGCAATTTTCTCTGGATTGGCACCGCTCTTTTTTAATTCTTCTAAAGCCAAAGAAATTCGTTTTTGATAAGCTTCGTAATTTTGTTTGTAATATCCAGCAGTTTTACCAGCTGAAGCATTATCGGTCGGAATATTTCCTTCGCCGTAAATGTCCGCGATGAAGGCGATATATCCTTGTTTCTCCAATTCAGCCGCCGCCATTTTTGCTTCATCGTCAATTCCTTTCCAGGCAGGTAAAATCAAAACTCCGGGAAGTTTTTTTCCTGCATTTGATGTTACCAATCCATTGAGTTTTTGAGTACCGTCTTTGTAGGCGACTTTCTTAAGATTCTGACTAAAGACCGTTCCTGAAACCATAATTGTTGCTGTTAATAAAAGGGTTTTGATCATATTTTCTAATTTTTTTGATTGATAAATTTACATATAAATACAACGGCCTCAACGGAAAAAAAAATAGAATTTATCAATCTTGATTTCTGCCATTTTTATGAACGTGTTTTGTGGAAAAAGATATCGTAATTTATGTAAATTAAAATGCTGATTAAACCAAATCAATGCCTATTTCAATCGAATCTCTGACCAATTGTAATTCCGAAGGAATGTCATTATTATAATAAAATAACTACAACATTTTAAACGCCAAAGGCGTGATATTTTGAACTGACTAATAAGGATTACAACTAAAATATAATTTCACTCTTACAGAGTTTAATAAATACTCTGATATTTCTTTATAATCATTTTACTCCTTAGGAATTATTGGTATTGTTTAGCGTCAAAATGAAAAATGGCTAACACCTTATTTCGTATCCTATGCATCAAATTATAAGAAGGATAATATTTGGGTTTCCCGAGGATAATTCTACTCTTACAGAGTTTAATAAATATTCTGATATTTCTTTATAATCATTTTACTCCTTCGAAGTTATTGGTATTGTTTAACGTCAAAATGAAAAATAGCTAACTCCTTATTGCGTATCCAATGAGTCAAATTTTAAAATGGATAAGATTTGGGTTTTCCGAGGATAATTCTACTCTTATCGAGTTCAATTAATAATCTGATATTTCTTTATCATCATTTTACTCCTCGGAGTAAGTGGCTTTTTAAGTCAAAATAAAAAATACCTAATACCGTATTGACCACCGAAAGCGTGACATTTTAAATAGTTAGTAAAATTTGGATCCTTAAAAGAAAATTTCACTCCTTCGACGTTATACTTTTATCAAGAAGGCAGAATTTTTTTATTTTTCTAAAAGGAGACTTTCAACATTATTTTAATTTGTAATTTTAAGCCTCTTAAATAAAAATCATGTCAAAATATAAAATTCAAAAATCACCATTCGTTGTTCCTACCACCGATGGAAAATTAATAGAAGAAATTTGGGGAAATTCCACCGGAAATCCTGGAATATCCATCGCACACATGGTAGCACCGTCGAACTGGAGCGAACCTTTTCAGACACCAGAATTTGATGAATTCACATACATCATTAAAGGAAAAAAGCAGTTTGAGATCGATGGAGAAATTGTTGTGCTGGAAACTGGACAAAGCATTATGATTGAAAAAGGGGCAAGAATTCGATACAGCAATCCGTTTGAAGATCCGTGCGATTATTTAGCAATTTGCCTTCCAGCCTTTTCGATGGATTTGGTCAACAGAGAAGAGGATTAACCACAAAGTCACAAAGCAAAGTTTAGAAAAATATTAACTTTTAGAAAGTGAAATCTTCAACTTTTCAAAAATAAAACCTTTGCGACTTTGTGATTAAAATTGGACCCCTAAATCTCGCAGTTCCTTTTCTAAATTAGTGTCTTCTTTAATGTGAATGCAAATAAATCCTAAGCTTTTTGCGACCTCAATATTCTTGGGATTATCATCAATAAAGATCGATTCTTCGGCTTTAATTTGATAACGTTCTAATAAAAGGTTCCAAATTGTTGGATCGGGTTTGATCAGTTTCTCAGTTCCGGAAACCACAATTTTCTCCTTAAATATTTTAAAGAAATCGTAGTTTTCTAAGGCGTATGGAAAAGTTTCTGCCGACCAGTTGGTCAAACCAAAAAGCTCATACTTCGAATGTTCCAGTTTGCGCAAAACTTCAACGTTATGAGGAATGTCAGACTTCAACATGGTCGTCCAGTTATCGTAATACGACCGAATTTCTTTTTCCCATTCCGGATGATTGGCCACCTGAAGTTCAGTACCTTCCGCTAAAGTTCTGCCACGATCCTGCTCTCCATTCCATTCATCGGTGACGATATTTTTCAGGAAATACTCCATCTTATCATCATCGTTAAAATGATTTTTGAAAAAATATCGCGGATCCCAATCCATCACCACGCCGCCGAAATCGAAAATAATATTTTTAATATTCATTTAATATTCATTTAAATTGTTGACTTATTGAGAGTGAGTTTACTAGTAGTTCTAAATATAATTGAACCTAAAGTAATTATCAAAAGAATGTGCAGATAAAATGAATTCAGCACCAGATCGGTATAACTCATTTTGAAATTACTCAGAGAAATAAGAAGCAGGATCTGTGCACCATACGGAATAATTCCCTGTACATAGCACGCAAATATATCGAGCACGGACGCACTCTCCTGAGGTTTTAGCTCATAGTTGTCGGTAATTTCTTTAGAAACTTTCCCTGAGATTAAAATCGCAATGGTATTATTGGCGACGCAGAAATTAGCAACACTTACCAAACCTCCAATTCCTAGTAAAGCAGTTTTCTTGGAATTGATAATCTTACTGATATTTCTCAAGAGGAAATTAATTCCGCCCGCTTTTTCAACCAATGCTGCCAATCCGCCCGTAAGAAGAGAGAGTAGAAATATTTCGGTCATGCTCGTAAAACCTTCATACGTGCTTTTGGCAAAATCCATGAGTCCAAAAGTGCCATAGCTCATCCCTAAAATTCCCGCGAAAAGCAACCCTGAAAAGAGAACTACGAAAACATTCAGACCAATGATCGAAAGCGCAATGACCAGTAAATAGGGGAGAATGAGCACAAAATTAAAATCTTTTTGTTCCATCAAAACCGCCGTTGTTTCCTGGTTAAATCCGATCGCAACTAAAATAATAATGGCAATGATCGCAGCAGGTAAAGCCAGTTTAAAATTAGCTCTGAATTTATCTTTCATGTCGCAACCCATACTTTGAGTAGCAGCAATAGTGGTATCAGAAATTACGGACAGATTATCTCCAAATATCGCTCCCGAAAGCAACGCCGCGCCAATTAAACCAAGCGGAGAGCCGCTTCTTTCAGCAAGATCAATTACAATGGGTCCCAGAGTAACAATAGAACCCACCGACGTCCCTGAAGCAAAAGATAGAAAAGACGCAATCACAAATATGCCCACTGGAAAGTATTCTGGCGAAATATAATTTAACCCTAAATTCACAATGGTATCTACACTGCCGGTTGCTTTTGAAACGGTGGCAAATGCTCCGGCCAAAAGATAAATGATGCACATGGTTAATATTTTACCATCGCCGCAACCTTTTAAAAAGGTATCGATCTTCTCATTCACTTTGCCTTTGAGTAAAACAAAGGCGGAAACAATTCCGATCAAGGCGGCGATAGGCGAGGGCAAAGCGTAGAAATCATTATTGTAAATACCTGCTCCCAAAAAAACAATTACAAAGAGGAGTAAAGGTAAAATGGAGAGCAAGGAGCCGTTCGTTTTTGTCATGGTGCAAAACTAAGATTCAAAAAGTCAAAATGCAATAACCTTAGATTAAAAGTTAATGCAGCGTTGCAAAGAAATGGGCCTTAAAATTCGCCCTTGTAAAATTCATATTTACCGTCGATTAATTTCGCATAAATATGCTGCAATCCATTACTCAGAATAATTTCTTCTGCCTGCAAAATCGAATTATATCTCGCGGCTTGTTCAAAGGTTTTCTCAGTGAGTTTAATTTCAGGCGCTTTGCATTCGACCAAAACTTTAGCTACCGTTTTTTCGGTGACCAGCAAATCAATTCTCTTCGTTGTTCCGTTCAAAACCAACTTTTTTTCTAAAATTAACGACGATAGATTCCGACCTTTAATAAAATAAAAATAATGCACCCAATGTTGTCGCACCCATTCTTCGGGCGTGAGCAGGAACCACGACTTTCGAACCAAATCATAAATAAAAAACTTATCTTTGTCTCTCTTGATTTGAAAGTCAAAATCCTCCTTAAAATTCAGTTTCGGCAGTTCCATTTATGAAAGAATTAGATTTAATCCTCAAAAATATTAAAAATAAAGAGCTTTTACCTATTTATTTTTTCCATGGTGAAGAACCTTTTTTTATGGATGTGGCTTTGAAGTCATTTGAAAACGATGTTTTAGAGGAAGATGAAAAGGCGTTTAATCAAACTGTGGTGTACGGAAAAGATACTACCTTTTCAGAAGTGCTTTCTTTAGCGCGACAATTTCCAATGATGGGCGACAAGCAGGTCATCATCGTAAAAGAAGCCCAGGATATCGTGCTTACAGAAGCAGAAAGCAAAGCGTTATTGACTTATGCGGAAAACCCGGTCGAATCTACCATTCTGGTTATCGCTTACAAGTATAAAAAAGCAGATGCACGAAAAGCATTTTTAAAAACGCTGACCAAGAAAAAAATGGTCTTTCTGAGTGAGAAAATCAAAGATTACAATATTGCAAAATGGATCGATGCAGAACTTAGAACATTAGGTTTAAAGGCAAAACCCAATATCCCAAATTTACTGGCAGAATATTTGGGTGCCGATCTATCCCGAATTTCAAATGAAATGTTGAAGCTCAAAATGATTTTAAAAGAAGGAGAAATACTGGACGAAAAAATCATTGAAATTAATATCGGAATCAGCAAAGATTTCAACGTTTTTGAATTGATTAAAGCCCTCGGAAGAAAGGATGAAATCAACGCTTTCAAAATCTCTCATTACATGGGAAAATCAAAAACCCACACTTTTGTGATGACCACCGGAAATTTGTACAACTTCTTTTCTAACCTGATCATTTTTCACACCATGAAAGCAGAATCTCCGCAGAATCAGGCGGCAACCATGGGAATCAATCCGTATTTTTTGAAGGACTTTGGAGAAGCAGCGAGATTGTATAATCTTAAAAGTTGTACGCGGGTGATTTCTATTTTACGCGAGATCGATCTCAAAAGCAAAGGCTTGGGCGCCTTTAATATGACCGATAGTGATTTGCTGACGGAAATGGTGTACAAGATTTTGCATATCGATCAGTACAAGGTAAAGTTATAAAATTCTGTTTGTTGAAAAAGATTGGATACGATAATTATTGTATTCTTTTGGGGGACAAATTTGGTCTTCTCTCGTCATGGATGACGAGACTTTTTTGTTCCACTGCGTTTCACAAAAAGAGCTTCATTCAAGCCGGGTCGCAAAGTGAATTTATATTAACCCGCATTGATAAAATTAAAAAATTCATCTATGAATAAACTCGTATTTTTTTCTTTGTTTCAATTTTTGTTTTCGTGTAAAACAAACCGTAATTCGACCATCGAAGATGTTTCCCAGCCTAATAAAACTGTTGAATACTTTGACGCTTCCAGAGACCGAAAAATTCCGGTTGCTTTTTATTACAAAGAAAGTTTAGCATTTAAAAAAATGCCTGTCGTAATATTCAGTCATGGCTACGGCAGAAATAATCCCGACAGTAACTTGGACTACAACTACCTGCTCTCCAATTTAGCTGAGAAAGGATATTTCGTCGCCAGTATTCAGCACGAACTTCCAACTGATGATTTGGTTCCATTAGAAGGAAAACCGCTAGTGGTGCGACGTCCAAATTGGGATCGCGGTGCCGAAAATATATTGTTTGTTCTGAATCAATTAAAGAGAGATTTCACCAAGCTGAATTATCAAAAAGTCACTATCGCTGGACATTCTAATGGCGGCGACATGAGTGTTCTGTTTGTGGCGCTACATCCAGATCTTGTTTGGAAACTGATCACTTTAGATCAAAGAAGATATCCTTTTCCGCATCTCTCAAAACCGAAAATGTACTCACTGCGTTCCAGTGATCAACCAGCCGATGCTGGTGTTTTACCAACTTTAGAACAACAGAAAAAGTTAGGAATGACAATCATTAAACTTCCGAATACCATTCATAATGACATGGATAAAAGCGGCACGACAGAACAGAAAAAAGAAATTCTAACCTATTTTTTGAAATTTCTAAACGAAAACTAAAACGGTGCAATTGACAAAATTCATCACCAAAAGCTTCGTTACCCCGAAATAAATCACGATTTTTGACAACTTAAAAATCAATTTTAAATCTAATAATAAATAATGGAAGACAATATTTTAGACTGTGTGATTGTAGGTTCAGGACCAGCCGGTTTTACAGCAGCAATTTATGCAGCCAGAGCCGACTTAAAACCAGAATTATTTACCGGCTTAGAGCCAGGTGGACAATTAACAACAACCACAGAAGTTGACAATTTCCCAGGCTACCCCAACGGAATTACAGGTCCCGAAATGATGATGGATCTGCAAAAACAGGCCGAAAGATTCGAAACCAAAGTGCACTATGAAATGATCACTAAAGCCGAATTTTCTCAGGAAGTCGGTGGCGTTCATAAATTGTGGGCGGGCAACAGAGAGATCTTGGCGAAAACCGTTATTATTTCCACCGGAGCTACCGCAAAATATTTGGGCTTAGACGATGAGAAGAAATACATGGGTGGAGGAGTTTCTGCTTGTGCAACATGTGACGGATTTTTCTACAAAGGAAAAGATGTGATCGTGGTCGGAGCCGGAGATACTGCCGCTGAGGAAGCAACTTATTTGGCGAAGTTGGTGAACAAAGTAACGATCTTGGTTCGTAAAGACTATATGCGTGCCTCCAAAGCGATGATTCACCGCGTGAACAACACTGCAAATATCGAAGTAAAATTCAACCACGAATTAACCGGAATTGAAGGTGAAAATAACTTAGTGGAAAGAGGAGTAGTGATCAATAACCAAACGCAGGAAACTTCGAAGATCGATGTTCATGGAATTTTTATCGCCATTGGTCACAAACCAAATACAGAAGTATTTAAAGGTCAGATCGATTTAGATGAAAACGGATATATCAATACCATTCCCGGTTCCTCCAAAACAAATTTACCCGGAGTTTTTGCCGTAGGTGATGTTCAGGACAGCCATTACCGTCAGGCGATCACCGCCGCGGGAAGTGGATGTATGGGCGCTATGGATGCTGAGAAATATTTAGGCGAATTGGTATAGTTATCGAAGAGCCAGGTCAAAAGAGCCAGGTAAAAAGTAATGGAACTTAGGTTGAGTAATCCAATTAAAATTTTTATCTAACTTTTACCCTCCATCATCTATCATCTATCATCCATCATCTAACATCCAACACCCAACACACCCATCAGAAATCTCTTCTACATATTCATAGGAGGCGGATTAGGAAGTGTATTGCGCTTCCTGATCTCCAACTATACCCAGAAGTTATGGAATGTCAATTCGTTCCCGATGGGCACCTTTGTGGTGAATATCATAGGCTGTTTCCTAATCGGCGTGCTTACTTCTTATTTCCTTAAAGTGGATAATTATCTGAAGTTTTTGTTGATCACCGGATTTTGTGGTGGCTTTACTACTTTCTCTACGTTTTCAGCCGAGAACTTTTCTTTGTATGAAAATGGCAACTATCCGATCTTGTTATTTTACATATTATTGAGTGTGATGGTAGGTTTAGGCGCGGTTTACCTCGGTTTACAGGTGGCGAAAAATTAATTTTCACTTTGATAATGAATGGATTAAAATTTTTTTTGAAAATAATTTGGTCACTATCGAAAAGGTCTTTATATTTGCACCACTGAAAAAGAGAAATCAATTTTAGTTGGAGAACTGGCAGAGTGGTCGATTGCGGCAGTCTTGAAAACTGTTGACTGTAACAGGTCCTGGGGTTCGAATCCCTAGTTCTCCGCTTGGTGAACAACCAAAACACATCAAAAGCCTTTAAATACTAGTATTTAAAGGCTTTTTTGTATTTATGATATATCAAATTATATCAAATTAATGCAAAACAAAAGGGAGTACCAAGGTGAGTAGTAGAAAAATAAAAAGAGGTACTCACCGAATTTAGCATTAAACAGCCTATTCATCGCCTATTCATCTATTGAACATCTTGTAGGTTTAGAGGTTTCGAAATAAATTTATTAACCTTTAAAATCATGACCTATGCAAACCTACTGTTTACTATTCTATGCAAAAAGAACAAAAGGTAATTCTGAACTTTCAGCAGTTTATATGCGAATTACCATTGATGGAAAACGAAAAGAAATTTCGACAGGAAAAACGATTCAAACGAAAGAATGGAATTCTAAAGCCGGAAAAGTCTTTGGAAATTCTTCTCATGCAAAATCTTTTAATTCATTCCTCGAAAGTCTGCGGGCAAAAATGTTCGAATCTTACAACTATCTATTAAACAATCGAAAAATTATTACATGTGAATGTCTGAAGAATAGATTTCTGGGGATTGATGAACGAAAAGTAACTTTAGTAGAAGCTTTTCAAGATCACAATAATCAAATAAAAGAATTAATAGGGCGAGGATTTGCTCATGGAACCTGGGAGCGGTATGAAACCTCTCTTAGACATACTCAGCAGTTTATGATGTGGAAATATAATATTTCAGATATTGACGTAAGAGAAATTAATCCTGCATTTATTTCAGATTATGAATTCTTTCTAAGAACGGTACGTAATTGCGCCAATAACTCAGCAGTAAAGTATATTAAAAATTTTCAGAAAATTATCAACATATGTTTAGATAACGAGTGGATTATTAAAAACCCTTTTGCTACTTATAAATCTAAAATTGTCATTACAGATGTACGCTTTCTTACAGAAAATGAATTAGAAAAAATAAAAAATAAAGTATTCAGTACTGAAAGGTTAAGGACCATTCGCGATATATTTCTCTTTTGTTGTTTTACAGGTTTAGCGTATTCAGACGTTAAGAAATTAGCACATGAAAATATATCAATTAATGCAAATGGCGAAAAGTGGATCAAAATAAAAAGAACAAAAACAAAGGTTGAGGCAAGTATCCCTCTTCTTCCAATTGCAAATGAGATTTTAGACCGCTATAAAACCAATGTAAAATGTTTAAATGATGAGAAAGTTTTACCGGTTTTAAGCAATCAGAAGATGAATGAGTATTTAAAAGAAATTGCCACTTTGTGTGAATTGGACTTTGATATTAGTTTTCATACAGCCAGACATACTTTTGCAACTACTGTAACATTGAATAATGGGGTGCCACTTGAGACGGTTAGTAAAATGTTGGGACACTCTAATGTTCAAATGACTCAGCATTATGCTAAAATTCAAGATCGAAAAATTGGTGAGGATATGAATTTGCTAAAAAAGGTATTGCATAAAAACGAAAAGAAGAAAACCATGATCAAAAGCAATTTCTATAAGAGGCCGCAATGAGAAGAGCTAAAGTTTTCCTGCTGATTTTTTTGTGGAATATTGATTTGATGCAAATTTAATTTAGACTCGCAAAGGAAACAATCAGAAGTGCAAGATGATACGAAGATTAAAGAGAGATTAAAATTAAGAAGATTAAAGAGAGATTAAAATTAAAGGGAAAAAAAAGTGATCTGTCTTTTACTTTAAAAGAGAAAAATGCAGATCACTTATAAAAATTTCAAAAAATATAAAAAAAAGATTGTGGAAAATATTATTAGAAAATGACAAAATTCTGCGAGTCAAAACCTTAAACCTTCTTTATTTTCCTTCCTTTTTTCGGACGCTTATTCCACCAGACAATTGTACCGGTTACGGGAAGCGATGCGCAAATCAAAGAAACAAAGAAAGCTAATATTTTTGTAGGATACCCACCAATTCCGCCCGTGTGCAGGTCATAATTCTTACTGGCAATATAGTCGCCATTTCGTAAATTATCGCTACTTCTTATCTTATTTAAATTTCCCGTTTTTTGATCAAAATAATACCATTTAAATGCACTTGTCTTATCTTTCTCCAATCTGACTCGCACATCATGGTCTTTTTCAGAATCTCGCAATCGTATGGATATCATGTCTGCCTCGGGATGAAGGGCTAACGTCTTGACTAAAGATTCACTGCGAACATTGTTAGCGCTAGTTTTTACGGTGCTTTTTAGATGTTTATCTAGACTGCTCTCTTCTACTGCATCTTTACCGTTTAATAATTTAGAAATAGCTTCATTTAGAACAGGAAAAGAAAAAGTTAGTCCAAAGAACGCAATGATTATTGCAAAAATCAAACTTTGAAACCCAAGCACATTATGCAGATCATACACTAAACGTTTCCATTTTACGCGAAAATCTACCCAAACGGCTTTTCTAACCATCTTTTTTTTCCATTTCTTAGGCCACCACAAGATGAGTCCAGTGAAGCACATGATCAGGAAGATGATGGTCGACACTCCAACGATAGTCCCGCCGAACGAACCTAGCAACAGAGTGCGATGAATCTGCAAAACTACCTGAAAAAATTCAAATTTAGAGTTTTCTACATATTGTACTTTAGCCAGATAAGGATCTATATAAATTCTTTTGTGATATACCGTATTTTCAGAATACCAAATTTTTTTCTTATCTAATTTCATTCCGCGGAAAACCCAGGTTCTGTCCTTCGACGGATAAATATCCACCCGGTTTATTTCTTCTCCTTCAGGTAAAGTTTGGTTAGCCAATGTGACCAGTTCCGACAAGGGTTTAGCAGTTTTTTTAGTAGGAATTCTTTCAGTTATTATAAACCTTTCGGGATAGGTAATTATTTTAAGATCATCATAGAAAACATAGATGCATCCGGTAATACTAACAATAAAGACAATTAGACCTGTGAAAAGACCAAGCCACTTGTGTAACCAAAGAGATGATTTTTTTATCATTTAAAATTTGTAATAGACCATAAACATTCCAGTTGCACCAACTCCTTTCACATAATTTGCTGCATTAGCACTATATTGACTTGCTATCGTATAGTAATTTTGATTAAACAGATTATCCAAACCAAGGCTCATTGCCCAGTTCTCATTCAGTTCATAATTAGCTGAAAAATTGAATAGATTAACACTTTTCACTGGAGCAGTACCACCATCGTACAAGCCTTTTGCATTTGTTCCGAAACGATCTCGATTGCCAGTCATTAACCAGTTTAATGCAAAATTAAATTGTGCAGTTGGTGCATATCGTACAAAGGCTGTTGCTTTGGGTGGTGCTATACGAGAACCACTTAGATATTTTTTGCTGCCACCCTCATTTTCTGCTTTGCCTTCTACGTATGCATAAGTACCTCCAGCTTTCCACTTTGTAGAAATGTTGGCGTCTAAGGTTATTTCAAATCCATTCGTCTTTTCTGGAGCTCGCTCTGGTCTCAGAAGTCCATTATTGTCTTCGACGAGATTTACACCATCTTCCGATGAACTCACGAAATATGCTGCGGTCAAAGAAAAAATATCATATCTGGAAGAAAATCCAAGTTCGTAATTATTGGTTAAAACAGGCTTGGTATTAACGTTGGTTAGCGTACTTTCTTTCGCAGATCTAACCAATCTTCCTAACTCATTTACGGAGAACCCTTGGGTAAAACTGACAAATGGATTGAATATTTTATATTTCGCATATCTTAAGCCAGCATTATAAGTTGCTCCTCGATAAGGAAATTTACCTGCTTGTACCGCAATTGCACCTGATCCGTCAGCTGCCTTAGCGAGCGTTGTAAAATCTTTTACGTCTACCTGCGAATTTTCGTAACGAACTCCACCTTTTAAAATTAAATCTTGCGTAAGATCTAGCTTAAGCTGGGTATAAGGAGCAATACTGTTCATATTCATTTTAGGTACATAGATTCTACCATCAGTTAAATCTTGATAAGTGATATCGTTTAAGAAATCCAATCCATAAGTAACCTCTCCCTCCATATTTGCAAAGGTAAATGGAGTATTGAAATTTAAACGTAATCCTTTTTTATTGGAGTTAATTTGCGTTTGACCTGGTCCATACCATGATTTTGTCGAAACAACATACCGATTCATCGATCGAAAGGAATTCAGATAGAGGGATGCATCAAATTGAGTATTTCCGAAAATTTTATTATTGGTATATTTCAATATGAAGTTGTGATTAAATGGTGTACCTGTATTTTCACCAGGATCCACACCTCGAACTCCTATCGTTGGGGACTCTCCAAAAACACCATTCTCACTGATGTATTTGGTATGTTGAGTACTGTTATAAAAATTATACATTAAGCTCATTGCAGAAACTTCATTAAGGACATAATGTAATTTAGCATAAACATTGTTTTGATATGAATTACTTGTGCCATCTGTTTGTCCTAGCACAACTCCTTCCGCATCTCTTTGTAAACCTGTATAATCAATAGAACCTCCTAACATATAAGAAAACTTATTTAATTGACCAGAAAAAAATTGTGATGCTCTGTAACCTAACGTGCCACTGCTATGATAAGGATTTACTGAAACACCTACTGAAGAAAGTCCCGAGATAGGTTTTGTACTAAAATTCTTTTTCGTTATATAGTTAATGATACCTCCGCCGGCTCCATTACCATAGATTGATGTAGCACCTTTTATTACCTCAATGCGCTCGATAACACTAGCATCTAAAGTTCGTATATCCCTTGCACCATTCATTAATGGGGTCGATTGAGGAATACCATCAACAAGAACCAAAACAGTTCTGCCCCGGAGAGTCTGCCCGGAATTTGTTGATTTATTATTACTGACACTAAGGCCTGGCACCAGATTACCAATAATCTGCGATACATCAGTTGTAAATGTTAATTGCTCTTGGATTTGTTTTTGGTTTATCACTGTTACTGAAGATGGAATTTTACTGATGTATTCCATTTTTCGTCCCGCTGTAATTACAACCTCTTCTATAGAGGTGTCCCTAAGTGATTGGTTATTCTGTAAAGAATCAGTTGTTTGCGCATTTACAAAATATGCACTTAATAAAAAAAATAATGATGATTGTTTCATGTTCGGCCTTCAATAGTTTAATGTTCTAATTTTTATTTATTCTAATTAAAAACAAAAGTAAATAAAAAAGGAGAATTCTCACATAAAAATTTGCGTTAAGGGAAATATAATGGCGTAAAACATTATATGTAATCGCCAAAATACCATGTAGCCTAGCCGTTTGGCTATGCATAATATCGTAATTAATTATGAAATAAGATCAGAAGAGCTATGTCTTCTATGTAAAACTAAGCAGTGTAATTAGGGGAATTAAATAGCAGGATTAACCAGAGAACGTCGAATTTAATGCAAGTGGATTTTGCAGGTGATAAGCTTCATTATTTTGACCCTAATACAGGAGTGCAGATTGATGTTCCTGTTTTTGTGGTGGTCTTGCCTTACAGTGGCTATAGTTATGTTGAAGCACTTGCTAACGCATCCGTTCCACAAGTTATTCGCGCCTTAAACAATTCAATATCATACTTTGGAGGTTGTCCTGAGATCGCTAAATCAGATAATATGAAGCAATGGGTTGTTCGGTCCTGTCGATATGAGCCTAAATTTAATGATTTGATAGAACAATGGGGGAATTATAATCAAATCGTCTTGAAGGTTGCCCGTGTAAGGAAGCCACGTGATAAAGCCACTGTGGAAGGTGCGGTATTAAATGCTTACCGGCGTATTTACGCGCCTCTTCGCAATGAAAAATTCACCAGTCTTGAGGATCTAAATAAAGCCATAAGACTACAACTTACAAAGCATCACGAACAAAACTTTCAGGGAAGAACTTACAGCCGTAAGGATCGCTTTGAGAATGAGGAGAAACCTCTACTACAAGCTCTTGTGCAAAAATCTTTTGTAATCAAACATTATACAAAAGCTAAAATCCAAAGCAACTACCACATTATGGTTGGTGAAGATAAACACTATTACAGTGTGCCATTTAAATACATTGGCAGTAGTGTGAATGTTGTTTATTGTACAGACCATATTGAGATTTATCTTCAAAACACCCGTATTGCATTACATAGACGAAACTACCGTCCATACACCTATACCACGTTGCCTGATCATCAACCGCCGCATCATAGACGGATAGTGGAACAAAACTTATGGGATCCAGACATGTACCTGCATCAAGCAGAACAGTATGGTCCCTGTACCCGTGCGTTGTTTAAAAAGGTAATGGAGGACAAAACAATCTTAGATCAGTCTTTGCAGTCCTGTCAAGGACTTCTACGTATCGCTAGGCAATACCCAGAGCGTATCGAAGGAGCATGCCAAAGAGCCTTAAGAGGGTGTCGTTTTAATTACACTACTATAAAAAACATTATTACGAATAAGATGGACCTTTTGGAAGAAAAACCAAGTGAAGGCCACTCGCACAAGATTGGATCCCATACCAATATCCGCGGCTCCCAAGAATACAATTAAATTTATTTATATGAACACAGATCAAACAATTGAACAATTGCAAACACTTCGTTTAGGAGATATGGCATTGCGGTACTCTGCCATTGCAGACTTGCCTGTTCACCAATTACAAAACGTGCATGAACTCGTAGCCGGTATCGTTCAGGCAGAAATCGAACATCGAGACCACGCAAAAACTCAAAAGTACCTCAAAGCTAGCCGACTTCGGTATTTTGCAGTCCCTGAAGAAATTATGTGTACCCCAGAGCGGGGAATCACGAAAGAACAAATTTTAAGGCTCTCGGATGGACAGTTTATTAGAAGAGGCGAAAATGTTCTTATTACAGGAGCAACAGGCTGTGGTAAAAGTTATTTAGCTTGCGCATTAGGACGATCTGCGTGTTTATAGGGTATAAAACTTTATATTTTAGTATGAATCGCTTTATGGACACCCTTATCCAAGTAAAACTTGATGGTACCTACCTTAAGTGGATTAAATCTATAGCAACGAACAAACTGTTAATATTAGATGATTTTGGACTCAAACCGATGGATCCAGATACAAGATTAACTTTACTGGATCTGCTGGAAGATCGATATGCGCAAAGCTCTGTACTCATTACCTCACAGCTTCCTGTTGAATCGTGGTACGACTACATTAATGAACCTACACTAGCAGATGCAATAATGGACAGAATGACAGCTTCGGCTCACCGTTTAGAAATTAAAAGGTAAATCTTTGAGAAAGAAAAAAAATCATTAGCTTTGATTTAATACGAATCCAGTGGAAAGTCTAGGAAGTTTTTATGAAATTAACTGGTGTACTTTGCGTCGGAATGAGTGGTGTACTTTGTTCGGAATAATCAGGAAGCAATGAAAAGAGGTGCAGATGTTTTGGACATCTCGGATATAAGCACTCAAGAATTGAAAACTTCCATCATCACCAATCCTGAAACAAGAGCAAAAATTGAAATTGAGTTGCTGAAAAAAAAATTAGAGAGTGAAAAGAATAAATTTCTTGCTGATAGTGCTTTCGTTTTAAGGAAATACGAAGAGTTTACCAAAGTACAGTCTGAAGTTCATAAAGCAGAAAATGCTTATAACAGGATATTAGAATATTCTAAGAATAGCGAAGACGTAAACGCAACTTATTGGAAAACACAATTGGTATCGTACCAAAAAAGTATAGATTCTGCCAAAGCGAAAGTCCATAATACGATTTTAAAATTATCTGAGAAAGGAGTGAATGTAACGGAGATAGAAAAGCAACATAAAGTAACTGCAGAGAATATTTCTAAAATTGAGGCGAAATTAGAAGCATTGTCCTTAATAGAAATTGATTTAATTCAGCAATATGAAGAAGAAAAAAAGGCGCGACTCCAATTGACTGTCAAAACTGATCATGTAAAGGATAGGGAACTGGAAAATAGAAATCTATTTAATCATTTTCTTTTAACTACCTTAAATGAAAAAGTAATTGCGAATAAGCATCCCGAAATTCCATTCGAGAGTAGGAAATTTGCAAGCAGGTGAGGCTATTCCAAAAAAAAACGTTTTTCTATCTGCATAAATTTGCATCATGGCTTTATCCATTTTTGTTTGGTTTTTGTCATAGAATATGTTACAAGCTGGTGTTTTGCAGTTTGATATCATTAAAAACAAATATTTTTAAAACGTTAAATTGAATTTTAGTGAATTTTCAGTTTCCCTTTATGTTCCGTTATTTTTAAAAGAACTTTTTTTAATTCTTCAAAAATTTTTCTGTTTGGGTTAATTTGAATTACATATTTTTTGTTGTCACATGTCATAATAAATTCAGTTTCTGTTAAAAATATTTCAAAGTCTTGTAATTCTCCAGTGTTTTTACTGTCTCTTGATTCAATGTAATAATAGTCTTCTTCAAATTCGTCTTCTCCATATGTTTTTTGAAGCAATAAATACTGGTCAGTTGCATTCATTATATCCGCAACCGTATCTTCGTAATCAAAGCCACTACATTCTTTTTCAGACAACGTCACAGTGCAACCGAATTCTTCGTCATTAATTGATATTTCTTTACAAACAAAATTCATTTTATTTTTTTATTATCTCGTTATCTTTTGCGAACCGTTATTTACACTTGCTTGCAACGGTCGGGTATTTCTGCAGGCGGGATAAAAATACAAAATCTTTCTACTTGCTGAAATCTTAATTAATCACTAAAATCTTCAATGAAAACTACTTATGTACGTATTTACATTCTAAAAATGACAACTCCATAGGCATGCTGCTGAAAAGACACCGAAGGTTCAGTTCATGGGATTCCTTGTCTTTCAGACAAAACGACCCGAACGAAGTGAACAGAGCGAAGCTAAAGCTTAGTTATTAGCTGCAGGCATTATTTGAATATAGCACGAGTAAAAACTTTGTTTACTACACGATCCCTCAAACTTGCTTTATTTGTAAAGTTTCTTGTAATATTTCTAATTATATCACTGAAATTATCATTGTTGTCATCTATGTGCCTATAGAATGGTTTAATCGATCCACAATTTTTATTCTCAAAAAGAGTATTTAGCAAAGTTCTATCTGTAATTCCACAAGAATGACCAAATATAAAAATTTGATAATCATCTGAATTAATAAATTCAAGTAAGGATTTATAAGAATTACTTTCGAGATATTTAATAGATTTTATGTTTTCAAGATAATTATTGTCATCTAAATCTTCAATAGCTTTGTAATCCTTATCTATTTCATCACCAAATCCGAAAATTATTTTATTATCTTTTTTATTCCCTAGCTCTCCATGAATATGAATTGTTGAAGTTGGTATTCTTTCTTTGTATTCATCATCAGTTGGAGCTGAATTATATTCTGTTTCAGTACTTGTATAATTAAAACTTAGGAACAAAATTTCTTTAGGTCTAAAACGAAAGTAATTTGGAGAAACTGAAGATACTAATAACTCTCTAATTTTTTTCCTTCTATCTTTATCATCTAAATTCACAATAATAGAAACTAATCTCTGCTCTCTTATATCATCTGTAACTTCTTGAATTGTAATTTGATTTTCTTCTATCCCTTTTAATGTTGGAAGAATTCTCTGATATTCTTGTTCTGTTAATTTTTTTATAGATGTTTCTGAGAAATCTCGTAATTTAAAATCTGAATAGATTTCCTCAGAAATGTTTCTTTTCAAGGAAATATCATCTCGATTGGATGGAAACTTTTTAATAAAATCATCTTCAACCATTTTTAAATATAATTCCAAATCTTCCTTAATCGCTAAGAAATCTTCATTTAATTTAGTTATAGTATTTCCAGGACTTGGATTTTGGAAACAAGCTTTTAGAAGTGTGTAATAATCACTTTCAATATCTACCCAGTTTAGAGTTTCTATACCTTTGCATAAATTTTCTAAAAATTTATTTTTAAAACGTAGAGCTGTATGAGAATCTTGTAAAGTTTTCTTAATTGTTATGTATCCTTTTCCTGTAAGCCAATTTCTTGGAACTTTATCAATAATTATAAAATCATCTTCATATCGTTGCCCAATAAATTGATTATCTTGTATCTTATTTTGTAGTTCTTCCCAAAAATAGCTTAGGAAATGATAATAACTTGTTTTTATATTATGTGCTAAATCAAAACCGTTTCCAATAAGTATAATTCTATTCATGTGCGCAATTTTTGGATGCTTGCAGATAACGTCAGTCTGTGAAAAAACCTTCGTTAATTACTTTCAAAAATAGGTGAATTATTTCAATAATATGGGAGTAAATTCGTATATTTAATAATGCAACACATCATTGGGATCACCCGCAATCAAATGGTCCTTTCTAGTTTTCTGGAAAAGGCTCTAATAACAAAAATGCAGTCCTTCTAAAAAACTGCTTTGTGTATCTAATTTCAAAAAAAGGGGTACAGACATGCTGGTGAAAAGCTATCGAAGGTTCCGTTCGACTGGCTTTCAGTTTTTATCTTTCAGACAAAACGAAAGCTTAGTTATTTAGCTTGTTTTTCTTTCTCTCATTTAATACGTCGATTAAAAAGTCGCATAATGTCATTGTTGAGTTTACTGCAAGTTTAGCGTGATGTCGTTTAGTGTTAAATTTATTTGCGTGTCTGTCACCTGCATTATTACTTAATCCTGCAAGTCCATTTATTGTTGTGTCAAGTCCTGATAAAATTTGAAATACAAAATCTGGTATTTCGGCTTTTTTTAGATCAAGTTTTAACACTTTTTTTGCTTTTGACCATAGATTGATAAGATTTCCGTCGTTTTTAATATGACCGTTATCAATTGTTTCAATTATATGAATCAGAATTGCTTCACATAAAGTTCTTGCATTAGTAATTGCACCATTGAAGTCATCCGACGCAATTTTTTGTTGACATTTTTCAATTTGTTCATTCACGAATTCGTGTCCTATTGTTGAAATAGTTTCAGGATTAATAAAGTTTCCTTGTATGTCAGCAACTTTATAGATTTCTCCCCTTTTAATTAAAGCAAATCCATCATATTTTATTAATTGATTAAATTCATTTACTATTTTGTCTATAATTTGCTCGTCACCTCCATATCTTCTCGGGTCGACGAAATCTTCTAAAATATTTTTTAGTCGTTGCGTTCCGTTACTTTCTACAATTTTGTCAGTTGAATATCTCCACCTCGAAGGAAAACCTTCTCCATAAACGTCATCAAATCCGCATTCGTTATAAAAATCCACCAGTTTTGGACCAGTTAAATAAGGTGCAGAACCTGTGTCTCCTGCAATCAGTTTCCCGATCTGTTCTGTTATTTTATTTGAAATCTTCACTTTCGAATCGTAATTTTTTAAAATGTCGTACAACGGTTGGGTATTTCTGTAGGAGGGATAAATATACGAAAACGTTCTACTTGCTAAAAACTAAATTAACCGCTAATATCGTCGACGAAAACTTCATACCCGCTTGTAGAAATATGTTATCTGCAGTACTTTTTTTCTAAATCATCAATTTCCTGCAGTAATATTTTATAGATTTTATGAATTTCCTCTACAGTAAGTTCTAATTTATCATCTATTAATATGAATTTAAAATTACTTGCAACTTTTTTAAATTCTGGGGTTGGTCTATTACTGTTATGTATAATTGATTGTCTTAGTTTGTTAAGTTCGTAATAGACTTCACTGTTGATAACATCTATATTTACTTCTTTCGAGATCTTTTTTCGATACTTATCTTCCCATATTTGATAAAAATTAACAATCGCTGATGAAGAAACTAAAAATTGATACTTACCATTATCAAAAGTTTCCTTAATCATATTCTCACCATCGAAACGAACTGATTCATTGATTTTATCTTCAATTACAAAATTTTCTAAATTATGCTCGTTACTTTTTTCTACATAATATTTGTGAATATAAAATAAGCTAAAATGATTTAAACGATAACTCTTATAAAGCTCAGCCGTATCAGCGCGTAATTTGTCAAATAATTCTTTACACATAGTTTGGTGAAATATTGCAGATACGTTTTGGTATTTCTGCAGTCGGGCTAAAAATACGAAAACGTTCTACTTGCTAAAAACTTAATTAACCGCTAAAATCTTCGATGAAAAACTACTTATATACGTATTTACATTTTAAAAACGACAACTCCATAAGAGAACCATAATGCTATTGAAAAGCTACCGGAGCTTCCGTTCCACGGGCTTTCATCTTCTGTCCTGCGGACAAGACGACCCGAACGAAGTGAACAGAGCGAAGCTAAAGCTTAGTTATTAGGCGTAGTGCTTGTTATGAAATGTCATTTAAGTGAATTTTATAAATAAATCCTTTTTGCCAAATAATTGTTGGCTTACTGTCTTTATATTTTTCCTTTATTACTTTTGAAATATGCTCATTTGCAATTGTATCTATTTCATAAATGTTAGGAAGTTTAAAAGTATGCTTATAATTCAAATGAAGTTCTTCTACTAATTGCTTTGCAAAATCAAAGTTTTCTAAATCATAAAAAATTTTATACTCGTCTAAATCAATATTTTTTCTAGATAAAAATGAAAAATATGCTAAAATACATTCTAAGATTGTTTTGTGAGAAAATTTGTAATCCCCGTTTGAGTTTCTATTGAGAAGTGTACGACTTCGGATTTCTAATTCATTTAAATTAATACTATTTTTTTCTGCAATTTTTTGTGAATCCTCAAAGCTTATGAAATAACCATTTTCTTTGTAATTATTGTAAATATGTATAGCTAACTCGTAAGTAAAATAGTAAAGATTATTCTTGAATTCGAACCTTTCTGCCTCAGGATATTTATTTGACTCTCTATTTATCCAAGCTTCTATCAGAGTTTCATAAACTTCAAATTTTAGAAAGTTATTTTTATTCAACTTTACTAAATCGCCGATATATGATAATAGCATAGGGCGAAAGAAAATATCTTTTGTACTAAGAATGATTCTATTCGCGTTTTCTTTATTTTTAACTTCCCAAATTGGAAATGTATTGTTTAAATATTTCTTTACGTCATTGTTATTAAATGGAGATAAATAAACTTTTTTAATAATATGGAAGTCGTTTCCTTTTGTATTATATTTTTTGATTTTTAGTTCAAATGGCTCATTATTCTCATTTATAAAAAAGTTTGTTCTACAGGTAATGATAACTTGTTTAAATTTTGATACAGAATTTATCAACTTATCAAAAAAAACAGAATAATTATTTGTCTCTTCATGGAAAAATAAATTTGATTCATCAAGTGCATCTAACAATAAAATTGTTTTTTCAGGTTCGGTAATTTCAAATATTATTTTCTGTAATTCATCAAAGTTTTCACCCAAAGGCAAGAGTTTTAATTTTTCATTCTTAAAAACTAAATTTCTTATGCTTTTATTGTATATTCTAAATAGATTCAAAAGAAATGTTGTTTTTCCCATTCCTGCATCTCCTAAAATCAAATAATATTTTTGTTCAGGGTCTTTTATTTTGAAAACGTTTTTTAAAAAGAAATTAAGGAGATCTTCTCGCACTGCAAATGCAAAATTTTTATCAAATTCTATTTCATTCGACGGATCAATATTTTGACATTTTGTACGGATATATTTTTGCTTTGCTGATTGCAGAACTGAATTTGTGTAATAAGGTCTTAGATTAAGATTATTTCTTCTTCTGAGAAATAAATTATATGAAAACTTTCCGAAAAATGTTAGTGCTGTACAAATTGCTCCAAAATTTACAATTTCAGATAAAACTTTCGAAACTTTAGGCAAGAAAAATATATTGAAGAAATTTTCAATTAATTCGTTCATCTTTATAGGTATAGTTTTTTTAGCATTACGCCTAACGAAAAAGTATTGGCGAAGTGAGGGCTAAATAGGACTGAAAGTTCAATTTAGACTAAACGGGGGCGATGCTTTTTTAGATTGTTAAAATTAAAGAAAAAAAACAATATGAAAAGCAGCGGCGGCACAATGTTACAAATCTTTCAACCTGCGGTACACCCCGCATTTTGCAAATATCCTGTTGAACTAAACCTCCGGTAGCTTTTCCCATTCGCCGTTTTGGTAACTTTGTTTTTATTAACCTTTTAAAAACTCATGAAATGGCTACAAAAAAAATCTCCGGAGGATTTAAGGACAAACAAATTCTTGAATCATGCCTCGAGCGAAGTTAACGGTTTTGCCGAACTTCAGCAACGCTTCGAAAGACATATCTCCATCCTGGGCAGAAGCAAGCGTACCTTCGAAAATTATTCCCGTCACGTTGCAGCCTTAGCGATTCATTTTGGTAAAGTCCCTACCGAATTAGACCCGGAAGACATCAAAGATTACCTTTTTGAACTTCAAAATCGATCAAAAACCCCTTCTCAGTCGTACTTTAAACATACCGTTTACGGCCTGCGGTTTTTGCTGAAAACCGAAGGTTTACCTTACAGTTTTCTGCATATTCCGGCCGTTACAAAAGTGAAAAAACTTCCCACTATTTTAAGCCGTGAAAAAGTTTGGCGGATGCTTCAGTCCTTCTAAAAAACTGCTCTAATATCCTAAATTCTAAAATCGATAACTCCATAGGAATGCTGCTGAAAAGCCACCGGAGGTTCCGTTCAACAGGCTTTCATTTCTTGTCTTTCAGACAAAACGAAAGCTTAGTTATT
>DIBY01000007.1 GCA_002415135.1 Flavobacteriales bacterium UBA5040 | reverse complement strand
TTGGTTGTGCAACAAGCACAGAGTATTTCTACAAGCGGGTATGAAGTTTTCATCGAAGATTTTAGCGATTAATTAAGATTTTAGCAAGTAGAAGTTTTCGTATTTTTAGCCCGCCTGCAGAAATACCCAACCGTTATGCGTCATTTTAAAAAAAACATTCTAAATAGAAACCTAAATGTTAATTCCAATTAAAATTTTAAAATTTTTGAGATATTTAGTAATTATTGTTTTTGCAGTTTTAATGAATATAATTTTGGGAAGAATTTCAGATATTGATGAAAATAAAACAAAAAAAATAGAAATATTAAGTGAACAAAATAAGATTTATAAAAAACTTTCACACCCTGAATATTTAAGAAATAATGAAATTGCGGATTATAATAAAATTTTAAATATAACTCAAGAACAATATGCTGAAATTAAAGTTGACAAAATTGACAAGAATTTGTATTGGTGGATTTTAGCAATTACAATTTTTAGTATTTGGAAACTTAATGGATTTATTGTTAAAAAAATAGATAATCAAAACTAATCTCAAAAAAAATGCATCATATCAGCTGTTGTTGCAATAGTGTGGGATTTTCGCAGGTTTAAAGATTTCAGATTTTCCGAAATTTAGTTTTTAATAGAAAGATTTATCATATTAAGCCGCATCATCGCAAAGTCGCCAACCGTTGGCAGAAATTATAACCGAAATCCCCATGAATAAAATAATCCCGATAGTACTACTTTCATTTTTTTGCAATTCTTTTTATTCTCAAAAATTATTGACTTCTTGGAGTCAACAAATATTAAAAACTATACGAGAGAAATGTATGATGCTACACAAAAATTAACAGCAGCTGAATTATTGAGCAAAAACTTAAATGATAAAAGTTGGAGTGCTGTCTTTTTAACATTAAATGCTTCTATTAATAATTACAAAAGTGATAAAGATTATTTACAAAGTTTAGCTAAACAAATAACCAACAATAATGAAACGAAGCTTGAAGGAACAAGTCGACTAATAATTTGGGATAGGATTATTAATAAAGATATTATTTTCGAAGGCAAAGGTTTAGTAATTGATAATGATTTATATACCGTCGCTGGAAGAGCAAACCAAATTCTCCAAAATTTAACGAACAAAAATTTCGGCTATGTGACGATCGATTCATCCGAAAATGAACTGGAAAATCTCAAAACAAATTGGTTGAATTTCTTATCTGGTAAAAATATTGAGGATATTAAAGTTCCAGAATATGTGAAATCTAAAATTCCAGAAATTAGCAGTTTAAAAGCTGTTAACGCATTGATAATTTCGTTGCAAGAAAATCAACTAAAGGATACAATAACCAAAAGATGTCTTAAAAATGTTTATAAATTAGATGAGCTACCAAAAGAAAGAGGTTCTCAAGCGAGTTATTGTAATCCTGACACATACACATACGCCTATTTAGCAATGTTGTTTGGAGACGAAAAGCTAGACGAATCAAAAGATGCTAACTGGTGGCTAAAATTTTGGAACGAAAATTATAACAGTTTGGTTTGGAATTCAGAAAAGGGAATTTATGTAATCGAACAAAAATAACAACTTCTGCAAACACGGTACATCTACAAGCGTTTATGAAGTTTTCATCGAAGATTTTCGCGATTAATTCAATTTTTAGCAAGTAGAAAGTTTTCGTATTTTTATCCCGCCTGCAGAATTACCCAACCGTCAGCGATAATGTTAGACCGAAACGAAATAGAAGATATAAGTCGAATTTTTAAATAATTACACTTGAATAGCGAAAAATTTTTGACTCGGCGAATATTTGCCGGATTTATAGATTACACAATTATCTTAAGCATTTCATTTATTTATATTTCTATTTTTGGAAAGATAAATGATGACGGAGAATATTCAGTTACCGGAATTAAAACGCTTCCGATAGTACTTTTCTGGTTTACTTATTTATGTTTAATCGAAACATTCTTAAACGCAACTTTAGGAAATTACATTGTAAAACCTAAACCTGTGGACTTAAATACTGGGAAAGAAATAAATTTAAAACAATCTTTTTTAAGACATTGCGTCGACATAATTGATATGTTTGCGTTTGGAATTGTCGCTACCATAATTATAAAAAACTCTGAAAAAAGTCAACGCTTAGGAGATTTATTGGCTAAAGCTAAAGTAGTTAAGGTTCAGTAAAAGCACTACCGCTAAGACATTCTATTACAAAGATAAAGTCGAAGCGTTCATCTAACTCCCGTTTACACCAAACTATTCCGATCTGTATAATTCAGTTTAAAGAAGATAAAGGTCATCATTGAAAATGCTAATAGTGAGCTTCCACCGTAACTAAAGAATGGAAGCGGAATTCCCACCGTTGGGAAAAGCCCCATTACCATTCCTAAATTGATGGAAAAGTGCATGAGCAGTATTGAGGCGAAGCTATAACCGAAGACGCGGTTAAAGGCTGATTTTTGCTTTTCTGCTAAGTAATAAATTCGTCCGATAAAAATAGAATAAAGGGTCACCAGCATTGTGCTTCCGAAAAATCCCCACTCTTCACCAACCGTACAAAAAATATAATCGGTACTTTGCTCTGGAACAAATTTTCCTTGGGTTACAGAACCTTCACGATATCCTTTCCCCCAAAAACCACCAGAACCAATCGCCGTTTTTGAATATAGTAAGTTATATCCCGAAGTATCCCGGAAAGCCTTTTCTCCTTTGTACAAAACCTCAATTCTTTCACGTTGGTGCTTTGGTAGTTTTTCTAAAATATGAGGTGCTCCATACGCTAGTCCACAAAGAATTCCGACAACACCAACAATGGCTGCCACCGATAAAAAATTCCAGTGAATTTTGTACGAGTTTAAAAATAGTACAATTGCACTTATTAAAACGATTGCAATAACCACATACAAAGGATCAACTGCAAGTGCAACCAGAAAAACGCTGGCGAAAATTAATCCAATTCCGAAAACCCAGCCCGACATTCCTTCGCGGAATAAGGCGATAAAGAATGCAATGAAAACAAGTAGTGAACCTACATCCGGAATCATTAAAACCACGATTGCCGGAATCCCGATAATCGCTATTGTAGTCCAGATTGATTTTTTATATTTTAAATTGAAATCAGGTCCAGAAACATAATTAGCTAACATTAAAGCGGTTCCGATTTTAGCAAATTCTACAGGTTGTAAACTTACCGCTCCGAATTTGTACCAGTTTTTCTGACCAAGTATTTCTGTTCCAAACGGAAATAAACCTATCAGCAAAAGTACGCCTCCAATATAGATGATACCAGCCATGTTTTCGAAAAACTTTGCTCTGGTCGCGAAAATAATAATACCCACAAATACAGACACACCAAGCCAAACTGCTTGCCTTGTCCCACTTGCTTGGTCCACACTATAAATGTTCGCCACAGCGAAAGCACACAGCAGAAAATAGAGCGAAAGTCCTAATTTGTCAATTCCTTGTGCCCACTTCATTTTTTTGCCCGCGTTTTTAATTTAAGTATAATAGAATCTCTTTTATACAAAAGTTGCTTTTTCTGTTCTGTATCTTTTACAGTTCTTAATTTTTCTTCGATAGTGGAGAGAAATAAAGAATCTTTGCTCGGTTCTTTGTACAAGCCTTTTCTTTTGAGTTCTACAACCCATTGTCTTTTGTATTCAGGCATGAAACTCGCGTTCACCAGCTTGTTGTAAAGATGTTCCCGTTTTAAATCTCCTGTTAAATATTTTTCTGCAATTACAGCTGCGGCTGGTCCGGCCCAGGTTGATCCAAATCCTGCATGCTCCATTACAGCAGCAATAACAATCTTTGGATTTTCTGCGGGAGCTGCTAAAACAAAGATCGAGTTGTCTTTTCCTTGCGGAACTTGAGCGGTTCCGGTTTTTGCCAGCATTGTAAAATCATTGGATTTTAAACTTCGTGCAGTTCCGTTTAGTACCACCGCTTCCATTCCTTTGATGATCGGATCGAAATGTTTTGGATCGACCAAGGTTTTATGCTTTACTTTGAATCGTGGATCCGGATTTGGTTTTCCATCAATTGATTTAACAATGTGTGGGGTAAAATACCAACCACGGTTAACGATTGCTGCCACCGAGTTTGCCATCTGTAAAGGAGTTAGAAGAACGTCTCCTTGTCCCATTCCATTAAAAATAGAACCATTCATAGTGTAGGCAGAAGTCCAGTCTTTTTTGCCACCACTTCTTTTTTCGTAAAATTCTCCACTTGGGATTCTCCCTTTCGAGCCAACTGCTAAATCATTATTAAGAAATTCACCGACTCCAAAACTACTCATTATTTTTTTCCATTCGTTTACTCCGCGAGTAGGATCTCCTGGATATTTATTCATAATGGCTATAAAAGCATAAGAGAAATAACAGTTGCTGGAAACCTGAATTGCAGGAACTAATGGATCAGCCCCACCGTGACCTTTGACTCTTAAACCTCTGTAATTAAAACCACCACCGCATGGAAAAATAGTTTTTTCATCCATCACTCCCATTTGCATTGCTGCAGCTGCAGTGAGTAATTTAAAAGTAGAACCTGGTGGATAAGCGGCTTGAAGCGATCGGTCAAAAGTTGGACGATTGTTGTAAACCGTGTCCATTTGCAAGCGGTATAAATTTCTAGTTTTATTTGGACCTGAAAAAAGATTGGGATCAATGTCTGGCCCAGTTGCTAAGGCTAAAATTTCTCCGTTCGTGGGATCGATCGCTACAATTGCACCTTGCTTATTCACCAGCATTTCTTCGGCCATGCGCTGTAAATCATAATCGATGGTCAGCGTAATATCTTTACCTGTTACGACATCTTTGTCTAAAGCGCCGTCTTTATAAGAGCCAATACTTCGTAATCGAATGTCTTTTTGAATGTACTGAACTCCCTTTGTTCCGCGGAGATCGTTTTCGTACGATTTTTCAATTCCTGTTTTTCCAATGAAATCTCCCGGAAGATAATAGATTGAATCTTTTTTTAATTCCCTTTCGTTCACCTCATTTGTATAACCCAAAAGATTTCCAGAAGTAGAAACTTCATATTGACGTTGAGGTCTGGACACAATACTGAAGGCAGGATATTTAAATATAATTTCCTGAATTCTGGCAATTTCCTCTCGACTCATATTTTTCATAAAAGTCATCGGAGTTAATTTCGAATAGTACCTTTCCTTTTTAATGGAATTAATCGTTTTGATGAAATCTGGTTTGGTGATCTGCAGTAAATTACAGAAATCCAAAGTATCGAAGTCTGCTTTTAATAGTGCTGCCGTAAATGAAATTTCATACGAAGGCTGATTTCCAACCATGATCTTTCCGTTTCGGTCAAAAATAACTCCACGTTGCGGAATGATGTATTCTGTTTTGATGGAAGTATTGGCGGCATTCAAAGCGTATCGATCGGTGAACAACTGCAAATAGGCAAGCCGAGCTATAAAAACTATAGCAATAAGAGATAGAAAAACGGAGATTTTTAAAAATTGTGGTTTCAGACTTTTTGTTTGATTTTAAATGCCAAAGCGTAAATAATGATAAAGATAAATGAAATCGCACTCGTTGCCAACACATTCAGGAAGATATCGAAAAATCTACTAAACTTGAAAATTTCGATATATTGAACGAGTACCTGGTGAATGAAAATACTCATGAAAATAAAGAGTAAAAACTGCGACCATTGTAGAGATTGAAAGGAGAAAAAATCGGTAGAAGTATCCGTAGAAGTTCTAAAAATTAAGGTTCTAAAATAGGCGATAATTACCGTAGCCAAAGCATTGATTCCCCACGTGTAGAGAAATGCATCGATCCCCAATCCGAGGATAAAGCTCAAAGCCAGGAATTGAAATTTATTTCGAAAGAATGGGTAAAACATCACGAACACCGGATAGATTACCGGTGTGTATTTTCCAAAAAGAGTAATTCGATTCAACACAAAAATCTGCAATGCAATCAGCAAAACAATGATCAGGATATCTGTAAAAAGGGTTCTACTTATCATTTCTCTCTTTTTATCGTCGCTTGCAAAGTATCTTCGATTTTTCGAACCTCTGCTTTTTTAAGATTTTTAACCACATAAATTTTGCTGAGGTTACCCATTTTTTCGCTGAGTTCTACTGAAATATCCCAAAAGCCGGTTTTACTGTCAACTTCATAACCTGCGACTCTTCCAATAGTTATTCCTTGTGGGAAAATAGCTGATTTACCGTCAGTTACTACGGTGTCGCCTACTTGTAGAGGAACATACTTCGGCACATCGGACAAATGCATAATTCTGGAATCATCACCTCTCCATGTTAAAGTCCCGAAATAACCGGACTTTTTAAGTGAGGCATTAATTTTAATTTTATTTAAACTTAATATGGACTGAACCAACGAATAAGAATCGGTTGTATTAATAACGATTCCAGCAATTCCTTCGGGAGCCATAACACCCATTTTTGGAAGTATGCCATCTCTTTTTCCGCGGTTGATGGTAAAGTAATTGTCTTTTCTATTGACGCTGTTGTAAACAATTTCGCCATCTACGAAAGTATAAATTTGTCCGCCACCAATAGTGTCGTGTACTTTTCTGAATTCTGGATTTACTGCCGCTTCCTTTCCATAAAGCTGCGTCATTAAACTTTTGTTCTGCGCCACCAGTTTATCATTGGTTTGCTTCAATTTTAGGTATGAAGCTCCTTCGTCAATATAGCCAGAAACCCACGAGTTAAATGCAGCAGATTGCCCTGCAATCCACGACTGTTGCATTGAGTTTCTGCTGAAAATCAATACGATAGCTATGAGTTGCAGAAATATAAAGAAGACAAATAAACTGTTCTTCGAAAACAATCTCAGCAAAAATCCCATCCGTTAATTTCGTAAAAAAGTGATTAATTATTTAATTAAGAAGTTGAATTTATCCATATTTTTCAAAGCGATTCCTGTTCCACGAACTACCGCTCTTAGTGGATCTTCAGCTACAAAAACCGGTAAGCCAGTTTTCTTGTGAAGTCTGTCTGCAAGTCCTCTTAGCAAAGCACCACCTCCTGCAAGATAGATTCCTGTTTTGTAAATATCAGCTGCCAATTCTGGTGGCGTCAAGGAAAGCGTTTCCATTACAGCATCTTCAATTCTCACAATCGATTTGTCCAGAGCACGTGCGATTTCTTTGTAGTTTACCATAATTTCTTTTGGCTTACCCGTAATTAAATCACGTCCTTGAACTGGAATGTCTTCGATATCAACATCAAGATCTTCCACTGCAGAACCAACTTCGATTTTTACTCTCTCCGCAGTTCTTTCCCCAATATATAAATTATGATGCGTTCTTAAATAGTAAGCGATATCGTTGGTAAATACGTCACCTGCGATTTTTACAGATTTGTCACAAACGATTCCTCCTAGAGCAACCACTGCGATTTCAGTAGTACCACCACCTATGTCGATGATCATATTTCCTTCTGGTTTCTGTACATCGATTCCTACACCGATTGCTGCTGCCATTGGTTCGTAAATTAAACGAACTTCTTTTGCATTTACTTTTTGCGCAGAATCTCTTACCGCACGTTTTTCAACTTCGGTAATTCCAGATGGAATACAAATAACAATTTTTAAAGTCGGCTGAAAAAGTTTTCCCTTGATTCCCGGAATTTGTTTAATGAACTCCTTGATCATGTGCTCAGATGCGTGAAAATCAGCGATTACGCCATCTTTCAAAGGTCTGATTGTTTTTATATCTTCATGCGTTTTTCCCTGCATGTGTTTCGCTTGCTCCCCAACTGCAATTGGTTTTCCGGTTGAACGCTCAATCGCTACAATCGATGGTTGATCAACCACAATTTTATTGTTGTGTATAATAAGTGTGTTTGCTGTACCTAAGTCAATCGCAATATCTTGCGTGAACATATCAAATAACCCCATTTTCTGCTAATTTTTTTAAGTGTACAAAGATATAAATTTAGAACCGTTCTAAAAATTAGATTTTTGCTAATTTTGGTTAAAATTTTAATAATTTTTGAAGGTGATTCTATCATAACTTTTTAATTTCCAAAATATTTCATTTCAGCCAATCTTTCTCAATTTTTGAGAAGCAAGTATAGATTTTGGTGATAATCTTCATATTTTATATCCTTCACCAATTCAATTTAAAACCTTAAATTTGCGATTGCTCTATGACTAAGGATAATAACATTCATCAAACCGCTAATTTCGCCGTTCTTAGTGTCAGTTTTGAAAAAGCTGATGCAGAAATACGGGGGAAATTTGCCTTTTTTGATGAGAATATAAAACATTTCGTAAGCGAAATTCACGATATGAATTTAGGTGATGCGTTTGTGGTTTCCACTTGCAACAGAACCGAAATTTATACCACCACTCAAAATTATCTTTTGATCGCAGAATTATACTGCAAAATTGTGGGCGTTAGCTTAACCGACTTCATGAAATATGTCAATATTGTGAAACATGAAGAAGCTTTGAATCATCTTTTCCGGGTTGCTGCGGGACTGGAAAGCCAGATTATTGGTGATTTCGAAATCATTGGTCAAATCAAAAATGCCTACCACCGTTTTAGAAAAGAAAAGAAGTATTCTAATCCTTTCATGGAAAGAGCCATCAACTCAGCAATTCAGATTTCTAAAAGAATTAAGAATGAAACGGGTATTTCCAACGGAGCAGCTTCGGTCTCTTACGCTGCGGTTCATTATATCTTAAAAAATCAGCTTCAAATTTCAGATAAAAACATTCTATTGTTAGGTGTCGGAGAAATCGGACAAAACACCGTAGAAAATTTGGTGAAGCATGTTTACAAACCTAAAGTAAAAATCGCCAACCGTTCCGCTGACAAAGCAGAGAAAATTGCTGAAAAATACCAAATTCCTTATATTGAGTTTGATACTTTTCAAGATGAGTTAAGCAAAACAGACATCTTGATTGTAGCCACCGGTGCTCAACATCCAATCATTAATAAGTCCCATTTCCCTAATGGAAAGGAAACTTTGGTAATCGATCTTTCTATTCCCAATAATGTGGCGAAAGATGTAATGGAAAATGAAAACGTAAGTTTGGTTGATGTGGATCAGTTATCGCTTCACATCAATGAGACGATGGTACAACGTCAAAAGGAAATTCCAAAAGCCGAGGAAATCATTAAAGAAATGACCAAAGACTTTCTGGAATGGGAAAAGAAAAGAAAATTAGCTCCAAATATTCATCATTTAAAAGCGATGTTAAAAAATATGGAGCGCAATGAAATGCATAAGATTCACAAGAAACATCATTATATAGAAGTGGATGATATGCAGCTTTCCGACAAGATGATTCAGAAAATCACCAATCGTTTCGCGAAATATATGATTGATAATCCTTGGAAAGCCGAAGAAATTAGTAAATTAATGCACGAAATTTTAGTAGAGCAACCAAATAAAGAGTTCAATGAGAAGCATTAAAATAGGAACAAGAAATTCACCACTTGCATTGTGGCAGGCAAGAGAAGTTGCCCGCAATCTGCAAAACAATAATTATAAAACCGATATCACTCCGATTATTTCTACAGGAGATAAAAATCTTACCGAACCTCTATATGCAATGGGCATTACCGGAGTTTTCACCAAAGATTTAGATATTGCTTTATTAAATAAAGAAGTGGATATAGCAGTTCATTCTTTAAAAGATATTCCAACACAACTACCGGAAAACATAGAGATCATCGCGGTTTTAAAACGTGATTTTCCACAAGATGTATTGGTACGAAAATCAACGTCGAAAAATAAAGAATTACACGAATTGAAAATTGCCACCAGCAGTTTAAGACGTCGTGCCTTTTGGGCAAAACATTACCCTGAAACAGAATTTTGTGACATCCGCGGAAACGTACAGACACGCCTTCAGAAATTAGAAGATCAGGATTTCGATGCTACTTTGTTCTCTTTGGCAGCGATTGAAAGAATGGGTTTATCTGTTGATTATGAATTTCTTCCGATGATGATTTCTGCGCCTGCGCAAGGAGTTGTTGCTGTTTGTGCAAGAGCCGATGATCATGAGATCAAATCTCTTTTCGAAGAAGTGAACGATCGCAAAACCCGTATTTGTATCGAGGTTGAAAGAAATTTCCTAAGCGCTTTAGAAGGTGGTTGTACTGCGCCAATTGGAGCTTTTGCAGAAATCAATGATAAAGATGAAGTGAGGTTTATTGGAAGACTTTGTTCTTTAGATGGAAAAAACTGTCTTGAAATCGACGAAATTTTCACCTGGAATGACCATGAAAATTTCGGTGAGCAATTGGCTCAGAAAATTTTAAATGACGGCGGAAGAGAGTTGATGCAAGAAATTAAATTGCACCTTCACTAATATTCTCAAACGTAGTATATAATAGGAATTATTGATAATTTATTTTTAATGAATATTCTGTTTACAAAAAAGCTTGACGAAAAAGAAGTTTCTAAGATCCTTGGGGCAGAATTTTCAAGTCATTATTTAGAGGTTATTAAAATCAATCTTCTCGACCTTGCACCCTTTCCTTTAGGAAACAAATCTTTAATTTTTACCAGTGTTAATGGAGTAGAGTCATTTTTTAAAAATGGATTTAAACCTCATGAAAACTTTGCCGATAAAAATTATAACAAAATTTATTGCGTCGGAAAGAAAACCAAAGCACACTTGCGTAAATATGGTTTTGGAGTTTTCAAAACCAAGAAGAACGCAAAAGAACTTTCAGAATTCATAATTGAAAGCTGTTCTAAAGAAAAATTCATTCACTTTTGTGGGAATTTAGCCTTAGACATTCTTCAGGAGAAATTACCCTTGCAAAATATTGGTTATAAGAAAGTGGTGATTTATGAAACTGAACTGCTATTCCCAAAATTGACGGAAAACCATGATGCGATTGCATTTTTTTCACCAAGCGGTGTGCGCAGTTTTGTTAAAAATAACAAACTCGACTTTCAGCAAATTTACGCCATTGGGGAAACGACTGCAGCTGAAGTTGCAAAACATACTACTCAAAAAATATTTATAGGCAAAGACAATGACCTTAGCGCTTTGCTTAAATTAATTAAAAAAGAAGGAGCAGCTACAAACTCCAATTAAGAAACTTCGGTTTCTGATTTTATTTAAAGATTATGATTAAAAACGATTTATATTTAAAGGCATTAAGAGGCGAAACAGTAGAACGTCCGCCGGTTTGGATGATGAGACAGGCAGGAAGATTTTTGCCCGAATTTCGTGCGATGCGTGATGAATATGATTTTTTCACCAGATGTCGTACGCCAGAATTGGCTTCGGAAATTACCATGATGCCGATTCGCAGATATCCTTTGGATGCGGCGATTTTGTTCTCTGATATCTTAGTTGTTCCGCAAGCAATGGGAATGGATTTCGAGATGAGAGAAGGAATTGGTCCTTGGTTAGAAAAACCAATTCGTACGTTGGAAGATGTTCAAAATATCGAAGTTCCTGATGTCAATGAAACTTTGGGATACGTTTTCGACGCGATCGAACTGACTTTGATTAAATTAGATAACGATATTCCATTGATCGGTTTTGCCGGTTCACCATGGACAATCCTTTGTTATTGCATCGAAGGAAAAGGTTCTAAAGCCTGGGATGTTGCCAAAAGTTTCTGTTTCAGAAATCCTGAAGCAGCCCATTTATTATTGCAGAAAATCACTGATACTACGATTGCTTATTTGAAAAGAAAAGTAGAGAAAGGGGTTTCAGCTGTTCAAATATTTGATTCTTGGGGCGGCGCTTTGTCACCGGAAGATTATCAAACTTTCTCCTGGCCGTATATTAACCAAATCGTAGAAGCGCTAAGTCCGTTAACTCACGTTATCGCTTTTGGTAAAGGATGTTGGTTTGCTTTAGAAGAAATGACCTTATCTAAAGTTTCCGCTTTGGGCGTTGACTGGACCATTACGCCGGAATTGGCAAGAACGCTAACCAATCACACGATGACTTTGCAGGGGAATTTTGATCCGAACAGATTGAACTCTTCACCAGCAACTATTACGAAAATGGTTACAGAAATGATCAACCGTTTTGGAAAAGACCGTTACATTGCCAATCTAGGACACGGTATTTTACCCAATATTCCGTTAGAAAATGCAGAGGCATTTATTAGAGCCGTGGTTGATTGGAAACCGAACTAAAATTTTTAAGTATATATAATAAGGACACCTTCAAAAAAGGTGTCCTTTATTTTTTAAAGATAATCGTTTTAATTTTCAGTTTCATAGTACAATAAATCTTCAGGATCATCAGGAAGATGAACGATAGACTGATATTTCAAACCAAGTTTTTCAATAAGTTTTTGAGAAGAGATATTTTCTTTAGTGGTAATGGCAGAAATTTTCTTTAAATCAAATTCAGAAAAGGCTACTTCCATTAGCTTTTTGGATGCTTCAAAACCATAACCTTTTCCTTCAAATTGAGGTAGAAATGAAAAGCCGATATCTGGAACATTTAAACCGTCGCGCATATAAATTCCAACATTTCCGATTTTTTTGAGATCTGATTTTCTTAAAATCACAAAACTTCCAAAGCCGTATTTAACAACATGAGGAAGAAATTTTTCTTTAATATAATTTTCAGCATCTTTCACTGTACGAAGATTCCGATCACCAATGAATTTGATAAAATTCGGAGAATTATAAAGTTCCAGAATAAACTCAGCATCCTCTATGTTCACGAGTTGGAGAATAAGTCGTTCTGTTTCAAGGATACTTAATTTTTGCATATTTCATTTTTAATAAGGAGGAAATTAGATCTATCAAAAATAATAAAACGTGGCACAGAAGTAGCAATGCTAAAGAAAATTTTTAATAATGAAAAAAATAATATCAGGCTTTATCGCCGTGTTCGCACTCGTACTATTGGCTAATTGTACTACTCAAACTAAATTTCCGGAGAATATTAAAAGAGAATGGATGTTAGTGGAATTTCAGGATTTTACTAAAGAATCGATGATGAATAACAAAGCACATCTTGATTTATCTGATCAAACAGAACCCGGAAAATTTGCAGCAAATATGGGATGTAACAATATGTTTGGATCCGCAAGTTTCAACACCGACGGAACGGTAAAATTTTCAGAGATTGGAAGTACCATGATGATGTGCGATAAAGCAATGGATTTAGAATCTGCTTTCTCAAAAGAACTTCCGTCCATGACCAATTATAAAGTGGAAGGACATTATCTCACGTTGACCAATGCGAGTGGAAAGAAAATGAGATTTGTAGCCGCTGACTGGGATTAGAAATTTAAAATAGTAATAAAAATCTCAGTTAATTTTATCTGAGATTTTTTAATGGTGAAAATCAAAGTATTATCTTTGTACAAATGCCGAAAGGAAATTTATGCTAGACAAAAAAGAACATTTATACGAAAAAGCCGTTTTAGTAGGCTTGGTTACACAAAATCAAAGTGAAGAAAAGCTTGTTGAATATATGGATGAGCTTGAATTTTTGGCTTTGACAGCAGGAGCAACCATTGACAAAAGATTCATTCAGAAATTGACGCAACAGGATCCCAAAACTTTTATTGGGAGCGGAAAAGCACAGGAAATAAGGGATTATGTAAAGTCAAACGGAATAGGAACCGTGATTTTCGACGACGAACTTTCGCCTTCGCAGCTGAAGAATCTTGGAAAAGAAATGGAAGACGTCAAAATTCTGGACCGAACCAACTTAATTCTTGATATTTTTGCCCAAAGAGCCCAAACGTCTTACGCAAGAACGCAGGTGGAACTCGCTCAGTATCAATACTTACTCCCAAGATTGAGTAAGATGTGGTCTCACCTTGATAAGCAGAAAGGGGGAATCGGAATGCGTGGTCCCGGAGAAACAGAAATTGAAACTGATAGAAGGATCATTCGCGATAGAATCACGTTGTTAAAGGATAAACTGAAAACCATAGATAAACAGATGGCAACGCAAAGACAAAACCGTGGCAAAATGGTTCGCGTCGCGTTGGTTGGTTATACCAATGTAGGAAAATCTACTTTGATGAATGCCATTTCTAAATCTGATGTTTTCGCTGAAGATAAACTATTTGCTACTTTAGATACGACCGTGAGAAAAGTGGTCATTGGAAATTTACCTTTTTTATTAACTGATACGGTTGGGTTTATTCGAAAACTTCCGACGCAATTGGTAGAGAGTTTTAAATCAACGTTGGATGAAGTTCGGGAAGCAGATCTATTAATTCACGTGGTTGATATCTCACACGAAAGTTTCGAAGATCAGGTCAATTCGGTGAATCAAACTTTAATGGAAATTAATGCGCATCAAAAACCGATGATCATGGTTTTCAATAAAATTGATGCATTCGCTTACGAGAAAAAAGAGGAAGACGATTTAACTCCAGAATCCAGAAAAAATATTTCTCTGGAAGAATGGATGAAAACGTGGATGTCAAAATCCCAATATCCTACCGTCTTTATCTCAGCTTTAAATAAAGAAAATTTCCCTGAAATGAAGAAGATGATTTATGATGAGGTTTTGAAAATTCATACCGCCAGATTCCCGTACAACGATTTCTTGTTTGAATATCATGATGAAGAAGCGGAAGAACCAGGATCAGAAACATCAGAAGATTAAAATATAAGGTGACATCGCACTTTAGAAAATGCTTGATTAATTTTAAGCATTTTTTTTACCCTAAATTATAAACACTTAAATCGCGGTCGAATGAAATTAGATTATCAAAATACTATTTCAAAGATTTATGCTGACCTTATTGGCAAAGAAAATCTTGGCAAAGTTCCCGACTATATTCCGGAACTTGCCTGTATTGATGAAAATAAATTTGGCGTGAATCTCACCGATTTAGAACACAATAGCTTTGGAGCCGGAGATTTTGAGCAGAAATTTTCCATACAAAGTATTTCAAAAGTTTTCGCTTTGTCTTTTGTTTATGAAAAGTTAGAAGAGAAACTTTGGGAAAGAGTAGATGTCGAACCTTCTGGAAATGCATTTAATTCTTTGGTTCAGTTAGAAGCGGATAATGGAATTCCAAGAAATCCTTTTATCAATGCGGGTGCTTTGGTGATTTGCGATATTTTGCTGGAGATTTGTGAAAATCCGAAAGACGAATTGCTTATGTTTATTCGCAATCTTACCAAGGAAGATGATATTTTCTTTAATGAAAAGGTTGCTTCCAGCGAAATGCAGAATAGCTTCCGAAACGCAGCCATGTGTAATTATATGAAATCTTTTGGAAACATTAAAAATAAACCCGAGGCGGTGATTGAATTGTATTGTCATCTTTGCTCCATAGAGATGACTTGTAAACAATTGAGCAAGAGCTTTTTGTACTTGGCAAATGAAGGCAAAGAACCTTCAACAAAAAAACAAATTTTATCTTCGAGCAAAGTCAAGAGAATCAATGCCATATTACTCACCTGTGGGTTTTACGATGAATCAGGAGAGTTTTCCTTCCTTGTAGGATTGCCAGGAAAAAGTGGAGTTGGTGGTGGAATAATCGCGATCTATCCTCAACATTATTGCATCGCAGTCTGGAGTCCAAAACTGAATCCGAAAGGAAATTCCTACCGCGGCATGAAATTTCTCGAAGAATTTACAACGCAAACTGGCGAAAGCATTTTTTAAAATGGTCAACGACATTAAATCCGCGCTTCAAGATCTTTCGAGTCCAGAAAAGAAAGAATTTTTACCTCAGTTTTTCAAAGCAGGAAAAGGAGAATATGCAGAAGGTGACCAATTTATTGGTGTTACCGTTCCCAATCAAAGAATCGTTGCCAAAGAATTTGGACCCCGGATTTCTTTAATTCGATTAGAAGAATTATTGTCTTCACCCATTCACGAACATCGTCATTGTGCACTATTTATTCTGGTTTCGAAATTTGAAAAATCAAAAGATGCGACTGAGAAAAAAGAAATTGTAGAATTTTATTTAAAAAATAAGAAGCACGTCAACAATTGGGACTTGGTCGATACTTCGTGTTATAAAATTTTGGGACGTTACTGTTTTGAAAATCAAGATGATTCAATTTTGGAAGAACTGTCGGAAGAAGAAAACCTGTGGAGTAAAAGAATTGCGGTAGTTTCAACAATGTTTCACGTGAAAAAAGGATCTTTTGAGCTGCTTAAGAAATTAGCAATCAGGAATTTAAATCACGAACACGATTTAATGCACAAAGCAAATGGCTGGCTTTTGAGAGAAATGGGTAAGAAAAATGAGCAGGAACTTTTGAACTTTCTCAATCTTCATTACCAAAAAATGCCAAGAACAAGTCTTCGATATGCAATTGAAAGACTGGATGAAAAACTTCGTCAGGATTATTTGAAAGGGAGGATTTAACGTAAAAGCATTTTTTGTAAAAGCTTGGGATCTTGTATGTTCAGTGTTACGATTATATTAATTTTTTTTTCAGCTATTTTATTTTAGTAGTTTTTATTTTATATTACCACAAATCGAAATATGAAATATAAAAAATTGATTCACTGGACGATAATAATACCAATTTTATCTGCAGCTTTTTATCTCTTAGGTTTTTTAAATAATACCGCATTTGCCAATATTGCAGGCGCAATTCTTTTATTTGGTAGCGTACTAGCCGCCGTTCATCACGCGGAAGTTATCGCACATAAAGTCGGCGAACCTTACGGAACCATCATCCTGGCAATTTGCATCACCATTTTAGAAGTTGGGCTCATCGTGTCTTTCATGCTTTCGGGAAGTGAAGGCTCGCAAACCTACGCCAGAGATACAGTCTTTGCAGCAGTGATGATCATTCTAAACGGAATTCTCGGCGTTTGTATTTGGGTCGGAAGTAGAAAATACAAAGAGCAGTTTTTTATCACAAAGTCGGCAACTACTTATCTGGTAAGTCTTGTTGCGATCTTAGTTTTAACTTTAATACTGCCTAATTACACTTCGAGCGCACGCGGACCTTATTACTCAGAAGCGCAACTGGTTTTTGTTTCACTTGCGTGTCTTACCATTTATGGAAGTTTTCTGATGTTTCAAACCGTTCGCCATCGTCATTATTTCGTCATAGAAAATGAAGGTGAGGTTTTACGTGAAGCCGCTCCACCCTCCATTGCAGCAACATTAGGAAGTTTAGTGTTGCTGATCATCTGTCTCGCAACCGTTATCGGTATGGCAAAAGGTCTTTCACCGGTAATTGAAGATTTTGTGGAAAATATTGGTGCACCACGAGCTTTGGTTGGGGTAATTATTGCGGGAGTCGTGTTATTGCCGGAAGGATTTGCCGCAATTCGCGCTGCGAGAAATAATCAAATTCAATCTTCGATTAACTTAGGATTAGGATCTGCCTTGGCAAGTGTTGGTTTAACGATCCCTGCCGTTTCAGCAGTTTGCATTTACTACGATATTCCTTTTGTTTTGGGTCTCGATATGAAATCTATTATTTTATTGGCGCTTTCAGTCTTTATTGTAATGATGTCTTTAAGCAGCGGAAAAACCAATCATTTATACGGAACCGTACTTTTGGTGAATTTGGCAGCCTATATTTTTACCGTAATTGTACCTTAAAAATTAACGGGTTTTACGCGCAACTTCCATTTTGTGACCCATTAAATTAGCAATATTAGTGGCTTTGTAGATTGCTAAGTCAGCCATTTCACCTGCGAAGTTTTCTTCAATCGTGGCAGTCCACAATTTAACCCAATGTTGAAAATGAAATTTCTCCATCGGAACTTCAGCATTGATCGGAAAATGGATCGCCATCGGATTTCCTTTGTAAGAAATTTGACCAAACAAAAGCGTCTCCCAAAAAGAGTACATTTTTGGTAAATGATTATCCCAGTCAACCTTTGCCACGTCGTTAAAGAAGAATCCTATCGTCTCATCTTTTTGCACTTTATCGTAGAAACGGTTTACTAGATCTTCAATATCCTGTCGGGTCTCCAAATTTTTCATAGGTCAAAATTAGCGAAAATATTCAGGTCTGACTTATGACTGCAATCATTGTTTTATATTTGGGCGGACAATTCGCGCTATCCGTTCCTACTCCTCAGTCGCCGGCTCCACTTCGTTCCGCCGGCTCCTTGCGGGGTAACCACTTCTATCGCGGCCGCAGGTATTGCATCTTTACAAAGTTTCCATTTTAAAAAAGAAATTCACCTACTTTTGCAATATGAATTTAGAATTCTATAAAAACCAGGCTCTTTTAAAACAGAAAGAACACAAAAAATTTCTGGAGAGTTTAAAGAAAAAACCACCCAAAAACCTGGACTATACCGTGCAGGAAACCCACGATCAGGTTTTCGAAAAAATTGATTGTCTACAATGTGCGAACTGTTGCAAAACGACCGGCCCACTTTTTACTCCTAAAGATACAGAGCGTATTGCGAAACATTTAAAAATGAAAGTGGCAGATTTCGAAGATAAATTTCTTCGAACTGATGAAGACCAGGATCAGGTTTTACAAGATTTACCGTGTTGGTTTTTAAACGAAGACAATTCCTGTTCTATTTATGAGATCCGGCCCAAAGCCTGCCGAGAATTCCCGCACACCGATAGAAAAAAAATCTATCAGATCAATCATCTCACCATCCAAAATACAGTCATATGTCCGGCTACATTTGAATTTGTAGAACGTCTTCAGAAAAGTATGGAAAAGAAATAATGTTTAGAAATCTGGGCGGAGGTTTTTGATAACATTTATGTGGATGAGTGGTATCTTGTTTTGGCACGAACCTCTCCAAATAAAAACTGGCTTTTGAAAATCCTGTGAATTTTTCTAATGAGTTCTGACGAAGCCATAGCTTATATGCCGTGTTATACGTCGTTTCTTTTATTTGGAATATTTGTTTATTTTAGGTTGCAACATCCAAACTCCAAAAATATAAAACCATAAAAGAAAAAAGTTTCCTACGCTTCCGAAAGATTCTACTCTCTTATTTTTTTCATATTTGGTAAGAGTTCCGGAGGTCAAATAGATCAAAACCAGACTACAAATAGCTGCCAAAAGATGAAATGGCAAAATTCTCTCAAAACCAATCGCGTCATTAACGATGATGTTATAAAAAATAAAAATAACAGAGAATGGAAAATAAATAATGGGATAAAGTGTAACTATTACCGACAGCATTTTTCGTCCAGCATTCTTCTGCAAATCTTCTCTTTCAAATTCTGTAAAAATAGAATAAAGCCATAAATAAAGGGGAATGCCAAGAAAAGATAAGAAAAATATTGTTGCTGCATCTTTACGTACAAACCAATTCGTCAATTTATTCATCTGTTTTCATTATTTGTTTGTTTTGGAGTTTCACTAAAAATCCTTTCGTAATTTCTGATTTTTAAATTTCAAACAGTCTTTTTGAAATGTCGTATAACGGTTTCGCGGCTTTGCGAGGTTGCGAACTTCGTGACCGAGAACTTTTGGCTAAGATAAAATTTCTTGCGAAACGGAAACGTGGATGAACCACAAAATTCGAAATCTCGTAAAACCGCTGTTATAAGCTGGCCGTTTCTCCACTAATATTTGACCAATTATTTAATAGCGTTACATATCTTTCTGTTGAGTTTCCAGCTTCGGCTTTTTCAGTTAAACTTCCAACGTCTAAATCTAAAAAAAGATCTGTAATTACTTCCAACTCTTCTTCTGCTAAATTTACCCTGTAATAACTTGTCGTTTTATCGTCCTTTCTGTTATGTAACTTTGGCTTTTCCCCTTCATTATTCTGCAAAATATATTCAAGCGTGGTAACAATTTTTTTTTGTCCAATCTTTGCTAATTCAGTTATGGCTTCAGATATAGAATTGTAGTCTATTGTATTCATAGTTTCTATTTTAATGTGTCGCCGACGGCCTACTCACAATGTTTTGCGCATTGGCGATGGTGCGGCTTTAACGCGAAAAGTTTCTTATTATAAATTAAATTTCGGAAAATCTAAAATGTTTAAACTTGCAATTTCGCTCCACTATTGTAAAACCTTTGCTAGCAGAAGTATTTTTCTATTTTATTCTGTTCAATTCTGTTGCAGTTTGAAAACCACTAATCGCTTCAAATATTTCATCTTGATTTAATTTATCTGTCCAACCTTTTTTGGCAAGTTCATTTCTAACTTCGTCTTCTGTTTTTTCTTTTACAAAATGGTAATATGCAAAATCAACGACTTCTACTGGAACTCTTTCAATTGCATATTTTGTCAAAATTGATATAATTTTTAAATAAACAAAAAGTCCTGTTAATCCAAGTTGTAGAATCCAACTAATTAGTAAGCCAATCCAACCGGTGTTAAGATTTTTAATAGTCAAACCTTGTGAAAATCTTAATTTTAAAAATTCCAAAAATCCTACTCTGTCATAATTATTTTCATTCAAAATAATTTCATACTGGAAATATTGGTTTGAAAGATAAATCAGTAAAATCATCGCAGCTAATAAGTATTGCAATTTATTGAAGTCGGTAAAGTTTGAAAGTTTGATTAAATATTTCATTCCAAACGCAATTGCAGTTGCTACCAAAAATTCAAACAATCCAATAAAATACATTCCTCTCACAGAAATAAATGCTATTACAAAACCAAGAATAAACGAAATAATTAATCCACCAATAATTGGGATTAGTATATTTGGTTTTTTTGCTTGAATTGGTTGCGGTAAACTTTCAGGAATTACATAGTCATCCCAATTATTTTTCTTTTCGATTTCCTTTTCAAGTTCATTTAATGCTTGTCTGTCAAAAGTTTTTAACGTTTCTTCAAACGCATAAATAAACGATTTAACTCTTTTTGAGTTTCTACCAGCATCCCATATTTCATTTCCTAAGCTTTCACTTTTTACAACGACTTTACCATATTCAAAATTTGCTGTAATAGCTTCAGTCCAACGTTCAATACCTAAACTTTTTACCTTCCTTTTAGCTTCTATATTATTCTCGTCTTTAAATACCAAATCCCAACCAAGTCTTTCAACTGCTTTTTCTGCAATGGCGACAAAAAGAATATTATTAACACTTGCCCTAAAATCTTCTTTATAATTAGTTGAGAAGCTTACGCTATGTTTTTTCTTTATTGTTTTTTCGTAATTTTTGAAAATTTCGTCCATTCTTGTGTTTAAGGTTTGTCATTTTAATATTTCTGAAAACGGTTGGCAGCTTTGCGATGGTGCGGCTTAATATGCTAAATCTTTCTATTAAGAACTAAATTTCGGAAAATCTGAAATCTTTAAACTTGCGATTCCTCCGCACTATTATCAATACGACGTTAGCAGGAGTTTATGTTATAAATCGTAGGGACTTATAAAACTTTTATCATTTTTTTCCTTTGAATAATAGAATAAAGGGAAGATGATTTTTTCTTCTTGTGTTATTGTTGGTTGTCTGTTTTTAGCGTAAACTTTTGATTTGGTTTTTAGAATTTCTACTATTTCATTATTTATCTCTTGCGATTGAAATTCTTTAAGTGGCTTTACTGATTTTACGCTTAGATCCGGGTTGATAATAATTTCATACAATGCAAAATTATTTTTGGATTCGGTTAAACCATTAAATTTCTTTAAAGAGTCAGAGTTTATGACGTACGCAACATCATTCTTAAAATTCGTATTGATTTTTTCTGACTTCAAATATCTCAAAAGTTCCATTTTTCTTTGAGAAGAATATGAGTTTTTATCGACATCTTGAGAACCTGAACAAAATCCAAATTTCAGAATGTTATCTTTATCTTTAGAAGCAAAAACTAGCCAAGTTGTATTTTGCGAAGTGAAAAATGCGCAACTTGACATTTGTGAACTATAAATTTTCATTCTTTTAGTCGAAACTCCTTTATATAATTCCAGGATTTCAATTTCTATATTATGTAAATTTTTATTTTCGCTGTCAATCCATATTTTTTTTATTTTAACTTTCGCAATAAAATCAGAAGTTGATATTCTTTCAGTTATATTCATTGGCAAACAAGAGCAGGCCAAATATAAATTGGTAATTAAAATTGAAAAAATTAAAATAATACTCTTCATTGTATTTACACTTTTTTAAAATTTCTGCTAACGGCAGTCTGTGAAAAAACCTCCG
>DIBY01000002.1:1375-4453 GCA_002415135.1 Flavobacteriales bacterium UBA5040 | reverse complement strand
CTAAACCTAATTTTTCGCCAGATTTTAGTTGGATAATATCTCCGATTTCTACAGATTCTGCCTTCACAGTTGTTGCTTGGTTATCTTTTAAAACGGTAACTTCATCTGGTCTTTGGTCTAATAGTGTTTTTATATTAGTTTTTGCTCTCTGTACTGCAAGTGTTTGAAAAACTTCACCCACAGCATAGAAAAGCATCACTGCTACACCTTCAGGAAATTCTCCAATGGCGAACGCACCAATCGTAGCGATACTCATCAAAAAAAATTCTGAAAAGAAATCACTTTTTCTTATACTATCAAACGCATCTCTTAAAACTGGTAATCCCACGGGAATATACGCTGCAACATACCAGGCAATCCTTACCCATCCATTAAACCAATTTTGGGTAATCCAATTATCTAAAGCAATAGCAATTATTAATAATGTGAATGATATAATGGCGGGCAAAAACATTTGTAACGTTGTTTTGTCCGTATTATCGTGATTATGTCCAGCATCGTGGGAATGCTCTCCGGCATGTTTTTCCGTTCCAATATCCCTTAAGTTTAATTTCTTTTTTGCCATTTTTTATATTTTAATTTTTGAATATATCGTTTGTATCTTATTATAATAATTTATCAAGTTTAATTTTTGAACCTAAAAATTTTAAATTAAAATTCATTTTTTGAACTTTACGATTATGCTTATTTTTTTAATCTTAATTAATTTAAACTACCATTCCTACCAGTAGAAATATTAAAAATCCTACAAAAAACATACTCGTCTGCAAAAGTGTTTCTTTTTCTTCGTGCGCTTCTTTCAATAATTCTTCAGTTACCAAAAATAATAAAGCAGCGAGACCGAAAGACAGCACCAATTCCAGCCATTCCTGTGATAATCCTGCTAATAATGTAATTCCTAAAACGGCTCCGACAAAGAAGCAGGCACCCAAAACTAATAAAATAGTCAGGCTTTTTTGTTTTGAAAAATTTAAATCCATACAAGCCAAAACTACTGCTAATCCCAGAGAAAAAATTTCGAGAGCCAAAGCGATGGAAAGCAGAATTCCTTCGGTGCTTCCAGCCGCAAAACCAACGCCGAGAAGCACGCCATCTATTAGTAAATCGATGGCCAATGCCACCAGAAGTCCCATCGGCAAAGAATTTTTTACTGCCGATTTTTCAGCGTTTTTTTGAAATTTTTCTGAAAAATATTTTACAGCCAACATCGTCGCGATGCCCAGTCCGAAACCAATTCCCACTTCAATAGGCCTGTGATTTTTAATAATATCCGGCAGAAGTTCCACTGCAACAACTGAAAAAACCACTCCGCCCGCAAAATGCAACACAGAACTCCGAAAACCCGCGTTTGGTTTTTTAAATAATCCGGTAATCCCGCCCAATAAAATGGAAACAACTGGAATTAAGGCGTATAAATAAATTGAAATCATAAAAATATTTTGATGCTAGTTTTGGCAACTTTTTATGGAAACAAATGGTTTGTAAATAGGTTTTAAGGTTTTAAAATTATCCCAAGATTACTCCTCTTCCTCCATATTATTCATTTTAGAAAGCAGGTCATATGCCCCTTTTAAAACTACTTTATCGGATTCATTAAATTTTGCAGGCAAAGTAACCGCAGTAAAACCATTTTCGCTTACACCGGTTTGCACTTCTACCTTCCTAAAGATATATTGTTTTTCTTTTTCCTTCCCATCTTTATCTTTAGTTTTTTCTAAAGTTTTTTCTAAAATAAAAATAAAATTCTTACCTCCGGAACCTACAATTGCCGCATCTGGCAATGCTGGTGTTTCCACAGATCCAAGTTCTATGATAGCATTTACAAACATTCCCGGCAACAGATTTTGAGATACATTCTGAATTCTTGCCAAAACATCTACAGTTCTGTCTCCGTGTATATCTTTCCCTATCAGATAAACTTTAGCAGTTTTTTCCTCGGCGTCACCAGTAGCCTGAAATCGAATAATTTGACCAACTTTTATTTTTGCAACATCTTTTTCAAAAACCTGCACTTTTACCATCATATTACCTGTATTTGCAATATCTGCGACAACCTCATTAGTTCCAACATATTTTCCAATATTGGTATATACTTTTGTTACGTATCCGCTTTGTGGTGCATAAATGTTGGCGCGCGAAGATATGTTACCTCTTGCAACAGAAGCAGGATTGATGTTCGCAACCTGAAGTCTTGCCCGTAATCCGGCAACTCGTGCAGACATACTATTATACTCACTTTGCGCCCGCTGTAAAGATTTTCTGGCTGCAATATTTTCTTTTACCAGTTCTTTTTGGCGTGTAAGATCCTGTCTTAAATAAGACATCTGACTATTGCTTTCCATGTAATCCTGCTGTATCTGTAGAAATTCAGGATTTTCTATCGTTGCCACCACGGTTCCTTTTCCAATATATTTTCCTTCGATTACGTTCATGGATTTTACATGACCTCCAAAAGAAGAGGTGATACTGGTCAGATTTTGCGGTGGAACTTCAATAGCTCCAGAGGCTTTGATATAATTGGAAAGATTAGTATTGGTTATATTTCCCAATTCCATTCCCACACTTTTGTACTGCGCTTCACTAAATTCTACGCTGTTTGCATCGTGCGGAACTTCTACATTTGCCGTGACTGCTGTTTCTTCCTTTTTATCGGAATTACAGGCTGACAACATAAAACTTAAGACGATGATATATAAATATTTTGATTTACTCATGATTTTGGAACTTTAATTATTTATTATAAACCAGAAATTAATTCCAGTTCGATGGCTGTTTGATTATATTGATTTAAACTTTCGATGTATTGTTTTTGGACTTCCACGGCGTTGTTTATGGATTGACTAACCTGGTAATAATCCATTTCTCCAACCTCAAAGGCACGCTGTGATTTTGTAATAAGCAACTTTGCCTGTGGCAATGCTGTTTCCCTATAAAAATTGATCTGGATTTGCAACCGTTTTAGGTCCGAAAGCAGTGTAGAACCCCGTTGAGAAAGACTGAAAGAAAATGCATCTACTTTTGCTTCCTGTATTTGCTGGTTAATTTCTGCGGCTTTGATTTTTGCTTTTTGCGCTTTTA
>DIBY01000002.1:0-1314 GCA_002415135.1 Flavobacteriales bacterium UBA5040 | reverse complement strand
TTTTTGCTTTTTGCGCTTTTACAAAAATGGGTATGCTAATTCCCAATTCTACACCCTGAAATCTTTTTCCTACTCCGTAAAACTTCGAAACTCCATTTTTCTCGAAATTACCTACCAACGATTGGTTAAAATAACCGACGCTAAAATCGGGAAGTAACCTGCTTTTTTCAACTCTGATTTCTTCTTTAGCGACTTCTATCTGGCTTTTCAAAGCAAGCAAGTCTGGATTATTATTAAAAATTGCGCTCTGTGGTGATACATCTAAAAACTTTTCGATAAGCGTTGTTTCCATAATATCTTCGATGGTTTGATTTCCGGTATACCTTTTCAATTGCTCCAGATGAATTTTTATATATTCTTCCGTCTGCAATTTTTGAGAAATCGCTTCCTGCAATCTGGTATTGGCATTGTATTTTTCTAAAATATTTGTTTCACCAGTCTGAAATCTTATGTCGGCAGCACGAAGTATTTTCTCATAAAGCGCGATTAATTCCTCATTTAATGTTCTTTGTTCTTTTCTGTAGAGTAAACTATAATAAATACTTTTTACCTGATAAGTGATCTGATTTTTATAAATTCCTGCCTGCATTTTGGACGCGTTTATGTTGGCGTCTGCCAGTTCTGTTAATCTTTTCAAATAAACCGGATTCGGAATATTTTGGCTTATGGTAATATTATTATCATAAGCAATAAGACTGTTATATTGACCAAAAGTGAGATTGATATTTGTTTTGCCATAATCTCTCACAGAACCTTTTAATGCAGACTGGTATTCCTCTCCTAATTTTGCAACCCTTGTGTTTGGATTGGATTCCAGGGAAGCAGAAATTGCTGAATTCAAATCTATCGTCCCTAAAGATGAAGATGAATTTGTCGTAATTTGACCTTTAACTCCATTATTAAAACCTGAGAGTAAAAACAAAAGAATAATCGTTGCTGATCCTGCAATTTTTGTATTTTTCAACTTACGTCGGGAAGGTTTTATATTCTCCACATAAGAGTAAAGTACCGGCAAAAGTACAAGTGTAAGAAATGTTGCGGTGAACAAACCACCTATAACAACTGTTGCTAATGGTTTTTGTACTTCTCCTCCTGCTCCGGTTGCCAATGCCATAGGTAAACATCCTAATGAAGCAACGGTAGCAGTCATTAAAACCGGTCTTAATCTTATAACATTACCTGCTGAAATTCTTTGTTTAATATCTTTCATTCCTTGTTTTTTAATTTGTTTTAACTCTGTTATTACTACGATTCCATTTAAAACAGCAGTTCGTACGAGCACACGTCTGACGTCCAGTCACCAGACAAGATCCT
>DIBY01000012.1 GCA_002415135.1 Flavobacteriales bacterium UBA5040 | reverse complement strand
AGGGTTGTGCAACGGCTACCGATGTTAGCTGTAGTTTCTTTATTTGTACAAGCTTCTTTCAATATAGTTATTATAATATTTGAAATATTTTCTATCTCCTTGTTCTTTATTTCGAATCAAATCTTGTTTTGACAATGGACTTTTAGTATTTGAATCATAAAAAATTGTTTCGGCCATTTCTGAAGAACTGTGAATTTGCTTAATGTTTTTAGCGGGATCACTTCTGTATTCATTCCATAATTTATTGAATTTGAGCTCAGTTACAGTTATTTCCTTTAATTTGAAGTGATTAATAAATGTTCTTGAATATTTTTTCTTGATTCCAATTATACTAAAAATAAAATCTCCATTTTCATCTTGTATATTTAATATTAATCCAGGTAGTCCACAAAATTTATAAGGTCCATCTTGCAATTGAATATCATTTGCGAACCAGGCAATCCAATTTCTTCCCGCAAAATTCGTAGTTGCTTTTTGAACTTTAAATCCTTCTATAATATTAATCTCAGGTTGAATCTTCCAGTTTAAAATTCTATTTTCTTTTACTGCTAGATTTAAAGCGTTAAATGAAGTATGTAACGTAATTTCTAAAGATGGATATTTTTTTGAAATTATAAAATTTGCTTGACTTTTCTTAATATTTCTAAAATCAAGCGTTATATTTCCAGATATCTTACCTTTCTCAACTTGGTCCATGAAGATCGAATCTTTATCTAATAATAAATTACTGTAAAAAGTGGAACCCTCATCACTAATATCTAAATTCATAATTTCTTTTATCACATTTTCTTTATTTAGAGAGTCAGGTTTAAATGAATATTCATAAATAAATCTTTGAGTCTGTCCATCAATCTTCAGAGAAAGAAAAAGTAGAAATAATAAAAAAATACAGTTTTTCATTTAGATATCAGTTTTTTGTGAGATTACAGCTAACTTGTTTATATGTCTTACTCCGTTAGACAAATACAACGTATTTGGTAGGTATTTGTCTGGTATTGGTAAGACTTATTTCTAATCACTAAGATATGTTTTTTCCGACTATTATCTTCCGCAATTGCACTTAAAGTCTTCCTGGAGACGTAATAATATCTTAAATAACTCAGTCCTTAGACCACTTCCAAAGGCTACCAAACGCTACAAATAAAGCAGTCCTTCTGAAAAAACTGCTTTGTGTATCTAAATTCTAAAAAACGACAACTCCATAAGAGAACCATAATGCTCTTAAAAAGCCACCGGAGTTTCCGTTCAACGGGCTTTCATCTTGCGTCCTGCGGACAAGACGAAAGTTTAGTTATTACCTGCTGCCCGATTCATTCTGGATTCATAAACTTTTCAAGTGTTTCAATATTTTTGTTTACTTGTGTCATATCCATAATTTTTGAACCCACTTCTACTGCTTGTCTATAAAATGGCAAAATGATTTTTGGAAAATTTCTTTGCTTAAATCCATTTGTTTCAGCAACCATTTTCTTTAATCGGATGTCTCCAAACTTTACTAATAAGTGGGTTGCTCGATAAATTTCGTCTGCATTCTTCCTTTCAAGAATCTTGTCAACTAAATTCTCAAATTCCCGGTCGCTTCGGTTAATATCCTCTTTGCTTTCATACCGTGATAGTGATTCTCGTATTTCTATCGTCTCAATATTTGAAAAATCAAACCTGATATTATGTCCAGCCCACATGTCAAATTTCTCATCAAACCATATTCCTGAGTCATGCCATTCCCCATAAAATTGGACAGAATTCTTAATTTTAAAACCTTTCAATCCGTCTTTTGAACCTAAAATGGTTGCTTTACATGGATTTGGAAATAGTGCGTCAACTTCTTTGTCTGCTTGATAAGAAGCAAAACTGTCTAAATACAGCTTTTTGAATGCATCAAAAAATATTATAACATTTTCAACTTTTGGATTCAAAAACTCTGAAATATTAAAATATGATTGTCCTACTCCGTTAATTACTATTGATTCAGAATCATGAAGAATATACTCATCATCACCCAAAGAATATGCAGAATGGAAAAATGTGTTTCTTATTTGCTTGAAGTGATTATCCTGAAAGAATGAGATAATATTTGGTTTGCCAGCATCGTCCAACAGCTCTAATAAAAAATCTTGTTTTTCCCCTATGCCTAATAATCTTTCATACTTTTTTGTTTTCCAAAAAAGGTAAGATGAACCTTTGTATCCCAATTTTACTTTACATAAACTCCCGAGAATGTTATAAAAGTCGCTGTTTTCAAAAAATGTTGAATAGAGTAATGTTCCAATCCTTGTCTTCTCCTTTTCTGTATACTGAAAATAGAGTCGTTTGTAAAATTCAATTGCTTCAAACCATTCATGAAGGTTAGATGATAAGTCTTTTGCCCCAATACTTTTATAGTTGATGAGTATCTGCACAAACTCAAACTCAACATTCTGTTTAGCTTCTTCAAATAATGTCGTCAGGTCGTTAATAGTATCTTTCATATCGTTCTTCTTGACTGTCAGTTTTTATTTTGCACTGTTGCTACGGGTTGCAGGTAACGTTAAAGTGTTTATGAAGTTGTGGCATTTGAAAAACATCCGTTTCAATTAACCACAAAAGCAAAATAGCGATTTATAGCCGAATGCTTAACGTCCCGCCACAATTTTATAAACACACTGTTGGCTGCTTGTGCTTTTAACTCTGAAATAAAGGTATTATTTTGTCAACAAGACCAGCTGTTTGAGTTATCATTGGAACAATTTTAATTAGTCCATCCCACAAGGAAACGAGTACTGACCTTTTGGGATTTTCTTTTTTTATTTCTTCATTGAAACTGTCAAACAATTCTCCAGCTTCTTTGCTTCCCGTCTTTTCTACAAGTGATTTTACTATTTCAAGAGCTTGCGCAGAATCTTCACTGTAATTCGATTTTATTGTATTGAATGCTTCCTTAAACGTCGAACGATTATAGATTGTTGAATGTTGGATATTTTCATACTTGTCTCCCATAATTATTTCATGTTTTATATTATGCCAAGACGGCTGTTGCTGGTTTACGTTTTGATAATTAAAAAGATTTTCTTGAGGAATTGAAAATTTGACATTTTTACCTCTGTTCTGTATTAGACCTTCTATAGCATCTTTAAAGCTATCCGCTTTAATTGTTTTTGCTTCAAAGCCTTCAAACTCGTTTTCAGGAGTGTCTTTGAAAAAGTCAAAGAGTTCTTTAAGAACATCATCGAGATTACTGAATACGATTTGCAAACAACAAAAATTTGAATTCGTTTCTGTTCTAAAACTTAAATATTTCTGTTTATAATTGTTTATTTTAATAAGGTCGTCAGATGTAAAATTCTCTCTTAAATCATGTACCGCCGACATGTTATTATTCCAGATGCTTGTAAAGACATCGTCACCTGACCATATTTTTAGTTCTTTCAACTTATTTAATACAGGCACATATATGTTCTCGGTAATTGGTTCAAATTTTTCTTTTATTTCCTTTTGTATATCGTCATATCGCTGCTTATCGATGTAATTATTTTTTGGTTTCAACTTTGACCTTTGGATATCAAGATTGTTAAGTTCCTCGCAAAGAGGAATGTACTTTTTAATAAGTTCTGTCTTAATCGTGTCTAAATAGTCTATGAATTCAAATAATGCTTGTATTTGTTCAGGTATCATAAGTCTTGTCTTAGTTTGAGGGCTCGATTAGCATAGCAGCCAACTCGTTTATATGTCTTACTTTGTCAGACAAATACAACTTAATTGCTAGGAATTTGTCTGGTATTGGTAAGACTTATTTCTATTCACTAAGATATATTTTTTCCGACTATTGTTTTCTGCAATTGTAATTAAATTTTTCCTGGAGACGTAATAATATCTTAAATAACTCAGTCCTTAGACCACTTCTAAAGGCTACCAAACGCCACAAAAAAAGCAGTCCTTCTAAAAAACTGCTCTACTATCCTAAATTCTAGAAACGATAACTCCATAAGGTTACCAACTGGGGAGGAAAAACCACCGGAGGTGAGCCTGTCCAGAGCGTAGCGAAAGGATCTAACAGGCTTTCATTTCTTGTCTTTCAGACAAAACGACCCGAGTCACAGCCGAACAGAGCGCAGCTAAAGCTTAGTTATTAGGCGAAGTTATTTATTATTTTCTTTATTTTCAAGATGTTTTCACTATTTTTGCCATAATCAATCAAGGTTGTTGGTAATTGTGGCTTACTCGTAATTTCATACTCAAAATCATTAGTGCTTCCTTTTGTAATTTCAATGTTTTCGCCCCAAGAATATAAACTAATAGACGTTCTTATACTGATTTTCTCTGAAGTAAGGTTTATTGATTTGTATTTAGTTTTTAATTCATCAAATATTTCATTTAAAGTTAATTTTGAAGTAAATGTTGATTTTTGACTAACTTTAAAGTCCAAGTCAGAAGCATTTCTTATTCCGTTTTTTTTCATTTTAACCATTTGAAGTAATCCAAGAATTATGGTCATAAGAAGTCCAAAGATTAATGCTTTTATACTAATTTCTTTTATTTCAATTTTTTGATTTGAAAATAATTCTGGAATTACTAACATAATTCCAAATAATAATGCTGTGACAATGAATATTTTTAATAAAAATTTAATAGTTGATTTCATTTTCTTATAATTTCGCCTAACGGTTGGGTATTTCTGTTGGCGGGGATTATTATAACTGGTTTTTGTAAATATAACAAATTGAGCAATTAGCGAAAATCTGTATGATGTAAACTTCAACCCCGCTAATAGAAATACCGTGTTGAACTAAACCTCCGGT
>DIBY01000024.1 GCA_002415135.1 Flavobacteriales bacterium UBA5040 | reverse complement strand
TAATATTTCTATTTTAGATATTGTATTAAAGGACGCCAAATTTTTGGGGTCCTTTTTTATAAACGACATCGAATTTGAAAAACTTAATGCATAAATTATAGGGAATGTTATATGTGCAATTATCTATTTGATTATAAAATTCTAGTATCCCAGAGAATTGAAAAGTGAAATTACCCTTGAAATGGCAATCTCATGGAAGAAGGTTAGAGGAAGATGAAACTGAAGAAGATGGATGGTATTATCAGAGAAATTCGTAAAGAAATAAATATAGAGATTAAAAACGTTGAAAAATTAACCAACAGTATATTGGATTACTGAAATTTTAAAGTTAATTTGATCCAATGCATTGCAAATTATAACGAAGGTGGAATAAAAATTTTAGAGTACAAAAATCATAACCTGGTAGATAAGGAAGAACTGTCAGATTTAGATTGGGAAGAAGTAGATTTGCCGATTTTGAAAGATCTGTTAAAATTTCATTTTTGAATCAGGGATTATATGAAGAGTTGTTGACTACACTTATTACTTTCAAATTATATGAGTGAGTTAACGAAACTTTTCAAGTCAAAACAACGAAAATCGATAAGGCCGAAGCAGCACAATTATGATCGCTGGATATTGGTAAAACAACGAAAATCAGACTAGAAATGATTTGCGAAAAAGTTTACCTTATATAAACCACAAAAAGCTATGTAAAGGAATTTTTCCTTTAATCCGAGAGAAAGCAAAAAATCAGTTCAACAGTACGATGGGTTATATTTTTGTTGGTTAAGCACGATGTAAAAATAACGAAGGTTCGAAACCTATGAGCATCAAATTAGAATTACATGAACCAATGCGGACTTATCTTTGGAAAAAGTCTGCAAATATTTTTGTGGGTTAAATAGAAAATATTGTAGCTTTTCAATTTTTGTATCCAAATCAGATAAACAAGTTAAATCATAATGAACACCAATTTCGGTGTCCATTTTTTATATTGTAACTTTCTTAAACATTGATTGAAACAAACTCGCAACCCCAATCATCAGCAAACACCCGATCGGGTTCAGCCACAAAAATTCCAGTTGAATAATCTCTTTTACATCCAAAAAGTAAAGCAAAATAATCACAGGTTCTACAATCAAAATACTCCACATGGTCGCCTTGCCGCCAATTTTTGGAAAGAGAAAAGCAATTGCAAATACGCCGAGAATCACCCCATAAAATAAGGACCCAATAATATTTACGGCCTGAATTAAATTCTCAAACAAACTCGCATTCACCGCAAAAAAGATCGCGACCATTCCCCACATCAAAGTGAAAAGTCTAGAAGCATTCAAATATTTTTTCTCTGAAATATTAGGTGCGAAATTTCGCTTGTAAATATCTACTACAGTCGTTGTGGCCAAAGCATTCAGTTCTGAAGACGTAGAACTCATCGCCGCAGAGAGAATCACCGCAATCAGCAAGCCCACAATTCCAGTCGGCAAGTAATTGAGAATGTAGTAGATAAAGACATAATCTTTGTCATTGGATTCAATTTCTGGCGCAGCTTTATCAATCAGATCTTTTACCTCTTGGCGAATCGTAATTTCTTTCGCTTGCAAGACTTTTAATTCCGACATTATTTCTGGAGAATGATCAGCTTTCCAGGCGATTATTTTTTGTTTTTTATCTTCGTGAAGTTGGTTGAACTCCTTATTCAAAGCACGGTATTCCGTATTGTTTTGAAGTTTTTGAGAAAGTGGATTAAAGTTCAAAGGGGTCTTTTCAAACTGGAAAAAAACGAAAACCATCACTCCGATAAATAGAATGAAAAACTGCATCGGGATTTTAAACAAGCCGTTGAAAAGCAATCCCAATCGTGCTTCCTTTAGACTTTTCCCCGTCAAATATCTTTGCACCTGACTTTGATCGGTCCCGAAATAACTCAAGAATAAAAACGTTCCACCCAAGAAAGCAGACCAAATATTGTAGCGATTGTTCACATCAAATTCAAAACTCACGGGATTGATTTTTCCCATCGCCCCAGAATATAAAAGAGCGTCATTTAAATTCACGGGCAACTGATCTACAATAAGGAAAAACGCCAAAAACATCCCGACAAAAATCACGATCATCTGCTGTTTCTGCGTCTGGCTCACCGCTTCGGTCCCACCAACCAAAGTGTAAATGGTCACCAAAGTTCCGATCACAATATTGGTAAGCATCAGATTCCAACCCAAAATAGTGGACAGAATAATAGCTGGAGCGAAAATGGTAATTCCGGCCGCCAAACCTCTTTGAATCAGAAATAAGATTGCCGTTAAAATTCTGGTAGACAATCCGAACCGTTTTTCTAAATATTCATAGGCCGTTAAGACGTTCATCTGGAAAAATTTCGGCAACACCCAAACGCATAAAATAACCATCGCAATTGGCAACCCAAAATAAAATTGCACGAATCCTAAACCGTCATGATAGGCTTGTCCAGGAGTTGATAGAAATGTAATCGCACTCGCTTGGGTCGCCATGATCGATAACCCAACCATCCACCACGGATTGCTTTTTCCACCCAAAAAAGATTCAGAAGTTTTTACTTTTTGCGATTTAAAGATGCCGTAAATCACAATAAAAAGCAACACGAAAATCAGAACTGCCCAGTCTAAATTCTTCATTTATAATAGTTTTGAAAGAGGAGCATGGCAACAATCATCAAAACCGTAATGACCAATAGACCCATGTAAAGCGTTTTCCAATTCGTATCTTTTTCTTGATTCATATTTTATGTTATATTTTTTTTGGGCGCCTTAATCCGCCTTCCACTCCCGCTTTTTTATTTGGTAGCTTCGACAAGCTCAGCCACCAAATAAAAAGAGCTCCGTTCAAGTCGGGGCGTAGATTTCCGCTATTTATCCGGTTTTTTGTCATTCCGAAGGAATCTCACAGCATAATTTTAACAGGTTAGATTCATACGGAATGACAAACTGTCCGTCGAGCATTGAATGTTATTCACTAGAACATATTAGTTTTGTTTTTTGTTTAATTTGTCAACTGTCAACTGTCAACTATCGACTATCAACTATTGGCCGAGCGCCAAAATATTCATAAACAATTTATAAGCTCCGGGAACTCCTGCTGGCAATTCTCTGAAAAAGGATAATCCTGTGTAAACATACATTCCTTTTCCATAATTTCCAACCAAAAGACTGCCTTTATTTGGAGCTTCTCCCGTATCATTTCCTTCCAGAAGTGGAATCATTTTTCCATCCCAGGAATCTGCAAAATACAAACCTCTTTCCTGAACCCAATTCTCAAAATCTAAATTCGTGATTTTGTTTAAAGTGGTGAAAACAGGATGATTTGGAACGAGCATTTTTAATTCGGCATCTTCTTCGGAGATGCGGGAACTTCCCAATTTCAAAGGAAAGGGAGCAATGTCGTTGGTGAGTAAACCGCGATTAGTATTATATTGATTGATGACCAAGCCACCATCTTCTACAAACTTCCAGAGATCTTGGTTGATCATCGCCAATTCTGGTTGCGTATTAAAAGCGCGAATCCCCAAGATAATGACATCATAATCTTTCAAACGGGAAACGTTCCAATTTTTAATATCCAGTTCCTCCACCTTTAGACCGATTGCACCCAATGAGGAAGGAATATCGTCGCCTGAACCTTTGATGTAGGCAATTCTGACAGCGGGGATTTTCAGATCTAAATTTTGAATTTTAGCTTGTGATTTTTTAATCCAAATCTGACGGTCGATATGCGGATATTCTACCAATTGTAAAGACTGATCATAATTTTTCCCTTCTGATTCTATAATGGTTTCTAAGGTTGAATTTGCATTTTTGGAAAGCGGTTCAACTTGAAAATAGAGTTTTTGCTTTTCACCAATTTCTTTAAAACTGACTTTTTGAGCTGGTGATATTTTCCAGTCTTTACTTCCATTTAACGAAACTGTAGCGGTTGATTTCCCTGCAAAACTTTGAACTTCTACTGCAATTTGTTTCGGTTGATTACTAAAGATAAAATTTTCTTGCTCGAAGTTGGCTACAAAAGTTGGAACGGTATAAAAAGGTTGATACAACTCGCCAATAGAAGGATCAACTGTTTTTTGTTGTAAAGGAATGTCAAAATCAATTTTTGTACTTCCAAAATTGAAGGTCACTTTCTTAGTGATGGCATTTGAAATTTCGGGTAGTCCAATTTCTGCTGGATTTTCGTTGATGTATAAATTGTTTTTCGGCATTTTCTCCATCCAATAAGGATTAGAATATTTTCCATTTGCTATTTTAAATTTCTGGTTTTCCTTAAAACTTTCGTTGGCTAGAATTTTTTCCGACGTATTCCCAGAGAAATTAACCATCAAATCCTGATTACTTCTATTCGCAATTTCCAATCGGGTAGGTATTTCTTCGCCCGACGTTCCAAAAGCTCTTTCTGTGGTCCACTCAAAATAAATTCCCTGTGTTTTTAGAATTAATTCTTTCACTTCGGCAAGTTTTGAATCTTTGGGGTTTTCTTTTTTGATTGATTCATATACTTGAATCAAACGCTGTAAGGAAAGCTTAGGATTGCTGAACTGGTATTCTGAAACTACGAGGTCTAATTGCTTTTGAATCGTTGCGTTCTCTGATTTTAAATTGATGCCGTCGAAAATATCATTTGTTTTTGGTTGGTCTCCTTTTAGAAACTTTAGATATTCCAAATCACTTCCTCTTTCCAAAGCAGTTCCGAAACCTTGGCAAGCGTGTTTACTTCTTGCTTTAGATGAAATTTCATTGTTCGAAATTCCGAGTGTGGGAAAATACGTTCCAACGTTGATGGGAAATAAACCCGTTTTATCTGACTTGTCAAAATTTTCTTTACTACCAAAAAACCACCAGCTCGTATTGTAAAACAGTCTTTTTGGTTGCCAAATTTTTACAAATTTTAATTGTTCGGGAAAAGCTTTTGGATCTGCTGCCAAATCGAAAGCTTCCATCGCCAAAATGGCTGAGGCGGTGTGATGACCGTGTGTTTCGCCGTTGGAATTAGGATCAAATCGGGTGATGATAATTTCTGGTCTGTTTTTACGAATGGCCCAAACGACATCGCCTAATATTTCTTGCTTGTCCCAAAATTTCAAAGTTTCTGTAGCCGTTTTTGAGTAACCGAAATCCAAAGCTCTGGTAAACCATTGCCTGCCTTTATCTATTTTTCGGGCTTCCAAAAGTTCTTGCGTTCGGAGTAATCCTAGAAGTTCTCCTTTTTCAGTTCCGATTAAATTTTGTCCGCCGTCGCCTCTCGTTAAAGACAGATAAACTGCATCGACATGTTTTTCGTGCGTCAACCAGGAAATAATTCGGGTGTTTTCATCATCTGGATGTGCCGCCACATACATCACTTTTGTCTTATTTTGTAAGCGAAGAAGATCATCGTAAATCTCTGAAGAACTATAAGAAGCGGACTGTGCTGAACATAAAAAGGATATAAAAAGTCCGGCAGCTATGAGAATTTTATTCATACGCTAAAGATAAAAAGTTATTCGAAAATTCTTGGTATGTGGGCCAATCTTTGTCTAAATTTTTTTCTTGAAGGAAAAGCATTAATCATTAATACTGAGGTTTTTTAAAATTGATAAATGATGTAAGATGAAAATCTTTGTACATATTATTCCATATCTATTTTATATTGCTCAATGCCAAAATAATATGGAGTAAAAATTTTATTTCAGATTTGAATTGTTCTTGTAATGCTCATTTTTCTGATAAAGTTCTCAATACAAATAAACTTTTGTAAGTCATATTGATGGCAATGTAATTTGCGAAACGGAATAAATAATTGAATATTCATAAGTTAAATCATGTGATTTTCAATATTTTATAAATTGTATTCGCCGTAAATATGACTACATTTGAGTAATTCCTCGGCATGATTAAAAATTCCAACATATTAGATTCTACCAAATCCTTTTTCGCTGAAATTGGCGACATCTCCTTATTTGCCGGCCGGTTTTTTCGGGAAGTATTCACGCCGCCTTATGAATTTAAAGAGCTGATCCGACAGTGCTATAATATTGGCAATCGGTCCTTATTATTGGTTTCGGTGACTGGGTTTATATTGGGTTTGGTTTTTACATTGCAGTCCCGACCGACGCTGGAGCAATTCGGTGCAGAGTCCTGGATTCCGTCTATGATCAGTATTTCTATTATCCGTGAGATCGGTCCAGTAATTATCGCGCTGATTTGTGCAGGACGAATTGGATCAGGTATCGGTGCCGAACTCGGTTCCATGCGGGTTACCGAACAGATCGACGCGATGGAAGTATCGGGCACCAATCCTTTTAAATATTTGGTGGTGACACGAATCTTGGCAACTACTTTAATGTTACCGCTTCTCATCGTTATCGGCGATGCCATTTCTTTATTTGGATCGGCAATCGTAGAAAATCTTAAATCAGACGTTTCCTTTACGCTCTATTTTACGCAGGTTTTTAAAGCGATTGAATTTGGAGATATTATTCCGGCGACGATTAAATCATTTTTCTTTGGTTTCGCCATTGGTTTAATTGGATGTTATAAAGGATACAATTGTGAAAAAGGTACCGTCGGAGTTGGTGAAGCTTCTAATGCTGCCGTAGTTTATACTTCAATGCTTGTATTTATAATAGATTTTATTGCTGTATTTGTAACCGATATTATTTTTGAGATTTAAAAAATGGATGAAGATAAAAGACAACCAGTTTTAGAACTGAAAAACATTACCAAAAGTTTTGGTGACAATCATGTATTAAAAGGTTTTAATCTTCAATTATATGAAGGGGAAAACTTAACGATCATGGGTAAGTCAGGCTCTGGAAAATCGGTCATGGTAAAATGCTTGGTTGGTTTACTAAAACCTGACGGCGGATCCATCAGTATTCGCGGAGAAGACATAACCAAGATGGGTCAGAAAGAATTGGATATTCTTCGAACTGAAATTGGTTTTCTTTTTCAGGGAAGTGCTTTGTATGATTCGATGACGGTTCGGGAAAATTTAGAATTTCCTTTACGGAGACATCGTGATAAAGTAGAAGGTTCCGAAGACACAGAAGTTTTGGTACTTGAAGCTTTAGAAAATGTGGGTCTTGCTAAAACAATTGATTTGATGCCAGCAGAACTTTCGGGTGGAATGCAAAGGAGAGTTGCCCTTGCAAGAGCTCTGATTCTGAAACCTAAAATATTAATGTATGATGAACCAACGACCGGTTTGGATCCCATCACCTCAAAAGAAATTATAGAATTACTAAGAAATATACAGGAGAAATATAAAACGTCGTCGATCATCATCACGCACGACGTAGATTGCGCCAGAGTGATATCCAACCGGATGATCTTGCTGGTAGACGGTCTTAATTACGCCGAAGGTACTTACGAAGAACTTTTGCATTCAGAAGATCCGCAAGTACAGGCTTTCTTTAAAAATTAAATTATGGGGAAATCAAACTCAAAACAAATAAGTGTCGGCATCTTTGTCGTGGTCGGTACCATTCTCTTGGTTGCAGCACTTTACTTCGTCGGAAAACAACAGCATTTATTTAGCAAAAATATTACGTTGTATTCTGTTTTTACAGATGTCAGCGGTTTGCAGCTTGGTAATAATGTCCGTTATTCGGGAGTGAATGTTGGCACGGTCAGCAAAATAGAAATGACAGCGGAAGGGAAAATCACGGTCGAAATGTCGGTGGATGAAGAAGCATCGAAATTTATGAAAAAAGATGCATTGGCGACCATTGCTTCAGATGGATTAGTTGGAAGTATGGTGGTCAACCTTATTCCGGGCGACGATAAATCTGCAAAGACCGTTGTTTCAGGTGATCAGATTGAAGTCAAGACCAAAATTACGGTTGATGAAATTTTAGAAACCTTTAGTAAAACCAATGAAAGCGCGGCTCTGATTACTTCAGATCTGGCGAAAATCACCCATAAAGTGGTTGGTGGAGAAGGCGCTTTGGGTGCCATATTAAGTGATTCTTTGCTTGAGAATGATTTGCGACGCTCCATTGCTGCCTTAAAGAGAACAGCGGAAGGCACCAATATCGCAATGGCGAAAGTAAATGCAGTTATTTCTAAAATCAATTATGACCAGAGTGCGGCGGCAGTTCTATTGAGTGATCCAAAATCAAGACAACAGATTCAAGACGTTTTTACTAATTTGGAGAAATCCAGTCAGGATATTAATAAGGTTTCAAAAAGTCTGGATAGCTATGTCAACGAAATTAAAAATGGAAAAGGTTCTTTAAATTATATCACTAAAGATGAAGTTTTGGTAAAGAATATCGATTCTACCGTGGTGAATGTAAAAGAAGCGACTGAGAAATTGAATGAAAATATGGAAGCTTTAAAACACAACTTTTTGTTCCGTGGCTATTTTAGAAAGCTCGAAAAAAAGAAAGAAAAAGAAGAGCTAAAGAATTAAATATTTATTTTAATTAAAGTCAACACCAATCGTATTTTACATTTTTACTATTATTGTAGGATGAACAAAATTTTACTTTTCTTTTTAATTTTTCTGAATGAAATTTTTCAAGCACAAGTAATTTCTGGATTTACTTTTGCCGAAAATGACAAGCCACTTTCAGAGGTTAATATCTACGTTGACGGTTCTAAAATTCATACCGTTTCTGAAGTCAATGGGAGTTTCTCGCTCGATGTTCAAAATCAAAAGAACACCACCATTGTTTTTCAGAAAAATGGTTACGAAACTTTTACCGTAAGTATTGCTGATGCACTTGGAAAAAAGGTGAAAGTTGTTTTACTTAAAATTCAGGATATTGAGGAAGTGGTCCTGATTCCTTACACTGATGAAGCTTACAAAAGATACATTAATTATTTCCTCGGTCAGTTTGTTGGATTTGATCAGGTTAATGTTAAAATAAAAAACCAGAAGTCGCTGAAATTTGCCTTCGATAAAACGAATCAAATCCTGAAAGTAAAAGCACCGCAGACTTTGATTATTAATAATAAGAAATTAGCGTATCAGGTTCAATTTAATCTGATCAATTTTGAAGCAGATTTCAGAAATAACACCGTTGCTTATTCAGGAACCTCTTTTTTTAAAGAAGTTAATCCGAAACAAATCAACCAAGCCAATCGCATCAATGCTTATCATGGCAGTATTATGCATTTTTTAAGAAGTGCTTATCAGGATCAAATTGCTGAACAGGGATTTTGGGTCAATCATGTGGTTAAACTTGAAAAAGATAAAGCAAAAGTTAACAAAAGTGCCTTGGCGGTAATTGCTACTAAAATTCCAACTTCTTCTTTTTTTAAAAAAGTTTCTGATGGAAAAGTATTAGAGTTCAAAGATATTCTTCAAGTCAATTATCCGAAACATTATTTTGCAGTCAAGAAAGGATCAATTATTAAAGAGACTTCTTCGGTGCAACAGACTTCTTATATTTATGTTGATGGGAATTCGTTTGAGATTTATCCAGATGGCAATTCCTCTGATCCAGAATTGATGATTCTGCAGGGAAATTTAACCAACAATAAAATGGAAAACTTTCTGCCGCTTGATTACGAACCGAAGATTTATTAAATAAAGAAAGAGTGAATTTATTCACTCTTTCTTATTAACCTTAAAAATTAAATAATAAAAAAACCTGACTCTAGATCAGCGATAATATCATCGATGTGTTCGATGCCGACACTCAATCGTACTTGTCCCGACCTGATTCCTGCTTTTTCTTTTTCTTCATCCGACAATTGTTCATGTGTTGTTGAAGCTGGATTGATGATCAATGTTTTTGAATCTCCAACGTTCGCAACATGACTAATTAACGAAAGATGATTAATGAATTTTACCGCAGATTCTTTTCCGCCTTTAATGTCAAAACTCAACACGCCGCCAAACCCTCTTTTTAAATATTTCTTAGCATTGTCATGATCCGGAAAACTCGGTAATCCTGGGTACAAAACTTTTTCAACTTTCGGATGATTTTCTAAATATTCCGCGATGGTTTGGGCATTACTTACCGTTCTTTCTAAACGCAGAGATAATGTTTCTAAACCTTGTAGCAATAGAAATGAGTTAAAAGGAGAAATGGTTGGACCGAAATCACGCATTCCTTCAACTCTTGCTTTGATGATAAAAGCGATATTTCCGAATTGAGAATCCACGCCGAAAACATCAGTGAAGACCAAGCCGTGATAGCTCTCACACGGTTCTGATAATTGAGGGAATTTACCTCCGCTCCAATCAAAATTCCCACCATCGATAATGATTCCGCCAATCGATGTTCCGTGACCGCCGATCCATTTGGTCGCAGATTCTACGACGATGTTGGCGCCGTGTTTTAAAGGCTGAAAAAGATAGCCTCCAGCTCCAAAAGTATTGTCAACGATTAACGGAATTCCGTATTTTTTTGCAACTGCTGCAATCGCTTCAAAATCAGGAATATTTAAACTTGGATTTCCAATCGTTTCTAAATAAATGGCTTTTGTATTCTCATCAATAAGTTTTTCGAAACTTCCTGGTTCGTCATCTTCTGCAAAACGGGTTTCTATTCCTAATTTTTTAAAGGAGACTTTGAATTGATTGTAACTTCCGCCGTACAAGTACGGTGAACTCACGAAATTATCGCCGTGTTGAAGAATATTTGTTAATGCTAAAAACTGTGATGCATGTCCGGAACTCGTCGCCAAAGCTGCAACACCGCCATGTAACGCCGCCATCCTCTTTTCGAAAACATCCGTAGTTGGATTCATCAAACGCGTGTAAATATTTCCGAACTCTTTTAACCCAAAAAGATTGGCCGCATGATCTGCATCATTAAAGGTGTAACAGGCGGTTTGATAAAGAGGAACGGCTCTGGAGTTGGTGGTTGAATCTACGGTTTGACCGGCGTGAACTTGCAAAGTTTCAAATTTTAAATTGCTCATATTTTAATTTATTTGTTTTAAATTTTTGGCAACTTATCCTTTGAAAATACTTATCGAAAAAGCCTAAAAAAAGCTCTTTCGACAAATCAAAAGAGCTTAATATATAGAATTTCTATTTTCTAAATTTTAATATCTGACTTATCTTTCCCGCGCTGTAGCGAGTTGAATTTTGCACCTTATTTATTTCTAAACAGGTTGCCAAAGTTTCAAAGGGTCAATTCCCTCCACTTTTCTGAATAAGTTGCGATGTTTTAAAGAACGTCTTAGTGCTGCAAATCTATAAAATTATTTTTGATGAAAAAGAAAATTTTACCAATAAATTTTTATAATTTTCATAACTGCTTATCTTAAAGTTTGTTAAACAGTCGATAGTTCGTTTTAATTATTTTAAATTGAAGAAAATTAAAACAAAATATTATGATTGTAAAAGTACTTGAAGTAATTGCTACTTCAGAAATTAGTTTTGATGACGCTATAAAAAATGCCGTAAAAGAGGTTTCGAAAACGGTAAAAAATATTGATAGCGTTTATGTAAAAGACATGAAATGCCATGTAAAAGATGGCGAGATTTCATCGTATGGATGCGTCTGTAAAGTTTCTTTCAGAGTTGAATAACAACTTATTTTGAAAAAGAAAAAATCCATTTTGTTAATCGCAAAATGGATTTTTTTTGGTCTAAATTCAATACTCATTACTCATTAATCATTACTCATTATTTATTCTTTCGTTCCCCAAGGCGCGCTCGGAGTTTCAATCGATTTCGTTACATCAAATTTTACGGTGAACAATCGATCGCTGCCAACACGACGAAGATTATAGGTGAAGCTTTTTTCATCAATCGTAAACCACCAGACATTCGTTGCAGCGGCTGGTATTAACTGAGCAGTATATGCGTCTGCAGGAAACATCTGAAGATTTTCTAAACCTACATTGGAACTTGTTCCGCCATATTGAGTCGATTTTTCTTCCGTTCCATCGGGATTTCGATGATCATGTTTCAGCCTTAAAATTTTATCAATATTCATATTTAAAACCCACGTTCTCGATTTGTCATCACCAACAAAAAACGGAATTTTAATATCATTTTTTTGGCAAGACCGAACATGCATTACTAATTTTTTTCCGGTAAAACCATCGCCTTCTTTGCCACCAGAAATTATTTCACCTTGGTAAGCTTTTCCACAATGTTTTTCCAGTAGAGTCCAAAATTTTTCAGAAGGTTTCTGTTCTTGCGAGAAAAAATTAACCGGAATTAATAATAAAAAATAGAGTAGTGCTTTCATGTTTTTTTAGATAGTATTTTGTTTTATAAAAGGTTAAACATACAAAAAATCCCTTCAGTAATAAAACGGAAGGGATTTTCGCTATCGTTGAGTTTCGCAGTGGAATCTTAATCCAAATGCATGTTGTCAATGAGTCTAACATCTCCAACATTCACTACAATAAAAGCGCGGTAATTTTTGTCTTTGTAGAAGAAATCAGTTTCTTTTAAAGTGTTTTCGTCAGCGATTTCGAAGTATTCTAAAGTCATTCCGCGTTGGTCGTCGAAAATATCTTTGACTCGCTTGTTAATTTCGGGAACGGTGATAATTCTAAACCAGTCGTTAACTTTGACTAAAGTTTCGTGAATCACTTTCGCAGCATCTCTTTGAGCGGAACTTAACCTTTCGTTACGGGAACTCATAGCCAAACCATTTTCTTCGCGGTAAATGGGAACGCCGTGAATCTTTACGGGAAGTTTTAATTGTGCTGCCAATTTCTCGATGATCGCTAACTGCTGAAAATCTTTTTCTCCAAAGTACGCGTTGTCTGGTTTTACCTGACTGAATAATTCTTCGACCACGGTTCCAACACCATCAAAATGGCCAGGTCGAGATTTTCCTTCCATCTTATTTTCTAAGCCATCGAAATTAAATGATTTACTTGCTAATCCATCGGGATATAGATCTTCAACTTCAGGAAGATAAACGGCATCTACGATTCCAGTTTTTTCTAATAATTTAAGATCGCGATTGGTGTCACGCGGATACTTTTTTAAATCATCAGGATTATTAAACTGGGTAGGATTGACGAAAATGGAAGAAATAACCAAATCATTTTCTTTGTTGGCGATTTCATATAACGAAAGATGACCTTGATGGAGCGCGCCCATTGTTGGAGCGAAGCCTATTCGCTTGCCCATTTCTTTCTGCCTTTCGATATAATCTGTAAGCGTTTTTTTGTCTCTGAAGATTTCCATATTAGTTTTGATTATCCTTGTAAAAATAATAATTTCTGCGAAAACTAAATTAGAATTTTGAGAAATATTTTTTAATTCTAGCACTTTTTTGACGATTATTCTTAATTAATGTTAATTAAAACTTATTACATTAAAATTTCGTAAATTTGCGCTGTAGAATATTCTGCCCAAAAATTAGAAAGAAAGTTAGAATTTATGCCGAACCAAAAGATTTTATATGTAACCACGGAGATGTCTCCTTATCAGGAAGACAGCAATATGGCGACTATGGTGAGTAAGATGGCACTCAAAATGCACCAAGACGGAAATGATGTAAGAGTGTTTATGCCAAGATTTGGCCAAATCAGCGAAAGAAAATTTCAATTGCATGAGGTGATTCGTCTATCTGGGATGAATATTATTATTAATGATCTGGATCAACCCCTGATTATTAAAGTTGCCTCGTTGCCAGGAGAAAGATTGCAGGTTTACTTCATCGATAATGATGAGTATTTCAAAAGAAAGCAATTCTATATCGATGATGAAGGACAACCATTTACTGATAATGATGAGCGCGCGATTTTCTTCGCAAGAGGAGTAATTGAAACCATCAAAAAACTAAACTGGGTACCAGATGTGATTCACCTTAATGGATGGATGGCCTCATTTATCCCTGTTTATTTAAAGACTTTTTACAAAAACGATTCTTATTTCAACGATTCCAAAATTGTGCTTTCTGTTTACAATGAGGAGAATTTAGCGTTATCTGAATCTGTAGAAGAAAAAATGAAGTTCGACAATATTACCGGACTAAAAGCGTTTAAAAAACCAAGTTTTCAAAATTTCGTGATCGAAAGTATGGATATGGTAGATTTAGTACTCAAAGGTGACGAGTTCTTAGAAGAAGATCTTTACAAAGCTTTTGCTGACACGAAAACTACAAAGTCTGAATATATTGACGCTGACACGATTAACAACCTTTATTAATCAATTTATATTTAATGATAAGAACTATTCAAGAGTTATTCAAAATTACCGCAACATTGGTAATTGGGAGTTTAATTTTAGTGAATTGTGAACCCGATGCAGATCAATTGGGTTCACAATTTTTTCAAGACGGAGCACAAGGTACAGAAAAAACGTATCCAGTTGTTGCTTATAATGTCAATAATAACGATTCAATAAGAACAGATGCGGCTCGGCTACAGAGCGCAACTTTGGGAGCGTTTTCTGAGGTTCAGTTTGGATTACAGAAATCAGCTTATGTTACGCAGGTAAGAATGGGTAATTCAGTTCCAGATTTTGGAGTTAATGCAAAGCTCGATTCAGCGGTACTTGTTCTTAAACCTCAATACGCTATTGATTCGGTTACTACAGTCACTAATGAAGATTACATTTATCCAGAAGGAGCAGTGCCAGCGAAAAAAGTTGTAAGCTCGTATCCTATTGCAAAGTACGGGAAAACAAAAATTTCTGGTAAAACGCTTTTGAATATTAAAGTCAATGAAGTTACCGATTTCTTAGGTGCAAACTCTGATGAGGTTCGATCGAATAAAGTAGTGAGTACAGGAGTGCAAATTGGTGCAAAAACATTTGATGGAAACATTCATTTGGTAAGAGTAACCAAAGATGCTGATAACAGCGTGTTGTTTGAAAGAACAGCGGCAATTAGAATCCCGTTGGACAGTACTTTCTTTGCGAATAAAATTATCAATAAAGCCAATACACCAGAACTTGCTGATGCAGCTTCATTTATCCGTTATTTTCAAGGAATAAGAGTTTCTGTTGCTGAGACTGATGGTTACCTGTTTAATTTTGATCCATCAACTACGGAGCTTAATTTATACTACAAGAATGATAAGGTTGTTAATGGAGTAACCACCAGAGAGCAGTCGGTTTACCCGATGAATCTTGGTGCTTCTAATGCGAACTTTAATCAAATAACTTATGATCGTACCGGAACTGCTTCTGCAGCTGCTTTAGCGACCATCAATCAAGTTAGTGGTGATGCTAAAATTTACGCTCAGGGAATGGGTGGCCCAGGTATTGGGCTTAGAGTTCCTGCAGCCGATGTTGCGGCAATTAAAAGTTTATACAACAGTAATAAGATCGGAATCGTTTCAGCCAAAATCCGTATTTATACCGATGTAACAAGTTGGAATAATAATTACAGAAAGCCAAGCTCCTTTGTTGTGAGACAAAGAAATTTAACTCCGGCAGCAGGACAACCAGAATATCTTAATGATTATTTAGTTGATCTGAGCGCTTTATCGGGGACAGGTATTTACAACTTGGTTAAATCTTATGATCTACTGAAGAATCCTGCCTATTATGATATCGGAATTACTCAGACTTTTAAAAATATTATCGAAAAAGAAGCAGCTAATTATGACCTTGTATTAAATGTAGGCGATTATACTGTAGATTCGGGAGGTACTCCACAGGGAGCATTTTTCCCAGCATTTGCTCAAAACTTCAACACCAGAAGTTTTACACCTTACAGAGCTGTTTTCGTGGGTACTGATCCACTAAATGATAAGAGTGCAAAATTAATATTGACTTACGGACAAAAAAATAACTAAAAAAATAAGATAGAGATATGTGTGGAATTGTTGGATATACTGGTTTTCAGGATGCATATGAAGTAGTGATTAATGGACTTCGAAGATTAGAATATAGAGGTTATGACAGTGCAGGAATTGTACTCGATAATAATAATTCAGTTTTTAGTGTTTCAAAAACAAAAGGAAAAGTTGATGATTTGGTAGCGATCTCACAGGAGCTAGCTGGTAAATCGCACGTAGGAATGGGGCATACCCGTTGGGCAACCCACGGTGTTCCGAGTGATAATAATTCACATCCTCATCTTTCAAATAATAAAAAAATTGCTTTAGTACATAATGGGATTATCGAAAATTACGATACTCTTAAAATTATGTTGACCGAAAAAGGATTCGTATTTCATTCAGAAACCGATACAGAAGTATTGGTTAATCTGATTCAGTATATTATGGATATTAATCCAGAAATGGATTTCCCAACTGCAGTGCGTTATGCGTTAAATGAAGTTTTTGGTGCGTATGCAATTACGGTGATGCACGATGATTTTCCAGGATTATTAGTAGTGGCTAGATTAGGTTCTCCACTGGCAATTGGTTTAGGAAACAATGAGTATTTTATTGCTTCAGATGCTTCTCCTTTTGTAGAATTTACGAAAGAAGCAGTCTATTTAGAAGAAGGGCACATGGCTACTATCTCTTTAGAAAGTGGCGTTGATATTAGAAATATTAAAGATAATGTAAAAATTACTCCAGAAGTTCAACAGTTAAAATTGAGCTTGGAGCAAATTGAAAAAGGAGGTTACGAACATTTCATGTTAAAAGAAATTTTTGAACAGCCTAAATCAATTCACGATACTTTAAGAGGAAGATTATTGGTAGAAGAAGGCATTATTAAAATGGCCGGAATCTGGGATAACTTGGAAAGATTAAATCAAGCTCAAAAAATTACCATAATTGCTTGTGGTACTTCCTGGCACGCTGGACTAATAGGTGAATACTTAATCGAGGAATTTGCAAGAATTCCTGTGGAAGTAGAATATGCTTCAGAATTCAGATATAGAAATCCGATCATTTCTGAAAAAGACATCGTGATTGCGATTTCTCAATCAGGCGAAACTGCTGATACCATGGCAGCTATTAAAATGGCTAAAGAGAAAGGTGCTTTCGTTTATGGAATTTGTAATGTTGTGGATTCTTCAATCTCGAGAGTTACGGATGCAGGTTCTTATACGCATGCTGGACCAGAAATTGGCGTGGCTTCAACAAAAGCGTTTACGGCACAGTTGACTGTACTTTCTTTAATTGCCTTAAAATTAGGAAAACACAACGGAAATTTAAGTAATCAGGAATTTATGCGTTTAATTACTGAATTGGATGCGATTCCGCAAAAAGTTCAGGAGGTTTTAGATAACACGCACGAGATCACCAAAGAGATTGCGAAAAATTTTGTTGATGCTACGAATTTCCTATATTTAGGAAGAGGATATAATTTCCCTGCAGCTTTAGAAGGTGCCTTGAAGTTAAAAGAAATTTCCTACATTCACGCAGAAGGATATCCTGCAGCTGAAATGAAACACGGACCAATTGCTTTGATCGATGAGAATATGCCAATCGTAATTATCGCTCCGAAACAAGGACATTACGATAAGATCGTAAGTAACGTTCAGGAAATTAAAGCGAGAAAAGGACAGGTAATTGCCCTGGTTAATAAAGGTGACACCCAAGTTGCTTCTGTTGCTGATTACGTGATTGAGTTCCCTGAAACATCAGAATGTTTCTCCCCAATTATTGCTTCAGTTCCTTTACAATTGTTATCTTATTATATAGCAGTTTATCGTGGAGCGAATGTCGATCAGCCAAGAAATCTGGCAAAATCGGTTACTGTAGAATAAAAAAACACGTATTTATAAAATAATACAAACATTTTTACGTTTTGGAAAAAAAATCACAATTGTTTTTCCAAAATATTATATATTTACCGCTTAATTTCAAATATTAGAATGAAAAGAGTATTCCTTATATTACTGTCAGCGACTGTTGTAATCTCATGTTCAAAACGAGGTGGATCCTCTGCTGGCAAGGGAGGTTCCAAAGGAGAACTGGTGCCTAGAGACAAGTCGAAATCCTTCGTTGCAGAAAGACCTTACGGCATGGTAGCAGTACCTGCTGGATCTTATGTGATGGGATTGGCTGATCAAGACTTTACCAATACTCCAGAAAAGGCAACCCTTAAAACGGTTACTGTTTCATCTTTTTTTATGGATGAAACCGAAATTACCAATGCAGAGTACCGTGTTTTTATCAATTATGTTCGTGATAGTGTTGTTCGTTCTTTATTGGCTGAAGCAGCTGGTGACGGAGGCGGCGATACTGGAATTGGTAATTTTGCCTACGCTTCTAAAAAAGCTGGGGAGGATAAAAATGCTTATCAGGAATTTATGGAATCCCAAGGAGGAAGAGATGGCTATGATGAGTCTAAGAAACTAGATTGGAGCGTTCCTTTACAATGGAGAACTTCAGATTATCCAGACGCACAGTATGCTGAGATTTTAGAATCAGTTTATCTTCCGCCTGCCGAAAGAATCAATAACGAAAGAATTATCGACAGTAGAAAGCTGAAATACTCTTACAATTGGGAAGATGTAGAATCAGCAGTTAAGGATAAATCGAGAGGAGCTAAATATTTGAAAAAAGAAAGTATCGCAATCTATCCTGATACCACAGTTTGGATTAAAGATTTTAATTATGCTTATAATGAACCTTTGTACGATGGTTATTTCTGGCATAGTGCTTACAAAAGTTATCCAGTAGTAGGAGTGACTTGGGATCAGGCAAGAGCGTTTTGTAATTATAAGTCTAAATTGAAATCTGATTACAACGAGTCTCTGAAAAAGAAAAAGCAGAAAGCAATGGCTTTCCGTCTTCCTACGGAGGCTGAATGGGAATATGCCGCAAGAGGAGGTAAAGAAAATGCAACTTATCCTTGGGGTGGTCCTTATTTACAAGATGACAGAGGATGTTATTTAGCGAACTTCAAACCGAAAAGAGGTAATTACATTGAAGATGATAAGAAAGGAACTTATACTTACACCGCGCCAGTAAAGAAATTTCCTAAGAATGGATTTGGTCTTTATGACATGGCAGGAAACGTAGCAGAGTGGACAGAATCTCCGTACAACAATTCTACCTATCAGTTTGCTTCAACTTTGAATCCTTATCTATCAAATCAGGCATACAGAGAAGTGAGAAAAACGGTGCGTGGTGGCTCTTGGAAAGATATTGGTTATTTATTGATGACTGGATCTAGAGATTACGAAAGAAAAGATTCAGCTAGAAGTTACATCGGTTTCAGAACCGTGCAGGATATTCCAGAAGGAACTGCAAAATTCAAAAAGAGAACGAACTAAAAAAAACAAAAAATAATTTATAACCACTAAAATTCATAAGACATGTTTAAAACTAAAGAAGGAGTCTATAATTTCATTTATTCAATTGGTGCTGCAATCGTTATTATTGGTGCGCTTTTTAAACTAACGCACTGGAGTTTAGGTCCATTGACTGGAAACGTTACTTTGGCAATTGGTTTAATTACGGAAGCGATTATTTTTACAATTTTCGCCTTTGATAGTCCAAAATCAGAAGAGTCTTATGCGTGGGAAAATGTGTATCCAGAATTATTAGATTCTCATGCTAACCCAAATCCAAAACACTCAACAGGTGCAATGCAGTTGGCAGAAGTAAAAGAATTGGAAGTGTCTTTATCTGATAAATTAGATAAAATGCTTGCTGATGCTAAACTGGATGTGACTTTATTTGATAGACTGAGAACAGGAATCGAAAAATTCTCGAGTTCTGTTGATCAAATTAACCAAACAGTTGATGTTAGTGGTTCTACAGCAAAATATAATGATCAATTAATGTTGGCAGCAAGTCATCTTGAAAGTATGAATGCATTGTACGCACTTCAATTAGAGCATGGCAAAACACAAACTGAATACAGTAAAAAATATGTTGACGATATGCAGAAATCTGCTCAACATTCAGAGAAATTTAACGAAGAATTATCAGGATTAACATCTAACCTAAATAGTCTTAATAGAGTTTACGGCGGTATGCTTAGCGCGATGAAGTCATAGTTTTCTTACCATTTATAATTAAAATTTAAACTATTAACAAAATTTACTAAAATGGCACAAGGAAAACAGACCCCTCGTCAGAAGATGATCAACCTGATGTACTTGGTCTTCATTGCGATGCTTGCAATGCAGATTGACCAGGAAATCATTCGATCATACAATGATACAAACCAAACATTGACCGATACGCGTGGTTTGGTAGAAAAGAAAAACGATGATATTTTCGAAAAAACATTAGAGGCAAAAGCTGCTATCACTCCAGATACTTATACGAAACCATTGGCAGATTATAAGGGATTAAAAGAAAAAACAAATGATTTAGTGGCGTACATCGAAGGCATTAAATCAAAATTAAAAAAGGAAGCAGATTATGTAGAAGGAGTTGATGTTGCAGATAATTTCGCAGCCTTAAATAACACCGAACCGTCTTCTAATTTATTTTTTAAAGGATCAGATGAAAATACTCCTTCGAAAACTTCTGTAGATCTAAAAGCAAAGATCGAAGCTCTTAAGTCTTACATCAAACAAAATTTTGCTGCAAATTCAGATATGAAGAGTGTTGTAGACCGAGCAAATTTGATGTTGATCACAGAGTTTAAAAAAGGTGAGACTATAAAGAATAAAAACTGGTTACAATATAAATTTTATGGACAGCCGTTAATTGCTGCTTTATCTAATTTAGAAGTTCTTCAGTCTGAAGCGAGGAATATTCAGTCTGATGCGTTAATGACAATGCTTCAGGAGAAAGTGGACGCAGACATTAAATTTGATGCTTACTCAGCCATTGTTTCTGCACCTGCATCTGTAGTTTTAGGTGAACCTGCACAAGGTAAAGTTGCCATTGGAAACTATTCTAGTAATGTTCCCGGGTTAACGATGCCAGGTTTGACCATTACTAATGGACAGGGAGTTCGTAATTTAGATACAGGTTCTTTAGGTGATAAATCATTCAGTGGGAAAATATCTTTCACCGATGTGAATGGAAAACCAATTGAATTACCATACAACCATACTTATAAAGTAGTATCAGGAGCACAGGAATTGAAAGCACAAAAAGGAGCTTTAGTAACTGCGGACAAAATGAATGTTCTTTACCGAGGATTACCGAATCCAATTTCAGGATCGATCTTAGGAGCAGATATGTCAGGAATTTCATTATCAGCGCCAGGAGCTTCTGTAAGTGGAGGTGGAGGAAAATGGAACGTAACTCCAGGAGGAGGAAGCACCGTGACTTTAACCATTTCTGGACGCGATCCTAAAGGTGGAACTATTTCACAGGCATTCCCTTTCAGAATTAAAAGTGTTCCGCCACCGGTTGGACAAATTCAAGGAAATTATGTAGTGTCAATGCCTGCAAGTTCTATCGTGAACCAAAAAGTTTCTGTAGTAATGCCAGATTTCGATTTCCCAGTAAGTTTTACCGTAAACAGTTTTATGTTTAGAGTACCAGGAAAAGCAGGAATGTTGATCAATGGAAGTTCATTGAGTTCAGTTGGTAATCTTACAAAAAGCTTGCGTAACGGTGACATTGCTTATGTGTACAACATTAATGCAACGGCAACAGGACTAGGTGGACAAACATTGAAACAGATTCCACCAGTAGTAATAAACGTACAATAATTACGTTATTGATTTGATATTATATCGGTCATTAGTTTAAAAATTTTAGAATGAAAAAATTCGTATTAATAGTTCTCGCTTTAAGTTTCAGTGCGGTTGGAGCACAAACTAAGAAGAAAACAAAAAGAAAAGCACAACCAAAAACGACTGTTGCTGCAGAGCCGATTGTTGAGGTGGAGCCCGTTGTAGAAATGCCAGTGGAAGATATGGGTGGTGCTGTAGATGATACCCCGATCAATTCAATGTCAATTTTAAATGCTAAATCTCCGGAATCATTTAGAAAGTACAGAGATTTAAATATGATCAAGCAAGGTGATTCTATGGTTTCCAACAAGATCACGCCTTTGGAATACGGATTTATTGAAGATAAAGACATCGTGAAAAGTATGGTGGTTTGGGAAATCATTGATATGAATGATAAAATTAACCAACCATTTTATCATAATGAAGATGGATTGGTTTCTCAGAACAAGTCACTTTACCAACTTTTATTTGATGCTATCAATGACGGTAGGATCAAGGAAGTTTACGATGATGAAATGTTCTTGACCAGATTGACGCCAGATGCAATTCAGTCCCGTATTAAAAACGAGGTAATGAGTAATGCCGGTATCGACAGAATCAATGAGGTTGGAAAACTTTCGGACGAGGAGATGAAAGAATTCACCAATGTCTACGAAACTAAAACTGAAAACGTAAAAGTTTTAAAGATCAAGGGAATGTGGTATATCGACCGTAGAGATAGCCAGATGAAATACAGATTGTTAGGAATTGCGGCAATGGGTCAAGATCCTTCTTTGATGGGTCAGTTCGGACCGGATGGTCAGCCAATCGCTGGGAAAGATGAGTTGATCGATCTGTTCTGGGTATATTATCCAGATGCAAGAGAAGTTCTAGCGAACTCTATTGCCTTTAATAATAAAAATCTTTCATCAGATATCAGTTTCGATGATTTGCTAAATGCAAGACGTTTTTCTACCATCATTTATAAATCAGATAATGGTTTAGGAAACGGTGTGATTAAGGATTATATCCCGAATGATGCTGATGAACAATTAGAGGAAAGTGAAAGAATCAAAGCACAGATCCTACAAATGGAAAGTGATATGTGGAATTATTAAGTAATTCTTTTCAATATAAAAAAAACCTGAGTACCTTTACTCGGGTTTTTTTTGAACTAATTTTCAAAATCAAAATTCATTTCATCAATTAAATTTATCAATGAAAAATGTAGATTATATTATTGTGGGCGACGGCTATGCTGCTTTCTTTTTTGCCCATCAATTGATCATCAATAAAAAGTCTTTTGTATTATTCTCCGCAGATAAAAAAGGGGCCTCTCAGGTTTCAGCGGGAATTGTAAATCCTTTAGTCCTGAAAAAATTTACTACTTTTTGGCTGGCTGCTGAACAGATCGACTTTCTAACCAAAACCATTTCAGAAATAGAAAGTTATACCGGACAGAACTATTTAATTCAAGAAAAAATTCACCGTATTTTTCATGATGAAATGGAAAAGAACTTATGGTCGATGAAAACCGAAACCGAGGAGTTAAAACCGTTTCTTAATCCAGGTTTTGACACGCTGGAAACGATTATAAACCCTTTCGGAACCGGTGAAGTCAACCATTCAGCCAGAGTTGATGTTAATGGGTTTTTTAATGGAATATCAGCTTATTTAGAGCGGCACGAAATATTGATTAGAGAAAAGTTTGACTATGAAATGATTGAACTTTCCACCTACAAAGATTTCAATTTTAAAAACATTGTTTTCTGCGAAGGAATGGGTGTTAGAGAAAATCCTTTTTTCACCGATATACAGGTTATTGCCAATAAAGGACATCATCTAAAAGTAAAGCTTTCAGAAAAGATGAAGCATCAATACACTTTAAAGAAAAAACATTTTCTATTCCCTTTAAATGATGATCTGCATTATTACGGAGGAACTTATGATCCCAATGAAAGAGAAAATGAGATCGATGACTTTAAAACGGAAGAATTAAAAGAAGGACTTTCTGCATTTTATCCGCATGATTTTGAAGTCGTAGAAGTCAATTATGGTTTTCGGCCTACCGTAAAAGATCGCCGTCCAATTCTGGGAAATCTGCCAGATCACCAAAATTATTATATTTTTAATGGCTTGGGAGCACGTGGAATCCTTAACGGTTGTTACTTCTCAAAAGAATTGTATGAGCATATTGAAAACGGAAAAGATTTAATGAAGGAAGTTGATTTAAAAAGATTTAATAAGTAATTGATCTAAATAAAAAACGTCGCAAATTCTGCGACGTTTCTTGTTTATAATTTATTATCATCTGAGATCTAACTTCTGATCCATTTCCAAAGTTCCTTCGCAGTCGCTTTGTTTCCGTACATTAAAATTCCAACGCGATACACCTTGCCAGCGATATAAATCATTAATACTGTTGAAATTAAAAGCAGTGACACGGAAAGCGCAATCTGCCAAATTGGAACGCCAAAAGGTATTCTCGCAATCATTGCAACGGGTGAAGTAAAAGGAACCATCGACAGCCAAAATCCTAGCGGACCTTCAGGATTCTTCATAATCGTAAAACTCCCATACATTCCCAGCATTAGTGGGATAATAGCAAATAAGGTGAATTGCTGCGTTTCTGTTTCGTTATCAACCGCAGAACCTATTGCTGCGTACATAGAACTGTAGAAAATATATCCAAGCAAAAAGAAGATCACGAAGACGCCGATGATCAAAGGAACATTCATGTCCAAAAGAATATGTGAAACTTCGGCCGCGGTTTGCTGTAGGTCGAATTTCTCAACCATTTCCGTCGTTTTTTCGCCACCTGGAATTTGATCTTTTAAGGCTGAAAATCCAGTGTTCAAAAATAAGGCACCAATAACTGACATGGTGATCCAAATGCTGAACTGTGTTAAAGCAACAAAGGTCACACCGAGGATTTTCCCCATCATTAATTCAAAAGGTTTAACCGAAGATATGATAATTTCAACCACTCGATTATTCTTTTCTTCTAAAACACTTCGCATGACCCGAACGCCATAAATGATGATGAACATGAAAACCGCGTACATCATAATCATTGCTAAGATCGACTTTACTCCAAATGATAAATCGCTGTCCGAGCTTTTATTATCGACTACATTTTGAGTGTTCAGCTCAAAACTTTTATCCAGATTTTTCATCTGATCTTCCGAAATGCCCAGTGTTTTTATTTTTTCTTTTCTAATAATCTTTGACAGATCGTTAGAGACTTTCATTTTCGTATCAAACCCAATCTTTTTATTGATCAGGAGTTTAGATTCTTTTTGAACCTCGTCGTAATTTTGACCTTTTAGTTCTGGAATAATTAACAGACCTTCAATCCCATTCATTTCTTTAAGCGTTGCAACTAATGATTTCTCATTGACTGCTGGTACAAAAACATATTTAATTTGATCGGTATTTTTAAGATTTCCTACGAAAAGTCCACTTTTATCGACAACGTTAAAAGTGCTGGAGCTTTCATTGGCTTTGAACATAAAAGCAATTAAAGCTGCAAAACCAATCATCAGAATCGGCGCTAAAAGAGTCAGAATAACAAAAGATTTTTTCTTAACCTGCGTTAGATATTCTCTTTTAGTAATTAGAAATATATTTTTCATGAATGTTTTTATTAAAGTTTTGACTCAGAATTATGAAGCCAACCTTGGTTTTTCATTTTGAGTTCCACTAACCGCATTGATGAATACTTCATTCATACTCGGAATCTTCTCATCAAAAGAACGGATTTTTCCAACGCGCATTAATTGATTCAATAAGATGTTTTGATCACTGTCATTTTTCAGATCGAAAGAAACCAACTGGTTTTCTGTGGAATAATTGTGAATCTCATATTGGCCTTTAAACTGGTCAAAATTTTCAGCATTTACATCTGCCAAAGTCACATTGAAAATATTTTTCTTGAATTGTTCCCTCACGTCAAATACTTTTCCGTCCAGTACTTTTTTTGCCTGATTAATCAATGCCACGTAATCACACATTTCTTCTACACTTTCCATTCGGTGCGTTGATAAAATAATCGTAGTCCCGTTCTTTTTTAAATTCAGGATCTGATCTTTAATCATATTCGCATTGACAGGATCGAATCCCGAAAATGGTTCATCAAGAATCAATAATTTAGGTTGGTGTAAAACAGTCACCACAAACTGAATTTTCTGCGCCATCCCTTTTGAAAGTTCACTCAGTTTTTTCTTCCACCATTGATCGATCTCTAATTGTTCAAACCAGTATTTTGCCTGAGTTAAAGCATCATTTTTGGTCATTCCTTTCAGCTCACCGAAATATAAAAGCTGATCACCAACCGTCATGTTTTTGTACAACCCACGTTCTTCTGGCATATAACCTATTTGTCGGATATGGTCGGGATTCAGTTTTTGATTATTAATGTAAACGTTGCCAGAATCGGCTTGCGTAATTTGGTTAATGATCCTGATAAAAGTAGTTTTCCCAGCACCATTCGGACCTAAAAGTCCATAGATACTAGCTTCCGGAACATCTATAGAGAAATCCTCTAATGCCAGTTTTTTACCAGCATTATAGGTTTTAGTTACATTTTCTGCTTTCAGCATTCGGTTAAATTTAATTGATTAGTCCTCTAAACAAGGCAAAAGTTACGTAAATTCTAAAAACTTTTCAGGAGCCAGGAACCTGCTTTCTCGGCTCGCTTTTTTACAGATTTTCCATCGCTTCAATCCCACAACAAAATCTGTAAAAAGAGCTCAAACAAACCCGTTCAATCAGGGCTAGGAAATTGGGAAGAAGAGAAATTAATTTATTAATTGAAGTCCTCTCATTTTTTGAAACAACTAAGAATAAATCGACCAATATTTAACTTGGCTCTTTTTACTTTAAACTTGACTCTTGTTAACTGACAAATTCGAAATCCTTGTAAAAGGCATCTGCTTCTGCAATCACACCATCCATTTCTTCTAAAGTGAAAACCTCTAAAAACTTTCGACGAAAATCTTTAAAATGAGGAATTCCACGGAAATAGTTGCCGTAATGTTGTCTCATTTCAATCAAACCTAAACGTTCGCCTTTCCAATCTTTGCTCCATTCGGCGTGTTGACGAACTGCTTCTAATCGTTGACTAATTGTTGGTTCAGGTAAAATTTCTCCAGTTTCAAAAAAGTGTTTTACTTCATTAAAAATCCAGGGATAACCAATCGCGCCACGACCGATCATAATGCCGTCGCAGTCGAATTTATTTTTATACTCCCAGGCTTTTTGAGCCGAATCGATATCACCGTTTCCAAAAATAGGAATTTCAATATTGGGATTATTTTTTACGGCGTGAATGTAATTCCAGTCTGCTTCACCCTTATACATTTGCGCACGGGTTCTGGCGTGGATGGTTAAAGCTTTTACACCAACTTCCTGAAGTCGTTCTGCAACCTCCATAATATTAATGGATTCTGTATCCCAACCCAAACGGGTTTTTACAGTCACTGGAAGATGCGTGGAATTCACAACCGCTTTAGTTAAGCGAATCATTAGGTCGATGTCTTTTAAAACACCAGCTCCAGCTCCTTTACAAACTACCTTTTTTACGGGACAACCAAAATTAATATCGACGATATCTGGATTTACAGCTTCTACGATTTTAGCAGAAAGTGCCATTGCCTCTTCATCACCACCGAAAATCTGAATTCCGACAGGTCTTTCGTAATCAAAAATATCGAGTTTTTTCATGCTTTTCATCGCATCACGAATCAACCCTTCTGAGGAAATAAACTCAGAGTACATCATGTCTGCACCATGCATTTTACATAACCTGCGAAAGGGCGGATCAGACACATCTTCCATCGGTGCAAGCAATAATGGAAATTCGGGCAGTTCAATATTACCGATTTTTATCATGGTGCAAAGATATTAATTCTGAAAAGAAAAAAGGAAGCGGTTTTTAAAAATAAAAATAGACCTCGTTTGAAGTCTATCGTTGTATTTTATGCATCTAATCAAAGTCATGATGCGTGTCATCTTTTGAGTTTTTATGGACGAACCACATTCCAATTGTCAAACCGACAACGCCTGCCACAGCAGTCATTAATGCTCTTTCTATTTTATCTGGTTGTGTGTTACCGATATAGTTAAAGAGAAATAAGATGATAAATGTAATTGCGGCAATTACTGCAAATCTGGTGCTTTTTATATTCATAATTATAGTTTGTAGCTAATCATAACGCCTCCGCGGTAGGGAACCCATTCGCCACTTTTGTTCCATGTTCGACCATCGTCGTCATAGCGTATCCCCAATTCTTTATGATATCCTTTGTATAAACTTTGTGCACTTCCTGCTCCCAAATATAAGTCCATATTCCAGCGTTCACTCAGTTGGAATTGATATCCTAGAGTTGCACCGATAATAATTGCATATCCATCCTGATAAAGATCTTTACTATCGTAAATTGGTGATTCAGGGGTATACTGTGCAATTCCATTTCCAGTAAAAAAATATTTTTGCATTATAAATCTTGCACCAGAAATATTGGCTCCAACATACCAATGCTTAAAAGCTTCTTTAAAATAATAACGTCCTTCAAACCCTGCCATGTAAACTTGCATGTAAGTTCCGGCGAAGGATTTCCAGGGAGAAATAAATACATCTGCCTGTAATGTAACTTTATCTTTTAATTGATATTCGATGCCTGCATTTAATATTCCAATAGGGAGGAATAAGGCATTTGCCTTGACATAGATTTTTTTAGAAATCGCGGAATCTTGATTTTGAGCATTGCTTAAAAAACCAAGTATAATGGAAAAAAGTAGAATTGTTTTTTTCAAAACCGATAAATTATTTAAGTTTTTGTAAAAGCTGCGTTGCTGCAGAAGAATCTTTTCCTTGTTGTTCAGCTAAGTTTTTAGACATTTCTGCGTACATTTGCGCATTGGCTTTTTTTCCTGTCTTATCATAAATTTTTGCTAGAATAAAAGTGTTCTCTGCAGTTTCAGTTTTCATCACTGATTTTTCTGCCCATTCTTCCGCTTTTTTTAAGGAGGTCTTATTATCAATATGTTCACCGAAGATCCAGGCTGCTTTTAATAACTCTTCCGAATCGAAATCGTTAGCATTTTTGTAGTAAAGCAAAGCTGCTTTCTCGTATTCTTTATAATTACCAACATTCGGATAGTAGATTACCTTCATCCGGTTAAGGGCGGTTTCTGCTTCTGTTTTTCCAACTAAAGGAATTGCGTTTTTGTAGAAATATTCATCATCGATGACTCCGGTGTTCTGATTTAAAGAACTTTCCATCACTTTTGAAATTTTAATATTTACATCAAACTGATTATAGATATCTTCCGACATTTCTTTTACGATATCTTCTTTTCTATCTTTAAAAACCTGATAATTTGAATCAGTCGGAGATTTTACAAAATAAAGTAACATTCCGATATCATCTCTGGTTAATTGCTGATCTTTTTTACCTTTAAAATAGCGCTCTGAAACCTTTTTCGCCAACTCATAATCTGTTTGAGCATTCTGACGCATCATATTTAATAAAAACGCAGGATCACTTTCTCCTTTTTCAAATAACTCTTTTGGATTTCCAGTTGCTAAAAGTGGATTGTTAGCTTCTTTTGCAATGGCTATAAAATCCTGCTCTCCCATATATCCATAGTTTTTCATAACTACTTCACCATCACCATTTAAGAATAGGTAAGAAGGATAGGAGCGTACTTGATACTTCATCGCGATGTCTCGACCTTCTCCTTTTTCCATATCAAATCTGGCATTGATGAAATTGGCGTTGAAATATTCCTTCACGGCTGGAAGTGGGAAAATATTTTTCTCCATTAATTTACAAGGTCCACACCATGAAGCATATGCATCCATGAAAACCAGTTTTTTCTCGCGTTTTGCTTTGGCTAAAATTTCTTTGAAAGTGGCGTTTTCAAAATTGATCGATTCCTGAGCGAATGATATTAAGAAAACAAATAAGAATATTGTAGTAAGTGTTTTTTTCATTTCAATAAATTCGATGCGAAGATAATTATAAAAATAGGATGAGGCTGTCTCAAGAGAGAATTTTACATAAAATTAAAGGTGCTTTTGGTTTTTCTTAACAAACATCTTTGAATTAATCCTTAAAATTATTATTCATCTATCACAATTCTAATTCATTCAACTCAAATTGATCAAAAAAAAACTCCGGAATTTCCGAAGTTTTAAATTATATCGATTAAAATTTATTCTGGTTTGTAGCCGTCTTTTAATGTTACGGTTCTGTTAAAAACCAATTTCTCTGCGGAAGAATCACGGTCTTTGGTGAAATAGCCAATTCTTTGGAACTGATATGGATGACCAATTTCAGCATCTTTCAAACTTTTTTCTGCAAATCCCTGCACGATTTTTAAACTTTCAGGATTGATGAACTGCATAAAATCCGTTTCCTTTTCTGCATCTGGTTGTGGTGTAGTAAATAAACGGTCGTAAATTCTAACATCCACCGGAATGGCATGTTTTGCCGAAACCCAGTGAAGCGTGCCTTTAACTTTTCGTAAACTTTCTTCGGTGCCACTTCCAGATTTGCTTTTCTCGTCGTACGTCGCGTAAATGGTTGTGATTTCACCATTTTCATCTTTATCTACGCTTTCTGCTTTAATGATATAAGCGGATTTTAAACGAACTTCTCCACCCAATTTCAAACGGAAAAATTTCTTGTTCCCTTCTTCTTTAAAGTCTTCTCTTTCGATGTACAATTCTCTCGAAAAGGGAACTGTTCTTGTTCCCGCGTCTTCTTGCTCTGGATTGTTTTCGGTCTCTAAAAATTCCTCCTCACTTTCTGGATAATTGGTGATCACCAATTTCACTGGATCTACGACTGCCATTACTCGAGTGGCAATTTTATTTAAATCTTCCCGAACGAAAAATTCAAGCAACTGAATGTCGATGAGATTTTCTCTTTTCGCAACACCAACTCTGTCGATGAATTTTTTAATAGAAGTTGGGGTGAAACCTAATCTACGCATACCGGAAATGGTTGGCATTCTTGGATCATCCCAACCCGTAACTGCATTTTCAGCAACTAATCTTTGTAATTTTCTTTTAGACGTGATCATGTAAGAAACATTCATTCGTGCAAATTCACGTTGTTTGTTTCTGGTTTTAGCTTTATCATAAATCTGATCCAAATACCAATCGTACAACGGACGGTGATTTTCGAATTCTAAGGAACATAGAGAGTGAGAAATCTGCTCGATATAGTCTGATTCACCATGTGCCCAATCGTACATCGGATAGATTTTCCATTTGTCGCCCGTTCGGTGATGTGGTCTTTTTAAAATACGGTACATAACAGGATCACGCATATTCATATTCGGAGAAGTCATGTCGATTTTTGCACGGAGCGACATCGTACCTTCTTCGAATTCGCCGTTTTTCATTTTTTCGAAAAGATCTAAACTTTCATCCGTAGGACGGTTTCTAAATGGAGATTCAACTCCATCTTCGAAAGGTGTTTTTCTTTGTTCTGTAATTTTTTCTGATGGTTGCTCATCGATATAAGCTTTACCATCTTTGATCATTTGAACAGCCCAATCATATAATTGGTCGAAATAATCAGACGCATACAATTCCTGATCATATTTAAAACCTAACCAGTCAATATCTGCTTTAATAGAATCTACAAATTCCTGTTCTTCTTTCTCAGGGTTGGTATCATCAAAACGAAGGTTTACAGGCGCACCATATTTTTCACCCAAACCGAAGTTAATGCAAATCGCTTTGGTATGACCAACGTGCAAATAACCATTTGGCTCTGGCGGAAAACGGAAACGCAATTTATCTTTTGGAAAACCATTGGCGATATCTTCTTCTATAATTTGCTCAATAAAATTGAGGGATTTTTTATCTTCTTCCATAGGATTGTTCATTTGGCAAATTTAGCGAAAAGTGAGGAAAAGAAAAAGTGGTTTTTAACGGTTTTCTTTTCTTTAAATATGATGTGTCGGCTTGTGTTTTAAATAAATTAAAATATTATCATTATTGTTTGAAATTAAAGCGAAGTTGTATGGCTAATTTCTTTTAAATTAAAAAACAGCTTTTTAACGTAACTCATTAAATATCTGTAACTTTAATTGATAAAAACAACCATCAAAAACACAAAGCCATGTCAGTATTTATTTTAAGCAACCGTAAAATCGTGATAGAAAATGGAAAAGAATCATTTTCAAATGAAGAGGTTTCTGTACCCAATTTCAGAATTGCAAAATGTAATTTTCAAGGTTGGAAAGAACCAACTAAGGAAGAGTTAAAGAAAAAGAATTATAAAGGAAGAAATATTTTAGATTACAAAATGCTGTCTGAACCTCAGAAAAGTGGTTACGAAGACGTGTTAGAAGTTTTAAAAAAAGAAAAAAAATTAATTCAATCTGATTTGACAGCCAATAACCTGGGTGGAACTCAGCGGATGTTTTATGATCTGTACAAAGAAATGTCGGCGACTAAAGAGCGCAATGATGTGCTGATCTTTATTCACGGTTATGCCTACGATTTCGATGACGAATTGCAAGCCATTCTCGAACTCAAAAAACTGTATGTCGATAATCCTAAATCGCCTGTGAATAATATTTTATTAATCAGTTGGCCCGCTTCCAGTTCTATTTTCCCACTCACTTATTTTGATGATAAGGCGGCGAGCATTAATTCGGGTAATTCGTTGCTTCGACTCTTTTATTTTTACACTCAATTTCTGAAAGACATTTTTTCTGACAAAAATTTAGTTCCCTGTAATCAGCGAATTCATATTATGGCGCACAGCATGGGAAATCGATTATTACAAAGTATGCTGTACAGTTTAAAAACCGAAAATATTTCGCGCGTCATCGATCAAGTTATTTAATTGAGTGCTGATGTGAGTTTCAGAGTGTTCGAAGAGGCGGAAGAATCTTTTATTAAACTTCCAAAGTTAGCCAATCGCGTAACTGTTTATGTCAACCGAAAAGATAATATTCTAGGAATCTCGCAGTTCTCTAAAAATATTCTTTCGCCAAGATTAGGGAAAATGGGACCAAGCTCAGATTCAAACCTTACCGATATCATTTCAGTGATTGATTGTACTGAAGTTAAAAATGACCTCAATACCAATTTTAAATTTCAAGTGGGAAATCATTGGAATTATCTTTCGAGTTCCGTCGTTCAGGCAGATGTCATTTCAGTTTTAAATGATACTGATCAAAACCTAATCGCGAAACGGCAAAGAGTTTCAGACCGTTCTTACTTACTAGCCTAAAATGAATTTGATATTAAAGCGCATTTTCTGATGTAAAAGCACATTAATAAAAACTGCTTATCACTACCTCAATTATTTTTAGATGGGAAGCCGATATGACGAAAATCATATCGGCTTTACAGTACTGGTCTAAACCCTGTTCATTTTCCTATTTGCGCAGCTTTCAAGCCGTTAGATATTTATTTTTTAACAGAAAATCAGGAAATAAAAATAAAATTCGTGTTTTTGACCAAAAAATATATTAAAATCTGTTAAATAAAAACGTAGATTGCGGTCACAAAATGATGGAAATTTCTTTCCAAAAAAACACACAAATTTTGAAAGGTCAACAACAAAAAAAACCAACTGTATATTATGCAGCGAAGAGTCATTTTTTTAGTACTAGCCTTTTTAACATTCAACTTTCCACTATTTGGACAGGACTTTTGTAATGCGGTAAAAATTACAGATCATCTTGGTAATGAAGATCCAGTCATCGATTGTAGTTATCCATTACAGGGAAATTGCCTGCAGTTAACGGCTACTTATCCCACTTTTTTCGAAACAAATTCTTATGAAGTTTCCTCAGAAACCTTCACGCCCTATGGCGATTTTAATGCCGGCACTCCACTGAATGCTGATGCTGATGATTTATTTTTCAGTAAGATCGATATTCCTTTTAATTTTTGTTATTTCGGTAACAATTACAACAAGGTTATCGTCGGCAGTAACGGCGTTCTTACCTTTGACAGTTCGCAGTTAGGGAAAGTTAATTATCCGAATGTTGAGGAATTAAATCCGAGTATTACGCTGCCAAAAAACAGTATTTTTGGTGTCTTCAGTGATTTGGTTTTTTCTAAGAATGATGATTCTGAAGTTTATTACAGCATCATCGGAACGGCACCTTGTCGAAAACTGGTGGTCAATTTCTACAAAGGAAGAGTGTTGGGGTGCGCTCAAACCGTGACTTCCCAAATCGTTCTTTCCGAAGGATCAAATATTGTTGAGGTCTTTGTTGAAAATAAACCAGAACTTTGTTCAGAAGCAAAATTTAAAAATTCCCTGATCGGAATTATCAATTCAGAGTCAACAGTCGGCTACTCGCCAGCAGATAGAAATTCTGGTATCTGGGCAGCACAAAATGAAGCGTGGAAATTTACACCAAATGGCAACGCAATCATTCCACAAGTTTCTTGGTTTAATACTGCTAATCAAATGGTAGGCTCGGGACAGACGATTAATGTGTGTCCAACAAAGAATGAGATTTTTACCGTTAAAGTTTCTTATCCCGTCTGTGGAAATCTCAATTATGTTTTACTAGATACCTCTGCTGTAACTTTTGCATCGGACTTTCCTTTAGCCAAAAACTTTATTAAAATTTTCTGTGGAAACAATACTTTCAATGTTAATTTGGAGGATTATCTAGCTGATTTAACTCCTCAAAATCCAGCCAGTTTAAATTTTACTTTTCATAATTCGTTAGGTGATGCTCAGAATAATGTTAATCCGCAACCGACAAATTTTGTTTTGAGCAGCAATAAAGTTTTCCACGTTCGTGTCCAAAATCAGTCTGATCCCAATTGCTTTAGAACAGCTGTTTTAAATCTTAATCTTATTTCTAAAAGTTTATTGACGTCAAACGTTGATATCTGTGATATTAATAATGATAATGTAGAAAATAATTACCAATTATCGCTGCTCAACAGTAAATTATTTGCTTCTCCGATTAACGGAAGTATTCATTATTTTCTGTCCCAAACCGATGCTGATAATAATACCAATGAAATCACAACGGCTAATCTGGTAGACAATGCAAAGCTGTATGTCACTTATAAAACATCAACCTGCAGTCAGACTTTTGGACCAATCACCATTAATTTCAAAGCTTCGCCCACCGTAAATTCTCCCGTAGACTATGAATACGCGACCTGTGATTATTTGATTGATAATACAGAGTTTTTTCCGTTAAATGGAGTTCTGGGACCTCTGGTTACTTCAGATCCAAATGTGAAAACAACCGTTTATGCGACTTACCAAGATGCATATGCGGGAACCGGCATGCCTGTGATCACTATTAAAGATGGCCAATATCAGGTTTTTGTGAGGGTTGAGGATCCCGGTGGCTGTTTCAGTATTGCGACCGTTAACTTAAAAATTAAGTTTACAAAAATTGAATCGAAAGATCGTACAGAATATATTTGCTTTAATGGAACTGATGATGTCAATATTGATTTGAATGATTACGCGCCAGCAATGTTGCTTCAGCTTCCGGTCGGAATTACCACCAGCTTCTTCTTAACAATGGCAGACGCCGAGGCAGACAGAAATCCTATTTCAAATATGCAGACGATCACAGAAAATGGTAATTTGATCTCTAAAACTTTCTATGTCAGATTTTCAGATGCGACAGCTTGTTATGCGGTAAAAGCATTGACGATCAATTTGGTTCATGTGATCATCAATCAATCTCAGTTCGAGGTTTGTGACTTTAATAATGATGGTCAGGAAACTATGATTCTGTCCTCTTTGAGTAGTAAAATAGTAGGCTCGCAAAATGGCACCGTCTCTTATTTTACCAATCTTGCAGACGCGAAGAATAATTACAATGCAATTACGCAAATTCAAGTTCAGAATACGGCGAAGCTTTTTGTAAGAATTAAATCTTATAGTTGTTCTGATGTATTTGAAATAGAATTGAATCTGGTTTCAACTCCAGTGATTAAAACAACTGTTTCGGTTGTATTGGATTCAGTTTGCGATAATAACAATGATGGATTGGAACCTTTTGATCTTACCAATTTTCAGACTGAAATTTATACCGGTTCAGAGGCAGTTACGTTTCAATATTATACAGGATATAACGCTACCAACAATTCTCTTACAGGTTTAATTGGTAATCCTAAAACCTTTGTCATTCCTAAAAACAGCATTGTTTATGTGAAAGTAGCTTTTGCGAGCGGTTGTTTTTCAGTGAGTACTTTAAATATTCAGCTGAATTTTTTACCGGTAATTATTTTAAAAAGTGCAGAGCTCAAAAAATGTGATTATGAATTTAATCTCAATGAATCATTTAATCTGAATGATGCTTTGCCGCAGTTATTTGCTCAAAGTGAAAATACATATCCACTTGGCGATATAACAGTTTCTTATTATGAAACACAAAGCGCTGCGAATGCTGGGATTGCTTCTACACAAATTTCTTCGACAATCGTTACCATTATTTCCAGAAAGGTAGTTTGGGCAAGATTTACTTCGAAAACTATTGGTTGTTATTCTGTAGCTCCTATCGAACTGCAGACATATCTTCCGCCAAAAGCAATGAACTCGACGATTGGAAATATTTGCGATGCTAATCTTGATGGATTATACGATGTGGATTTAACCAATTTTACCGATCGCATGGTTTACACGCTAAGTGCAGATAATTATTTTAGTTTTTTCATTTCTAAAACGGATGCTGATAATAATACGAATCCAATTTTAAATCCAGAGAAATATAGTTTTGCGCCTTCTGTGACCAGAATTTGGGTACGCGTCGAAAATATCCCTGGTTGCTTTGATACCGCATACATTGATTTTGGATTAGGGACAAAAATCACTTTTAATAATGCTGGTCCTATTTTACTTAATGCCTGCGATGCTGGAAATAACGGCGAAGAAAATGTGAATTTAACGCAGTTTGAAAACGATATTTTCACAGGTAGCGCATCATTTGAATATTATCCGACTTTCTTAGATTTGAATAACGGTACGAATAAAATTGCCGCTCCGACGAATTACTTATTTAAAGAAAACTCGGGACCCCAAAAAATATTTGTTAAAGTTAATACTGCAGGATTTTGTCCAGGTTTTGTAGAAATCAATTTGAAGTTAAAGAAAACGCCAATGTTTACTTTACCTGATTATTATTTCTGTCCGGAAGGTTTCGTTGATATCAAACCTGATCTTTCCAATCTGGATCTAATCGCTTTTGAATGGAAAAATCCAGCCGGAGAAATCGTGTCAACGACCAAAGAATTGAAATCGGTAAAAACCGCCGGCATTTATACTTTAAAAGTTACCGCTTATAATAACTGTACGTTCACTACCGAATTCAATGTTAAGGTTTATGAAGTTCCTGTTATTACGAACTTAATGGCGAGCGGAAACTCTTACACCGTGATCGCCACCGGAAGCAAAAAAATTCTGTATTCTATTGATGGGATCAACTATCAGGAAACAAATGCTTTTTATAATCTGCCTTATGGCGTTATCACTTTCTATGTAAAATTTGAAGGGTCTGACTGTGCTGCCGTTATTAAGAAAGGTTTGGTTTTAAATATTAAGAATGCCTTCACTCCTAATGACGATGGTATCAATGACACTTGGGTGATTGATGATCTCAACGTTTTCGACGGTGAGAAAACCAACATCAAAGTCTTCAATAGGTTCAAGGAAAAAGTTTTCGAGCAGGAAAGTGCAAGCCGTTTAGAATGGAATGGTCAAACTTTATCCCGTGTGGTGCCAACGGATTCATACTGGTATGTTTTGACTTTAGCCGACGGCAGAGTTTTTACCGGCTGGGTTTTAGTTAAAAATAGAAACTAAGTTGATCAATTGGATGCTATTTAAAAGCCACATCAACCATTATGACTTATAAAAGAGATTTGGAATTTTTTCACCTAGGAAATTTCAGTTCAATATCTTTGCACAATGAAATTATTTGATATCATCATCATTGGCGGCGGACCGATTGGTTTAAACTGCGCTCTGGAAGCTCAAAAAGCGGGACTCTCTTATCTCATTATTGAAAAAGGAACGATTGTAAATTCGCTTTACAACTATCCTTTGTACATGACTTTTTTTTCTACTGCAGATAAACTTGAAATTGCCGATATTCCTTTTATTACCACTTCACCAAAACCTGGTCGGAGAGATGCTTTGGAATATTATCAGGGAATTTCACGTCATCGAAATATCAGTATCAATTTATATGAGGAGGTTTTAAAAATTACGAAAGAAGAACACTTTCTAATTGAAACTTCGAAGTCTACTTATTCAGCAAAAAAGGTGGTTATTGCCACCGGTTTCTATGATATTCCGAATAAGATGAATGTAAAAGGGGAGGAGTTGCCGAAAGTAAAACACTATTATTCTGAACCCTATCCGTACGCTAATCAGAAAATTGCGGTAATTGGATCCAGTAATTCAGCGGTGGATGCTGCCTTAGAAACTTATCGAAAAGGAGCCGAAGTTACCATGATCATCCGTCATGCCGAGATTTCTAAGAGCGTAAAATATTGGGTAAAACCTGATATTGAGAATAGAATTGCAGAGGGCAACATCGCTGCTCATTTTAAGGCTGAGGTCTTGGAAATAACACAAACAACAATCATTTTTAAAGATGAGCATCAAACAGTTCATGAAATAGAAAATGATTTTGTTTTAGCCATGACCGGTTATCTTCCGAATTTTGAATTCTTGAGAAATTCAGGAATTGAACTTCAAGGCGATTGTCTGAATCCTTTTTACAACGAAGATACGATGGAAACCAATGTTCCTGGATTGTATTTAGCCGGCGTTGTTTGTGGCGGAAAAGACACGCATCTGTGGTTCATTGAAAACTCTAGAATTCATGCCGATCTTATTGTGAAAGACATTTTGAAGAAACTTTAAACAAGATTACAAAATCATAGTTTGTCAATCTCGAATTTTCGGAATCAACTTTGATAATGTGAATTTATCTCATCATCAGTTCGTCACCATGCAGCACCAATCTCGTTTCTAAATTATTGGTAAATAATCCGCCTGTTCCCAAACCTTGTGGGATTTTTGGATTTTTAGTAAAAGTATATTGAGCAATGGCATTCAGTCCGATATTGCTTTCTAAAGCTGAGGTGATCCACCAGCCAATCTTTTTACTTTCCGCAAATGAGATCCATTCGTCAGTACCCGAGAAGCCTCCAACTAAAGATGGTTTCAAAATAATGAATTGTGGATTAATTTTTTCTAAAAGCTCTTTTTTATCATCAAAATTCAAAACTCCGATCAGTTCTTCATCTAAAGCAATTGGAGTCGGAGTGTTCTTACAAAGTTCCGCCATTTGGTCAATATTACCAGCTTTGATGGGCTGTTCTATAGAATGGATGTCCAAATCTGCAAGTTCCTGTAAAACAACTTTGGCTTCTTCAAAAGTAAATCCTCCGTTGGCGTCCACTCTTAATTCTAAATCTTCTTTCGGAAAATTTGCGCGGAGTTGTTTCAGAATTTCTTTTTCCGAGTTCCAATCCGTTCCGATCTTCAATTTTAAACACTGGAAACCTTCATTGATCTTTTCCTCAATTTGTTGCTTCATGAAATCAGCGTCGCCCATCCAAATCAATCCATTGATTTTTAAAGAGGAATATCCTTCAGAAAATTCTCCTGGGAAATAAAGATCTTCCCCGTTTTTTAAATTCAACATTGCCTGTTCGTAACCAAACCAAATTGACGGAAAGTGAAGCAGTTCTTTTCTAAGAACCTTTTTGTTTTCGTTGATATTATCGCAAAGCCATTGCAGCATTTCTTCATATTCCGGGACATCTTCGAAACTGAGTCCACGGAAAATGCCACATTCGCCAGTTCCTTTTTTATCGCCCTCGGTGATTTCCAGAAAATAAGTTTCTTTGGTCGTTAAGACACCGCGAGAAGTTCCGCTGGCTTGTTTGAATTCTAAAATATATTGTTTAAAAGTTGCTGTTTTCATAGTATGTAAATAGAAGAGAAAGTATCAGATTATTTAATTAAAATCTAATTTCATTTGTGGTAGAAACCGTCCGTTGATAGAAGATTCCCGTTGGTCGTAAGTTACGAATCCAAATTTTTTATAAAAATTTTCGGCATTCGGATCAGCCTCTAAAATGATATCGATGATGTTCATTCTTTTTGCTCTTTCCAGAAAATCATTGAGCAAAAGTTGACCAAATCCTTTGCCGATGAAGTTTTGAAATAAAAATAAATAATCTAATTTTAAGTGATTCTCAGTTAGTTTTAAAAACGAATAATAACCGATTATTTCATGGTTTAAAATCAATTTATAAGTTTCGTTTTCTAGAAGATATTTTTCTGTTATGGTCAAATCATTTTCCCAGTTCGATAATTGCTCTTTTGAATAGCCCCAAAATGCTTTACCATCTATTGTGATTTGAGTTAAAACAGAATGGTCACTTGGCAACGCTCTTTTGATATTTACTCCTTCCATACAGAGTGGTCTATTTGCGTGGTTTTTTATGAACAGCGATTCACCCTAGCCCCGATAGAAGCGACATCCTTTTTGTTTTTTACAGAAAAACAAAAAGATACAGCGGATAGCGGGAGACAGCTTCTAAAAGTTATGCTTCTGGATGAGCATTTTTCATGAACTCTTCTGCTTTTTCTACCATGTCGTAACTTCCGCAGAAGAAGGGAACTCTCTGGTGCAGTTCGGTTGGCTGAATTTCCATCACTCTCTGGAAACCGTTGGTGCATTTTCCACCAGCTTGTTCTGCCAGGAAAGCCATTGGATTGCATTCGTATAAAAGTCGAAGTTTTCCGTTAGGTGATTGCGACGTTGAAGGGTAAATATAAATTCCACCTTTGATCATGTTTCGGTGAAAGTCAGAAACCAAACTTCCGATGTAACGGGAAGTGTAAGGGCGATCGTCCTCTTCACGTTGGCAAAATTTGATATAATCTTTTACGCCTTGCGGAAATTTGATATAATTTCCTTCGTTGATGGAGTAAATGCTACCCGTTCTGGAAAATTGCATATTTGGATGAGAAAGATAATACGTTCCCAAACTTGGATCGAGTGTAAAACCATTCACGCCGTTTCCAGTCGTGTATACAATCATTGTCGATGAACCGTAAACCACATATCCTGCAGCGATTTGGTTTACGCCTTTTTGTAAAAAATCTTCCAGTACCACTGGCGTTCCAGGTTCTGAAACTCTTCTGTAAATAGAGAAAATTGTTCCTACTGAAACATTCACGTCGATATTTGAAGAACCATCTAAAGGATCGATTAAAACCACATATTTACTCAGGTGTGCATTAGAGTGCGTGTTGATTTCTATAAAGTCGTCATTTTCTTCGGAGGCGATTCCACAAACTACTTCTCTTTGAGAAAGTGCTTCGATGAAAATCTCATTCGCCAGAACATCCAGTTTTTGTTGCTCTTCACCTTGAATGTTTTCGCTACCGACTTTACCAATGATATCGGCAATTCCTGCTTTGTTGACCTGTCTGTTGACCACTTTCGAGGCTAAACGAATGGCGCTGAGGAGGCGCGATAATTCACCGGTAGAATATAAAAAATCTTCTTGTTTATCGATGATAAATTCACCAAGGGTTTGGAACGACTGATCTGACATTATGTTGCTTTTTGGGTTTTTACAAATTTCGTAAAATTCTTTGAATTTAACAGCATTACTTTTGATTAAATGACAGAAGTCAGTCTTTGTTTTTGAGTAATTTTTTGTTTCTAAGTTTTAATCTGAAGGCAAGTTTTTTTTATTCGTTGAGAATTAATAATTTTGACGGTTGGTAATTTTCGCAGCGTTGAATTCTGAAGGAAATAAAATACTGACGATGAATCATTTAGATGAAAGTTTTTAAGTTTGGAGGTGCTTCGGTAAAAGATGCGCAAAGTGTAAAAAATGTGGCCCTGGTTTTAGAAACACAGGGTTTTGAGAGTTGTCTGGTCGTGGTTTCTGCCATGGGAAAAACAACCAATGCTCTGGAGAAAGTGGTCGAAAACTATTTTGCCAAAACCGATTACCAAGCTGAAATTGAAAAAGTAAAGCTCAAACATTTAGAAATTTCTCAGGATTTATTTACTGAAAACCATCCCGTTTTTAACGAGATTTCTATCTTTTTTAGTGATATCGAATCTTTCTTAAGACGCAATAAATCACCTAATTATAACTTTGTTTACGATCAGGTCGTGAGTTGTGGCGAATTGATCTCTTCTAAAATATTAAGTCAGTATTTGAATGATATTCAGTTTGAAAACACTTGGTGTGATTCGCGCGATTTTATAAAAACCGATCGCAATTACCGTGAAGGAAACGTCAACTGGGAAGAAACGGAAAAGAATATGTCGGCTCTGAATCAGCATCAATGTTATGTGACGCAAGGATTTATCGGTTCTGATGATAATAATTTTACCGTGACTTTGGGAAGAGAAGGTTCTGATTATTCGGCCGCAATTTTTGCTTACTGTCTGAATGCCGAAGCCATGACGATCTGGAAAGATGTTCCAGGAGTGATGACTGGCGATCCAAGAAAATTTGAAAATGTTTCGCTTCTAAGTCAGATTTCTTATGAAGATGCAATTGAAATGGCTTATTACGGTGCTTCGGTAATTCACCCGAAAACCTTACAACCTCTTAAACAGAAAAATATTCCTTTTTACGTGAAGTCTTTTTTGGAACCTAAAAACTCCGGAACCAGAGTTGGCGCTTATGAAGAAAGAAGTCAGAAAGAATCTTTTATTTTAAAAGAGAATCAACATTTGCTGAGAATTGCAACGCGTGATTTCTCGTTTATTGCAGAAGAACATTTGAGTCAAATTTTTTCGCTCCTTGCGAAGTTTAAAATTAAAATATCTTTGATGCAGAATTCGGCGATTTCCTTAGACCTTTGTTTAGAAGATATGTACGGGACGATTGGCGCGCTGGACGAGGAACTTCAAAAAGAATTTAATACTGAGATTATTAAAAACGTTTCACTTTATACGATAAGAAATGCTAATTTAGAGCAGTTGAATCAGTTTTATCAGGGTAGAACTATTTTGATCGAACAGATTTCACAAAAAACAATACAGGTTATCACCAACTAATTGCCCATGAGTTTAATTTCTAAAATTGATTTGATTAAAGCTTCAGGTTTAAGCAAATTAGGGTTTTTAAAGAATCCAGCGGCGTCGGCAATTATGCGTTTGACGAAAATTGATGAAGTCAATAAATTATACGACGTTTTAAAAAATAAAGTCGGAAAAGATTTCTTCGATTCTTTCGTACGAGAACGTGGTTTGAAATATATTGTCTTTGAAGAAGACTTGGCGAGAATTCCTAAAACAGGTCCGTTTATTTTAGTTTCCAATCATCCTTTGGGAGCGATTGATGGTATTTTGATGACTAAGATTCTTACAGAAATCCGTCCTGATTTCAAAATCATGGGAAATTTTCTACTGGAGAAAATAGAACCGATGAAGCCTTATGTGATTCCTGTAAATCCTTTTGAAAACAGGAAAGAACTCAAGAGTAGTGCTGCTGGAATGCGTGGCAGTTTAAAACATTTAGAAGAGGGCGGCTGTATTGGTGTTTTTCCGGCGGGTGAAGTCTCTAACCGAAATAATGAATTTAGTGAGATTTTAGATAAGAAGTGGGAGAAGCCTGCTTTAAAGTTGATTAAAATGGCAAAGGTTCCAGTCGTTCCGATGTATTTTCATGCGAAGAACAGCCGGCTTTTTTATCAGATGGCAAAGCTTCATCCTAATTTACAAACACTCTTGTTGCCATCAGAAATGATGCATAAAAGAGAAAAACCTATTCGGGTTCGGCTCGGCAAGCCAGTTTCCGTAAAGGTTTTAGAAGATCATGACAGCATCGAAGAAATGGGTGAATTTCTACAAAAGAAAATTCATTTGCTGAAGTCTTATTATGAGAAAAGAAAATCGCTGGCAGATCGCTTAAATATTCCCAATCTGCGTCTTAATTTTCCTTTGCTTAAAGAAGAAAATGTGGTTCAGAATATCATTGATGAAACACCTACTCAAGATATCGTCGCCGAAATAGAAGCGCTCAGCAAAAATGATAAAATGCTTTTCCGGAATGGGAATTATGAAGTCTTTTTCGCCAGCTACAACGATATTCCGTCGATTATGAGGGAGATCGGACGACAGCGTGAACTGACCTTCAGAAAAATTGGTGAAGGCAGCAATTTGCCGTTTGATCTCGATGAATATGACGAACATTACCATCATCTTTTTCTTTGGGACAGTCAAGCCAAGAAATTAGCCGGAGCGTACCGCATGGCTTTGGGTTGCGAAGTAATGAAAAAGCATGGTATTGATGGTTTTTACACCAGTTCTCTTTTTGAGTTTGATCCAGAACTTCGACCGTTCTTTCGGAAAGTCATTGAAATGGGAAGAGCTTATATTTCTTCAGAATATCAGCAGAAGCCATTACCGCTTTTCCTTTTGTGGCGTGGTATTGTTCATGTTTGCTTAAGAAATCCTGAGCACAAATTCCTGATGGGAGGTGTGAGTATTTCCGATAAATTCTCGGAATTTTCAAAATCGCTGATGATCGAGTTTATGCGATCTCACTATTACGATTCTGCTGTAGCTCAATACATTCATCCTAAACATGACTTTAAAGTAAAATTAAAGGATCGTGATAAACATCTCTTTTTTGATGAGGTAGAATCTGATTTAAATAAACTGGATAAAATTATTGACGATCTAGAGCCAGAAATGAGAATGCCGGTTCTCATTAAAAAATACATCAAGCAGAATGCGAAAGTGATTTCATTCAATGTAGATCCCAGTTTTAATGATGCAATTGATGGGTTGATGTATATTCGAATTAGCGAATTGCCAGAAAGCACAATCAAGCCAGTGCTGGAAGAAATGAGTGAACAAATCAGGCGGGAAGAAAATAATGATGCTGATAATCAATAATATTGCAGTTTTTATTAAAAATAATCGGATTTGATTTGGGAGATAAGGATAAAGTTGTTACTTTTGCACCACTCAATTAACGAAAGGTCTCTTAGCTCAGTTGGTAGAGCAATGGATTGAAAATCCATGTGTCCCTGGTTCGATTCCTGGAGAGACCACTTTTTTTAAAAGAACCAAGCGTTTAGTTTAACAACTAGACGCTTTTTTTTTGTCTTTAGATAAAGTCCCACTGTGGTCCCACATTTATTCTAACACTAATTTAAAAATTAGCTTCTTTAATTTAGTGTTAATCGGGATGAAATTTAAAAAACTTTATCAAAGTAAAAAAGATTAATTAGTTCCCAAGTTTCTTATTGAGGTTTTCAACTGATTTTTTCAAAGTTAGTCTTCGTCTTCTTTTTCAGCTTCAAAAAACCTTGTCAAGGTTTGGAACCTTCACAAGGTTAATCACGGCTAGACTAAATAATTACCACCTCATTTTATTTTTTGCTTAATATTTGATAGTATTAATTTTTAGCAAATTATTAATCTAAATTTCAGACCGATGGTTGAAGCAAGCGAATATACTTTTGATTTGGGCAAAATGCTTTTTGGAGATTTCACTCTGATGATCTATTTAGAAATCATTTTAAGAGTCATCATCATTATGGTCTACACCATTTTTATGATCAGGTGGATTGGTAAACGCGTGGTAGGAGGTTTGGGTAGCGCCGACGTTCTGTTAATTGTAGCCATGGGAAGTGCCGTTGGCGATGCCATGTTTTATCCAGATATTCCGCTTTCGATTCCGATTACGGTGATCACTTTAATTGCAGCTTTTCAAAAGTTATACGTTTATGTTGGGATCAAATATGAAACGGTGAGAAAAGTAACCGATCCAAAAGTGATGAAATTGGTAGAAAACGGCCGTCTTTTAAAAGAAAATTTTACTGAGGATGATATTGATGAAAATGAAGTCTATATGCTTTTAAGACAGCAAGGAATCAAGTTTTTATCAGAAGTTGAACATGCTTATTACGAACAATCCGGGGTGTTAAGCGTTTATAAATTTGAGGATCCAGTATTAGAAAATTCAATCTTACCGGAACATATTGAAGCTATTCAAAAGAATGATTAAAAATAAATTTTGACTTTCTACAATTCATTTAATCATTCGTCAAATAACCAGCAAGTAACTTCTAAAATATCTTCGTTTATTTCTTCTCTCTAAAAAACGCTACTCTCTCTTTTTTTCCGAAATTTGCCGCATGATTTTAGAAAAAGAAATTCAGTTTATTCTCGCTTTGGATGCTTTGAAAAAAGTAAACCGAAGAAACTTCAACCTTGATGATTCCCGCAGAGAAAATACGGCTGAACACAGCTGGCAAATTGTGGTGTTTGCGCAAGTCCTTTTGCCTTATGCAAAAGATAAAGAGCAGATCGATTTATTAAGAGTCATCAGAATGCTGTCCATTCATGATGTGGTAGAAATCGAAGCGGGCGATACCTTTATTTTTGATGAAAGCGCCATGACAGGGAAGTACGATCGCGAATTACAGGCTGCCAAAAACACTTTCGGAATTCTAGATGAACCTTTAAGTTCTGACTTTCTAAATCTTTGGATGGAGTTCGAAGCTGAAGAAACTCCTGACGCTATTTTTGCCTGTGCTGTAGATCGCATCATGCCTTTCCTCTTGAATGTTTACGGTTCTGCCAAAAGCTGGACAGAAGCTGAGGTAAAAGTAAATCAAGTGGAAAATATTGTTGGCAAAGCCGTTAAGAGAGCTTCTTTAGAGATGGGTGAAGCATTTGATTTTTTGCTGAAGAAAGCTTTGGATGAAGGGAAGTTGCAGGAATAATGTATTGTTATTGAGTTAATCTTGGCGTAAATCTGATTTTACGTTCTTACTTATAATTAATTTTCTAAGTTCAATTATTTGAGTTTCAGAAAAAGCCCTTTTAGGCGCAAAGCCAAAAAGATCGCTGCTAAAATAAAACAAAAACCAGTTTTTTAATTCTTTAACCTTATGTATATTTTCCCATGAAGTTTCAGTTTTAAAAGTTTCTGTAGTGTCGCAAATCTTATGATCATCTATTTCACTAATTGTTTTTTGGGAAATTAATTTGGTAGATTGATACTCGTTTTTAAACTTAATGTAACAATAAATTGGAATCAATATAAAACACCAAATAAATAAAAATAGTGATGCATAGATCGTTTCAACTGGATAATTGAAAACGATGTATTTTCTGAAATCAAGTAGGAATAAAATTATGCTTACCGTGCATACGATAATTGTTAAAGGCCTTCTGAAAAGTAGTAAGAATTTTAGTATGATAAATTCCCTTTCGTTAATTTGATATTCTACAATCATCACTTAAAATTTAGAATTCATCATTTAAAATTACCCTAAATCCTTTCCAAATCATCACCGCTAATTTTTGTTTTAAAAGTTCCGTAATTCACCGAAACTTTACCGTTCTTCTCAATCTTTTCGATGGTTCCCACGCTTGTTGAGCCGGGAATTCGTACACGTTGTCCAACTTTCATCCAGACGGCGCGTTCTTTTTGACGTTTGTCTTCCAGTTTTTCATTGGTTTCGACGATCTTTTCCTGAACATCAACTTTCTTTAACTGTTGCGTGATTTTTCGTTTAACGACTTGCAGTTTTTTATTTTCATCTTTATCAGCGCCCAACTTTCGGAACTTTTCCTGTTCCAGGATTTTGACGAAATCTGCGACCACCAATTTTCGCGTTTTTCCTTTTACATAAGAATCAATAAAACCTTCGATCTTATTTCCAAACTGTAATTTTCGGTGCTCGTCTTCATACAGTTTTTGAAAATTAAAAAGTTTTTGCTCCAACTGATCATTCAGTTTTTCTAGGTTCTCTTTTTTATTTTGAGTTGAATCTCTTTTTTCTGCTAAATCAGTTTTGATTTTTTCGACCTCAAATTTTTCCTGTTGTAACTTCACGATCGTTTTATCAAGATTCAAGATATCATGTTCCACTTTTTTCTTCGCAGACTCGATAATGAATTTCGGAATTTTATTTTTCTCCGCAACTTCAAAAGTAAAGGAACTTCCGGCTTGTCCGACCTCTAGTTTATAAAGAGGTTCGAGCGAGTATTCATCAAAAAGCATGGCTGCATTCGTCGCGTTCGGAAGTTGCTCAATAACCAGTTTGATATTAGTGTAATGGGTTGTAATGATCGAAAAGCTTTTCTTGTCGTAGAAAAACTCCAGGAAACTTTCAGCTAAAGCGCCACCCAGTTCAGGATCAGAACCGGTACCGAATTCATCGATGAGCAATAGTGTTTTTGAGTTGGCTTCTTTGATGATCTTCGCCATTTTTTTAAGACGGGAAGAATAAGTTGAAAGGTGATTTTCGATGGATTGATTGTCGCCAATATCGGTCATTAATTTTTCAAAGAAAAACATTTCAGATCTCGGATGAACAGGAACTAAAATTCCGCTCTGAATCATTAACTGCAGTAAACCAACCGTTTTCAAAGTTATCGATTTTCCACCGGCGTTCGGTCCGGAAATACAGAGAATGCGATTCTGTTCAGTTAATGTTAAAGTCTGCGGAAAGATTTTTTTCTTCTCAACCTGATTTCTAATCAGCAACAACGGATGAAAAGCATTCACCAATCGCATCGTGCGGTGACGGTTGATCTTGGGTAATATTCCGCCCACTTTATGTGCGAATTTCGCTTTGGCCCGGATGATGTCTAAATCAAAAATATAGTTCTGATAAGAATACAGTTGAGGTTGAAATTCTGAAATCTCAAAAGTCAGTTTTCGCAATATTTTATCAACTTCTTTTTTCTCTTCTTCAATATCTTCTCTTAATTTGAATTGATGTTTTACCACCGATTCAGGCTGAATATAAGTAATCGATCCGGTTTTTGAAAGTCCTAAGACCCGACCTGGAACTCTTTTTTTATAAGCTGACTTTACGGCTAAAACTCTTTGGTCATCAACAATGCTTTCTTTAATGTCATCTAAATACTCCGTAGAAGTAAGTCCAGTGAGTGCTCGGTTGAAGTTTTCCTGGATCGCTTTTTTAGCATGAGAGATATCGCCACGTAATTGTTTTAGAATGGGTGATGAATCACTTTTCACTTCGCCAAAACGATTGAAAACTTTGTCGATCTTGTCGATGATCTCTTTGCGGTATTCCAAATCTTTAACATCGTCATTGAGCTTTAGGAATAAACCATCATAAGCTGGATAAAATTTCTGAAGTCTGGCGATCTGTTCCGTCAGGCTTTTTATTTTGAGAAAAGCCGCGTTATCTAATCTGAAATTTTCAATCAGCATCAGCTTGAGCTCTTCGTCGATATCTTCAAATTCACTGAAAGGAATAGCGTTATCGCTTTCAAAACTCGATAAATATTCTGCTGTTTTCTTTAATGAAATTTCTGCATCTTCAATATCAAAAGGCCGAATTGCGGCAATTCTTTCTTTCGTTTTAGGTGAAAAAGCAAAGGGGGAAATCTCCGCTAACAGTTCGGGAAATTCGAGTTCGGTTAAATCTTCTTTTTGTATATGCACACGCAAATTTACTTATTTTGTTATAATTCTTATCAATACTTTTAAAAGTACGATCACGAAACTATTTATTGTTCAATCCCAAAAGTTAAAAAAGCTGAAGCGGAGTGCAAAGTGCAAAAAAGGATTGCGCCATTAATTTTACCTAGGAATTCTTCGTTGTATTAACTTCTCAATGAAATCTTAATGGTGAATTTAGAATCTGGATTCATTTTTAGGCGGGATTTTTAGCCCTGATTGAACGGCCTGTTTGAGCTCTCCCAAGCGAAGGGAAAGTGGCTGCGGGAAGCGAGCAGTGAAAGCAGGTTCCTGGCTCCTAAAAAATAATAATATTCAGGCGTAAATATTTAATTTTGACGTTGTCGAATTAAGAAAATTGATTATCTTTGCACCCTTATAAATAACCGGGACGAGTTCCCATCAATTAATCGGGACGAGTTCCCACAAATTCAAACAATTATGTCAGTAAAAATTAGATTACAAAGACACGGTAAAAAAGGAAAACCTTTCTACCACATCGTAGTTGCCGATGCAAGAGCAAGTAGAGATGGTAAATTCATCGAAAAAATCGGTACTTACAATCCAATTACCAACCCAGCAGTTATTGAACTTAATGTTGATTCTGCAGTAAAATGGTTAGAAAATGGAGCGCAACCAACTGACACCGCTCGTGCTATTCTTTCTTACAAAGGAGTTCTTTACAAAAGACACTTACAAGGTGGAGTTGCAAAAGGCGCTTTTGATCAAGAAGCAGCAGATAGCAAATTTGCAGCTTGGTTAGAAGGAAAAGACAAACAAGTTCTTGGTAAAAAAGACGGTTTGGCAAAATCGAAAGATGATGCTAAAAAAGCAGCTTTAGAAGCTGAAGCCAAAGTAAACCAAGGTAGATTAGACGCTGCACAAAAATTAGTTGACGATGCGAAAGCTGAAGCTGATGCTAAATTAGCAGAAGAAAAAGCAGCAGAAGATGCTAAAATCGCAGAAGCAAAAGCAGCTGAAGAAGCAGCTAAGGCACCTGCAGAAGATAAATCTGTTGTAGAAAATGTTGCAGAAACTTTAGGTGGAGCAGCAGCTGCAGTTGAAGGAGCTGTTGATTCTGTAAAAGAAGCAGTAGCAAACGTAACTGAGAAAATAGCAGGAAGCGACGAGAAAGCAACTGAAGAAGGTGCTGACGAAGCTAAAGCTTAATACAATTTCTTATTGAAAAATTATGGAGGCGTCATTTTTGACGTCTCTATTATTTTAAAACCATTTATATTTGCATCATGAAAAAAGAAGATTGCTATTTTTTAGGTAAAATTACGCGCCGACACGGTTTACACGGAAATGTATTCCTGAAACTGGATACCGACCAACCTGAAATGTATTCTAAATTATCCTCCATATTTGTTGATATCAACGGATTATTGGTGCCTTTTTTCATTGCCAAACAATCCTGGAGCAAAGGTGAAACGCTGATTGTCTCTTTCAAAAATTCCACCGAAGCCTTGGTCGATCAGGTAGTGGGAAAAGATGTTTATCTGCCGCTTTCGGGCTTACCGAAACTGACGGGAAATAAATTCTATTATCACGAAGTTGTCGGGTTTGAGATCCGTGAAGAAGATGGTAAATCCTGTGGAATTATTGAAACAATTAATGATCAAACCGGTCAGCATTATTTCGTGCTTGGTTTGGCTGGTAAACAGATCGTTATTCCGATCATCAGAGATTGGATTCTGGAATTAAACCGGGAAGAGAAATTTATCAAAATGTCGTTGCCAGAAGGTTTGATGGATGTTTTCTTGATTCCGTCGAAGAAAGACGAGTAAGTTGTTCTTGGTTTCTTGGGTGACAATTTTCGCCTGAGTTTATCCTGAACTTGTCGAAAGATTCCTGCTTTTTCATTCCACTGCGTTCCATAAAAAGAGCTCCGTTCAAACCTAGCGAAGCGGTACGATGATTCAAATGAAAATAGGTAAATATCATCATCAAGTCGGGTCAGATTGGGTTATCTCATCGAGCCTTCCAAAACTTCAATATTTTCAATCATTTTATTAAAGAATTTTTTGCGGTCACGCTGACCGGAAAAATTGAGTGAAGTCGAGTTTTTGATTTGATGCTGAAAGAAATTGAGCGCATCATCACACGTACTTTTATCGTCGGTCATCATATATCCAAACATGTTGAACGGTACAAACAGCGAAGATTTCTCTTCACTTTCAAATAAAATGCTGTTGTTTAAAATCAGCAGATCGTGCGCGTAGATCTGAAATTTTTGACTGCCATCTTCGGCTTTCTTTTCGATGTTTCTGATGAGATCTTTTAATTCCTGTAAAATTATAATCGCTGTTTTTTTGGTCAAAAGTTGAATTTCGGTGTAGAAAGAGATCTGATTTAAAATACTCGACATCGTCGTGCTGTTCCAGATTTCAATGACATTTAAATTTTCGTACAGGGTTTTTAGATCTGCACTTTTGTCTGCATATTTCTCCAGTTGAAAATCGCTGAATGGCGTCATAAAATCTTTTTCGTTCAGCAAATTCATCCACACAAATAATTTGAATTTTGATAAGACAGAATTAGAGATCGTGTAAAAGAACGGAATGTCTTTCGCCGAATAGTAAACTTTCGTTTCTGGATTCAGTTTGAAATCATTGAGTAAAATCAAAGCGTCCTGAAAATAGTTTAAAAGATCGGTAGAAGTTCGGATCGGTTTTGTCTTTTGGGCGATCACCGTATTATCGCTGGCGATAAATCGGTCCAGCGATATATTATAGTACTTTGCCAAATTCACACTTTCCTCCAAAGAGAACTTTGATTTCAAAGAGGTGCGTCGGTGTGCGGCATCATAACTGATGTTCAAAATATTTGCAATTTCATCATTCAGCGATTTTTCTCCAATTTTCTTTCTGATTTCCTTTAGTAAAAGTTCCTGATACATATTTGCGATTTTCACAAATGTATTAAAATTATTAATGTTATTTCACATTTAGAGTGGTTGGGTTTGCTTCTACTTTTGAAGTATAATTTTAAAACAATGATTATGAAAACGAGATTATTTTTAACAGCGTATTTACTATTTGGCATTTTACTGTTTGGGCAGGATTCTTATCAAATGCCAATAAAAACACAATTGATCACTTTGAATCCGTCTCAAGAAATTAAAAATACAGCGGGACTTAACTTGGGTATTTTCGATGATTATCAAACGCAGAAAATCGCAGGAATTAATGTTCAGTTAAATCCGATCACTTTGATTTATATGTTAGCTCCAAAGGAAATTGAAGTTCCGAAAGACGGCGCTGAAACGGTTACCATCAATGGGATTCATCTCTCAACGGGCGGAATGACTGACGGAAAAACGCTCAATGGTGTCGGGCTTTCGATGTATCATATTGCACAGGAAACCAATGGAATTGCCCTCAACGGGTTCAATAATAATTCAGGAAAATTAAATGGTCTTCATATTTCAGGATTCAATAATTCTGCAGAAACAGCAAACGGGATTTTGGTTGCGCTGTCAAATTCAGCCGGGAAATTTAATGGTCTTCAACTGGGAATTGTTAATGATATTGGAAACGGAAATGGTTTGCAGGTTGGACTTTATAACAGATCTACAAAACTGAAAGGAATTCAAATTGGACTCATTAATAAAACGAAAGATAGAAAGGGATTCCAACTCGGTTTCTGGAATAGAAATGCAAAACGGACTTTACCACTGATTAATTTTTAAGCCATGAAATTAGTTTTAATATTATTGGGAATGATTTCTCTTCAGGCTCAAACAAAAAATGATTTGCGGGATCGTAAGTTTGTCGTAGAGGCTGCTGTCGGTTATGATCAATCGAATCAGATTTTGAAAAATAATGGTGCAGCGAGTTTAGGATTTTGGTATCGATTTCCAATTGAAGATGCTGCGAGATTAGAATTGGGTGGAGCTTTTAAAACGTCTTCTTCAATGTATCAATTTGAATATGGAAAAAATGAAGTTGTTTATACTATAGAATCTAAAGTTTATTTTTTCAATATGGGTGGCAGACTTATTAAACCTTTTTCTATACAGAACCAAGAATTAGAATGGATCAGCGAGTTGACTTTTAGTACTTTGTTTTTTGATGGAAAAGATATTCCAGATGATGAACCAATAGAACCGGAAAATCCCAATACGATCCAAATTGCAGCTGATGTAGAATCCTTTTCGACATTGCAGTTCGGACAAGGTCTTAGAATTTGGAAAGGAAAAGTAGGATTTGGAATCAAAGTGAGTTATGCACCGTACGGTTTATGGTATAAAAACAAGCTTCCGAATCAATTTAATGTTTTATCAGCTGAAGCTTCAGTTCTGTTAAAACTTTAAAAAATAAGGATGAATTGGAATCTGTTTTTTAACATCACAAACGCTTCTGAATGGAGCGTTTTTTTTGTGATAATTTTGTCGCAAGAGCAAATTTTACGCCAATTTTTAGTAAGTTTGCAGTAAGACATGGTCTTATTTTCGGAACGCTATAATTTCTGGAAATCCAAATAAAATTGAATATATACGAATGAGAACGACTATTAAAGAATTATTAGGAGATTATAAAAAACTAATTCATCATGATATCACCGTACAAGGTTGGGTAAGAGCATTTCGCTCCAACCGCTTTATCGCCTTGAATGACGGTTCGACCATCAACAATTTACAGGTGGTTGTTGACTTTGAACAATTTGATGAAAACATTCTTAAAAATATCAGCAATGCTGCGTCATTGAAAATTGTAGGTGAAGTGGTCGAAAGCCAGGGAGCTGGACAAAACATCGAAATTATCGCAAAAAAAATTATCATTTTAGGAGATAACTTTACCGAAGAAAGAGACAAGACCATCCTTCAACCAAAGAAACATTCGTTAGAGATTTTGCGTGAGCAGGCGCATTTGCGTTTCCGTACCAATTTATTCAGTGCAGTTTTCAGAGTGAGAAGTTCGGTGAGTTTTGCGATTCATCAGTTCTTTAATCAAAACCAATTCTTTTACATGAACACGCCGATTATTACCGGTGCAGATGCAGAAGGAGCGGGAGAAATGTTTGGCGTTACGAACTTTGATCTGGATGCAATTCCACGCGATGAAAATGGAGCAATCGATTTCGCGCAGGACTTTTTTGGTAAGAAAACAAACTTAACTGTTTCCGGACAATTGAACGTAGAAACGGCCATGATGGGCTTAGGAAGAGTTTATACGTTTGGTCCAACCTTCCGTGCTGAAAATTCTAATACCACCCGTCACCTTGCAGAATTCTGGATGGTAGAACCCGAGGTTGCCTTTAATAATTTAGAAGACAATATCGATCTTGCAGAAGATTTCTTAAAATATGTGATCAATTATGTATTAGAGAATTGCAAAGATGATCTGGAGTTTTTAGATAAAAGATTTGCAGATGAGCAAAAACAAAAACCGGAGAAAGACAGAGCTTCAGAAGGTTTATTAGAAAAGCTACAGAATGTAATTCAGAAAAGATTCAAACGTGTTTCGTATACCGAAGCAATTGAGATTCTGAGAAACTCTAAAGAAAATAAGAAAGGAAAATTCCAGTTTCCTATTGATGCTTGGGGCGCAGATCTGCAAAGTGAGCATGAACGTTTCTTAGTAGAAAAACATTTTGAGTGTCCAGTAGTTTTATTTGATTATCCAAAAGAGATCAAAGCGTTCTATATGAAACTGAACGAAGACGGAAAAACCGTTGCTGCCATGGATGTATTATTCCCAGGAATTGGTGAAATTATCGGAGGTTCACAAAGAGAAGATAAATTCGATGTTTTGAAAGCCAAGATGAAAGATATGAACGTTGATGAAGAGGAGCTTTGGTGGTATATGGACACGCGAAAATTCGGTTCGGTTCCGCATGCTGGTTTCGGACTTGGATTAGAAAGACTAATTCTTTTCGTGACCGGAATGACCAATATCAGAGACGTAATTCCTTTCCCAAGAACACCTCATACTGCAGAGTTTTAATTTTTAGTTAACTTTGATAAAAGCATTAAGATGGAAAATTTAATTGTGTACCCTGAAAATCAAAAACAATTGAGTATTTTGAAATCACTTTTAGAAGAAATGAAAATTCGTTTTAAAAGTGGAGTGGAAGTAGAGGAATTACAAGATTGGCAAAAGAAATTGATTGATGAAGGGATTGAAGATATAAAGGCCGGAAGATTTACTTCAGCAGAAGAAGTAAGTAAAAAAGCAAGAGAATGCATCAAATAATTTGGGCAACGAGAGCTGAAAATGATTATTATGAGACTCTTATTTATTGGACAAAACGTAACAAATCAAATTCATTTTCTAACAAATTAATTGCTGAAGTTGATAAGAAATTGAAGGTGATCCTTCAAAATCCAACATCAGGTCTCGCCACAAATATTCAAGGAACACACAAAATTAATTTTTTGAAGCATTTTTCAATTTATTATCAAGTTTCTGAAAAGTATATAGAAATAGTGTCTTTTTGGGACAACAGGAGAAATCCAGAAAAATTAGAAATTTAAATATAGTTTAAAATAAAAGATGTTAAAACAAAATCTTCAAATGAGACTTGGCCAGAAATTGGCCCCGCAGCAAATTCAATTGATGAAATTGATTCAACTTCACACCCTCGAATTTGAAGAAGAATTGGAGCGCGAACTCGAAGAAAATCCAGCTTTAGAAAAAGTACAGGACGAAAATAAAGAGGATGATCATGATTCTCTGGATGACAAATACGAAGATGAAGGCAATGAAAGTATTGACACCGATTTCGATGTTAATGAATATATTTTTGATGATGAGCCAGCGTATAAATCATCTGCAAATAATTATTCTGCTGATGATGAAGAGTTCGACAGCCAGTCGCTCTTGACCGAAGGACAGTCTTTATACGATTATCTTTTAGAACAAATTCGCTTGGCCAATGTAGATGATGACGATTTAAAGATCGCAGAGTATATTATTGGAAATCTTGATAACGATGGTTATCTGAGAAGAGAAGTAAAGCAGTTGGTTGATGATTTAGCTTTCTCACAGGGACTTTTTACCACACCAGAAAAAGTGACGGAGATCTTAGAGAATTACGTTCAGAAATTAGATCCTTCAGGAGTTGGCGCCAGAGGCTTGCAAGAATGTTTATTGCTGCAAATTGAGAAAAAAGTAAGTGCCGACAAAGCGGTTAGCTTAGCGGCTAACATCCTGAGAAATCAGTTTGATGCTTTGACGAATAAACATTACAATAAGATCATTCAGAAATATGATATCGACGAAGAGGATTTAAAAGATGCCCTAGAAGTGATTTCAAAATTATCACCGAAAGTGGGTGGGAATTATGATACGCAAACGATCACCATTAATAATGAAATTATCCCCGATTTTTTAATTACCGTTAAAGATAATGGTCCCAAAGGAGTTGATGTCATTCCTTCTTTGAATAGTAAAAATGCTCCTTCATTGAGAGTTTCAGATGAGTATAAAGATATTTTAACAACGTACTCTCATGATAAGAAATCGGCTGAACATAAACAGGCCGCGCTTTTCATTAAGCAGAAATTAGATGCGGCAAAATGGTATATCGATGCGATCAACCAGCGTCAGAATACCTTGTTGCAAACGATCTCAGCCATTGTTCAGTTGCAAAAAGAATATTTTATTACGGCAGATGACAAATCATTGAAACCGATGATTCTAAAAGATGTCGCAGATATTACTGGATTTGATATTTCTACGATTTCAAGAGTTGTAAAAAGTAAGTATGCGGATACACCAAACGGAATTGTTTATTTGAAAAGTCTTTTCTCCGATTCACTTACGAATGATGATGGCGAAGAAGTTTCGACTAAAGAGATCAAAACTCACCTGATGGATATTATCGACGCTGAGAACAAAAGAAAACCTCACACCGATGACGCTCTAGTTGGACTTTTGAAAGAGAAAGGATACAATATCGCCAGACGTACGATTGCGAAATACCGCGAACAATTGAGTATTCCGGTAGCTCGTTTGCGAAAAGAATTATAAAATTTTTTTTAAAGAATTTAAAAAAAAGGAGAGGGAGATTTTAATTAATTTCCCTCTTCTATGTTTTGCAGTTGTTCCAGGTTTTTCCCTAATCTTCTAAGGATAAATCCATAAACTAAGCGGTAATAAATCCAGATTAAAACGACGCTTATTCCCATCGTTAGAACCAGTCCAGCGATAAAGCCAATTAAAGTTGGATTCGTTAATTCAATATTTTGCTGTGCTAAAACTGAGAAAGTAAATATTCCTAAAACGAGGGTAAATAAAATCACCAAAGCGATATTGGCCACAATAAATAATTGAACCGTTTTTTTAAATTTAATGATTTGTAGAATCAGTTTTTTAAGGTTCGCTTCAATATTAATTTTACGATAGTTTTGATAAAATAAATAGACGAAAATTCCGGTAAGCGCTAAACTTACCATCTTTAAAGCCAAATAGAGTTGAGTTAAAGTAGTTTGAAACTGATCAGAATTATCAATACCCAGTTTACCCAAAACACTCATTAAATCGGTGGTGTCTTCTCCTAAAAAAGTGTAATACAAATTCGCTCCCAGAATCAAAATAAATTCTACCAAGCTGATCCATAAAATATATTTCACATAATTGCGCGAAGATTTATTCAGCATCGATTCGATCTCGCTGGTATCATATTTTGGCTGAACGGGTTGTTGCTGCCAAGTTTCTTTGAAACTGTCTAAATCAAATTCAGGCATGCTTTTCCATTAATTGTTTTAAAGTTTTCTTCAATCGGTTCATTTTCACGCGTGCATTAACCTCTGTAATTCCTAAGTTTTCGGCAATGTCGCGGTAAGGTAGATCATCCAGATACATCGTGACAATCGCACGTTCGACGTTGGGTAACATTTTGATCACTTTATAAAGCGTTGAAATATGCTGTTGTTTTTCGTCATCAATCTCTACAAAATCACTGTGATGGTAATCCATCAGCTCATCGGTTTGGGGTGATTTTGTTTTTTTTCTGAAGAGCGTGATTGCTGTATTCAAAGCAACACGATACATCCAGGTAGATATTTTCGACTGTCCTTTGAATGAGTCGTAGGAACGCCAAAGTTGTAACACGATCTCTTGAAAAAGATCTTGCTCGTCTTCCAAAGTATTGGTATAGAGTCGGGAAACCTTGATGATCAAACCTTGATTATCTTTTATAAGTTTCGCGAATTCTTTTTCTTTGGCACTCAAATCTTATGATTTTTCTAAAGAGCGAAGATAATTTTTTTAAACTGAAAACTCAAAGAAATCTGTTTTATTCCAAAGAAAATGAACAGATTTTTGCTACGAATGCACAAATAGGAAATAGATGATGTTTAATTCTTATTTTTAAAATAGTATTCGATATTTTTTCAACGCACGCAAGATTTATTCTTGTAAAAATCATTTACTTGTACTGAATTTGGCGTGGTTTTTACAACTTAATCTTGTGGTTGTGCTTGTCAGCTTTTAATGCAACCTTACATCTAATTTATTATATTTGCCCTATGATTCTACGCGGAGAAAATTTAATTAAAGAGTACGGACCGAAAAAAGTGGTAAAAGGCGTTTCAGTCGAAGTTCGACAAGGAGAAATCGTTGGACTTCTTGGTCCGAACGGTGCCGGAAAAACCACCAGTTTCTACATGATTGTAGGTTTGGTGAAACCAACTTCGGGTAAAATTTTCTTAAACGATAAAGAAATTACCAACGACGCCATGTATCGTCGGGCTCAAAAAGGAATTGGTTATCTGGCGCAGGAAGCTTCGATTTTTAGAAAACTTTCGGTCGAAGATAATATCTTGGGAGTTTTACAACTGACTAAACTTTCAAAGCGGGAACAGCAGATCAAGTGCGACGAACTAATTGAAGAGTTTTCTTTGCAGCATGTTCGCAAAAACCGCGGAGATCTACTGTCCGGTGGTGAGCGAAGAAGAACTGAAATCGCACGTTGCTTGGCGACAAGTCCGAATTTTATTTTGTTAGATGAACCATTTGCCGGAGTTGACCCGATCGCGGTAGAAGATATTCAGAAAATTGTGAGGAGTTTGGTTGATAAAAATATCGGAATTTTAATTACCGATCACAACGTTCAGCAGACTTTAGCGATCACGCATAAAACCTATATTATGTTTGAAGGTCGAATTTTAAAAGAAGGACTTCCGCATGATCTGGCGAATGATCCACAAGTGCGAGATGCGTATTTGGGTGAAAACTTTGTGTATCAGGATATTTTAAATAAGCCAAAAAGAAGAGCTTTTGTATATAATATTTGGGCCGGGAATTTTGATTCAAAAAGTCAGTTCCAAAGTTTCGTAGATGAAAATTTCCAGGGCGTTGATAATTTAAGATTGCTGTATGGGTTCGAAGACATCAGTTTTGCGTCATTGTCTAATTCTGAAATCGAACATATTTTCAATGAAGTGGTTGACAAAAATTCTAATAATGCTTTTCTGTTTCAAAAGAAAGAAATCAACTCTAACTATTCTTTGGATGAAGCTGAATCAACTGCAAAAGTCGCCAGCAAAACCGAACTGCATTACTTAACTACGTTCTCTTTTGAATCTTAGAAGTTTTTTAAATCTTCGATAATTTTACAATAGTATTTCTAATGATGGTCGGTTTTTTGTTGACTCAGAATATTCCAAAATTTTTTTTCTAATTTAAAATATGCCGAAACCTTTCAACAGAACGATCACTCTTTATCATATTTATCAGCAATTGGTTCCCTTCATCAAGCCATATCGGATGATGATGTATGGAACTTTATTTCTGACGTTTATTGGCGCTTTGATGGCGCAGGTGAATCCTTTGGTTTTAAAATATACGGTCGATGAAGTAACGGAACTGACTGAACTTCCCGATCCGATGGCGGAAGGAATTCATGTTTTGGTGATTATTTCTGCCATTTTACTAAGCAAGGAAATCGTCAATATTTTCATTCAGTTTGGTCAAAAATTCTATGGTGAAAAAATCAGAATTAATACCAGTTCTGTTCTAGCGCAAACCGCAATTGATAAAATTTTGACGTACAGCGTGGCTTTTTACACCAACGAAGATCACGAATCCGGAAAACTTCAGCAAAGACTCGATCGCGGTATCGAGAGTTTAACCAAACTCGTTCAGAATTTCTTTATCGATATCTTGCCGATGTTCTCCAATGCGATGATTGCGCTGGTGATTATGTACATGCAAAATGTGTACGTCGGTTTGGTTTCAACTATTGTCGTTCCCATATATTTTATCATCAGTTCGTTGCAGGCGAAAAAATTATCTGGAGTTCGTCGTCAGTTAAGAAATCAACGCGAGAAAAAAACTTCAGGGCTTCTAAACTTAATCAATTCCATCATGGTGATTAAGAGTTTTGTCCGTGAAAAATTTGAAGGTAAGAAACAATACGATCTACAAATGCAGTTGATGGAAAGCCAGATGTTCACCCGAAGAACCAATTTTATTTATGATGGTTTAAAAACTTTTATCGAACAGTTCGGAGTGGTTTTAATTATTCTTTTAACGGTTTACTTAGTACTCGATCAGCAAATGACGATCGGTGCAATCATGTTGCATATCCTTTTGTTTAATAATGTTTCGGCGCCAATTCGACAACTTCACCGTATTTATGATGATATGAATGATGCGATGATCTATGCAGAAGGTTATTTTGAAATTTTAAATGCGGACGATCAAACGGAACCTAACGGAACTTTTGTTGAAAAAAACATCAAAGGTAAATTTGAATTAAAGAATGTAGATTTCACGTATCCGAATGGAACAAAGGCGTTGCATAATATCAACATGACCATTGAAAATGGTAAAACCACGGCTTTAGTTGGTTTAAGTGGTGCCGGCAAATCAACGATTATTAATCTTTTGTGTAAGTTCTATCTGCCAGATTCCGGTAAAATTTTATTGGATGACGTTGATTTGGATGATTTCAATAATACTTCTTTGCGAAATGATATCGGTTTGGTTCTTCAGAAAAATCATATTTTCCAGGGAAGTATTGAAGATAATATTCGGTATGGAAATATGAATGCGACGTTTGAAGAAATAGAAACCGCCGCAAAAAAAGCTTATTTACACGATCAAATAATCGAACTTCCAGAACAGTATAATCACGATGCAACCCAACTTTCTGGTGGACAACAACAAAGAATAGCCATTGCGCGTTTATTCCTTAAAGATCCACCAATTATATTTCTGGATGAACCGACTGCAAGTCTGGATGCGATTGCGACCGAACAGATCAAAAACTCTCTTGACGCCATTAAGGAAGGAAGAACAGTGGTTATCATTTCGCATTCTTTATCGCAAATTTTGGATTCAGATCGCATCTATGTGATGAAAAAAGGAATGGTCGTAGAAAATGGTACGCACGATGAGCTTATCCAAATGAATGGTTCTTACCGCGAAATTTTTGATGCATCTGCACGAAGCCTCAATCTCGATAAACTGTTCAGCTCTTTCAAAGAAAATTAATTTTAAATTTTAAATATGAAAAAATATATTCTCGTTATTTTGCCTTTAATGGCAGTGACTTCCTGCTCGAAAGTGGAAGAAACCATCAATGAACAAATTGAAAAAACAACCACAAGCGTTAAAGAAAAAGCACAGAACGCAGTTAAAGAAACATTGAATGAAACGGTCAGTAATTCTATCAGCTCATTGACCAATGCCGAAAATGCACAATTTAAAGAAGTCTTTCCTCAAGGTGAAGCCACCATGATTTCTGAATTTAAAGGAAAGAAATTTACGTTTCCTAATGGTTCACCAGCTTACGTTTTTAAATACAAAGCCGATAAAGAATTATTGATTCCGTACTTAGAACAGCAGGCAACGACCAATGAGGAGAAATCTGATCCCGTAGCGAAAAAAGTAGATGGCAAAATCTTCATTGATAAATTAAGTTTTATTGAGAAATTTCTGCCCGCAAATACCATTGACATGAGTTTTCTGGAAGATTTAAAAAATGATAAGAGTATTGAATATTACAAGGTTAAAAGATTCCCAAACAGCAGTACGATTATTTATAATCCCAAAACGCAGCAGGTTTTTCAGTTCGTTGAGGTTTCAAAATAATTTCTAAAAAAGAAGAATGTCCCAAAATTTAATTCAGACTACGATCGCTTTTGTCAAGGAAAAACTGGAAGGTGCCGAAGCCGGACACGATTGGTTTCACATTGAAAGAGTTTGGAAATTATCAAAAAAGATAGCGGATTCAGAAACTTGTAATCTCCAGCTTGTTGAACTTGCCGCTTTACTTCATGATATTGCAGATCCCAAATTTCACGATGGTGATGAAACTTTAGCATTGAAAATATCCAATGAATTTCTACAAAATCAAAATGTTTCCTCAGACATAATCGAGCAGGTTTTATTTATTATCAAAAATATTTCCTTTAAAAATAGGGAAGAAGCACCAGAGACTTTGCCTATTGAATTACAAATTGTTCAAGATGCAGATCGCATCGATGCGATCGGCGCGATTGGGATTGCCAGGACTTTTAATTACGGTGCATTTAAAAATAATTTGATGTATCATCCTGATATTCAGCCCGCGTTGAATATGACCAAAGAGGAATATAAAAAATCGAAAGGAACGACCATCAACCATTTTTATGAAAAGTTATTGCTTTTAAAAGATATGATGAATACGGAAACGGGAAAAAAAATCGCAGAAGAACGTCACGATTTTATGGTTGAATTTCTTGATCAGTTCTCTCGGGAGTGGAATGTGGAGTAGAGAAGAGCCAATTAAAAAGAGCCATGTAGAAAGTGAAAGGAAGTAATTATTATGAGTGGTAAACTTTAAATATAAATTATCGGCTTTTTTACTAATCAATTTTCGTCTATTTGATCGATTATGTAAAGAGGGAGAAACACTCACCACTAGTTTACCGACCCCGAAATAACCATTTTCTACGTGGTAATTTTATTTATCTTTACGCCATGTTTTATTTGTTTTTCCTGCTTGCAGTTTTACTTTCTTTTGGGTTGCTTTTCTCCGTTATTAAAACCGGTCGATTCAGCTCGTATGCTCGTGCATATCGATTGGTAATTGCCGGACTTGCCGTTGTTGCCTTTACGTATTATTTTATTCAGAAAAGTATTGATCATTTTGTACAGGATTCTATGACGGTGCAGGTGGTTAATAAATTGCCTTTTCCCGTAGACTTTTACATCATTAAAATTAATAACGATGCTGATCCTGATTTAAAATTTGAAACACGTCATTTGGGAATTATCAGAAATAACTATTATCGCATCGATTATTTAAAAATGGATTCTTCTGACCAATATTGGATTGCCGCGTATATGGGCAAAAAAAATCTGGTTTATTTCTCGCAGCATTCCGTTCCCAATAAGAATGAAGATCAGATCATCGAGGTTCAAAATTACATCGTACAGAGTTCAAAATTAGCAGAAATTGCTAAAACACATATCGAGGAACTCAAATTTGAAAATATTAAATCTGCGATTTGGATGACTTTGAGTTTGCTTCTTCTGTTTCTAAACCTTGCTTTATTTTTTAGAAAAGACAAAATAAAAATCCCGAAATAAATTCCGGGATTTGCTATTATTTAGTTTTCTTTTCCTTCAAGGCTTCTTTGTCCTTGTCACTTGGATTCCAAACTTTCACTTCCGAATCTTTCGAAACTCCGGATAGAACCTGAACATTTATTCCATCGCTCGCACCGAGTTTCACATTTACTTTTTTGAATTTCCCGTCAGGCTGTTTCACTTCCACGAAAGAATTGTCTCTGCCATTTACTTTTTCATACTGAATTAAAGATTCATCCAAAAGCAAAGCGTTCTTCTGAGAGCTTAAGATAATCTCGCCGTTGGCAGAAAATCCAGCGCGGATATATTCATTGGTCTTATTAAAAACATCGCCTTCAATCGGGAATTTAATCGTTCCAGCTTCATCTTTTCCTTTCGGTGCGATCATGGTTACCCGACCCGGAAACGATTTGTTCTGCAGCGCACCGATGACAATGTTCATATCCATTCCTTCTTTTAATTTTCCGGCTTGTGCTTCGTCAATTGTTCCTTCAAAAATAAGAGAATTCAAATCCGCAATTGAGCAGATCGTACTTCCAGCGTTGAAGGAGTTGGCTTCAATCACCTGACTTCCAATTTTTACAGGTACTTCTAACACCGTTCCGTTGGCTTTAGACCGAATCTGTGTGGTCGCCAAACCAGCTAATTCTGGCGTCGCACCCGTTTTCGCGATCTGTAGATTTTTCTGCGCAGTTTGTCTTTGTTGCTGTGCATTTCGTAAACTTTGCTGCGTAGATTGCAATTGCTGTTGCGCTGAAATATATTCCTGTTTAGAAATTACGCCTTGAGAATACAAACTTTGCTGCATTGCAAATTGTTTCTGCTGTTGAGCAACATTAATTTGAGCATTGCTGATTTGTAAATTGGCGCTATTGATTTCCTGAGTCGCCGCATTCACATTTTGGATACTCGGTACAATTCTGATCGTAGCCACCAATTGACCCGCGACCACTTTATCACCTTCAGTCACCAAAATTTTATCAATAATTCCAGAGATATTCGGTTTGATCTCAATTTCTTCTCTTGGTACAATTTTCCCGGTCGCCATCACTTTATCATCCATATTTTGCACGAATGGTTTTTTGGTGAGGAACGCTTCGCTTTCTGTTGAGTTGGATGAAATCAGATATTTAATTCCAAAAATCAACGCCACAACAAAAATCAATCCTAAGAATAGGTAAATTGCTTTTTTAAAGGTGAACTTCTTTTTCATATAATTAGTTTATTTTTTAATTTTTTTTGGGCGACTTTTTCCATCCTCCATTCCCGCTTTTTTGCTCGGCTGGCGCCTCACAAAAAGAGCTCCATTCAGGCTGGGTCGCAAGGCAGTTTTTTAATTTAAAACCCGTAATCAATTTCCTATTTCCTATTGCTCATTACCCATTACCCATTACTCATCATTCAGGATTACTCCGATCTCAACGCTTCAATTGGTCTAATCTTTACCGCTCTTTGCGCTGGAATCATACCGACAATCAATCCCAAAACTACCATGATCGCCATCGCCCCGAAAACCTGACCATAGTTAACCGTCGGGTTGTAAAAAGGGAATGCGTCCTGGTCTTTCGTAATGAGATTTAATATCATCAGCAGAAATATTCCCAGCATAAAACCAATAAGACCAGATGACAAAGTAATCACGACACTTTCCAATAAGATTTGATTTCTTACTTCGGCAGGTTTTGCACCTAAAGCACGACGGATTCCGATTTCTTTGGTTCTTTCTGTTACGGTAATTAGCAAGATATTAGAAATGGCGATAACACCGGCTAAAATTGTTAATGATCCCACGGTAATGGTAAGCAACTGCATTCCGGTGAGGAATCCTGTTAGTTTTCCAAATTCTTTTCCGAGGTTAAAAGATCCGAAAGCATTAGTATCATCGGGTGATACATTGTATTTCGTTTTAAGTTCCGTTTTTATTTGATCTTCCAGAAGACTTAGATCTGCATCGGGTTTACCTACGATCGCAAAAAATCCCACCTTATCACCTTCATTATACATTTTAGAGTAAGTGGTAAAGGGAATAAATGATTCCTGATCATTATCTGGGCCACCCGTTTTCTTTACCCGAAAAACGCCAATTACATTAAAGAAAACTCCTTTTACATTGATCGACTGTCCTATCGGATTTTCATTCTTTTTCGCATCAAATAGGTTTTTATAAATCTCCTCTCCAATAACGATCACACTTTTATTTCCAGTAATATCAGCATCGTTAATATACCGACCGAAGATGAGATTTTTTTCAGAAATTTTATTTCCAACAGGAAAATCTCCAGTTAGCGTATAGGTTGCATTCTTTCCATTTCTGGAAAATGATTCTCCTGGCGTTCCAAATTTTCCTCGGGAAGTTTGCGGAGAAATATAGTCGATCTCTTTAATTTTTTGGGGAAGTAATTCCAGATCGCTTAAATGCAGATCCATTTTTCTGCCCTTTGGAAATCCATCATAAGGAATCGTAGTATTCTGTGCCCAAAGGAAAATGGAGTTGGTTGCAAACCCAGAGAATACTTTATCGAACCCATTTTCCATTCCTTTGGCCGCACCCAAAAGCGCCACAAAAAGAAACATTCCCCAGCCCACACCAATCATGGTGAGGAAGGTTCGTAACTTATTATTCTTCAGGGAATAATAAATTTCTTGCCAGGTATCTATTTTGAAAATGATGTTCATATAAAAAACTTTGTTTTTTGTCAATTTCGGCTTTGCCGGTCAATTTGCTGCGCTTGTCAATTTTGCTACGCAAGTTAATTTCTTAAGGTCAATTTCTATAAGTGAATTTCTTCCAGTGAATATTTATAAGACGAGTTATTAAATTTCACTATTCACTATTCACTATTCACTATTCACTATTCACTATTCACCATTGACATCACTCGCTTCTCAACGCCTCAATCGGTTTAATTCTACTGGCGCGATATGCGGGAACGAATCCCGCAATCAATCCGGAAATTACCAAACTGACAAAAGCTGCCGTCACGATTCCCCAACCAACTGATGGATCCATGATAAAATATTTTTCTAAACTGTCTCCAATTAAATTTAAAGTGAGTATTCCTAATCCAACGCCCATTAAACCAGAAACGACCGTAATAACAATACTTTCCTGCATGATCAAGCCTACGATACTGCTCGGTTTTGCACCAATCGCTTTTCTAACTCCGATTTCCTGGGTTCGCTCTTTCACAATGTAAACCATGATATTACTAATTCCGATAATTCCGGCGAGCAAAGTTCCCATTCCGATGAATCCAACGATAAGCGTGATGATGAATAAAAACTGAAAAGTTCGATCCATGTTTTTCGCGTTGTTCCTGACCACTACACCATTTTCATCGTCAGGCGAAACTTTATGTTTTGCTTTTAATTCTTTTTCTACTTTCTCACCATATTTAATGGCTTGCTCCGGAGTGAGATCTGTATTATAAGTCAGAAAAATAGTACTTACTGTATCTGAACCTTTTTTGAGTTGCTGCAAAGTGGTGATTGGAACAGTGATCATTCGTTCATCGAAATCGCCACCATCGTCAGAGAAAACTCCCACTACTTTAAACATGGTTCCATTAATGTCTAAATCTTTACCAATCGGACTGCCGTTTTTAATTAGATCCCGCTGAACCATTCGACCAATGACGGCGACTTTTTGCTGACGGTTCATATCCAACGGACTTAGATATCTGCCTTCTGTTAAATTTCGATTTTCGATAATTTTTTCATCGGGATTCGCTCCGCTAATTTGATAATTACCGCTTTCCCGACCATATTTCACCGTCATGTTGGCTGAATATCTCGGCGTTGAACTTTCTAACTTTTCAGGATCTTCGGTGCTGATTTGTTCGTAGTCATCGTTTTTTAGAACAATTTGTCGATCGGATTGTAAACCTCCGTACGCGATGGTTGTTTTACGGGTAAAAATAGTGATAAGGTTAGTCGCATCTCGAGCGAAACCTTGAGTAAAAGCATTTTGCAGCCCGGTTCCAATACCGAAAAGCACAATGAAAATATATAAACCTAAGGCCACGGTAAAGCCAGAAAGTACCGTTCGCAATATATTACTGCGAATGGATTCAAATATTTCTCTCCAGCGGTCTAGGTCAAACATATTGTCTAATTTTCTTTAAAAGCATTTTTTATTAAATTCACCATTCACCAAGTGGTCATTATTTATTCTAAAACTCTTTGGGTAATAAATTCATCACTTTCTATAATACCATCTTTTAAGATGACATTTCTTTTGGTTTCGGCGGCAACATCAGGTTCATGGGTCACAACGATAATTGTTTTTCCACCACGATTAATTTCCTGAAGGAGTTTCATAATGTCGTAGGTTGTTTTTGAATCAAGTGCTCCCGTTGGTTCATCGGCCAGAATTACTTTTGGATCGGTGATTAAAGCACGTGCTATGGCAACTCTTTGTTTTTGTCCACCTGAAAGTTCATTGGGCAAATGGGTTGCCCATTCTGCCAAACCTACTTTCGCCAGGTATTCCATGGCTCTTTCATTTCTTTCTTTGCGTCCTATATTTTGGTAGTAGAGTGGAAGTGCAACATTTTCTAAAGCAGTCTTATAGCCAATCAAGTTAAAGGACTGAAAAATGAATCCTAAAAACTTACTTCGATATTCTGCGGCTTTTATTTCTGAAAGATGTTCGATCGGAATTCCATCAAGTTCGTAAATACCAGTATCTTTTTCATCTAAAATCCCAATGATATTAAGTAAAGTTGATTTTCCCGACCCCGAACTTCCCATAATGGAAACGAATTCGCCTTCATCAATTGAAAGATCAATTCCTTTCAGAACGTGAAGTTTGCTCTTTCCGGTGTCGTATGATTTGTTGAGATCCTTAATTACTAACATCAAGTTGGATTATTTACCTAATAAGTAGGTTTTTTATTTTGTTTGTTACAAATGTTTCGATAAACTGTAATTTAGGATAATTCTACGTATTGTATTTAATGCATAGTAATTATTTCTCTTTTATATTATTTTAGATTAATTTTTTTTATTAATAGTAATTGTGTTTTTAGTTAATTATATATAATAATTAGTGTTTTTATAGTTTAAAAATTTCTAATTTGTTTCTATTAAATGGATAAATTTTACGATTTGATTTGCTTTTGATTGAGTATGTTTGCATCAAGTCTGAATTTATTTATAAAAGAAGACTTCAAACACAAATAAAAACACAAATACGATGAAAAAAAAGATACAGCTTATGCTGTTATTCTCGGCTTGTGCCATGTCGGCGCAGTCTGGAAATGTAGGAATTAATACTTCTACACCCGAAGAAAAGCTCCATGTAAACGGTACAATGAAGGCAAAGGATATCATTTTAGATCTTAATGCCAGTGCGTCACAAATTCCTGAACTTTCTCCAGGCGAAAATTATTCTTTCCTTCTTAAATCTACTACTGCTAACCGAATTACGACCTACAATGTTCAGTCAAGTGGAGGAGGACCGACCAATACTTTCCCTGCTCCGTTTGGTATTATTCAATATAATATTAGCACAGACAATGGTGATAGGGATTGGGTTAACGCTTACAATACGAAGATTAACGCTTCTAAGTATGTCGTAATTGTCAATTCTTTCAATTTTAATCTTCCAGTGGTCTTAAATTCAACAGGTGTAGCTGCAAGGCGTCTTGCTCCAGTTGCGCAAGTTTATACCTACGAACAGGGTGGAACTTGGTGGATCAAAGCCGATTATAATGGATTTGCACCTCCGTCAAGTACGACCACTGCAGGATTATGGAATGTAAGTCTCATGATTTTCGATAAGACTTTTGCGAGAAATACACCAGTAACGGTCAATTTAGCGGGTGCCACAACTGGTGCTGCTACCTCTGCCTTGATTACCAATTAATTAACACACTATTATGAAAAAAATAACTACAATTTTAGGATTGACTCTTTCGGCTGTGCTTTTCAGTCAGGTAGGAATCGGAACCGAAACTCCCCGCGATCAGTTGGATGTCATCGGAAATATATTGCTGGACGATTATCTTATTTTAACCGATACCAAAATCGTGACGGGCAATTATAATCTCCTGGTTAGATCAGAGGATTCTGACCCAGTGGGTGAAGTGAAGGTTTTGAATACCAGAACACGTACCGTTGTTCCAATTAATAAATACACGGTAAAGATCACCAACGTTGATGATGTTAGAGTTCTTAAATTAAATACCGGCTTAGACGTTAGTAAATATTTTGTTGGATTGGCAGAAGCAACTTTTACTGGTGCAAATATCATTCAGGTAAGTCCAATTGCAACCGGAAATACAGCAACTCCTCTACATGGAACCTATCTAACGACGGTAGAACCAGGAACAGGAGCCGCTGCGGGGAAATATGTAATAAGTTTAAATTTTAATGGGGCGAGAACGGATGGCAATGCCAACGGAACCTGGGATGTTTCCTTCATTGTTTATGAGAAAACGTTAGTGAAAGATTATGGGGTTTTTACAGGATCGGTTAGTGCTTCTGCCAACCCGGTTTATTCAGGAGTTTCTACCAATACGCCAGCAGGATTACAATAAAAAATAAAAATGATGAAAAAATTAATATTATTTGCGATTCTGTTTGTTATTACAGATTTGCAGGCACAATCTACCAATAATAACGTCGGGATCAATACCACCAATCCAACAGAAAACCTTGATGTGAATGGAATCGTTCATGCCGACAAACTCTATCTTCGGGCGCCGGGAGATCCGCAGGAGCTGCCTATTAAATTTATGGCGTCGTCTAACCGAAGTCTAGATGTTTACGATTCTCAGGCAGGCGCATCGTCGCTGGTTAACTATATAAGCCTCAACTTTACCAATGTTTCCAACATAGGGGTTACCAGTTACGACACTAAAATTTCGGCAGCTGATTTCACGGTTGCAGTTCGAAGCTTCAGCATCGAGAATAGTCCCACAGATATTGACGTTTACACGATGCATGATTTAAATGCTACAAAAACTTCCTCGCCTTATTATCAGGCAAGTCCAGATTTTGTAGCGTATGTGCAAGGTGGCACTTGGTGGGTTAGAGCCAGGTATCTTAATGCTAAATTCACAAAAGCTGGTGCAGCACCAGTAGCTGGAGATCTTTTTACTATCAGATTGCAATTATTGGTGTACAAAGAATTGATCACTAAAAACGTTGCCACACCAACTCCGGGAGCAGGATTAGATCTTGGTGGTACGAACGGATCAACTTCAGTGATACCTACTCCTACAGGATTTTAAAAGACTTTGATATTTGATAAGGAAATCAGAGATCTCATACAATCACTCCAGCGAAAGTTGGAGTGATTTTTTTTAAGAAAGCGAAGTCCAATTAATTGGTCATTCTATTTTTTAGCACCGCTTAATCAAGCATTGTCTTGGTTGAAATTGGCGCCGTTTAATAATTTTTAACCTATTATGTGATGGTATAGAAGAGTTGTTTAAATCAGGATCGGCTCTAATCGTCGTGATCAAGTGTCGTACTGTTCTAAACGTAATGGGAACGCAAGGTCTGTGTGATTGTGGAAAACTTTTACCGCTTATAGTCAGTGAATTAATGATTACGACTTTCCTCATAAGGTTTCATTTCCTATTTTTGTACGGAACGCAATATGGTTAAAATTCTCTGTTTTAGCTTTCATTCGTTTTATAAACAGCTAATAATCATTACATTGTGTAATCGCTCTTTTCTAAGAGAGATCATTTAAAAATTAAGTTTTATTATGGGAATTTTTGATAAAAGAATAGGATATAAACCATTTGAGTATCCAGAGGTTTTACAGTTTGTGGAAGCCATTAACAAATCATTTTGGGTACATTCAGAAGTTGACTTTACAGCTGATGTTCAGGATTTCCATTCTCAGTTAGAACCGCATGAAAAAAATGCGATCAAGAATGCGCTGTTGGCGATTGCCCAAATTGAAGTTTCTGTAAAAACATTTTGGGGGAATTTGTACAACCACATGCCGAAACCAGAATTGAACGGTTTGGGAGCGACGTTTGCAGAGTGTGAATTCCGTCATTCAGAAGCATATTCCCGTTTGGTGGAAGTTTTAGGCTACAATGATGCATTCAATCAGGCTATCGAAATTCCTGCCCTTAAAAAGAGAATCGAGTTTCTTTCCAATGTTTTGAAACATGCCAATTCTAGCACGCAAAAAGAATATGTTTCTTCCTTGTTGCTGTTCAGTATTTTAATTGAAAACGTTTCCTTGTTTTCTCAGTTTGCGATCATTTTATCGTTTACAAGATTCAAAGGATATATGAAAAACGTTTCCAACATCATCGCCTGGACTTCCGTTGATGAGCAGATTCACGCCAATGCCGGGATTTATTTGATCAACAAAATACGTCAGGAACAACCCGATCTTTTAACCGACTCAGATATCGAAGATATTTACACTTTGGTCGATCATTCCATCAACGTAGAAGAAGAGATCCTGGATTGGATCTTCGAAATGGGCGAGATCGATAATGTGAGCAAAGAAAATTTATTGAATTTCATGAAATTCCGGGTCGACGACAGTTTGAAGAAGATCAATATGAAAACCCGCTACAACATCACGCCCGAACAGTTCCGTCCGATGGTTTGGTTTGAGGAAGAGGTTTTCGCCAATTCAATGGATGATTTCTTCGCCAAAAGACCGGTTGATTATACGAAACACGATAAGAGTATCACCGAGAACGATTTGTTTTAATACTTTTATTAGGGCGCCTTTATCCGCCTTCCACTCCCAATCTTTTTGTTCCGCTTTGCTCCACAAAAAGGATTTCCGTTCAAGTCGGGGCGCGATTGGGAACGTAAAAGAAGGTTGGTTTTCTGCAAAAAAGAGAAACGTTTAGGTAGTGCAGGCGTCAAAATTAACCTTGTCAAGGTTCAAAACCTTGACAAGGTTTTGAAAGAAATAGGTTAAATGAAGAGCCAAAGTCTAAGATGTAAGACAGATCAATATCAATAGGAGCGGGCTTTAGCCCGTTTACCGACCGGAAGATGCAATTGGCTTTAGCCAAAACTTATTTCGGAATTCAACCTTGTCAAGGTTTCCAACCTTGACAAGGTTTTAAAAACCTTACGTGGATTTCACCATCAGCAGGATTGATAAACATTTTCTGTAAATTAATTTTTTTAAAAGTGAGCATATGAAAAAAGCAACGCAAAACCAGATCGAGCAACTAGAAAAATTAAGGGAGAAAATTAAATTGTCTACTGACGTTGAAGCGAAAACTGATTTATTGGTTAATGCAGAAGAAATATTGAAGGAGATTGACTTTATGAGTAATTATTACACCAATTTCGTCGGCGATTTAAGAAGATACAAAACCCAGAAAGCAATAGCAATAGAAAGTGCTCTTGTTGCAATTCTGGATGAGGCGATCGAGCAATATAAAAACTAAAGAGGTTTATGCTATCTTCTAATCCTTATAAAGCGCGAGCGAAGCGATCGTCGAAAGAAAGATAGTTAGCATTATAAGCTTAATAAGAACGGGCTTTAGCCCTTCTAAAAGAAAGAAAAATTCCAGTGGCTTTAGCCAAAACTTATTTTGGAATTCAACCTTGTCAAGGTTCGAAACCTTGACAAGGTTTTTAAAAGGAAGTAGAAATTTCAAAAGAAAAGCGACGGAAGTTTCTAGCCCCGATTGTAGTGGAAATCCTGGCATTGCGAATCGAAAATTTAAATGGATTAACCGTTTTCTATCGCAATGACAGATTGCAACGGAAAGCGGGACTGAGATATAAAAGAAGCAAAAATTGGATGCTTCAAAAAAATAATAAAAAACACATTGTACGCGGTACATTTTTAGAGAAAGAGAATTATGGAAGAACAAAAGAAAATTTGGTGGCTGAACGAAGAGTCGGAGCAAATGCTCAACCGCGGTTATTTATTGAAAGGCGAAACAGTAGATGGTGCGATTACCAGAATCACCACCGCTGCGGCGAAAAGATTATATAAACCAGAACTGCAACCCGCTTTCGAAGAGATGATCAGAAAAGGTTGGATCAGTTTTTCTTCGCCAGTTTGGGCAAACATGGGAACGGAAAGAGGCTTGCCGATCTCTTGTTTCAATGTTCATGTGCCGGATAATATTGAAGGAATTACGCACAAATTAGGGGAAGTAATTATGCAGACCAAAATTGGGGGCGGAACTTCCGGCTATTTTGGTGAACTAAGAAATCGTGGAACAGCCGTAACTGACAACGGAAAATCGTCTGGTGCAGTTTCGTTCATGAAATTATATGATACTGCCATGGATGTGGTGTCACAAGGCGGCGTTCGCCGTGGAGCTTTTGCGGCATATCTGGATGTTGACCATGGAGATATTGAGGAGTTTTTATCGATCAAAGATATCGGAAGTCCGATTCAGAATTTATTTACCGGGATCTGCGTACCAGATTACTGGATGCAGGATATGATCGATGGTGATATGGATAAACGTAAGATCTGGGCGAGAGTTTTAGAAAGTCGTGCACAGAAAGGTTTGCCGTATATTTTCTTCACCGATAATGTGAACAGAAATAAACCGCAAGTTTATAAAGATTTGGGAATGCCAGTGAATGCCAGTAATTTGTGTTCGGAAATTATGTTGCCTTCCAGCGAAGCGGAATCGTTTATCTGCTGTCTTTCTTCCATGAACTTAGAATTATACGACGAGTGGAAAGATACGGATGCGGTGAAACTGGCGATCTATTTCTTAGATGCCGTTTTGTCTGAATTTATTGAAAAAACAGAAGGAAATTATTATCTGACTGGAGCCAGAAACTTTGCTCTACGTCACAGAGCTTTAGGTTTAGGAGTTCTCGGCTATCATTCTTACCTTCAGAAAAATATGATTCCGTTTGAAAGTTTTGAGGCTACTCAGTTTAATGCAAAAGCGTTTAGACAAATTAAAGAACAGTCTATTATTGCTTCTCAGGAATTGGCGAATATTTACGGCGAACCGGAATTGTTGAAAGGCTACGGAATGCGAAATACCACAACAATGGCAATCGCACCGACAACTTCCAGTTCTGCGATCTTAGGTCAAACTTCACCTGGAATTGAGCCGTTTGCGTCAAATTATTATAAAGCAGGTTTGGCAAAAGGAAACTTTATGCGCAAGAATAAATACTTGGCAATCTTATTAAAAGAAAAAGGAATCGACAACGAAGATACGTGGAGAACAATTATGTTGAACCATGGTTCTGTGCAAAATATCCCAGAATTATCTGACGAAGAAAAAGCGGTATTTAAAACGTTCAGAGAGATTTCACCAATGGAAATTATATCGCAAGCTGCCCAAAGACAACAATATATTGATCAGGGACAATCATTGAATTTACAGATTCCAGCAACCATGCCGGTAAAAGATGTCAACTATCTTTATATCGAAGCCTGGAAAAAAGGAGTAAAATCTTTGTATTACCAAAGAAGTTCTTCTGTTTCTAAAGAAATGATGGTGAACTTTGTGAGCTGTTCGAGTTGTGAAGCTTAAAAGACTTTAAGATTATAGACAAATAGATTATAGACTAAACCGTGGAATTTTTTCTACGGTTTTTTTTACCTTTGATAGACTAAGACCTAAATTCTGCCACCTAATACCCAAAAAAAATGAAATTCGGACAAGTACCAGACCCGTCGCAAATTGATTTTACACTTCCTAACGATCATCCCAGAACAAAAGAGATCTTAAAAGAAAATAAATCCAAAGAATTTAATATTTTCGTTGGTTGTGCCAAATGGAACAAAACTGATTTGAAAGGTTTTTATCCCAGAGGAACGAAAGATGAATTGACATACTATTCACAGCAATTTAATTCTATTGAGTTGAATGCTACTTTTTACAAATCACCTTCACCAGAGCAGGTCTTCATCTGGAAAGATAAAACGCCGGCAGATTTTAAGTTCTTTCCGAAAGTCCCAAATACCGTTTCGCATTACCGAAGGTTACTCAATATTACAGATGTTGTTACCGAATTTGCGAGCTCTGTTTTAAATTTTGATGAGAAATTAGGAATGATTTTTTTACAGCTTCACGATAATTTCAAACCGAAAGATTACGATCGCTTAGAAACATTTGTTAAAGATTGGCCGAAAGAAGTTCCGCTTGCGGTAGAATTGAGAAATGAGGAATGGTTTGGTGATGAGGAAGTTTTTAATACTACTATGGATCTCTTTGAAAAGCATGCAATCACCAATATTATTGTTGATACTGCCGGAAGAAGAGATTTATTGCACATGCGACTCACCACTGACACCGCTTTTATTCGGTATGTTGGTTCCAATGCTGACAGTGATTACACGCGGCTTGATGATTGGATAGAGCGTCTTAAGGTTTGGGAAAAAGAAGGATTAAAAAATCTGTATTTCTTCGTTCATCAGAATGTCGAAAAAGCCTCTCCACTTTTATCTGCTTATTTTATAGAAGCGATCAACAAAGAATTTAAAACAGAAATTCACGTTCCCGTAATGGCGTAAATAAAATTGAAATTTATTTCTCTTAATTTGATTAAAAATAATAGAAGACTATTTTGTCTTCTATTATTTTTTTTTATACATTTGTTAGGAGTAAAAAAAGGTATGTTTTCAAAATCATGTGAGTATGGAATTCGCGCGTCAATTTATGTGGCAAAAAATTCTCTTAAAGGCCGAAAAGTAAGTTTGAAGGATGTAGCGTTACATACTGATTCGCCACCCGCATTTATGGCGAAAATTTTACAGAAACTCACTAAGACAGAAGTGTTGTCTTCTATGAAAGGTCCAACTGGTGGGTTTTTCGTACCGTTAGATAGGATTGAGGATGTATCACTTTTGACGATTGTTTTAGCAATGGACGGTGACGGAATTTTTGAAGACTGTACGCTTGGACTTAGACGTTGTGACGGCCAAAAACCATGTCCAATGCATTTCGCTTTTGTGAAAATCCGGGAGGAAATGAGAGAAAGTTTAGAAACCAAATCCTTAAAGTCTTTGGCTGATGAGGTTTCTGATGGCATCACGTTTTTAAAGCGGTAGTTTTTTTTACTATAATAAAGGACAATTTTATCTTTTAATATTTCTATATGAATAATTCAATATTTGGGGAATCGGGAATTCAGATCACGGTACTTCTCATTTTAATACCGGTTCTTGCCGGACTGGTCATTGCGATTGTGAAGACTTACAGTACGTACAAGAATTTAAAGAACCAACGGAAACTTTTTGAATTCAACAAAAAGATAGAAACGCTTACTCCGGAAGAACTGGATTTTTACGAAAAACGGAGAGTGGAACAAGAGTACCAACTTCCTCAAAATGAACTTTCTGGAGCCATTCTTCCTTCCGATGATAAGGGAATTATTCACAATATTAATGTCATCGATGAACTTCGGTTTATTCCACATAAAAGGAGTTTTGTTCCTCAAAAATATATTTCACCACAACTTGCAAAATTAATTCTATACTATATCGGATTCTCTATTTTCTGGTTGCTTTTCGGTACCAGCGTTGGCGAGTATTTAGGGATTAAGTTCGTCGCACCAGATGCAGATCATGTCAGTTGGTTAAGTTTTGGGCGGCTTCGTCCGGTTCATACCAACATGGTGTTTTGGGGTTGGGCCTCTTTTGCCATGGTTGGACTGTCCTATTATGTCATTCCAAGAGTAAGTAATGTGAGGATTTTCAGCCTTAAAATTGGGTGGTATACGTTCTACTTGATGAATGCTGCAGTTTTGCTGGGAACCATATCATTAATGGCGGGAATTAATAATGGCGGTGGAGAATACAGAGAATATATCTGGCCAATTATGGCTCTTTTTGCTGCCGGTATTGTGCTCACGTTATATAATTTTTTAATGACCGTTGCAAAAAGAACAACCAAAGAGATTTATGTGTCGAACTGGTATATTATTTCTGCGATCATGTTTGTAATTGTTATTTTAGTCGTTGCTTATGTTCCTGTTTGGCAAGATGGATTGGCAGAAACCATTGTTCAAGGATACTATATGCACCAGGGAGTTGGAATGTGGTTCATGTTTTTAGTTTTAGGTTTGATGTATTATTTCCTTCCTCAACAATTGAATAAACCTATTTACTCTTACAGTTTAGGAATTTTAGCCTTCTGGACCCAGATTATATTCTATACTTTAATCGGAAGTCACCACTTTATATTCAGTGCCATTCCTTGGTGGATGCAAACGGTAGCCATTGTCGCAAGTGTTGGGATGGTAATTCCTGTGGTAGCTGGAACAGCCAACTTTTTATTAACTTTTAACGGTGCATGGTATCAGGTAAAAAATTCTTACACGCTTCCATTTTATATCATCGGTATTATTTTCTACTTCACTGGCTCCATGCAGGGAACAGTAGAAGCCTTCCGATTTACGAATTTAATTTGGCACTTTACCGACTTCACGGTAGCTCACTCCCATTTAACGATGTATGGAATTATCACTTTTATGTTGTGGGGATTTATTTACACTTTAATTCCAAGAATTACTGGAAAAGAACCGCCAAAAATTTCTGTTGGTATTCATTTCTGGCTAGCGTTGATTGGTTTAATGTTTTATACCGTGCCTTTGATGATCGGTGCTACCGAAAAAGGATTGCTTTGGATGGAAAGTAAACCATTTATTCAAAGTGTAGTTTTAATGGCTCCTTATTGGTTATGGCGGGCGATTGGTGGAACGATGATGTGGATTTCGCACTTTGTATTTGCTTATAATTTCTACAAAATGGTCAATAAAAAACCGGAGGTAATTATTCCGACGACACCGGCAGAAATTCTGGAAGCAAAAAGACAACTCAAAAATACTGAATTCATCCCTACAAAATAAATTGCAATAATGGAATTTTTAAATAATCATAAAACTTTGTTTTGGTCGGCCTTAATTTTATTTCTGTTCCTAACGTTACAGATTGCTATTTTGCCTGCTTTCACCATGCAACAAATTTATAAGCCGCTGCCGGATGCAAAACCATTAACTAAAGATGAGGCTGCCGGAAAAGCTGTTTATGTAGAAAACGGGTGTATCGCTTGTCACACGCAACAGGTGCGAGAAGTTGAAATGGATAAAGTATTTGGGAGCAGACCCAGTATTCCCGCAGATTACGCTGGAAATCATCAAACAGACATGTGGAGAAATACCGCTAATTTACTAGGATCCGAAAGAACGGGACCAGATCTGACTACGATTGGTGAGAGACAACCAAGTGATGATTGGCATTTACTTCATTTGTATCAACCAAGAGCGGTCGTGAAAGAATCGATCATGCCGTCGTATTCTTTTCTTTTTGAAGAAAAAGAATATTTAGCAAAAGGAGATATTGAGGTTAAAGTTCCGGCTGAATTTTTAAAACATAAATTTAAAAAAATTGTACCTACCAAAAAAGCACTTCAACTCGTTGCTTATTTGAAAAGTTTAAAACAAACGAAATTACCGGAAGGAGTGGCGCCAGTGGAATTTTTGTATAAAAGAGAGGTCAAGAAAACTGCAGCCGCAGGTGGAGCAGATGCCTTACCAGATGGAGCAGAATTATATACTACAAATTGTGCAAGTTGTCATCAAGCTAATGGCGAAGGACTAGAGGGTGCGTTTCCACCTTTGAAAGGAAGCCCGATCGTTGCTGCTGAAGATATTGAAGTTTATGTGAATATTATCTGGGGCGGTTACAACGGAAGACCTGGCTATGGACCAATGCCTGCTGTCGGTAAAAATGCAAACTTCACAGCGGAGATGATTGCCGCGATCATGAATCATGAACGTTCTTCCTGGGGTAATAATGCCAAGCCAGTAACTGCTGCCGAGGTGAAAGTGGTAATGGATAACATAAAGTAAATGATATTGATTAAAATCTTAAATGAGACCTATGAAAAATATTAGAAATACCGCCATCCTGTTTTTTTTACTGTTAGTGAATTTCGCTTTAGCATGTGAAGCCTGTAAGCTTCAACAACCAAAAGTGACCAGAGACTTTACCCATGGCGTTGGACCTCGTGGTGATTATGACTGGATTATCGTGGCTGTTATTGCAGTTCTTACTATTTATACTTTTATTTATTCTTTAAAGTATTTGGTAAAACCGGGCGAGAAAAATAGGGATCATATTAAGAATTCTATTTTCAATTAATCCACTAAAAAAGTAAAAGATGACTAAAGATAGAAGTTCCGTTTTTCTCTTCATTGATGATGACGAAAAACCACTCGCAGAATTAGAAACTCCGATTGTCTTTGATTTTGATACGGCTAAATTGACGGACGGTGAGCACGTGTTGAAAATTGTGAGCAAGTCGCCAACAGGAAGAGAAGGAATTCGAAAAATAAATTTCACGGTTAAGAATGGTCCCTCTGTTAGTGTAGAAGGGTTGAGTGAAGATGACATCGTAGATGGTGTAATTCCTTTGATGATCAACGCTTACGATAGAGGAAACCAAAAAAGTTTCGTTATTGAAGGAAGTGAAACTCCGCAAACAGTTCCGGTTTGGATGTGGATTATTATCATCTTAATCGTAGGTTGGGGTGCCTATTATGGAATAACTTATTTCAGCGGATTCCCATATTAATAACAAAAATTTTAATTAGGAAAAAGAATATGATGCAGATCGCTAATTTTTAAAAAATATATTTCTTCGGAAAAATGATGTCATGAAAAGAAAACGGTTTCAATTATTTGAAACCGTTTTTCCTGTCTTAAATTGCCCTGATTTACCTATCATCTTCCAAAAGAATCGTACTTATCTTCAGCATAAGCAATAAATCTGGTCAACAGTGCTATGTTCGATTTTTCCATCGATGTTAATTCTTTTTCTACATCATTAGAAACTGGAATGTACCAATCTGTCTGTTCGAAAAATGTTCGAAATGTTTGTTTCTTGAATGAATATCCATGTCTGGCGTAGATCGCGTTTTTGATAATTTCCAGATCTAATTTTCGCAAATTTTTCAGTTCTTTTTCAGTTAATGATTTTTTCGAACCATTAATTTGAAAAATAGCTTCTGTGCCACTTCGGTTGAGTGAATTGCTATAAGTTTCAGTATTCCCGGTTTCCTCATCTTTATAAGAATTTTTTACTTCTTTGGAAGTCGTCCAGTCTACAAGGTCTGTATTTTCCGGATCCAACATAAAATTGGGATTATAGACAAACGTCTTTTTAATTAATTTTACCGTCTTGGTAGGAGCTTTTACTTTTGATTTATCAAAGGCAACCCAATTTCCCGTCAAACTATCCGCGGATAAGTTGACTTCAAATCTTCCATCTGTTTTATCAGAACCTGGCTCGTCCAAAACGAAATGATTAGTCTTATCATTAAAAACACCCCGAAACGGACGCTGATTCCCATTAACAATACTTTGTCCCCAAACACTGTCTTTTGTGATTCGATTGATTTTTAAAGAAAGCCGTTTTGATTCATAATCCTCATACTCATCTTCGTCTGTACGGACTTTGTAATATCCTGAAAATGCTCCCGTATAAATTCCATAGAGCTCCTGATGGATATCCGGAATTTCAACGACCTGATTTTCTTCAAATTTTGCAACGTCAACGGTTTTTTTCTCATTCTTGCAACTCGTCACTGTAGCAGCAAGTAAGGCAATAGAGAGTAAAGTTAAATTTTTCATCAGAGTATTTTTTTTCTAATTAGTAATTCGATTAATAAAATATTTGGGATCCAACCTAGCCAGGCTACAATTTCGTAAACATCCATAGGGCTCGGATGGAAAAAATAGACAATGATCCATTTCCAAAGACGCAAAGTAATCGCAGACAGCGTTAGTGCAAAACTTCTCCACATCCACTTTTGATGAGCCTTATAATTTTTCTGGCGGATCAATTGGTAGGCTTTAAAAGTGGAAAACCACCAAAATATTCCTAAGATCACAAAAGATGTTTTTGAGAAGAATCCGCCATTGGCAAAAAATCCCATATAAATTCCGGTTGGTGCGGCTAAAAATAGAATCACAAACACATACGCTTTTCCGGCATATTGATGTATTTTTATTTTGTTGAACTTGACTCTTATGATCGCTAAAAATCCGGTTAATAAAACCAATATCGACGAATAAACATGACTATAAAAAAAGCTTAAATATTCGGGGTGTGAAATGACTTCAGTTTGTTTGATCATCAAAAATGAAACGTCACTTTTGGCCGGAATATATTCGAATGTCAGTAGAAGCATCAACCAAAAAAAGTAACCAAAGCAAAGCAGCAGTCCTGTTTTGAGAATGATGGAAGACCTGTTTTTAATTGAAGCGAGCATTGATTGTGAGGTTTTCAGAGCTAATCTTTCTCAAATATAATCAAAAAACGATAATAAAATATTAAGCTTTTTTTACTGAGTTATTCTTTACAACACAAAAAATAACGGCTTCAATTGTATTGAAACCGTTTTTTTATTTTCAAAAAGTCTTACGCTAAAAACTCAATTTCTTTATCTTTAAAATCACTGTTTTCAACAAGGCTTTGCATGGTGCTCATAATTCTTTTACGAAGTTTGGCCATGTTACGGATATTTTCATCTTCGCTGTAATCAAAGATATTGTCTTCGAATGAGAAAGTATCGCCTTTTTTGAATTCAATTTTATTGTCTTTAAATTCCTTCAACAGCATTAAATTGGTCATCGTTTCCAAAAGATCATATTCCGCTTTCGCCAATTTTTTTAACGATTTTAAAACCTGTTTTTTATATTTCTTCTTCGTTTTCATAATAAATATTCTTTTAAACTTTGTCTTGCAAGGTAAGATTTTAAAATAAATTTATCAAACTAATTTGTTACCGTTTCGACCGAAGATAATAGGCCAATTTCTTACCTTTGTTTGATTCATGAAAAACACAGATCTTTTATCGCTGATTGCTTTTGCCAAAAATAAAAATCAAAAAGCACAGACTCAATTAATTAATCTTTTTTGGGTAGACGTGTTCAGTTTTGTAATGAAAAAAGTTCAGGATGAGCATGTCGCCGATGAGCTCACCGTTTCTATTTTTTCGAAAGTATTGGCAAAGCTGGATTTATTTGATCCTAACTTTCAATTTAAGACCTGGATTCTCACCATCGCACAAAATTCCATCATCGATTACTGGCGGAAAAAAGCCCGGGAAAATGAAGATTCGACGGACAACTTCGACGGATTTAAAAATCATTTGGCACTTTCTCCCGAGGAACTTTTGATTTCCGAAGAAGATCAGAAACAGATTCTTTCAATCATTGAAAGTTTAGACTCTAATTACAAAGATATTATTCAACTTCGATTCTTTGAAGAAAAGAGCATCAAAGAAATTGCAGAAGAATTAAACTTAACAGTGTCAAACACGAAAGTCAGAATTATGCGTGCGAAAAAACTGCTCGCTGAATTACTTAAAAACACAGAATTCGAAGATTAAGATTTTTAATTTTTGAAGAATCAACCATACCTCAACTTTGGTAGTCAATCCAAAGTATTGTAAATTTGCTTTTTATTTTTAAAAATGAACGAAACACTTACCGATACAGTCATTCAAAAGCCTAAATGGATTCGCGTGAAACTTCCGACCGGAAAAAACTATCGCGAACTCCGAACGTTGGTTGATAAATATAAACTCAACACCATTTGCCAAAGTGGAAGTTGCCCAAATATGGGTGAATGTTGGGGTGAAGGAACTGCAACGTTTATGATCCTGGGAAATATCTGTACCCGAAGCTGTGGCTTTTGTGGTGTAAAAACAGGGAAACCTTTGGATGTTAATTGGGATGAACCAGAGAAAGTGGCGCGTTCGATTAAATTAATGAAAATTAAACATGCCGTTCTTACTTCCGTTGACCGTGACGATTTAAAAGATATGGGTTCCATTCTTTGGGCTGAAACGGTGAATGCGGTTCGCCGTATTTCTCCCGGAACAACTATGGAAACTTTGATTCCGGATTTTCAGGGAATTACAAAACACATCGATCGGCTGATCGAAGTTTCACCAGAAGTGATCTCCCACAACATGGAAACTGTAAAACGTTTGACTAGAGAAGTTCGAATTCAAGCGAAATATGAACGCAGTTTAGAAGTCTTGTCTTATTTAAAAGAAGCGGGACAAAAAAGAACTAAAACCGGATTAATGCTAGGTTTAGGTGAAGAGAATGCTGAGGTTTTTAAAACCATTGAAGACATCAGAAACGCCAACGTAGATGTAATTACCATCGGTCAATATTTACAGCCGACGAAGAAACATTTACCAGTGAAAAAATTTGTTACGCCAGAAGAATTTAATGAATTCGGCGATTTTGCCAAAAGCTTAGGCTTCCGTCATGTAGAAAGTTCACCTTTGGTGAGAAGTTCTTATCACGCAGAAAAACATATCCATTAAATAGAAAATTTTATATAGAAATAAACGCAGCTTAAAGGTTGCGTTTATTATTTCTGTAAATCTAAATCGCTATCTTTAAAAACTTAAATTATAAATTGCTTATTATGAAAATCCTTAAAATATCGACCTTGCTGTTCTCTCTGCTTTTTGCTTTCTCCTGTCAGGAAAAAAAGACAGAAGATATTGTTAATTTAAACTCGGTAAAATCAACTTCTGGGGAACTGACTACCGAAGAAGTAAGTTATGATATTGATGGGAAAACGCACAAATCTTTCGTGGCTTATGAAGGAGCTGCAGATCAGGTAAAACCTGTCGTTATGGTTTTGCCGGAATGGTGGGGCGTAACAGAATATGCAAAAAACAGAGCCAAGCAACTGGCTGAATTAGGTTACTTCGCAATGGTCGTCGACTACTATGGTGAGGGAAAAACAGTTGATAATCCGGATGAAGCTGCACAATTGTCAGGAGAATTCTACAAAGTCCCCATTAATGCAAGATTGAAGTTCGACAAAGCCAAAGCACAACTTCTGAAATTTGATAATGCAGATTTTAACAAAATAGCGGTGATCGGTTATTGTTTCGGTGGAGCGCAAGCCCTGAACATGGCTCGTCTTCAGGATGAATTAAAAGGAGTCGTATCTTTCCACGGAAATTTAATGACTGGAATAAAGCCTAAAAATAATGATGTTAAAATTTTAGTTTTAAATGGTGCCGCAGATACTTTCGTTCCAGCAGAAGAAATTGCAGCGTTTAAAAAAGAAATGGATTCAGCTAAAATAGATTATAAGTTCATCGATTATCCAAACGCACTTCATTCATTTACCAATCCGGAAGCAACTGCAATTGGAGAAAAGTATAAAATGAAAGTCGCTTATAATAAAGAAGCAGATGTAAAATCATGGAATGATATGAAAGCTTTTCTAACGGAAGTTTTTAAATAAAAATTCTTTTACAGATTATAAAAATTCCTTTTCTTAACCGAAAGGGAATTTTTGTTTGCAATCAAAACCTATCGGCCGCGGTATAATCACAGCTCTTTTTTCTTTATTCAAGTTCTTTTTTTTGAGGAATAGATCGAAATAGCCCTTGTAAATAAATTTCCCTTCTTATTTTAAAATGATGTCAAAAATTTAAGTCAATTTTAATTCGTTGACTAGGCGTTATTTATCACTTTTATATTTTCGCTTTTCGTGAATTTTGCAAGTCAAAAACTTCATCTGTTATAGTAGAGCAAGTATATTTGTTTCCAATAAATCAAATAAAATATTATGAAAAAATTCTACACCTTAGCAATAGGGGTTTGTGCCTTCTCCTTAGCAAATGCTCAAGTAAGCGATCTTGGAAGTTATGTTCAGGTAACCGACGTTTCTAATAATGGGATCGCAGTAGGAAACGTTTTTGGCAGTGCTATCTTCATGTGGTCTGAAGCGAATAGCGGAATTTTATTAGGTGAATCCGGAGACAGCGGAGTTTCCGGTAATGCGAATATATCTGCAGACGGATCTGTGATCTCAATGGCTTTGCCCAATGCTGCAAATCAAAATAAAGAAGAAGCCCTTTTATATACAGTGGCAAATGAATCGTATAAATTTTTAGGATACCTGGGTGTCTCGTCTGGTGCCGATACATCTTCTCCATGGGGAATGTCTGCGAATGGAAAAAACATCGTAGGTTTTGCGTGGAATACTTCTTCGAAAGGGGAAGCTGTTTATTGGAAAGAAGGAACCTCGATCGTAGGTTTGGGAAGTACAGTGGCAACGAGAAGTTCCCGTGCTAACGACGTCAATGCAGACGGTACGGTTATCACTGGTTGGCAGGATGCAATTAATGGGGTGCGCCAAGGAGTGATCTGGAGAAACGGAGTACAGGAATTTTTGAGAGATGATCAGGGTATAATTTTAGGTGAAGCAGTAGCAATTAGTGGCGACGGTAAAACTACTTGTGGTTCTACGATTGGAAGTGGTATCGGATATATTTGGAATGAAACCGATGGAACAACTTTTATAACCAGTGATAATCCAGATTATATTACCAATGTAACCGCTATTTCAGATGATGGCACCATGGCAATTGGTTTGTCTTTTGATCCTACCCAAAGTATTCTATTGGGAGAAGGGTTTGTTTGGACCAAAGCAGGAGGTAAAGTAAAGCTTGATGATTATGTTGCAGGCTTAAATTATAATAATCTGGGAATAACGTTCTCCGTACCAACTGGAATTTCACCAGACGGAAAGTTCATCGGCGGAATCGGTGTTAATTTTGGAGAAGGTGATGCAAAAGGTTTTCTTATCAAACTTCCGGGAGCTAATTTAGGATCTCAGGAAGTCGTTAAATCAGATAAAATAAGTGTTTATCCAAATCCTGTAAGAGATATCGTTACAATTAAATCTTCTGATAAGATAGAATTTGCAGAGGTTTACAGTACTTCCGGACAATTGGTTTTCTCTTCAAAGAATGTTGTTGATAATAAGATTAATCTTTCTGTTCTGACCAAAGGAGTTTATATACTTAAAGTAAAAACAAATAAAGGGCTTCAAACGATAAAGTTAATGAAGAACTAAACAGCACTCTTTCGAGTAATATTTCTTAAATGTTAAAAAAGTCCCTGTCGAATTCGATAGGGACTTTTGATTGTAATAAAGACGACCAATTAGTCTTTGAAATATTTTCTCAGTTTCCACGCCATTTTTTCATGCTCTTGCATCAATCCGTTTAAGAAATCTGCAGTACCAGCATCTTTATGATCTTCTTCCACTTTATCAAGATTCTCTCTCAGTGATTTAACGATCGATTCGTGATCGCCTACTAATTCTTTCAGCATGCCTTGAGTGTCAGGTACTTTTCCAGGAGTTTCTTTCAACTGAGATTCTTTCGCGAATTCAGTAGTAGTACCGATCGCAGTTCCACCTAAAGTTGCAATTCTTTCTGCAACTTCATCGGCTGCTTCTGCTATTGCATCATATTGATCTTCAAATAGTAGGTGTAATTCCATAAAATTATCACCTGATAAATTCCAGTGGAATTTTCTCATTTTGATATAAAGTATATTGCCGTCAGCTAAAACTTTATTTAAGATTTTGTGTACTGCGGTAAGGTCTTTTTGTGCTATTCCTAAGTCTGGTTTCATATTTTAATTTTTAATGTGTTAATATTATACATGTAAATTTCCTTCTCTTCCATCATCGTTGTCAGATTTCTGTCCAGTGACTGCGGCGGTCGCAAAGTGAAGCATGGATACGAACTTTCCAACTTTTGGTTCCCAATAATAGGTTTCTGTAGGAGTTACCCGAATCACAGAAACGTTTGGATCTTCGGAACCATCGAACCAGGCATTGGCCAATGGTGTCCATTTATCTTCTATCGTTGCTTTATCATTATAAATAAAAGCTTTGCCTAAAATAGAAAGATATTCAGAATCACCATTGTTCATAAAATAAAGTTGAACCCGGTTATCTTCTTTTATTTCGAAATTTTTGTGACTTTGCTCGCTGCTCAAAAACCATAGGTTTCCTTCTTCATCCGTTTCTTTCAGACTCATCGGTCTCGACGCATTAGGAAGTGAATCTAGGTCGGTACAGAACATGCAAACCCTTGCACTTTCGGATAGTTTCTTTAAAGTTTCTATGGCTTCTTTTTGACTTAAATTTTCGGTTGACATAAATTTGAATTTTTTTAATGTTAAGAAAGTCATTCCTTCAGAATTGAGAGAATCGAATTTTCATTTGCGCCAATATAGATTCAAAAACTAAACCACATTCTATTAAAATTAATTTTAAAATGTTAAAAATTTCTTAAAACTCTTTATTTCATAAATTTTGAGTCTTTTATTTATTGATTTAATAGTGCGGCGTAGTTTTTGATTTCGGGGAAGCATTAAAATTCACACGCCCATTATTTCAAATGTGGTTCTTAAAAAATAAATCATGATCAATCTTAAAAAAATAGCAATACCAGTGGCAGTCGGACTTTTTGGACTCGCCTTACTAAGTTCTTGTGCCGTTGGAGTTCCGAAAGGTGCAACAGCAGTTCAAAATTTTGACTCCCAAAAATATTTAGGAAAATGGTATGAAATTGCACGCTTTGATTTTCGCTTCGAAAAAAACCTGAATAACGTGACCGCTACTTACTCCATGAAAGACAATGGGAATATTAAGGTAGACAACAAAGGTTATGATTACGTAAAAGATAAATGGAAGGAAAGTATTGGTGAAGCCAAGTTCGTGAAAAATGAAAATATTGCTGAATTAAAAGTCTCTTTCTTCAAACCTATATGGGCAAGTTACAACGTGATCGACATCGATGAGAATTACAAATATGCTTTGGTCGCCGGTAATAATCTGGATTATTTATGGATTCTGTCGCGTGAGAAAACAATTCCAGCCGAGTACAGAGAGCGGTTTTTAGCAAAAGCGAAAAGTATTGGTTACAACACCGATCAATTAATTTGGGTGGAACACGATCAATAAAATTTTGATTCTTTGGGCAACAATTTCCGCCTACCATTCCCGCTTTTTTGTTCCACTTCGTTTCACAAAAAGAGCTCCATTAAAGTCGGGTTGCAATGGGTTCTTTTTTACAAATACTGAATTTAATTTCACTTGCTGGAATAAAATTCAGTATTTTTATATCCTTAAATTCTTTTATGAAAGCAGTCCTCATTACCATCGGCGACGAAATCCTGTCCGGAAATACCGTCGATACCAATTCTAATTTCATCGCCACCGAACTCAAAAAAATCGGAATTCCAGTTGTCCAGATTTTCACCATTTCAGACGAAATTGCAGCGATCAGAAATACTTTAAAATCTGCAGTCGAATTGGGTCACTTAATAATTGCCACTGGCGGACTTGGACCAACGAAAGACGATAAAACCAAAACGGCTTTCAAAGATTTTTTTGATGACGAAATTATTTTAGATCCCGAAACTTTTGATCATTTGCGAAGATTATTTGAAAAGAGAAATCGCGGCCATCTGTTAGAACTCAATAAACCGCAAGCAGAAGTTTTAAGCAAAGCCTTTATTTTTCAGAATGAGAACGGAAGCGCACCGTGTCAGATGATTCAGGAAAATGGGAAGATCACCATTTGTCTTCCTGGCGTTCCTTTTGAGGTCAAACCTTTAATTAAAGATAAGATTATTCCCTTTCTCGCTGATCAATTTAATTTAAATCATATTGTTACGCATACGGTTTCAGTCGTCGGTATTCCCGAAAGTTTACTGTCAGAACAAATAGAATCCTGGGAATTGGCTTTGCCGAAAGACCTTTCGCTTTCTTATCTTCCCGTCGGAAATCGTATTAAACTTCGCTTAACCGCTCAGGGAAAAAGGAAAGAAGAATTGGAGCAAAGAATCGATACCGAAGTTCAAAAATTAAAACCTTTAATTGGCGACAATGTTATTTCCTGGAATGGCGATAACATTGAAGAAATTTTAAAAGAAATTTTAGATGAAAAGAAATTGACCGTTTCAACCGCAGAAAGTTGTACCGGTGGCGAACTTTCAAGAATACTCACTTCAATTTCGGGAAGTTCTACTTATTTTTCAGGGGGAATAGTCGCTTACGATTATCAGAAAAAAATAGAAATTCTCGGTGTTTCAAAAGAAACCATCAAAGGAAAAACGGCCGTGTCAGAAGAGGTTGCACAGGAAATGAGTTTGGGTGGACAACAATTATTTAAAACCAATATATCACTTTCAACTACTGGAGTTGCAGGACCAAGATCAGATGAGTTTAATAATGAGATCGGAACCGTATTTTATTCAATACGAGTCAATGATTTTGAAAAAACGAATCGATTGCATCTTCCCCATTTTGAAAGAAATGATTTCGTTAGTTTTGTTTCACAAAGGGTTTTACAGGATTTGGTTGAAATTTTAATCAAAGAACAATATTAAATTTTTAAAGTTCAAAGATCAGATCATCCGTAAAAGCAATACAGTCAAAATCCTCGCAAGATTTAGTATCCAAACCCGTAAACTCACTGAAGGCCGGAAGAATTAATTGATTGTCAGAAACTCTGAAACACGGCAATCGTAGCGTTTTTCGTTTTTCTAATTTCACGGTTACGCCTGGATGGAGGTGTCCTGAAATCGAAAACTGATTCTCTGAATCAATAGGTTCATGAATAAAAGTAAAAGGATCTAATTTTAAAAAATCGTTGAAAATCGTGATTTCTAAATGCTTCAGGAAATCTGCTTTTTGAATATCGTGATTTCCTTTAATTAAAATGATCTTTAAAGTTAAATTCTTCGAACGCCACGCTTCGAAAATTTCGAAATCTTTATTTTTACCAGCGTGTAAGAAATCGCCCACAATTAATAATTGTTCTGCATCAAAATTTTCAATCAAAACTGCTAATCGTTCCAAATCTTTTTCCAATATATCAGATGGAATCGGAATTCCATTTTTTCTGAAATAGGCTGTTTTTCCAATATGCAGATCACTGATGATCACCGCTTTTTGTTCGTGCCAAAATAAAGCGCGCTGATTGGTAAATACAAGAGTTTGGTTTTGAATTGTTTTTTCTAAGGTCTGCAACGTCATTTTTTCATTTTCTTTTTCATGGCTTCTACTTTCATGCGTAGAATTCGGGCTTTTAAATCTTCGCTGCTCAAACTTTGACGCAAACTGTCCACTTTGATAGGAAAACTTAAAGGCGTAAAGGTATTTGAATATTTCATAATAATATCACTTTCATGGATCCTATTAAAGGCATCATTCAATCTCGCTTCGTCAATTTGCTGAAAGAATACTTCCGAATAAGCCTGCTTTAGCAATAAGTTTTCAGGATCGTAATCCTCTAAAACATTAAATATTAAACCAGAAGACGATTGTAGATTCTTATTGTTTTTCTGCTGTCCAGGATAAGTCCGTATTACCATTCCGGAAATGACGGCGATATCACGAAATTTCCTTCTCGCCATTTCGGTGGAATTGACGGAAGCCATCACATCGCGAATGAGATTTTCTTTGGACAAAATTTCATGAATGTTTTCTTCTGTTAACGGAATTTCTAATTTTGAAAATAATTCAAATCCATAATCATTCATTGCAATTGAAAAGGAGATCGGCGAAATACGGGAAATGCGATAGGCAATGAGTGCCGACATTACTTCATGAATTAATCTTCCTTCAAACGGATACATAAATAAATGATGACCTTCACGCGTTTTGATGCGTTCGACCAGGAACTCATTTTCGCTTGGAATATGTGAGTTTTCCTGTTGGCTGATCAAAAGCGGATGCAAAAATTGCAGTTCTTTTTCCGACGATTTAGCATTTAGAGATTCCGAAAGTTTCTGGCGTAGAAAAACACTTAGGTAAGATGACATCGGCAATCTTCCTCCCAAATAACTGGGCACAATTCCTTTACCACTGGAGTTCCGAACATAAACTGTCATTTCCTTGACGTGGGAAACTTCAAGCACTCGTCCAGCCAAAATGAATTTATCGTTCTTCTTTAATTTTGAAATAAAATATTCTTCGATCATGCCGACATATCCACCAGAAAAAAACTTCACTTTCAACATCGAATCACTTACAATGGCGCCAATATTCATTCGATGCAACATCGCGATTCGGCGGGAAGTGACCTTATACAGATCATTTTCAATAACAACTTTGTGGTATTCTTCGTAGTTTTTTAATTTCCCGCCGACGGTAATGAAAGTCAAAATCCAGGTCCATTCTTCTGAAGACAATTCTCTATAAGCATTGGTTGAAGTAATTTGTTTGTAAGTTTCTTTTTCATTAAATCCTTCGCCAACCGCTAGCGTCAGTACAAATTGCAGCAACACATCATAACATAAAACTAAAGGTTCGCGAGGCTCAATTTTATTTTGTTTCACGGCTTCTTTCAAAGCGGCAACTTCTATCAATTCTAAAGAATGCGTTGGTACAAAATATATTTTTGAGGTTTCGAAAGGTGAGTGGCCACTTCGTCCGGCACGTTGTAGAAATCGCGCGATTCCTTTGCTTGACCCAATTTGAATTACCGTATCAACGGCTTTAAAATCAACTCCTAAATCTAATGAGGAGGTTGATATCACGGCTTTTAAATAACCGGAAGATAAATTTTCCTCGATCCAAATTCGAATATCCCGATCGACGGAACTGTGATGAATCGCAATTTGTCCGGCAAAATCTGGATGGGTATTCAGCAAAACCTGGTACCACATTTCAGCCTGACTTCGAGTGTTGGTAAAAACCAGAGTGGTTTGACTTTCCAAAATTATTGGAATGATCTTATCGACGAGTTTGGTTCCTAAATGTCCCGCCCACGGCAAAACTTCCACATCGTCCGGAAAAACAGATTTGATCTCGATCTTCTTTTTTTCCTTCGCAACAATTTTTGTTTTTTTAATATCATACGGAATGAGCACCTCCATTGCTTCCTCCAAATTTCCTATGGTTGCAGTGATTCCCCAGATTCTTAATTTTTTTTGGTAACTAAATATTCTTGACACGGCGAGTTCGGTCATAACGCCACGTTTTGAACTGAGCAGTTCATGCCACTCATCAACAACAATGCATTGTAATTTATTGAAGAATTTTTGATGTTGTTTTTGAGCGAGTAATAAATGAAGACTTTCTGGAGTGATGATTAAAATGTCGGGCATTTTTTTCGTCTGCTTTGCCCGAATATTCTTTGGAGTATCTCCATTTCTAACGGATACTTCCCAGTCCAAACCAATTTCTTCTAAAGCCTCGTCCATGGCTTTCGCGATATCTTTTGCCAAGGCTCGAAGTGGGGTGATCCACAACAGTTTCATTCCAGGTTTGTAATTTTCCGGATGATTCATGTAATCTATGACGACCGCTAAAAAGACAGAAAATGTTTTCCCGAAACCTGTGGGCGCGATGACCATTCCGGAATAATTATTAGAAAATTTAAACCACGTTTCTGACTGAAAACCAAATGGTTCTCGGTCTTTTTCATCCATCCATTTCTTGATGATTTGATATCCGGTAGAATTTCGAAACTTTTCGGTCATTGAAATTTTTAAATATTTTAAACACTAATAACACAAATGATTTCACGAATATCACTAATGAATATTATAATATGAAATTATTATTTAAAAGATGATCGCAATGTGCTTTTTGCTCTTTTGATTAACTTAAGAAGTAAAACTTTTGCGACTTCTGCCTGTCGGCAGACAGGTTTGTGGTTTTTAAAATTAAGTGATTAATTTTTTAATTTCCTCCAGTTCATCAATTTCTTCTACCTTTTTATCTCGACGCCAGCGCACAATTCTGGGAAATCTCAATGCGACACCACTTTTATGACGACTGCTAAAACCAATTCCTTCAAAAGCGATTTCAAAAACCAATTCTGGTTTTACCGTTCTCACGGGTCCGAATTTTTCAATCGCATTTTTATTCACAAACTTACTGACTTCCATGATTTCTTTATCAGTCAATCCAGAATAGGCTTTCGCAATTGTCACTAATTTATCTTCATTTTTTACGGCAAAAGTATAATCAGTGTAATAATTACTTCTCCGACCAGAACCTTTCTGAGCATAAATTAAAACAGCATCAATTGTCAGCGGACTCACTTTCCATTTCCACCAATCGCCTTTTTTTCGGCCGGCATGATAGTGAGAATTATTTTCCTTCAGCATTAATCCTTCTGAATTATTATCTCGTGAATTTTCCCGAATTGCTGCTAAACCTTCCCATGTTTCTGCAGTTACAATTTCTGAAATTCTAATTCTGTCGACGGGAGAATTTTCAATTAAACCTTCTAAAAGCAGGCGTCTTTCAGATAAAGGTTTTTCTCTTAGATCTTCAAATTCTAATTCCAAAATGTCGTAAACAAAAATATGAACCGGAAGTTCTTCGAGCATTTTTTTCGGAATTGTTTTTCGATTTAACCGTTTTTGAAGTTCATTAAAATTAAGAACTTTGTCTTCTTTAACAACGAGGATTTCTCCATCAATGGCAAAATTCCCTTCTACTTCTTTTAAAGCAGAAACGATTTCCGGAAACTGTTCGATGACTAATTCTTCGCCGCGAGACCAGATAAATATTTCGTCATTTCTTTTAATAAACTGTCCGCGAATTCCGTCCCATTTGAATTCCGCCTGCCAGTTTTTTCGGTCGCCTAAATCCTGCGTTTCCTTTTCTAAAGGATAAGCCAGACAAAATGGATAAGGTTTGGAGGCATCAGGATTAATATTGGTTCCTTGAATCAGATCATCGAAATTCTCTTCTTCCATTTTCCATTTTCCCATGATGGAATGCATCAGAATATTTCCATCAACACCAGAAAATTTGGAAAGTGCATTGATCAATAATTTTTTGGAAACTCCGATGCGGAAACTTCCGCCGATCAATTTATTAAAAATGAAACGTTCGACATGATTTAAGCCGTTCCAGGATTCGAGCACATATTTTTTCTTCTCTTCGTCGGTCTGATCTTTTAAGGCAATTAATTCCGTCATCCATTGCGTTAAAGATTTATCGATTTGATTTTCAGCATTGGGAAGGATTAACGATAAAGTTTCGCCCAAATCCCCAACTGAAGAATAGGATTCTATAAAAAGCCATTCCGGAAGTTGCGTAATTTCTGAAGCCCATTGTTTTAAAAGATTGGTATTGACTGGTCTTTTCGGCCGCTTACCCGTAAACAAAGCCAAAAACCACAACTTGTCACTATCATCTGCGGTTTGCAAATAAGCGACCATTGCATCTACTTTCGCAGTGGTTTTGTAGGTGCTGTCGAGTGCATTGATGAGGGATGCAAAATCTTTCATTAGTTTTCTATCAGTTCTTTTTCCGCAGTTTCTTCATCGCCGAAAATGGTTTTTAATTCTACAGCGTTAATTCCAATTTCGTTTAAATATTTAGAAAACACAGCGGTTTGTCCGTGTGTTACATATACTTTTTCGGCTTCGGTCGCTTTTACCGTCTCAATCAATCCAGTCCAGTCGGCATGATCGGAAATAGCAAAGCCCGCATCTGCAGACCGCCAACGGCGGGAACCGCGAACCTGCATCCAACCAGAACAAATTGCGGTCGCACGATTAGGGATTTTTTTAATAATGTTAGAGTCAAATAAAGCCGGCGGCAAAATCACAATTTCGCCATCAGCGTGCTTTACACTTTCCTGAAAATCCAGCGTTTCGTATTGTGGTAAATCAATTCCGACGGATTCCATTCCTTCATTGAGTTTTCCAATAGAACGGTGAACGAAAATCTTTCCGCTTCCTTCTATGGATTTCATAATCCTTTGGGCTTTTCCTAAAGAGTAACCGATGAAGACCGATGTTTTTCCATTTTCTTTATTCTGCTGAACCCATGATTGCATTAATTCTGCATATTCCTGAGCCTTTAGCCAATGATAAATAGGCAAGCCAAAAGTACTTTCTGTAATAAATTCATGGCATCTTACCAATTCAAATGGCGTTGATAATCCATCGTCATCAGTTTTATAATCTCCAGAAAATACAATGACATATCCTTTGTATTCCATTCTGATCTGTGCAGAACCGATGATATGTCCGGCGGGAAACATAGAAACTTTAACGCCATTGATTACAATTTCTTCAGCATAACCAATCGTCTGAACCTCGATATCTGGTCCAATACGATGCAGTAAAATAGGTTTGGTAAAGTGATGACATAAATATTTTTTCATTCCCCAGCGGGCATGATCGCCATGTCCATGTGAAATTACAGCGAGGTCCACAGGTTTCCACGGATCAATATAAAATTTACCGGGTATGCAGTAAATTCCTTTGTCGGTCAGTTTAATGAATGTCTTTGATTTCATAAAAATGGAAAAAATGTCTTTTATTGAGAAGTCGCTAATGGTATTCAAATATTACACCTTTCTTTGGAATCTAGTAAGGTTTTATACTAATTTAAGAAATGATATTAGAAATAGGAGGTAGAGTGTATTGATGTGATTAGTTTAAATAGAGCTTACAAATTTTACTGTGCTTCAGTTAATACGATTTTCTCTACACCATAATTTATCAATCATTTAAAGGAAGGAGAATCTTTTAATAATTTAAAAGTGGAGTCTTTATAGCTTTAATAGTATGAGTAACTAAATAAAAGTTCAATATATTTGTGACCTGAATTTCTATAAAAGAATTGTTACCCTTTATCTAAAATTTGATGAATAAATGTCTTGGCTTTTTACTACTGTTGTTATTTCCTTTTGCACTTTACAGTCAGCAAAATTTAACCGCTGACGAATTATTTGTTGAAGCTCGAAACGCTGCTTTTGAACAAAAAGATTATCCAACTTCTATAAAACTTGCGAAGCAAGCATTAGATCAAGCGCCCGACTATACCGATATTTCTATTTTTTTAGGACGTGTTTATACTTGGACAGATGATCTGAGTTCGGCGCGAGCTGTTTTCGAAGGTCTTCAGAAAAGAGAAGTGAAAGATGAAGATTTTTTTATTGCTTACGCTTCTTTGGAATATTGGAATGACCAAAATTCAAAAGCAATTGAAATTTTGAATAAAGGATTGCAGTATCATCCTGAATCTCAAGAGCTCTTATTATTGAAAGCAAAAGTTGACTATAACAGCAATAATTATACAGAAGCCGAAAAATCGGTAAATACTCTTTTAAAGATTGATCCAAAAAATACAGAAGCAAGAGCGCTGTCCATTAAGATCAATGATTTTACATCGAAAAACGCAATTGGGATCACTTATAATTATTCTCATTTCGATCGACAATTCGATGATGACTGGCATATCGTAGGAGTTAGTTATAAAAGAATTACGCCCATCGGTTCAGTTATTCTTAAAGGAAACTTTGCCAATAAATTTGCAGAAACCGGGACTCAATTAGAACTTGAAGCTTACCCGAAGTTGTCTAAAATGTTCTATCTATACGTTGGAGCGGGTTACTCTAATGATGTCGGAATCTTTCCAAAATTTAGAAGTGGTGTTTCTTTAAATGCAAATCTTCCTAAAAGTTACGAAGCTGAAATTGGTTATCGCCAACTTTATTTCAGTAATAATATATGGATGTATACGGCATCTGTAGGAAAATATTATAAAAACTTCTGGTTTAATTTGCGAACGTATATCACACCGGATAATAAAAATATTTCTCATTCTTACACGGGAACCGTCCGTTATTACACGAAAGGTGCATCAGATTATTTTGCTTTTCAAATCGGTACGGGAATCAGCCCAGAAGACTATCAAAGCAGTTTGTTGGAGAATGAAACCTATAAGCTAAAAACCTTTAAAGTTGGTGGCGAGTATAATTTTGCCATAAAGAAAACCAATTTGTTCTCTATTTCTGCAATGTATTACAATCAGGAATATCTACCGAATACAAAGGGAAATCAATATGATATTAGTTTAGGTTATACCAAGAAATTTTAGAATTTTGGTTGAGTCTTCTTCATGAAATTGACGAAAACAGAATCAGGCATTAGCTTGTTGGTATTGTAAAACTGCGAGTTCATGTTTTTGAATTGCTTGAAACTTTCGTTGGCTTTCTTAAAAATCTTGTCATCAATAATCACCTCTTCCTGCATATTATTTAAAATAAGAAGTTGATTGTTTTGCACGTGGTATTTCCCGTAACCGAAATCGATCAGCTGATTTTTACTCTGCATTAAAGGAATTCTTAAGTGGTCAGTGCGTATATTATCCGAAAGACCTCTACCAATCCATGAGACGGTAGAAGGGGTTGAAATGTTGTAGTTACTCCGATAGTAAGCAAGAATGGACGGTGCAACATCAAAATGACTGACAATGTTGGTGAAGTGTTTAGGCTTTTTCAAAAGGGGAGAATAGACGAGTAAGGGAACACGGTAGCGGTCGATTTTGGTCTGCAATGTGATCTCTGGCATGCTGTGATCGCCAGTTATAACAAAGATAGTATTGTCGAAATCAGGTCGTTTTTCATAACTTTTGAAAAAATCTTTCAGAGCATCATCCACATTTAAAACAGAAACCAATTGTTTTTTATTTTCCAAAGCCCACTTTTTCTGATCCTTTGAAATCTGATTTGAGTTCACTCTTTGGGTGAACATCTTTTCGTAATAAGCGGTGTTATTAATTAAAAAAGGATTGTGTGTAGATAAAGTGAGAATGATATCAAAATAAGGTTTCGAGATCGATTTTTGTACTTGCAGCATTTTTCCGAAAACAGCCTGATCTTCATAACCCCAGCTTTCGCCACCCACACTTGCAGGTAATTTTTGGTACGGTGCTTCGTAGGAGAATTGATCGATGATATGATCTACTTTACTGTACTGCAAAAATTCTTTCGTGCGATCAAAACTGCTGTTGCCACCATAGAAGAAACCTGTTTCAAATCCGTTTGATTTTAAAATATTGTAAAGGTTGAAATGATCGGGCGTTTTTTCTATTTCCAGAAAGCCATTTTTCCCAAATGGCAGAGATCCTGTGATCGTTGGTAAAACGCCAAATGTTCTACCCGAAGAACTTAGATTATTTTCCCAATAAAGACTTTTATTTGCTAAGGAATCAATGAAAGGAGTGAAATTACCAACATAGCCATTGGGTGAACTGTAAGCGTGTCCCAAGCCTTCCACAATTACAAAAACGAGGTTCGGAACTTTTTCTGACTTGGTAAGATAAGATCCCAGAAAATCAGCAGTGTTTTCTTTGCGCCAAAAAGGGAATTCTTTATCGATCATTTCCGAACTCATTTCAAAACCATTTGTTTCGCCCCAAAGAGAAGCTAACTCAGGATAATCATTGACAAAGTTGTCGACGTTAGAGTTAAAGAAATAAGCCCATTTACTTTTTGCAGCGTTTTGATCAAATTCACTTATGGAATTTGAATTATTTAACTGAACAAACTGAGTAGGAATTAAAAAACTTATGACGCCCAAACCTAAAAAAGTCAAGCCTATATATTTTGCTTTAAAAGATGATTTTCCTGCAAGCCAAAACGGGACAAATGAAATAGCAATCAAAATTATTATCAAGGCAGTGTTTTGAAAATTGAGCATTCCGCTCGCTTCTAAAATTTGCTTCATCTCTTCTTCACTGTAATACAGAATATCGGCTCCCAATAAATTACGGGATTCTGAAAAATAAATGAATAAGAGATATTGGCTTACGACGATAATGGTAAACGCGACCATTAATAAAGCTTTAGCCCAATTTTCTTTGACGAAGTTGATCAACAGATAAATGATTCCAAAGCCAAAAATCAATTTTAAAATAAAAATGAAATTATTCAGCAGTAGATTCTCTCCTATAATTGAGCTGTTAATTGCTGAAAAAGTATATCGATACCAAGCCCATTCGGCTGCGATTCCTATTGAAAACAATAAGAAAAAGACGCTGGCAAATACGCCCCATTTTTGCAGTCCAACTTGAAGGGTTGCCCACATTCGTTCTTTGAAAGGTAAATCCTGATTGCTTTGATTAAACCCCTGTCTGGTCATTTCGCCCCAAGCGTGAGATTTTTTAAAATAATCTACAAAGCCTTGCACGCCAGATTTTACAACAAGCGGATGAAAGTAAAAAGGTTCTAAAATAGCTGTTCCGATCAGCGTGAAAAAATCTTTCCTTTTTGCGTAAACCTGATGACTGACAAGATCTACTAAAATTCCATAAATCGAAAAAAGAAATCCTGTTGAGATGACCAAAGCAAATAAAACCAGAAAGAAGGGCCAATTGATAATTCCAAATATTAAGAAAATAATGAAAATAACATATCCCGTAAATTCAACCAAAGGACCCAGGAATTCAAATAAGAACCAATAGGGAAGGCTTATCATTCCAAGTTTTCCGTATTTTGGATTAAACATTAATTTACGATGTTTCCAGAGCGTTTCCATCGTTCCGCGCATCCATCTATTCCGTTGTTTTTTAAGAATGTCTTTGGTTTCCGGCGCTTCGGTCCAGCACAACGGATCTGGAATGGTAATTACTTCATACGGCTCTTTGAGTTCTTCCATATACTTTCGCATCCGAACCACTAACTCCATATCTTCACCGACCGTGTGTCGATCATAACCACCAACTTCCAAAACGATTTTTCGGTCAAAGACTCCGAAAGCTCCTGATATTAAAATGAGCCCTGAAGCTCTCGACCAAGCCATTCTTCCCAATACAAAAGCTCTAATGTATTCTAAAGCCTGAGTTCTTCCTAAAAGTGTTTTAGGAATATTAACATCGGTCACTTTGCCATTTTCAATTCTACAGTTATTGGCCAACCGGATTACGCCACCACAGGCAATTAGTTTTTTATCGGTTTGTTCCAGAAATGGTTTTGCCAATTTCAGAATAGCATCCTGCTCCAAAATACAGTCAACATCAATGCAGACCAGATATTCACCAGAAGAGATATTGACGCCAACGTTCAGCGCATCTGCTTTTCCGCCATTATCTTTATGGACGATTATTAATTTTTTAAACGCTGGATTTTTACTTTTATAAACTTCTCTTATTTTATTGGTTTCTATTTCGCCCTGCACAAAAAAAGAAACCGCTTCCAATTCATAAGCTTCGATCAGCTTTAACATTGAATCATCTTTGCTTCCATCATTGACGATGATGATTTCTAAATTATGATAATAAAGAGATAAAAGAGATCTTACATTTTCGACGATGGTCATGCCTTCATTGTAGGCAGGAGCAATAATGCTGAAAGTGGGCGCATTCGAATTAGAAGCGATAATGCTGTAGTCTGTAAAAGTATTCTCTTTTTTGTAGCGAATTACAGCACCGAGTGCATAGATTCCGATCCAGCCATAAACAAGAAATACGGCAGTTCCATAGATCAAAAATAACCATATGATGATTTCGTAGATAATATGTGAAAATTCTACCATACTTTTTCCTGCATTGAATGTTTAATTATTTGAACCAGCTGTTCTGATGAAGATTCGTCATGTACAAGGCTGATTAAATAGTCTTGGTATCCCAAAAAAAATAGAGTTTCGGCTGCCAGAATTTTTAACTTTGGAAAAGGGTGATTGATCAATTCTTTTTTCAAGAAATCGACGCACCGCTGATCTTTTGATCTTTTTAAAGCACGGATTATTTCGACCTGAACTTCAGGAGTTTGGATCTCATAAGATTCTGTCAGATGTTCTACAGTGGAAGAATTCTCCAGAGACTGTAAAGTTTGTACGGCCTGAATTCTAATTTCTTCAGAAGAATGCTCGAGTAAATCCTGAACACGATCATAAAATGATAACATCTGAAATTTTCTCAGTAAACGAAGCGTGAAAATAATCACAGAATCATTTTGACTTTGTAACCAGTTGTTCACCGTCTCTTCGCAATTTGGAGGAACATGAGAGACTGATATAAGCAAACGCAATTGTTGCCATTCTGAAATTTTATTAGGAACGGTATCTAAGAACTGGAGACCATCGAAATCTTTAAAACTAACCATCGCATACTGAGCTTCCTGATAAACGAGTGGTGAAGGATGGTTTAAAAAAGACGCTATTTTAGGAACTGCCGATTCCACCCGCATAGAAGCCACTTCCTGTATTCCTCCTGCAATAAGATGTGGTTTTTTTTGATTTATTTTTTTAAGTGTTTCTTTCTCAAGATTATAATCCTGAAAGAGTTTACTGATTTCATTTTGTGCAGCACCAGAAAACTTCTTTTCGGAGTCGACCAGTTTTTCTAAAAATAAATCTCTGAAAGAAGAATTGTTAGAAAATCGACTGAAACTGTCAGACGTTGTTTCTGCTTCTTCACCGCCGTAAACGATTGCTTCCGAAACTTTATGATCAATTTCCTGGGACCATTTTATAAGATGGATGAGTTTTTTAAAAAGGTGAAAGCTATAATACAGAACCCCGATAATTAATAAGAAAACGATTAACAGTATTCCCAAAAAAGTGTCGAAAAGAAAACGTAATGAGATGTCTAAAAACAGCATTATTCTTCTATTTAGAAATCAATCTTTTAATCCTGAGCATTAGTTCATTAGGACTGAAAGGCTTTACAATAAAATCGGAAGCTCCTAAATCGAAAGCATTAAGAATGACTTCTTCCTGTCCCATACTTGAAAGCATGATCACGGGTATTTTTTTTCCCGTTGAATTCATGGCCGAAAGGATTTCAATACCTGAAGCAAAGGGCATCATAATATCTGTGATGATCAGGTTTACCACGGTGTTTTTTATGTGCTCAATGGCTTCATTTCCGTTACGGCTCAGGATCACTTTATATCCTTCTTTAAGTAATTTATGTTCTATTGTTCTTAAGATCAATTCGTCGTCTTCAGCGATTAAAATCACCATATTTTTTCTTTTTTTTAATTTAGCAATCCTTTCATTAAATCTAGTCCGATTGCTATTTCAACTTCTATTTCTTTGGTCATGGACGCATTTCCTGCCTGGTTTTCTACCTTGTTCTCCCACTTGGCAGCAGTTTCTGCAAGTTTGAACAATCCAGCAGTTCCAGCAGTTCCTTTCAGTTTGTGCAGAATCGTTTTAATATCGTCCATATTATTTTCTGTCACTGCATTTCTTAAATTATCCTGAGAAAGGTTAAGTTCCTGCAGTACCAAATTAAGGAACATTATTCTAAACTCCTCATCATCACCTATTCTTTCATTCATCATGTCAAGATCAAGATACTGGTCACTATCTATTGTCTTAGCAGATGAATCGGTTTCATTTAAAGTAATATGCATCAGTAATTTTTCTAAAAGGTCAGCTTGTCTCAGAGGTTTTGGTAAGAAATCGTTCATTCCGGCGGCAAGGCATTTCTCTTTTTCACCCAATATATTTCCTGCTGTAACTCCGATAATGGGAACTTCGGCGTATTCAGGTAATTGGCGTATTTGTTTGGTAGACTCAATTCCATCCATGATCGGCATCTGAACATCCATCAGAATAAGATCAAATTTTTCTTCTTTACACGCATTGAGTGCTTGAAGGCCATCGATCATTTCAGTTAATTGCACCTCTGGAATAAGTGATTGCATCATCTTGTTATTCAATACCATATTAACGGGATTGTCATCAACCAGAAGTACATTCAGCGTACCCGGAAAGGCAGATTGCCTTTTTTCTTGTGAGTGATTGATGAGTTCTGCATCCGCCGTTTTATTCTTCACAGCGCGTCTCAGCGTACTGTAGAGTTCTTCAGATTTTATTGGTTTAAGTAAACAGAAAGATTTGTCATCCTGACGGAAAGAATTGATCACATCGTGCTCTTCCGACGAAGTGTGTAAAACAATTAGAGGTGAAAGCTCATCCTGTTTAGTGAATAACTCTTTTATTTTTTCAATCGTTTCCAAACCGGAAATGATCGGCATATGATAATCCATTAAAATTACATCAAAACGTTCTCCGGTCATTAAGATCTGAAGTGCCTCCATACCATTGGCAGCTAATTTTGACTCGATGTTTTTGTAGGTCAACATATGTTGCAGAATAACACGGTTGTTTTCGTTATCATCTACAATCAGCACGCGATCGATATTTAAATTTTCATTTTCATCAAAACTTTCAGTTTCGTACGGAACGGTAATGTCAAAGTAGAATACAGAACCACTTTCTAACTCACTGGAAAGTGAAAGGTTGCTGCCCATATATCTCAAAATATTGTTTGAAATGGTTAAGCCTAAACCTGTTCCACCATATTTCTTGCTTACCGAACTGTCCTCCTGAGTGAAGGCGTCGAAAATACGTTGCTGCTTATCCAGAGGAATACCAATTCCGGTGTCCCGAACTGCAAATCGTAAAGTGATGTTTTCACCTACAATATTAAGTTTCTCTACTTTCAATTCTATCTCGCCCTGCTGCGTAAATTTAACGGCATTACCCAGAAGATTGATTAATACCTGCTTGATTCTCGATTCATCTAAAAATAATGTTTTCGGTAATCCTTGCTCAATATTGAGAAGTAATTCGATGTTTTTTCTTTGCGACTGATAAAGAATAACATTTACTACCTGGCTTACCATGTCATAAATATTGGATTTGTCGATCAAGAGTTCCATTTTTCCTGATTCTATTTTAGAGAAATCAAGGATGTCATTAATGATATTTAGCAAACTTTCACCCGACTCATTAATATAGTTGAGGTATTGAGTCTGCATTTCATTAAGTGGAGTTTTTAATAAAAGATCTGAAAATCCTATAACGCCATTCAGTGGTGTCCTGATTTCGTGACTCATATTCGCCAAGAACTCAGATTTGGCTCTGCTGGCAATGTCTGCCATTTCTTTTGCGTTTTTTAAATCTTCGTTTACCTTTATATAATCGGTGATATTTTGGGTGGAAACGATCACGCCGCCGACAACTCCTTCTGAAAGATACCAAGGACTTACCTCGATATTGTAATTTTGAAGTTGGTCTTTACCCGCAATTTTAACCTCCAGATTTTCATTTTTATACACTTTACCTTTTAAGGCATCAAAATATATTTTACTTCTTTCTTGAGGAACGTTGGGTGAAATCGTAAATATATGCTGCCCAATGATTTCTGAATCATTCATGTAAAACTCTTTCTCCCAGGATTTACTGACGGACAGGTAATTTAGTTTTCGGTCAAACATCGCAATCGAAACAGGCACGTACTTCACAAAAGACTGCAGCATTGCTTCCTTTTCAGCCAATTCAAAATAGGTTTTTTTAGCATCGTCTATATCTTGGATGATGCCGAAAACTTTTGTGCAGACACCATTTTCAAATTCCGGTACTCCTTTCACTCTTACCCAAATCAGAACGCCGTCTGCACGCTGAAGTTGAAATTCTTCGTCATAAGATAATCCTTCTTTAATAGCTCTGTCCAGTAAAAAATTAAGACGGTCGTTATTTTCTCCTTGGTAAAAGCCAACTGCATTTTCGAACGTAGGTGCGAAATCGGGATTTACTTTATGGATTTCTTTTACCGATTGCGACCAGTAAATAGTGTCTTTTTTAAGATTTAATTCCCAGCCACCGACCTGAGCTACATCATTCGTTTGCTCCAGTATTTTCTTGGTGTAGATTAAATCTTTTTCCAAAACCATTCTTTCAGTCACATTCAAAGCGGTACTTACCACGTAGGAATTGCCGTCCTCATCTGTTTCCAACATATTATGATACATCCAGACAACCTCTTCACCGTTTTTCTTTTGCAACAGCATATTTCCCAAATCTTCTTTATTCAGAGCGATTCGAGCCAGATAGTCATTCAGTGAAGGCCAATTTTTTTCTGGAACTAAATCCTTTAAATTTAATCCCTTAATTTCAGGTTCAGAATAATTAAGCAATTCGCGACCTTTCTCGTTAACACTCAAAATGTTTCCCTGCAAGTCATGCATGCTCATCAATCCAATCCCATTTTGGAAAAAATTTCGAAACCTTTTCTCAGAGTTTTCGAGTTTCAGATTTTCTTCGATTTGAGAACTGATATTTCGCCCAAAACAAAGAATATCTGAATGATTTTGTTTTAATAACCATTCTACAATAACGGTTGTGTTTGAATCTGTGATCGTGGTCGTTTGACAAAGTACTTCATCTTTCCTAGGGAAAGTTCCTGACAATAGACTTAATTCAGTATTATGATTTCCTAATACGTTTAAAAAATTTTGATGAAGTGCCTCATCTTTACTAAGTTGTAAAGCTGCTTCAAAAGCAGGATTAAGATCCTTTAGATTAAATTGTGCATCAAGAACACAAATTAGATTATTGGTAATGGTAAAAGTCTGCTTAAAGTATTCCGCCTGAATATTCTTTTTTTTGCTTATCAAGAATTTTGTCACCGCTTCGCCCATTTTTTGAAGAGTCGCTACTTGGTAATCAGAAAGTTCTTTGGGCTCATAATCAATCACACAAAGCGTACCCAAAACAAATCCTTCCTCATCTAAAAGTGGAATACCTAAGTAAAAACGGATTCCAGCCTCCAGGACCACAGCGTTTTTCGCAGATCGTTCATCCAGTAAAGTGTCGTTGATGATCAGTGTTTCTTTACTGGCAATTACGTATTGACAAACGGTATCTTGCCGGTTGACAGAATCTAAAAAAAGGCCTACACAACTATTTATATTCTGTGAATCCTTAGTCATCACAGAAATTAACGAGACTGGGCAACCTGCAATAAGACTTGCTCCCTCAGCGAAAACATCCAGCTCTGGATCTTTACCCAAATCCAGCAGATTTAGATATTCTAATTTTTTGAGACGCTCTTCTTCGTCAGCGGGCAATGGGTGATTATACATATATCTTAAAAGGGGAATACTGATTTTTTACTAGTACAAACTAACTATCAAAGATAGTATTTCAGTCGTAATTGCAAAGGATTTTCTAAAGGAAAAAACATTGATAATCAAAGCGTTTATTTCTTTAATTATAAAGTCGGTTTTTGAAAATATTTTTCAGTTTTCGGTAAAAGGAATAGCAATATTTACATTGCTGATTTTAAAAAAGTCTGATAGGTCTGAAATAAATTCTGTCGCAATGCGTTATCATTACTTTAAATTTTAAATTATGAGAAAAATAGCAGTAGGTTTAATGCTTGTTGGATTTCAGTGGTCGTTTGCACAGATTTCGCGAAAGGTGGGTGAGTTTTCTACTCTGAAAGTGTACGATAAAATTACGGTCACCATCATTCCGAGTAATGAAAATAGGATAGAAAGTAATTCGGACGATGCAAGTCTGGAAACGGTCAATAAAAATGGAGAACTGAAGATCAGAATGGCGCCAGTAAAAACCTTGCAAGGAGATCAGGTTTCTGTAAAAGTGTATTACCAAAACATTAATGATATTCAGGCGAGTCAAGGGTCAATAGTCAGTTCGAATGAAACTTTGAAAGCGAAAATGCTGACTTTAACTTCGAATGAAGGGTCTAAAATAAATTTAGATGTGGATACGGGGAAACTTAATATAAAAACAAACTCGGGAGGTGAAATTACGTTAAAAGGAAATGCCGACAACCAAGACATCATCGTGACTTCAGGTGGAAAGTTTTATGGTCAGAATTTAGATTCGCAAAATGCGACGGTTTCAACAACTGCTGGTGGAGTTGCAGATATTTTCGCTTCAGAATCAGTAGATGCTAAAACCAGAGCTGGCGGAATCATCAATGTGTATGGTGATCCAAACGAACGGAAATTTAAAAATGTCATCGGCGGAAAAATCAATTTTAAATAAATAACTTAAAGTCATTCACTAAGAATGGCATTTTTATTTGCGGTAATTGTAACAAATAAAAAAAAATTCAGACTAAATAAGAAAGTAAATCTTAATGAAAAATATAAATATTGGTATTCTTGCGTTTGCGGGAATCATTGCTTTAAACTCTTGTGCTTCCAAAACAGCAAGTGAGTCAGAACCAGCAACACCACCTATGGAAAATGTGAAAGTAATCTCCGAAAACGGACTTGATTTTACAGCCTTTGATAAATCGGTTCGTCCGCAGGATAATTTCTATGATTTCGTCAATGGATCTTGGATGAAAACTGCTAAAATCCCTGCCGACAAATCGACTTGGGGTTCTTTTAATAAATTGGCAGAAGATACGGATAACAACTCGATGACCATCCTGCATTCCCTGTTGAATGACAAATTCGCACCAGGTAGTGAAGGCAAGAAGATCCAGGATCTTTACGCTACTTATATGGATATGAGTAAAAGAAATGCCGATGGACTTTCACCTATAAAATCTGATTTAGCCAAGATTGACGGCATTAAATCACTCACCGATTTACAAAATTATTTGATAGAAGCGACCAAAAGCGGGGAGAATCCTTTTTACAGCTGGTCGGTATTTTCAGATCTGAAAGATTCGAAAATGAACGCCATTTATTTAGGAGATGCGAGTCTGGGCCTAGGTCGTGATTATTATCAAAAAGTAAATCCTAAAAATACAGAAACGGTGGCAAAATACACGGAATACGTTTCTTCCATGTTGGATGTTTTAGGATATAAAAATTCAAAAGCAGCCGCTCAGAGTATTGTCAATTTCGAGAAAAGTATTGCGCAAACTTACCTAACGAATGAGCAGGTCCGGGATGCTACTTTACAGTACAATCCACGAACTATGCCCGAACTTTCGAAGTTGGTAAAGAACGTTGACCTGCCGAAATATCTTACTGCTGCTGGCGTAAATACAGATCGTGCCATCATTGGGGAATTAAAATATTATCAGAATTTAGACAAATTCATCAATGCAAAAAATCTTCCTTTGATCAAAGATTACATGAAGTTTCATTTGCTTTCCGGTAGCGCAAGTTACCTTTCCAAGGATTTAGATGATCTTAAATTTGCTTTTTATGGTAAATATTTAAGAGGTCAGGATGTTCAAAGAGCACAGGACAAAAGAGGATTTGAGTTGATCAACGGATCTTTAGGAGAAGCATTCGGAAAATTATATGTTGAGAAATATTTCCCGGCAGAAGCGAAATCTCAAATGGTAGAATTAATTGGCTACCTGAAAAAAAGTTTCGGACAGCATATTGATAATCTGACCTGGATGTCGCCCGTTACCAAAGAGAAAGCGCTAAATAAACTGAACAAGTTCACTGTAAAAGTGGCTTATCCGGATAAATGGAAAGATTATTCTCAATTGACCGTTGATTCTAAAGAGAACGGCGGAACTCTATACAAAAACCTTCAGAACGTAACTGCTTGGCAATACGGCAAAGAATTAGAAAAAGTGGGACAACCAGTTGATCGTACAGAATGGGGAATGACGCCACAAACCGTGAATGCTTATTACAATCCGGTGAACAACGAGATCGTTTTCCCAGCCGCGATTTTACAGCCGCCATTCTTTAATCCAAATGCCGATGCCGCTATTAATTTTGGTGGAATTGGTGCCGTGATAGGTCACGAAATGACCCATGGTTTTGATGATTCCGGAGCACAGTTTGACGCTGATGGAAATTTAGTAGACTGGTGGACACCAGAAGATAAAGCCAATTTCGAAAAAGCTACCAAAGCTCTTGCAGCGCAGTATGACAAATACGAACCTGTAAAAGGAACTTTCGTGAACGGAGCCTTTACCAACGGAGAAAATATCGCCGATCTTGGTGGAGTGAATATCGCGTATGATGCTTTACAAATGTATTTAAAAGACAAAGGCAATCCAGGAGAAATCAGCGGTTACACGCAAGATCAGCGATTTTTCCTGAGCTGGGCAACGGTTTGGAGAACCCTTCAAAAAGAAGCCGCTTTGGTGAATCAAATTAAAACTGATGAACATTCGCCGGGCTTATATCGCGCCTTTGGTCCACTTGTAAACACGGATGCTTTCTACAAAGCGTTCGATGTGAAGGAAGGTGATCAACTCTATAAAAAACCAGAAGACAGAGTTAAGATCTGGTAAACGATTTTGGATTAGTGAGCGGTCTAGTCGCCCAATTAATTTTGGGTGATTTTTTATAGCGTAACCTGCATTCGGGGAAATCGTCTCGTTTTCTTAACGAGACCATTTTCCCTCATTCAGGTCGGGCTTTCCACTATACCTGCCTGCCGGCAGGCAGGTCTTTTTTGCCTTGGCAAAATCCATCGCTAAAAAAAAGGATACCGTTGCAATCCCTTACGCAAAGTGGAATCCTTAATTTAAAGTCAGTTTGACTTTAAAATAATTGCTATCTTTGAAATATTCATTATAAATCAATAATAAGTCTTCTGAAATGTCGTTCAAAAATTTCACACCTAAATAATGTAGAAGATTGACGATACCATAAGACCTTTAAAAATCAATAAATTTAACTTATGAAAAGAATTACCATTACTGTCCTTGCTTTTACGGGCGTAGTTTTTCTGAATTCATGTTCAACTGCTAAAGTTGCAACTACAGAAACTACGGAAACAACAGAAATGACTGAACTGAAACCTGCCGTATCCAACGACGAGGGAATCAATCTTTCTTATATGGATTCGTCCATTCGTCCGCAAGATGACTTCTTTAATTATGTCAACGGAAACTGGATGAAGACTGCCGAAATCCCTTCTGACAAATCAAGTTGGGGAAGTTTCAACGCTTTAAGAGAAGATGTTGATAATGCTTCTTTAGGAATTTTAGATAAAATCTTGGCAGACAAATTTGCTCCAGGTTCTGAAGGTCAAAAAATCCAGAATCTTTATGGAACCTTTATGGATTGGGATAAGAGAAATGCCGATGGAATCAATCCTATTAAAGGAGATTTGCAGAAAATCGACAATATTAAAACCGTTGCTCAGTTACAGAATTATTTAACAGAGGCAACCAAAACCAATGACAATCCTTTCTACGCTTGGCGTGTGGGTCCAGATATGAAAAACTCGGTGATGAACGCTGTTTATTTGGGCGGAGCATCATTAGGATTAGGACGCGATTATTATCAGAAGGAAAATGACGCAAACACCAAAACTTTGGTGGAATACAAAAATTACGTGGCTCAGTTATTCGAAGTGATCGGTTATAAAAATGCAGATCAAACTGCTCAACGAGTGGTTGCTTTCGAAAAACAGCTGGCCAACGACATGTTGACCAACGAGCAAAACCGTGATGCGAATTTGCGTTACAACCCGAAAACATTGCCAGAACTTTCGAAACTGGTTAAGCATGTTGATTTGCCGAAATACCTGGCTGATGCTGGTGTAAAAACCGACAAGGTGATTGTAGGTGAACTTAAATATTACCAGAAAATGGATTCTTGGATGAACGAAAGAACGCTTCCGCTTATCAAAGAATATATGAAAGCGAGAATGGTTTCAGGAAATGCTGGAAATCTGGATAAGAAATTAGATGACTTAAGTTTCAATTTCTATTCAAAATATCTACAAGGTCAGCAAGAGCAAAGAGCGATGAACAAAAGAGGTTTAGGCGTGATCAATGGTGTTTTAGGAGAAGCATTTGGTAAATTATATGTAGACCAGTATTTTCCAGCTGAAGCGAAAAGCCAGATGGAAACGTATATTATGTATATCAAAAAATCGTTCCAGCAACATATTGCCGATAACGATTGGATGACTCCAGAAACTAAAGTGAAAGCTCAGGAAAAGCTAGCGAAATTCTCTGTAAAAATCGCTTATCCAGACACTTGGAAAGATTATTCCAAATTACAGTTAAACAGTAAAGATGAAGGTGCAACGTATTACAAGAACCTTCAAAATATTACAGAATGGTCTTACGCTAAAAATTTAGAGAAAGTAGGAAAAGCTGTTGATAAGACCGAATGGGGAATGTCGCCACAAACGGTAAATGCATACTACAGTGGTTCTAACAACGAAATCGTTTTCCCAGCTGCGATTCTTCAGCCGCCGTTCTTTAACTTTAAAGCAGATCCTGCTGTAAATTTTGGTGGAATTGGAGCCGTAATCGGTCACGAAATTTCGCACGGATTTGATGATTCAGGTTCTAGATTTGACGGTGATGGAAACTTGAATAACTGGTGGTCTGAAGCGGATCGTAAAAACTTTGATGCGAAGGTTGGAGCTTTAGCAACTCAGTATGATGCTTACGAACCGGTAAAAGGAAGTTTCATCAACGGTAAATTTACTAGTGGAGAAAACATCGGTGATTTAGGTGGAGTAGCGGTAGCGTATACTGCCCTTCAAATGTATTTGAAAGATAAAGGAGATCCAGGTTTAATCAGTGGATTTACACAAGATCAAAGATTCTTTATGAGTTGGGCAACCGTTTGGAGAACCAAATCAACGGAGAAATATATGGTAAATCAAGTGAAAACCGATCCTCACTCCCCGGGTTATTTCCGGGCGTTTGGACCCTTGGTGAACCAGGATTCATTCTACAAAGCATTCGACGTTAAGCCAGGTGATAAATTATACAGAGCGCCAAATGAAAGAATAAAAATTTGGTAAAAATTTGAACTTAAAATAGTAAAACCCCTTTCGAATTTCGAAAGGGGTTTTTACTTGGAAATTATACTGTCTTAATTATTTTTTAAAATTTGATTTTATAGTAAATAAATTGTGAATTATTTTATTTTCTGTAACGATTTGAATAATTTCGTTACCAATTGTGTAATGAAAGGATTGTTTTTGACTTAAATTTCATTAATACTCAAAAACTTATGAAAAACCCAAAATAATGGATAACATCATTGAAATTAAAAATCTGAATTTTGCATTCGATAAAAGTAAGATGATATTGAAAGATGTCAATCTAAAAGTTCCGAAAGGCTCTATTTATGGGTTCCTAGGTTCGAATGGTGCTGGAAAATCTACGACAATGCGATTGATAATGGGCTTGTTTAATGATGATCAAAATTCAGTTAAGGTTTTTGGTTCTTCGGTTTCCGATTTATATCCAGAAGGTTTGAATAAAATTGGATCATTAATCGATTATCCCGCGTTTTACGATCATCTTTCCGGCTACGATAATTTGAAAATTGTTTGTATTCTAAGAAATCTAAAAGAGAGTAGAATTGATGAGGTTTTAGAATTAGTGGGACTCTCTGACGCCAGGAATATTAAAATGAAAAAATATTCGCTGGGTATGAAACAAAGACTCGCAATTGGGTTAGCCTTAATCAGTAATCCGGAACTGTTAGTTTTGGACGAACCCGTAAATGGTTTAGATCCTAATGGAATGAAGGAAGTTCGGGAGTTGCTCATTAAATTAAATCAAGAACACGGTGTTACTATTTTCATTTCTAGCCATTTGCTTTTAGAAATTGAAAAAATGGTGACGCACATTGGAATTATTTCTAATGGTGAAATAAAATTTGAAGGCAGTAAAGCCGACCTCAATGAATTGTATCGATTTCAGAAAACAAGATTCAGCTTAAAAAATGCCAAAAGTTTTGAATCGATTTTAGCGGAAAATTATCAAGTAGATTTTAAGAATGAAACCGACTGCGAAATAGTAACCAATTCGCCCAATCAAATCGCTGAAATTAATAAAATTTTAGTGACCAATGGTGCTGAAATATATCAAATTTCGCCCGCCGGTGGTTTAGAAGAGTGGTTTATGGAAATCTCAAAACAAAACTAATGCAAAATATGAAAAATAAATCCACTTTAGGAATGGCTTTTAAAGCAGAGTGGTTAAAAATCAAAGGTTTAGGTTTACTTACGCTTGTCATTATTTTTGCGCTCATTATTCCAACTTTAATATTTACGATTGATATTTTTAGTGAGGATTCGAGACTTTATAATGGTCTTTTAGCAAAGGCTTCAACTTTAGCGGTAAAAGATACTATCGCTCCATTTGGTGGTTTCTTTATGCTGTTATTGATTATAATTGCGGCAACAAGGATTACCCAAATCGACCACAAAAATAACGGCTGGACCTTTTTAGAAACACAACCCGTTTCGAAGTTAAATATTTACAGCGCTAAATTTTTGGTTCTTACGCTACTTAGTTTAATCATGTTTGGAGTTTTCTTTTTGTCGTCGATCATCTATTCAAATTTAACGATTCTTATTTTTCCTAGGGAAGGACTGCAGGCGGGCGTTGATTTGTACTGGCAATTTCAAAGTTTCGTCCGAATCTTTGTTTTAAGTCTCGGTATTATTTCTTTGCAATTAATGCTTTCAACGATTATACAAGGATTTGTTTGGCCTTTTGCGATTGGATTTGTAGGATTTGTAATTAATCTTGTCGGGACAATAAGAGGAGAAACCTATGATTTTGTCCCGTACAATAATGTTCAAATGGGCTTGAAATTTAAAGATTCATTTGTGCTCAATAACTTTTTTAATTATACGGAATATTTGAGTTTATTTTGGGCGGTCTTATTTTTCGTCCTTGGTTATTTCTGGTACAGCAGAAGAGGTTTCAAAAGTGCCTTTTTAAGCAATACGAAAACAAAAGTATTTACAGCTGCGGGAATAGTTGTTTTTGGAGTGATTTATTTTTTGATAACTAAGCCAGTTTATCCAAAAAAACTGGAAGGTGAATCGATGATCAGTGGTACGATTCAGTCTCCCAAACCAATTAAATCGGTCACTATTACTGCTCGGGAATTTGGTGATAAAGTAGCAGAGATTCCTGTTAAAGATGGATCTTTTACGTGGACAACAAAAGAAGATATTCCCTTTGCTGAATATTTTATCAATTACGATGGTAAATCCTATTCTTTTATATTTTCAAAAGCCGATAATGTACATTTTGATATAAAAATGGACGCCAAGCAATCGGTTGTCGTGGTGAAAGGTACAAGAAAGGCTGAAGATATTTATAATAATAGTACGAATTCAGGATCTGCATTTTATAATTATACGGTTCGGGAGAAACTTCATGCAGACCAACCTGATCTGTTTTATAAAGAAGCTCAAAAAGAGTGGAGAAATCAGATAAACACTTTAAATAATTTTAGGACTGGGGAGAATATTTATTTTGCTGACGATTTTAAGCAATTTCAAATTCAGCAGAAAGCCACGAAAATGCTTTCCGCAATTTATGATTATCAAAAAATGACTTCTTTTACCGATAAGAAATTTGCTCCGGAACAATCGTTTCTGTCAGGGTTGAAAGATTTAGTTCGTAAACCTAGTCCCTTATTGTACGCAACTGACGATTATAAATCTTGGAAACTAAAAGAATTGTTGCCTAAAGAAGGCAATAAAAATCCAGACAGTATCTTGTTTATTAAATTGGCAAAAATGACTAATGGTTTGGAGAAGGATCAATTGTTAAGTGCGCAAATCATTAAAATGATTAATATGGAAAATGATGAAACAAAAAGGAATCTCATCTATCAGGAAAATATCAGCGGCATTACAAATCTAAAGTCAAAAACTTTTGTCACCAAAAGTTTAGAGGTCATAAATAATCAACAAAAAGGTAAAGCCTTTCCAGCATTACTTTTTGAGGATGTCAATGGAAAGCCAATGAACATTGCTCAATTCAAAGGGAAATTTGTAGTGATCGATTTTTGGGCAACTTGGTGCGGACCTTGTAAAGAAACTTCTCCGGTATTTGAATATCAGGCCAAGAAAAATAAGTACAATGACAATATTGTCTTCTTGTCTGCAAGCATCGATGAAGATAAAAATAAATGGAAATTGGACCTTAAAAATACGCAATCAAATGTGAAGCAGTGGTGGGTTGCCGATGCGAAAATTCTAAAAGCACTTGGCGTCAACAGTATTCCAAGATTTATGATGTTGGATCCAAATGGTAAGATTTTTAATACGAATATGCCGCGACCGAATGAAACCAATTTTGAAGATATCTTACTTAAAGCAGGTGGCGTATCATCTATTTTTATCGATCGCTCTTTTTAGATTTTAGGAAATTATGCTTTACTAAAACTTGTTGATTTTCAATTTTAAATCCTTTCATCTAATTTTGGTGAAAGGGTTTTTTATTTTAAATCAGTAACTTTAATAAAAATAAAAAGATTCATCATGAAACTAAATATCGATAGAAACATCATCATTAAAAATTCGGAAACGCGGGACTTTTTAGCAGATTCTTATTATCCTGAAAGTGGACAGAAACTACCATTGGTGATTTTCGCTCACGGTTATAAAGGTTATAAAGATTGGGGCGCCTGGAATTTGATGGCTAAGAAATTTGCAGAAGCTGGATTTTTCTTCGTTAAATTTAACTTCTCGCATAACGGAACAACAGTTGAGCAACCAAAAGATTTTGCAGATTTGGAAGCATTTGGAAATAACAACTTCTCCAAAGAAATGTCAGATTATGATGAGGTTTTAAACTATTTCTATGATCATCAAAAGGTAGATCAAGAAAAGGTTGCCATTATCGGACACAGCCGTGGTGGTGGAATTACCGTCATCAAAGGTTTTGAAGATGAACGCGTAAAAGTTCTTGTTGCTTTGGCTGGAGTCAGCAATTTCAAATACCGTTTCCCGTCACAAGATCGTTTTGAAGACTGGAAAACAGAGGGCGTAATGTATTCTGAAAATAAAAGAACGCATCAGCAAATGCCGCATTACTTTCAGTTCTTTGAAGACTTTGAGAAAAATGAAAAGCGGTTTGATATTCAATATGCCGCCCAACATTTAGAAAAGCCGTTTTTAATTGTTCAGGGAACCAACGATGACGCTGTGAAAGATAAAGAAGCTTACTTATTAAATGAATGGTGTAAAACGTCGGAACTCTTTTTCATCGAAAATGCGAATCATACTTTTGGAGCGAAAGAACCTTGGACGGAAGAGGAACTTCCAGCCGATTTAGAAAAAGCAGTCTTAGCGATGACTTCCTTTATCAGCAACCAGTTCGAAGAGCCAATGTAAATAAAAATTAATATTAGATTAAATAAAAATTTCGGTAGTTTTGCGCACCAAAATTTAATTTATGATGTTATTATCAGTCCTTGAGTTTCCTGATTTTACGCAACCGCAAATCTGGATCAGTTTATTAACACTTACTTTTTTAGAGATCATTCTCGGTGTTGATAATATCATTTTTATATCTATTATTTCCGATAAACTACCCAAAGCTAAACAGAAGTTTGCCCGAAATTTGGGATTGGCTTTCGCCATGATTTTCCGTGTTGCTTTATTATTAATGATCAACTGGATTATCGGTTTGAAGGAACCCGTTTTAACCCTACCTTTCTTAGAAGAACCAGGAACTGATATTCCTTTAGCTTTAAGTTGGAAAGATTTGATTTTATTATTGGGAGGTATTTTCTTGATTGGTAAAAGTACTTTCGAAATTCACGGAAAAATGCAGGTTCACGATGAAAATCACAAACCTAAATCTGCAGGTTCATCTTTGATGGCGATGGTGATTATTCAGATTATTATTATCGATATGGTGTTCTCCTTAGATTCTATTCTAACCGCGATTGGTTTGGTAGATAATGTGGTTTTAATGATTATCGCCGTGGTTATTTCAATCGGAATTATGATGGCTTTTGCCGGACCAATTTCTGCGATCATCAATAAATATCCGAGTTTACAAATGCTTGCTCTTTCTTTCTTAGTGGTGATTGGGGTGATGTTGGTTTCAGAAGGAATTCATCAGCATGTAAGTAAAAACATTATTTATTCTTGTCTTGCTTTCAGTTTATTGGTCGAAGTTTTGAATATCAAATTGAGAAATAATCAAAACAAAAAAGCGTTGAAATTGAATCCTGATTTAAATGCAGATTTAAGTTTGAAAGATGAAAATAACTAATTAAGACTTTAAAAATTTAGATAAAAAATCCCGCTTCAAATGTGAAGCGGGATTTGTGTTTTGATGAATTACTCTTTAATAATTTTGGTTGTATAAACTGAATCTTTGTCGGTGAGAACTTTTACAAGATATAAACCAGCTTTTAAGTCGTTAAGCGAAACTTCCTTTTGGTCGCTGAATTGAGCAACTTTTTGTCCAACAGCATTATAAACTTCAATTACTTTTATCTTTTCTCCTTGTGGAAGTTCTATTTTTAAAACATCTTTCACGGGATTAGGATAGGTGACCAATTTTTTATTTTGAACTGACTGCACGGCAAGTTCCACATTGTTAATTTTAATGTTATCAATGTACGCAGCACCACTAAAATTGTCATGTACAAAATTGATCCCTTCGATATTGGTTTTGGTGAAATTCTCGCCAGTAGCAACTAAGTTGCCATCGATATAATAAAGAATGGAATTCTCCCGAATTTCTATCTTTAGTTTGTACCATAGATTGGGTTCCCAAGTGAAATTGGCATTCTCATAATCATAATTTACGCTGTTGACCAACTCCAGATTTCCAGTGTAATTAAAGGAGTAAACAAAAACAGGCACAAACTCATCTGCGACAATTCCGTATGCTCCGAACTCGAACGTGGAACCTTCCAGTTCAGAAATGTACACATCAAACTTGACATCCAAATTCTTATAATCCAGACTTGGAGACAGTTCCTTTGCGGCACCAAAAATTGGAAACCAACCAAAATCCTCATTTAAATCTACAGTGATTTTCAAAGATTGAGTACCGTCAGATGCGAATTCATTAGAAACAACTTGATCCTGAATTGGTTGGTCATCAGAATTCAGAGTGACTTCCCAACCGTTCTGATTATGAATACTTCCTAATGTAAAATTTTCGGAATTTTCAAATGAAATTGTTTGCTGTGCGGCACAGAAAAAAGATGCAGCGGTCAACGCGATTAGATAAATCTTCTTCATATAAAATTATTTTTTTCAATAATAGGAATAATTATTTAATTGGATTTTTCAACTTTTTAATTTTTCTTAAAGAAACTGTCGAAATTTTTGAATTATTAATAGAAAGATAAAAACACGCTTTTGTTAGATAATTCTCCGCGTTTCTAAGTTAGTTTTGCTAGATTTGAATTAATTAAAAATTAAACAATATGAAAAATTCTCTACTTTTTGGAATTTATTTGTTATGTGGCTCCTTTTTGATGGCTCAAAATAACAACGGAAATCAAATTAATCAGAAACCTGCTTCAAGTGCTAACCTTCCGTATTCTTACGGATTCGAAACTGCTGATTTGGATGAATGGTTTATTACCAACGAAGGGACCGGTAATATTTGGGAAAGAATGACCGCTTCTGCTTCGACGCCCGATCCTTCTGAAGGAACTTACTACATGATCTACCAATATAACGACACCGATCCAGCTAATACCTATCTTTATTCCAGAGGACTTAACCTGGAAGCTGGTAAGAATTTTACTTTGCAGTTCGATTACCAGGGAATCGACATTTATTTTCCGGAAAAAATGGAGGTGAAGATTGGTTCTGCGGCAACCGTTGCAGGACAAACAACTCAATTATGGATCAATGAAGAAATAGTGAATTATCCCTACGAAACTGCTACCGTGAATTTCACTGTTCCAGCAGATGGTGTTTACTATTTGTCGTTTCGGGCTTTTTCAGATCCAGACCAGTTTTATTTAGCTTTAGATAATGTGAAGGTTTTTGAAGCTGACTTAGCCACTCAAAATGTGAATCAATCAACACTGAAATTTTATCCAAATCCAGTAAAAGATATGCTGACCATTTCTGATGTGAACGAAATTTCAAGTTATGCAATCTATGATCTTTCAGGGAAGCAACTTGTTTCAGCTGCTGCAAAATCGTCGAAACTGGAATTAAATGTTTCTCACTTAAAGCCGGGAATGTATATCGTTAAAGCTAAGTCCGATGGAACTTTAAAGACATTTAAATTTATTAAGAAGTAATATCTTCAGTAAATATTCCCATAAAAAAAGCCACAGTAATCTGTGGCTTTACGTTTGAAATGTGGTTTGCTTAATATCTCGTAATGGCTCCAAAACCATTGAATTCATTTAAGGAACCTTTTGGTAAAAAGACTGCGTCACCGCCATAGTTCATATTCATTTCGATCATTTCATCAAAAATATCATCTATCGCATCTTTCGGTTTCTCGTCATTTTCCTGTAAGAGAGTAACAGAACCATTGCTCAAAAGTGCGGGTTGAAAAAGTCCTTTCTGCACGAAAATGGTCTGTACTTTTCCTTCTTTGATGGCTGCCCTGATTTCATTCACGTCGCTTAAGAACCGCCCGCCACCCAAGCCTTGATCCAGCTCTTTTTTTAGATCGCTGTTTCTTTTTTCGGTACGCTCTTTAATGATCGGCCATGCTTCTTTTACAATAGCATCGGCTTTTTCTTCCAGACGATTTCCGTTGAGATAATTCTCAATGATACTTTCCTGCTCATCTGCAATTTTTAGATATTCATGAAAGTTTCCTTCTTCCGTACAGATCAGCACAGGTAAAGGGTTTTCTTTTCTGATCTTATTTACTTCTTTATCAACGCGGTTAAAAAATTCTGCAATTAAATTCGTTTTTCGTCCTGCATCAGAACCTTCAATTGCAGAAGTGGTGTGAAATTCTTTGTTTTCGATGGGGAAGGGATTTCCAACCTCGCGAATGACATCATCGTTCATCGCTTGAATCAACCTCACTTTTTGCTGACTCAAAACTAAAACGTAATAAGTGGAAGTCAGGTGAATCGCTCTTAACAAATCACGGGTTGCAAATGTGTCGCCGATAATGACGCGATCAAATACAGCAACTGGTAATCTGATGAACTCAGCGATCTGATTCTCCACGTTTACGAAAAGAATCAAACTTTCTAAGTTATGGGAGTGGTCAATCGTGGCTGCCAGTTTTGTTAAATGTTCTACTATTTCTTGTGCTTTATTTTTCTCTAAAGATTTCATCAGTCTTTCTTCCGCTTCCTTTATAGAGTTTTTTAGGACGATGGCATCTTTTTGATTTTCTGGTAAAGTTCGATGCGTATTTAAAATTAGAGTGATACAATTTTCAGCAGTAACTTTTTTCAGTTCATTTAATTTCTTGTTCATATTGTTTCTTTTAAAAATTATTGTAAATCTTTCTTTAGATAATCCATTTCATTGATTTAAACAAATTGTAAAATTACGCTTTGATGTTATTCGTCTAATTAAATGGAAATGGTGTTTTCCTTTGATTTTAATATAGGTAAAATTTACGTCAATTCCTAATATCAGGACAATGTGAAAGATTGTGTTTAATTGAATGGTCAATTTTAAAAAATTAAATATGTAGTCAAATCTTCTAACTATTTAAAAAAAAGAACAAAAAAAGAGTGACTTAATCACTCTCTTATTTATTGTTTTAAAATTTCCCAGGCTTCCACAATTTGATGTTGATGCAGGAGTTTTTGCGCTTGAACATGAATTGTTTCCTCCGACGAAAAATCACCGCTCGGTAATTCTTCGGTGTTCGCTAACATTCCTAAATCATTTCCAGTAAAAATTGTACTTAATTTGATGGCGTCGGGTAATCGGTCAAATCCAATTCCCTTTGTTACTAAAGGTTTCGGAACTTCGAACAAGTTATCTGCATTATTTCGGGAATACCAATTTCCACCTAATCTGGCGACCAGGTCTAATTTTTTTTGATCTAATGTTCCTTGCTCATTCAAATATTCTTCCCGAACATGAATTTTAATGACTTCACAAATGACTAAATTTCCAGCGCCGCCTTCTGTTCCTAAATGTTTAACTTCTAAAACTTTACACTCTAAATTAACCGGACATTCTTCAATTAATTTTGGTTGAACTACGTCTGCATCTTTCATCGTTAATCCAGCTTTTACAAATTCATTCACTTCCTTCCCGTATTCCGTAGAAGAAAGAGAGATCTGCTGAACGATTTTATAGTTAACAATGCCAATAACTACTTCAGGAACTTCCAGAACATTCTCTAAAGTATGCTTGGTCGTATTATCCCGAACTCTTCTCGCTGGCGAAAAAATCACCACAGGCGGATTAGAACTGAACATATTGAAAAAACTGAACGGACTTAAATTGACGTTTCCATCTTTATCAATCGTTGATGCTAAAGCAATTGGTCTTGGTGCAATTGCGGTCTGCAAAAGCGTTTGTAATTCGAAGTTATTTAAGTCTTGTGGAGAAATTGTTTTCATTTTTATTGTTCTAAACCACAAAGTCACAAAATGTTTATGGTTTTATTATGTTATAAATATTGTTTTAGATCATCAAGATTATGGGTTACATCAATGCTTTATAGTATTCATTAACAAAGGTTTCTTGCCCTTGATGCATTATGTTTTTCACATTAAAATTAATTAAAATTCCTTTAGGTTTTTTCATCAAATTGATGTAATTAAGTATTTGCGCTCGATGGATATCACTCAGTGCTGAAACAGATTTCAATTCTATTACAATGCAATCTTCAATTAAAAAATCACAGAAAAATCACAAAAAAGTTCTTTCCCTTCATAGAAAAGTGGAATTTTAAACTGAGATTTAAATTTGATGTCTCTTAACCTAAGTTCCTCTTCTAAACATTTATGATAAACACTTTCGAGTAATCCAGGTCCGACGATTTTGTGTACTTCAATACAAGCTCCATTAATCTTATAAGTTAGCTCATCAACTCGGGATTGTGTAATCATAATTTTGAAGTTGAAATTTCTGTTAATTATTCAAACAATCTTCATGAACTTTTAGTAAGTATCATTGTTACTTGGTTCTTTGTGACTTTGTGGTTATGAATTATTTCGCAGCCAACACCTTTCCCCTAACTTCACCAAAACCAACACGCATTCCATCTTTTTCAGCATGACCTCTCATAATCACCGTGTCATTATCATTAATGAATTTACGCTCCGTTCCATCTGATAATTTCAAAGGTTCTGTACCGCGCCAAGTCAATTCGAGCATAGACCCAAAAGAGCTTTTGTCAGTTCCCGAAATTGTTCCAGAAGCGTACATGTCGCCAACTTCTACATTACAACCGTTTACCGTGTGATGAGCGAGTTGCTGCAACATATTCCAGTACATGAATTTATAATTGCTTTGCGAAATTAAATTCTCTTGTCCATTTTCTGGTTGAATATAGACTTGAAGCTTGATATCGAAATTCTGCTGACCTTCAAATTTTAAATACTCTAAAACTTCAGGTTCTTGTTTGGGCGAATCTGTTTTGAAAGGCTTCAAGGCTTCTAAAGTTACCACCCAAGGCGAAACTGTCGAGCAAAAATTCTTTCCTAAAAATGGTCCGAGGGGAACATATTCCCAACTCTGAATATCTCTGGCCGACCAATCATTAAAGATGACCAGTCCGAAAATAGCATCTTCAGCTTCCGCAGTTGAAATACTGTCGCCCATTTCGGTGTTCTTATTCACGATGAACGCCATTTCCAATTCGAAGTCGAGTTGTTTGCAAGGTCCAAAGATTGGATTCTCGTCAGCGACTGGTTTGGTCTGACCTTTCGGACGGTGAAATTCTGTTCCCGAAATGATGATCGACGAAGCGCGACCGTGGTAACCAACCGGTAGATGTTTCCAGTTTGGTAGCAATGCGTTTGCTGGATCTCGAAACATCATGCCGACATTAGTCGCGTGTTCGATGCTGCTGTAAAAATCGGTGTAATTCGGTACATGAACGGGCATCATCATTTGAACCTGATTGAAATCGTAGAAACATTCTTCAATCGTTTTTTGATCGCCGGCCAGTTTAGAATCTTCGTGTAAAAGTTCCTGCAGTTTCAATCGTACGGCTTTGGTGACCGGTTTTCCTAATTCTATAAATTCATTTAAAGTAAAGGCTTCGAATATGTTTTCTTCGATACCTTCAATTTCATCAAAAAATCCATAATCGTATAAAGTAGCTAAGTCAATCACCATGTCACCAATTCGGGAACAACAGGCGATATATTCTTTGTTAAAAACCCCAACGCCAAAAGGAATATTGTGAATTGAAAAATCTGAATTTTCTGGATAGGTTATAAATGATTTCATAATAATTGTTCGTTATAGAAAAGGTTCAAAGCATAGATTTTAACTCCGACCTTGAACCTTATTTTATTTTCTTTTTATTTTTTGTTGAGCGCACGTTCCTCGATCCATCGTTCTTTGGTATTGATATCAATGAGATAAAGAATTTTTTTCTGTTGGGTCATCAAGAACGTTTTGGTAACCGGTAAAGGTAATTTTTTGCCTTCCAGTTCATCTGCTCTTAGAGAGAGAATCTGATTCTTTGACCGAACGACGTCGCCGGAAAAAACATTAGAAGAGGTGTCGCCCGTTTTCTTGTCATCAAAAACTTCTACGTAAGTTGCGAGATTGCCTTTAATAATGATAAAGTTTCTTTCAATATGATCGTCGAAATCTTTAATCAAAACAAATTTCACATCGTCGATGACAACATTGCTTAGATTTTTATTCAGTCCTTTTTTTTCTTCCAGGCGATCGAGAATCGCATTGATCGTTCCGTATTGCGCTTTAAAACCCAACGCGGAAATTAAAAAAAGAACTGCGAGTATTTTTTTCATTAAAGTGTTTTTTTAGTTCAAATTCAGGTCGAACTCAAAGGTGTTTTTTATAGGTTACCTCTTTTTGCCTGTTCTCTTTCTAAAGCTTCGAATAGAGCTTTGAAGTTTCCGGCTCCAAAACTTTGGGCTCCGTGTCTTTCGATAATTTCAAAGAAAAGAGTAGGACGGTCTTCAACTGGTTTGGTGAAAATCTGGAGTAAATAACCTTCTTCATCATGGTCGATCAAAATTCCTAAATCCTGTAATTTTTTTAGATCTTCATCAATATGACCAACTCTTTCGGGAACCATTTCGTAATAAGCTTCTGGCGGTGCAGAAAGAAATTCAATTCCTCTTGCTTTTAATTCGACAACGGTTTTAATGATGTCTTTGGTCGCAACCGCGATGTGCTGAACGCCTTCGCCTTCGTAATAATCTAAATATTCTTCAACCTGAGATTTTTTCTTTCCTTCTGCCGGTTCATTGATAGGAAATTTTGCAAAACCGTTTCCGTTGCTCATCACTTTAGACATCAACGCAGAATATTCAGTGTTGATTTGCTTGTCATCAAAACTTAGAATATTTACAAATCCCATAACGTCTTCATACCATTTTACGACAGGGATCATTCGGTCCCAATCCACATTTCCTACGCAGTGATCAACATAAAGAAGACCTACCTCTTCTGGCGCGTAATCGCTTTCCCATTTTTGAAAGCCAGGCATAAATTCACCGGTATAATTTTTTCGTTCGATAAACATGTGGATTGTTTCGCCGTACGTATAAACGCCAGACATTCTTACCTCGCCATTTTCATCGGTTAAGGTTTGAGGTTCAAGATAAGGTTTAGCACCTCTTTTCGTTGTTTCTTCAAAAGCTGAATAAGCATCATCAACCCAAAGTGCCAAAACCTTCACGCCATCGCCATGTTTTTTTTGATGCTCACAAATCGGAGAATCAGAATTAAGGCCAGACGTAAGAACCAATTTGATTTTTCCCTGTTGCAAAACGTAAGATGCTCTGTCTCGAATTCCGGTTTCCGGTCCCGCATAGGCTAAAGATTGAAAGCCGAACGCAGTTTTGTAGAAATGGGCAGCCTGCTTGGCATTTCCCACGTAAAATTCTATATAATCTGTTCCGTTTATGGGTAAGAAATTCTCTGCTTGCGCTATTTTTTCAGCAAATGTAAGTGTTGACATTTTATTCTTTTTTAGGTAATGCAAAGTACAAAAATTTTAGGAGTACTAAAAACGGTGCTAGAATAAATGCAAATAGTGATAGGTATTTTTAAGTTTTTTTATGTCTAAATTTTGCGAAATAATCGGGATACTTTTGTGCCTGTTAAAAAGCACAGCGCGATTCTAAATACACAAATGATGATTTTTAAACTAAGCCGGTCGAGTGGCTTAGTTTATTTTTGCCAAATTCGCAAAATCTGGATTGTAGTTGTCCCAAATTTTCCAGTGATCACCGAAGTTTCTGATAAAGTAAAACTGGGTATTGATGTGATGCACGACGAAATTGTTTTCTCGCTCGTCTTTAAAAACCAGATTCCAAAATTCTTTTGTTTTAATCACTCTTAGTTCTGAATCTTCAGATACTGTCGTAATTTGATAAATTTCGTAATTAGAGCGATTGTTTTCGGTAACAAAAACCAGGTTGTTTTCTCTTTTGTCTTTGAGATACGACACCGTTCTTGCTAAAATTGGAGAATCCTTACCAACCGTAGTTGAAAGTTTTTCCAGATTAATGTTGGGCAGATATTTGAGTGCATCAAACTGAAACTCACAAAATTTAGATACCAGTTCTTTATCGGATAAATTATTGTTGGCATCTTCTTCTGGCTTTAAATTATTCTCGTCTTTAAAGTTTTGATGGATATAATCATTCAAATCATTTTTGCCAAGAAAGATGCAGATTTTATCTAATGTTTTGATAAAACGTAAATCATTATGCGTTTTAAACTGATAGTCGTTTTCGAAAAACCGCTGTAAAGTTATTGGGGAAATAGTAGTTCCCAAACTGAGTCTTCTTGGATCTGTTGAAATTAAGGATTGTGCTAAATTTTCAGAAATGATGTCTGCCAAAATCACAAATTGGCTTCTTTTCCAATCCTCAATCATTCCTAAAAGTGAAGATCTCAAATCGGGATGATTTTTAATGTCTTCTTTTATTGTATTGTAGATTTTTTCCAAATTAGATTCTTTTGTTCGGCAAATATAATATTCTTCTCAATGAAAAGAATTAATAAGTGACTATTTAATAAATTATTTCAAATCAGTACTTTTTCAAATCAAAAATCCCCAACTTTCATTGAGGATTTTGAGTTTTTCCATTTTTTTAAACCAATACTTTAAACCTCTCGAAAGCAGCTGCGTCAAGCATTTCCCTGTCGTCAGGATGGGCGATTTCAATAAGTGCTTTTGCTCTTTGTCTTAAATTTTTCCCGTATAAGTAAGCAACACCGTATTCAGTAACGACGTAATGAATATGTCCTCTAGTAGTTACAACACCTGCACCCTGTTTCAGGAAAGGTGCAATTCTCGGAATTCCTTTTTTAGTTCTGGATGAAATAGCGATGATTGGTTTACCACCATCAGAAAGTGCTGCACCACGCATGAAATCCATTTGTCCACCAATTCCACTGAACTGATAAGTTCCAATAGAATCTGCACAAACCTGTCCGGTTAAATCAATTTCAATGGCGGAATTGATTGCAACCATTTTTTTATTTTTCATGATATTGATCGGATAATTCACATGCTCCACATCCATGAATTCGAAGGATGGGTTGTCATGGATGTAATCATACAATTTACGGGTTCCAAACGCGAAACTGGTAATCGTTCTGTTAAGATGCGTTCCTTTGTATTTATTGGTAATCACGTCATTAGCAACCAAATCTACGATTCCGTCACTGATCATTTCGGTGTGTACACCTAAATCTTTGTGATTATGCAGGCATTTTAAAACCGCATCTGGAATGGTTCCGATACCCATTTGCAATGTGGATCGGTCATCAATTAATTCTGCCACGTTTTTACCAATCAACATTTCACAATCACCAACCTTTGCGCCGTAGTCAACGGTCAGCAATTCTTCTTCATGCCATACCATTTTGTGGATCTTAGTATAATGAATCATTCCATCGCCATGCGTCCTTGGCATTCTTGGATTAACCTGAGCGATGATGATTTTTGCAGTATCGACTGCACTTCTCGCCACGTCAACCGAAGTTCCTAAGGTGCAATATCCATGATTATCTGGTGGAGAAACTGTTACGATCGCAACATCGAGTGGTAGCATTCCTCTTTTAAAAAGAATAGGAATTTCACTTAAAAAGACAGGTACAAAATCACCACGATCCGAATTCACGGCCTCTCTAACAGGCGTTGAAACGAAGAGTGAATTGATATAAAAGCTGTCTTTATATTGAGGTTTTGCAACTTCTACATTTCCCTGTTGCGTAATCGAAACGAACTCTACATCTCGCAATCTGCCTGCTTGGTTAGCCAACTCGCTGATTAAAAGATTTGGAGTACAAGCGCTCCCGTGAGAAAAAATCCGGTCACCACTTTTTATTAATGAAATTGCATCTTCGGCACTGACATACTGAATCATATTTTTATTTTTTAATTGCTGTTGTTTACCTTTCAAAAGTAATTCTTTCATTTCAGAATTGAAATGAGCAAAATCAGTTTTGATAAAAGTCATAAAGAAATTATTCCTGGCTACGGTCCGCGATGTAATTATCCTCTTCTTCCAGCCAAGAATTTTTATAAGAAGGATCTTCCACTTTCATCGCTTCTTCGGTAATTTTAAAAGGTCTGAAAGGATCGATCATCACCGCAAATTCCTTCGTAGATTTTTTGCCGATGCTGCGTTCCATCGCTCCGGGATGAGGACCATGAACGATTCCGCCTGGATGCAAAGTGAAATCCATTAAGTCGATATGATTTCGGCTCATAAAATCACCTTCTGTATAAAACAGAACTTCATCTGAATCGATGTTGGAATGATTGTACGGAGCCGGAATTGCTTGTGGATGGTAATCATACATCCTCGCCACAAACGAACAAACCACGAAGTTATGGGCTTCGAAATTCTGATGAATAGGCGGCGGTAAATGTACCCGACCGGTGATCGGTTCGAAGTTTTTAATATTGAATTTATAGGGATAAAAATAACCATCCCAGCCAACTACATCAAATGGATGCGTGGCGTAAATGAAATCCCAGATTTGATCTTCTTTTTTTACTTTAATTAAAAATTCGCCTTTTTCATCGATAGGTTCCACAAATGTTGGAGCGATCATATCCCGTTCGCAAAACGGAGAATGTTCCAGCATTTGTCCAAATTCATTTCTGTAGCGTTTCGGCGTATTGATGGGAGAATGACTTTCGATAAAAAGAAGCGTGTTATTTTCGTCTTTAAATTCGATTGAATAAATGGTTCCTCTCGGAATAATTAAATAATCACCGTAAGAAAACTCAAGGTTTCCGAGAAAAGTTTTTAGTGTTCCGCTTCCTTCATGAATAAATAAAAGTTCATCGCACTCTGCGTTTTTATAAAAATAGTCGGTTGATTTCTTCGGTTTTGCAAGTCCCATTTTCAAATCGTTGTTGACCAGTAAAATTTTTCTACTATCTAAAAAATCGTTCTCCGCTGTCACGTTCATTCCTTTGAACATGCGCGGAGTTACATTTTTAGCCACCGCAATTTTCGGACTTACATCTTTCGGCTCGCTGATCGATTTAATTTGCGTTGGTCTGTGAATGTGGTATAAAAGTGATGAAATTCCGTGGAATCCCTCGGTACCGAAAAGTTGTTCGTAGTAAAATTGATCATCCTCTGATTTGAAAACAGTATGTCTTTTTTGTGGAATTTTTCCGGAATGCTGATAACTCATTTTTTACAATTTTAGATAGTAAATTTAATGAATTTTTATTTGCTGAGAATTATCGACTTCTTTTACAGCTTGCTATTATTCTAATTGAATAACTGCTTAAATTTTAAATAAAGAAGTAGAGAATTATTTGTGTATTCGTGGCTTTTTATTCTACTCAAAACTCATCACGGGTTCGTAAAAATCTTCTTCCATTACACCGAATTGCTGCGAAAGCAATTTAATACCCTCGATGTTTTGAATCAGATTTTCATCAGAAGACGAAATAGGAATGTCGCCAAGATTGGTTTGTAAAGTAAACTTAAGATCTGTTTTTGAAAAAGCTGTTCCGGAAAACTCTAACTTTCTAAAAAAATTGGATGACTCTTCTACAAGCTCAGACAGATTCGAATGATAGACCAGAACACCGCCCGGAGTAATTTTTTCAATCACTGAAATTACATCCTTACTAGAAGTTTCAGAAGTGATCAGTGCAATATTAGGTTCGAAAGAAGTTGCTTCCGCAAGATTAGAAGTTTCCAGGATGACAAAATCGGTATCTGAATTTTTGAACGAGCCGTCTTCTAAATAAAAGTCAAAATCCTTTTCATGAAATTGAAGAACTTCAAGTAAAAGTTGGGTGACAGAAGTCTGGGAACTTAATACAAGAACTCTGGTTTTGTTTTTAGATTGCGCTAAGATATTTTGCATCGGTTGAGTCGAGTTATTTTTAAGATTCCAGATTTACTTTGCTGTCAATGACTTGTTGAAAAGTATTTACAATCTTTTCCCATTGATCTTTGTTTTTCTCCATAATCAAAGAAGCATCTGTTTTACTACCAGCGTTACTACCTCTTTTTACATTGATCTCAACAGAAATATTATCATATAACTTTCTATAATCTTCTTGAATTCTTGTAAATTTATTTTGAGTCAATGTGTTCTCAATATTTTTTAAGTCTTCATTGGTAATCGTAAAATCTTTTTTGATGTTTTTACCATGTCCTTCAAAAGAATAATGAGCTTTATTTCCTTTTATTAGTAAGTTTTCATAAATCGGAGAAAGACCACCACTTCTGGCAAAACTATAATCGAAATCAGAATATTTTTTTTGATTGCTGCTGCTGGCGCAACCGGCTAAAATCATTATTAGAAAGACAAAAATCGCTTTTTTCATAGGAACTTTTAATTAATTTTGAACTTCAGCTTTTTGTGCTTTTAGTTCTTCATCATAATCGTGTAGAACGTTAAAATCCTCAGTTTGTTCTATAGCGACCATGATTTTATGCATGATTGTACGTGCATCGTCATTCTCATAATCGATATCTAAAGCTGGTTTAAATTCCATTGTTGGCTTAACTCCGGTGACCTTTACACGCAAGCCCTGTTTGTCGAACGCCCGTCGAAAACCATTAATTTTTATTGGAATTACAATAGGCTTTTGATTTTTCACCAACTTCGCTGTTCCTTTTCTACCTTGAGCAAAAGCCGAGGTTGTTCCTTGAGGAAACGTGATCACCCAACCGTTATCGAGTGCTTTCATGATGTTCTCAACCTCTGATAAATCGACCATTCTGTTGACGTTGTGGCCTTCTGCTCGCCAGGTTCTTTTTACGGTAACGGCTCCAGCTAATTTAAATATTTTAGTCATGAAACCTTTATTCATGGTCTCTTCAGCTGCAACATAATAAATGTCAACCTTTGGATTTAAGAGATAAATCGGATTTTTAATAGAATTTAAATAACCATTATTTACCGCACAAAAAGCCTGGTACATCGCTGCAACATCAGCAAAATACGTTTGATGGTTAGATACGAAAAGAACGTTGGTATCTGGTAAATCGACCAAATTTTCGGTTCCGGAAATTTTCAATTTATTAAATCCATTGAACCTTCTGTAGGAAATAATTCCTAAAACGAAAATAATCAGTCTTTTTAGGAAATACAGATTACCAAAGGCATCCGTGAAAATATTTTTCTTGGCCATTATCTAATTAACATAATCCGCGAATTTACAAATTTTTCAATAACTGACTAAACTCGCTCAATATCATCGAAGTCGCGCCCCAAATGATATACCCATTGAAATCAATTACCGGAACTTTCACTCCACGGGAACTTGATAAAATTCTCATTTCAGGTTCGTTAGCTAAACTTAAAATGGAAGAAATCGGGAATTCAATCAGCTCCACAGCTTCGGACTCCTGCAGGAAAAATTCAGGATTTTTCTTGGTATAAGAAACAAAAGCTTTCACGTAAAAGTTACTCGGCGGAATATAGATCGGCGAAAGTTCTCTGATGATTCTAATATAATGTTCATCAATTCCTACTTCTTCTGACGTTTCGCGTTTGGCAGTTGCAGCGAAATTAGGATCGAATTCTTCTTTCTTTCCGCCCGGTAAAGAGATTTGTCCGCTGTGTCGGTCGCGTTGATTTTCGCTGCGAACAAAAAGTGGTACATACCATTCATTATGCTTTAGATACAATAGAATGTTAACCGCAGCGAATTTTGGATTTTTAGTTAAAATTTCATCGTAAGTATAAAGTGGTCGATAAGGTGGAGAATAAATTTCGTGGGCGGCTTCACCCTGAAGTTTTGCCTGTTGTATTTTTGTGAGTAAATCTCTGCCAAAGGTTTTCATGACGTAAATTTAAGGAATTTGTCTTTGAAACTGTTTTAAAGGAAAGTTAAAGTTGTTAAGATTTAATCCAGAAATTCAGTCGCACAATAGTTGATGAGATAAGAATTATTATTTTTAACTAAAGTAACTTCATTTAAGGTTTGGTAAGAATCGTCATAATCTACAAATACACGGTATTTCAGATCTGCTATTTTCTCGATCTTGACATTTTTAATATTTTCCATATCATCTTGGGCGCGACCGAATAACCACGGTTCCATGTCTTTTCTTAAGGGATAGATCTTCGACCATTTCTGTTCGTATTTCTTTTTGGCAAGTGGCATTTCTTCTTCTGATAAACTGGTTGCGCCGTAAATCTGCTCAGAATCGATCATAAATTCGTAGAATATTTTGGTTGTTGCTTTTTCTTCGGTTTCCAGATAAAAACAAAATTTATTTCCGTTGGTACATTTAAACAGATTTTCTAACCATTGTTTTGCTGAATCATTTATCGCATTTTTTTTGCTTGTATTTTCATTTTCATGAAGTGCGAAAACATCTTCATCTTCATTAGAAGAAGTCGCTGATGATTGCTCGATTTCGATTTTTTGAGAAACTTGCGTTTCTTTATTCTCTTTGCAAGACTGCAAACAAAGAGCTGCTGAAAATAGAATGATTAGTTTTTTCATGGTCGTGTTTTTTAGAAAGTATGGTTAAGGTGCTTTCATTTTATTACCGGCTGGAATTGTAACCCTCATTAAATCCTCTTTGAAAAGAAGACACGTGTTCTTTCCAATTCCAGATGCTTTCGATTAAAAATAAGGTGAATATTCCTAAAAGGAAAAATTTTACGTCTCTTTTGCTGATTTTGTTCATTTTGTTTTTTTATAATTTAGGGTTAATGTCAGGAAATCACCCATTGATTCTCAAAACTACAACTTTTTTAATTTTCCATCTTTTTTATTTTCGTTACTTTTGCAATTCTCAAAAAATACCGTATTTGGAAACTCAGGAACTTATTTTTAATCCGCAGGATATTGCAGAAACACTCAGTCAGCTTCGTGGTGACGAGAGGCTTTTAGCATTCTTAAAGGTTCCTAAGCAATATAAATCAGATGTGTTTTCGCATTTGGATCCAGATTTTCAGGAAGAGACCATTCGCAGTATTGCCAGTGAAGACGCTGCTGAGATTCTGAATGCAATGAGTCCGGATGATAGAACGGCTTTGTTTGAAGATTTCCCAGATGAATTAATTCGGTATTCCATCAATCATCTTAATCCGCAGGAAAGAAGAATTGCGCTGAAACTTTTGGGTTATCACGTTGATTCTATTGCGCGTTTGATGACGCCGTATTATATTCAGATCCGTAAAGAATGGACGGTCAAAAGATGTTTCCAGCAGATCAAAAAAGTAGGCAAGAAGGTAGAAACCATGAATCACCTATATGTAGTTGATGAAAAAAATCGTCTTGTGGACGATATTGCGATCGGATCCTTATTGTTGGCAGAAGAAGATACTTTGATCTCAGAAATTACCGACAATCATTTCGTTGCGATCACCACCACGACTTCAAAAGAAGATGCCGTAACGTATTTTGAAAAGTATGACCGCTCTGCGTTGCCTATTGTGACGGAAGCCGGCGTTCTGGTTGGTATTGTAACCATCGATGATATTTTGGATCAGATCGAAGCACAAAATACGGAAGATATTCAGAAATTTGGGGGTGTTGATGCGCTCGATATGCCGTATACCCAAACCTCGTGGACGGAGATGATCAAGAAGAGAGGAACCTGGTTGGTGATCCTTTTCTTTTCGGAAATGTTAACCGCCTCGGCGATGGGATTTTTCGAACATGAAATTGAAAAAGCAGTCGTGCTTGCCTTATTCGTTCCGTTGATTATTTCCAGTGGAGGTAACTCGGGATCGCAGGCTGCAACGCTGATTATTCGGGCTATGGCTTTGCAGGAAATTACGCTGAAAGATTGGTGGTACGTCATGAAAAAAGAAATTGTATCCGGAGTTTTTCTGGGTGGGATTTTGGGAATCATCGGTTTCATCAGAATTATGATATGGCAGGAAACGGGCTTATATGATTATGGTGAACATTGGGTTTATATCGCTTTAAGTATTGCTGTTTCTTTAGTATTAATTATCCTTTGGGGAACACTTTCCGGTTCCATGATTCCTTTTGTTTTGAAAAAATTCAAACTGGATCCTGCAACTTCTTCTGCACCGTTTGTCGCAACGCTGGTCGATGTTACAGGTTTAATTATCTACTTCACCGTTGCCGGAATGTTCCTGGCTGGTAAAATTCTTTAATCTCATGAAAATCATTTCACTGGTTCCCAGTATTACCGAAACGCTTTTTGATTTTGGCTTAACGACTGATGAAGTGGTTGGCAGAACTAAATTCTGTATTCATCCTTCCGATTTAGGTAAGAATGTTGAAGTTATCGGCGGAACTAAGAATCTGAATATCGAGAAAATCAGATCTTTAAAACCGGATTTAATCATTGCCAACAAAGAAGAAAACGAAAAACTTCAGGTGGAAGAATTAATGAAAGATTTTAAAGTTTGGGTCACCGATATCGAAACTTTAGAAGATAATCAGGATTTCATTTTTGACCTTGGAACTCTCTTAAATAAAGAAAATCTAGCTTTAGATTTCAATCGAAAGATTGCTTCTGTTTTTACCGATATTAAACTCTCTGACTCTAAAAAAGTAGCTTATTTAATTTGGAAGAACCCTTATATGACGATTGGTTCCGATACTTTTATCAATGAAGTTTTAGAGAAACTGGGATTTGAGAATTTATTTAAAAACAGAAAAAGATATCCGGAAGTTTCAGTGGAAGAACTGAAAAATGCAGATGTGATTTTCCTTTCTTCAGAACCGTTTCCTTTTCAACAAAAACATATTGATGAACTTCAAATAGAGCTTCCAAATAAGGAGATCGTCTTAGTCGATGGTGAAGCATTCTCTTGGTTCGGTACGCATTTGATGAAGGTTGCTGATTACCTGAAAGAATTATCTTCAAAATATTAAAGCATTCTTAGCATTAAAGATAATTCACGGAATTTAATATTGTGGTTCGTTTCGACTCTTTTTTCTCTCCTTTTTAAACTGAATTTACTTATTTATTAATGTCTTTTAATCGAAGATCCAATCTGCGCCCCAGCTTGAACGGAGCTCTTTTTGTGTAACGAAGTGGAACAAAAAAGCGGGAGTCCTTCGGCAAGCTCAGGATAAATTCAGATGGATGAAGGCGCCCAAACAGAAATTAATCAGGATCTTCTAAACATTCCGGGTTTGTAATTGGTGATGAAAACTCCGGTGATGATTAATGCTGCGGCGGTAATAAAAGTGAACGAAATCGGCTCGTCTAAAATAAGCCAGCCAAGAAAGATCGCGATAATGGTATTGATATAAGACAGGATGGAAATCTGCGAAGGGGTGATCTTTTTCAAAGCAGTATGAAACGCAAAAAAAGCAATAATAGATCCAAAAACAGCTAAGTAAGCGGTCGCTAAAATACTTTTGACCGACCACCTAGAAACATCACTTTGATCAGCTGAAATAAAACCAAAAATAATTTGGATAACTCCGGCAAAACTAAATTGATAGAAGAGATTCAGAGAAATATCCTGTGGAGCGCTATTCATTTTTTTAGTAAAAATAGTTCCAAAAGCCCAACCGGAAATTGCAAAAAACATATAAAGAACGCCCATTCGAAATTCGGGATTGAGTAAATCCTGCAAGCCGTCTTTGAAAATCAGTAAGATTCCCGAAAAGCCAAGTAGAATCCCTACTAAACCTCGAATGCTGAACTTCTGCATGCTGAAAGCGATGCTTAAAATGAAAACCGCAATAGGAGAAGTAGAACTGATGAGCGACGCCAAGCTGCTGGTCAAATGTTTTTCGGCCACGGTGGTCATTCCGTTTGCGACGATCAACATCAAACAAGCGAGAACCATTTGATTACCAAAATTCTTCCAGCCGATCCAATTTAATTTTTTTCTGAACAATAGAATGACTAATAAAATAATTCCAGCTAAAAACTGACGGATCCCGGCTACGAACCAAGGTGGAATAGTTTCTACCGCGATCCTGATTCCTAAGAAAGTAGTTCCCCAAACTAAGGCGACGGTAATAATTGCGAGAGCTAATTTGGGATCTTTGAACATGAAATAAGGGAAATTATCATTGAAGAATAGATCAGAATTTTTATTGAAAAAACACAGTCGCTTCTTATTTTGCAAAGGTAAATTTTATGAATGCAATAGCAACTTGTTTTTGAAAATATTTGAGGCAAACCTTTTAAAAACCATCACATTTTTTGTACTTTGTCACCATAGAAAAAAGTAAAATGGGAATAGAGATCGAAAGAAAGTTTTTAGTCAATCACGCTCAATGGGATCAATTAGAAAGACCTTTGGGTGAATTTTACAGGCAAGGTTACTTGTTGACTGATCCTCAGAAAACTATTCGGGTGCGACAAACTGCGGACAAAGGATTTTTAACCATAAAAGGAATTTCTGTTGGTGCCACAAGGGCAGAATACGAATATGAAATTCCGTTTGAGGAAGCCAAAGAATTATTGGATCAGTTTGCAGTTGCAGAACTTTCAAAGGTTCGTTATAAAATTTCTCTTGGAAATCATATTTGGGAAGTTGATGTTTTTTCGAGTAAAAATCAAGGATTGATCGTTGCAGAAATTGAACTGAAAAGTGAAGATGAAACTTTTGATATTCCGGATTGGATCGACCGAGAAGTAACGGGTGAAGAAAGATACTATAATTCAAATTTGGTTACTGAACCGTTCGAAGATTGGATTTAGAAAGACACGAATGCACGAACTTATTTCTTTTAATTCACTTTATTAAAAATTTAAAGTTGCGGCTAAATTATTTTTGCAATTTAAAAAATGTAATCATTTGCATTAAATATATTCATGAATTCGTGGCAAATAAGAGTTATAATTTCGATATCTAATCTCTCAATTTTAATGGAAAACTAAAAGCTTATTTTTGCAAACCATGAACGAAGATCAAATTATCATTATTGGCGCTGGTCCTGCTGGATTAATGGCTGCTCAGCAATTGGCTTTGAAAGGTTTTAAAGTTCATGTCTATGAGCAGAATAAAGCTGCGGCGAGAAAGTTTTTGGTGGCTGGAAATGGTGGTTTTAATTTGACGCACAGTGAAGAATTAGAATCTTTTGTACAAAAATATGAAGCTGAAGAAATTCAGAATATCGTCAGAAGTTTTGATAATCAAAAAGTGATTCAATGGTTGGAAGATCTCGGAATTACGACCTACATCGGAAGTTCGGGTAAAATTTTTCCGACCAAAAACTTTAAGCCTATTCAGGTTTTAAAAGCCTGGTTGGATGAGTTGGAAAGACTTAGAGTTACTATTCATTACGACCATACTTTTTTGGATTTTGATGATAATAAAGTTTATTTCAAAAATAATGATCAAGATCTTTCTGTAAAATATTCAAAACTGATTTTAGCCATGGGCGGTGGTTCCTGGAAAAAAACAGGCTCTGATGCAAAATGGGTAGAAACTCTAACCCATAAAAAAATTCAAATAACACCGTTGCAATCTGCGAATTCGGGATATAATAGTGATGTTAAGTTTCATCAATTACAAGGTCAATATTTAAAGAACATCAAAGTTTCCTTTCAAGAAAATCATAAAATTGGAGACATCGTTTTTACCAAATATGGTATCGAAGGAAGTCCGATTTATTATCTGAATCGGTTTACCAGGAAACATGATTTTCCTGTAACCATCAACATCGACTTAAAACCCAATTTATCAGAAGCTGAAATTTTAGACCAATTGAAAGAAACTTCAAAAATAAGTTCAGTCTTGAAAAGGAATTTAAAATTATCTACCACAGCGATTAATCTTTTAAAAACACTGGATAAAGAAAGTTATCTTGACATAAAGAATTTAGCAAAAACCATAAAAAAATTCCCGATTGAAGTTTTGAGTTTCAGACCGATTGATGAGGTGATTTCTACAGCAGGAGGCGTTGCGTTTTCTGAATTAAATTTTAATCTTGAATTGAAAAAGTTCCCCGATGTTTATTGCGCTGGTGAAATGATCGACTGGGAAGCACCAACTGGCGGATACCTTTTGCAGGCTTGTTTCAGTACGGGTTTTTGGGTAGGAAATTCAATTTCGAATTCTTAAATATATTTCAAAATCAGTAAGTTTTACTATCTTTAAATTTTATTTAAAGATCAATTTTTCATTTATTTATTCCGTCTTCAAATCAAATTTAACTTCTAATGCCCATAGAAAACATCCCTGAAATCTATCTGGATGATCAGAATCAAAATCCTGATCTATTTCGTTTATGATTTTAAAATGACGCATGATGTGGTCAAGAGCAAAGTGAATTTGGGTATGAACATGTTTAGTTTTTTGCAGGTCGGAAAAAAGCAGGTTCACTTTGCCGGAACATCAGTTGCGGTGAATAAAGATCAGTCCTTGCTGCTGAAAAAAGGGAATTGGTTGTGGACCGAATTATTAGAAACAGAAGAGATTTATTATTGCAAACTGTTTTTCTTTTCTCAAAAAAAACTCCGTGAATTTTTAGAAAAACATACCGATCAAAAAAAGGAAACCGAAAAAGAATCTCCTTATTTCATCATCCGAAATGATGCGTATATTTCTTCTTATTTGAATTCTTTGTCAACCATCAGTGAAGCTCCCACCGTTTTTATGGAGAATCTTCTAGCGGTGAAATTTGAGGAATTAATGCTTTATCTGCTTCAAAAATATGGCAACGGGTTTAAAATTTATTTGGAGTCTTTGATCATTACCGAGACTTCTTCTTTTAAGAAAATTCTGGAAAGTAAAATTCATTCGAATCTAAAATTGGGAGAAATCGCCTTTCTATGCAATATGAGTTTATCGACTTTTAAACGCCATTTTATTAATGAATATCAAACTTCTCCAGGGAAATGGTTTCAGGATCAGAGGCTTAAAAAAGCGAAAGAAACGCTTGAGGAAGGGAATCTAAAACCTGCAGAAATCTATCTGGATTTTGGCTACAATAATCTTTCTAACTTTAGCATTGCGTTTAAAAATAAATTTGGGATCAATCCGAGTGAGATCTCTAATTGATCTAACTTTTCGGTAAACGATAAGTAATTCACTCTTTTTCTCCGCAAAAATTTCTTCTTTAAAAATTGACCTTTTTTCATAAGCGATTGACCTGTTTTAGTAATTTAAAACAGATGGTATTATTATACGTTTGTACTATAATTAATTAAAATTTTTAAAAGATGAATATTACTTTAGCACAAGCTGAAAAAGCAATTGCAGCAGCAAAACAAAAAGCAACCGCAATTGATACCAAAATGAATATCGCGATCGTTGACGCAGGAGCAAATTTAGTTGCATTCGCAAGAATGGATGGCGCTTGGTTGGGTTCACTCGATATCTCCATTAAAAAAGCAAAAACTGCCCGTTTTTTCGATATGAATACAGGGATTGTTGGAGAACTGTCTCAGCCAGGAGGTTCTTTGTACAACATCGAACATTCAAATAACGGTTTGATTACTTTCCCAGGTGGAATTCCAATGAAAAATGAAGCAGGCGAAATTATCGGTGCAATCGGTGTTAGCGGAAGTTCTGTAGAAAATGATCACGCTGTTGCAGAAGCGGGTTCAACTGCGATCTAATCAACTTCTTCATTCAATATTATAGAGGATAATTTTTTTAATTATCCTCTTTTTTAAATCAAAAACTAAATATCAGCAATGGAAAACGCGAGTTTAAAAAAATACCTGGCAGAATTAATAGGCTCTTTCGCTTTGGTCTTTTGCGGTACAGGTTCAATTATAGTTGATCAGCAATCGGGTGGAGCCTTAGGTTTGGTAGGGATTTCCTTCGCTTTCGGAATCATCGTTATTGCAGTCATTTATATTTTTGGAAATATTTCCGGAGCGCATATTAATCCAGCGGTCACCATCGCGTTGATGGTTGCAAAAGTAACTTCTAAAATTGATGCTTTATTTTATATTTTGGCTCAGATTTCAGGGACGTTTTTGGCAAGTTTATTATTGAAATTGATGTTTCCGGATAATCTGACTTTAGGTGCAACATTACCTTCCGGGGAAATGTTACCTTCATTTTTAATGGAATTTATTTTGACCTTCCTTTTAATGCTCACTATTTTTGGAGCAACTGCTCATAAAGAATTTTCGTCGGTAGCAGGGTTAATCATCGGATTGTTTGTAACGGGAATTATTTTGTTTGCCGGACCAGTTTCTGGTGGTTCTTTTAATCCTGCAAGAAGTTTGGCTCCAGCAGTTGTTTCGGGAAATCTCAACTCGATCTGGATCTATCTTATCGCACCAACATTAGGAGCACTAACGGCTACATTTGTTTGGAAAGTATTTACTTTTGAAAAGCAGAAAATTGTTCAATAAGTATTGAGTTTTTTATTAATTCAGTTAATTACCGTTGAACTTTCTAAACATTAATTTGTAGGAAGAAATAAAGTTTTGAATGAAGAAACATTTTTCTAACAGGTAGCATTTTCAAATATTGCGTCCAACATTTTAACTTGATTTGAACATCTCAAATTTTCTTATCTTTAAACCTTAAAATTTACTTTAAAAATGGTCGGAATAATAATGGGAAGTCAAAGCGATTTGACGATAATGGAACAAGCAGCAGAATTTTTAAATTCAATAGGAATTCCTTACGAATTAACAGTGGTTTCTGCACACCGCACCCCGGAAAGAATGTTTGAATACGCAAAAACAGCAAAATCCCGTGGTGTAAAAGTGATTATCGCCGGAGCTGGTGGTGCCGCTCATCTTCCCGGAATGGTGGCGAGTTGTACAACTTTACCAGTGATCGGTGTTCCGATTTTATCATCAAATTCTATTGATGGTTGGGATTCTATCTTATCAATTTTACAAATGCCTTCTGGGATTCCTGTTGCGACAGTTGCTTTAAATGGTGCGACCAATGCGGGGATTTTAGCAGCTAAAATTCTTGGTTCTGCTGATGATGAAGTTTCACAGAAATTAGAAATGTACCAGACTTCTTTGAAAGATAAAGTTTTTGGAACGGTGAAGGAAATCAGCAAACTTCATCCAAATCATTTTGATGAATAAAATTTACGGTGTACAAATAATTGAAAAAAGACTTCATTACGAAGTCTTTTTTCAATTATTTTTTCATTTTTATAAGTTCCAAAATGCGCTTACAAAACACCAACTTGCTGCATACACCATTTCATTTTTTCGTAGGTTCTTTTGATATCATGGTCTAAACCGATCGACATGCGGATCAAACCTTGAGAAAGACCCATTTCTTTTTGCTCTTCTTCTGGAATTTCAGAGGAGGTTGAGCTTCCCGAACAGGAGAATAATGTTTTGTAGAAACCAAGACTAACGGCTAAGTAACCCAAATTTTCTTTTTGCATTAATTCCATTAACTCATTGGCTTTCTCCATCGTCTGTACATCCAAAGTTAATAAGCCACCGAATCCATATTCAACATTCATCATGCTTTTGAAAAGGTCGTGTTGTTTGTGGCTTTTCAATCCTGGATATTTCACTTCCAATCCATCTTTTTCAAATTGTTCGGCAAGATATTGCGCGTTTTCATTGTGTTTCTTCATTCTGAGGTGAAGCGTTCTTAAGTTTTTAAGAATACTCGCTGCACGGAAACTGTCCAAAGTTGGTCCGAGTAACATACAAGCACCCGAATTCACATCTTTCAAATCATTGATAAACTGAGTGGAAGCGCACACAACTCCCGCTACAGCATCGCTGCTTCCGTTGATAAATTTCGTTAAACTGTGAATCGTAATATCTGTTCCCAACATTTGCGGAGAAATTGATAAGGGAGAAAAAGTATTGTCAACAATCAATTTTAGATTGTGCTTTTTCGCAATTTTTGACAGTTCACGTAAATCAGCAATCTCTAAAAGTGGATTGCTCACGGTCTCGCAAAAAAGAACTTTTGTATTTTCATTAATCGCCTTTTCAACTGCGGCTAAATCGGTGATGTCAACAAATGAAGTTTTGATATCATAATCTGGCAGAAAGTTTTTCATGAACGCATACGTTCCACCATAAATGGTTCGGCTCGAAATAATATGGTCGCCGCCTTTGCAGAGTTGAAGCAGGGTAGAAGTGATTGCACCCATTCCCGACGCCGTTACATTTGCGCTTTCTGTTCCTTCCATTTGTGCCAAAGCTTCGCTTAAATAAAGATTGCTTGGCGTAGAATGACGAGAGTATAAATAACAACCTTCTGTATTTCCTTCGAAGGTGTCGAACATCGTCTTTGCGGACAGAAAAGTGTAAGTAGAACTGTCAGATATTGAAGGGTTTACGCCTCCGAATTCTCCAAAGTATTGCAGATCCTGAATGTTATTAGCTGCATCAAAGTTTTCCATAATAGTAATTTTGTTTTGATAAAAGTGAATGTTTTCAAACTAAAAAACAACTTATTTAAATAAATTTAGAAAATTAATCTGCTGAATTAATTTAATTTAGATTTAAATTTTATATTTGATGAGTATTAAAACCTATAACCGAAAATATTTCATTTGATGTTAGATCTGAAAGATAAAAAACTGCTGATCTTGTTGCAGAACGATTCCAAGAAAACCACCAAACAATTGGCTAATGAATTAGATTTGTCAGTAACTGCAGTTTTCGAACGTATCAAAAAATTAGAAAAACAGCAGATCATCAAAAAATATGTCGCCTTACTGAATCACGAAAAGATTCAGAAAAACTTCATCGTTTTGTGTCATGTAAAATTGGTACAACATAAGAAGGAATATATCTCGCAGTTTGAAAAAGAAATCACGCAGTTTCCTGAAGTCTTAGAATGTTTCCATGTTTCTGGAGATTACGATTACATTCTGAAAATATGTGTTCGAGATATTCAGGAATACCGGGACTTTATGGTAAGTAAATTAACGAATCTTGAGCATATTGCCAGCACGCAGAGTTCTTTTATGATTAAAGAAGTGAAGAATTCTACGGTTATCGAACCTTAAGATAATCATCGATTATTATTGCTGAAGAATTTTCCAAAACAAAAACGAAGCTCAATATTAAGCTTCGTTTTATCTTTAAAGTTAAAGGGTAAAATTTATTTTACTAAAAATCTCACCGATTCATTTGGTGTTTGAAGAATGTAATTTCCCTTTGGTACTGAAGTTTTCAACGAATTCCATCCGTTTGTCAACTGCAAGTTCTCAATCAATTTTCCTGATAGATCATAGATGTTTGCATCAGAATTTTTTGTTAATCCTTTAATGAATATTTGATTTTTTTCGAAACCAACAATTATTTTTTTTTTTTCGCATTTTCTTGCGTCTTCAATTGCGTATTTTGAAAAAGCCATTTGTACGCGGCACTAAATTCTCCTTTCCAATAATTTTCATTGTGTTGACCGTAAGAATCTAATTTTACGAAAGTATTTGCAGTGGTAAGACCTTTCGCTTGTAAGTTGGTTTTCACAGTTGCAATATCGCTGGCCATAGTCGCACTCTCATTCGAGCCTGCTACGAAATAAATTCTCATTCCAGATAAATCTGCAGTAGAATTAGTAATATAATTATTAAACTGAGAAGCAACGATCCAATATGCGGGGCTGAATGATCCGATTTTTGAAAAAGTCTGACTGTATTTTACGCCACCATAATTAGAGATTAATGCTCCTAAAGAACTTCCAATTAAGGCATTGTATTCTTTCGCTGGTTTGGTTCTATAATAAGAATCCACGTAAGGTTTCAACGTTTCTGCGACAAACTGCATGTACAGATCTCCTTCACCTCCGCCATATTGGGTATTCACCCATGGCGTATATTCATCGATTCTGCTTCCGCCGCCATTATCGATTCCAATCACGATTGCGCCATAATCTCCCTGTGCAAAAAGAGCGTTTAAAGTCTCATCAACCTGCCATTCACCAGAAAAAGAGGTCATGTTGTCAAATAAATTCTGACCATCCTGCATATAAATTACGGGATAAGTTTTAGTGCTTGTTTCGTAGTCGGGCGGTAAATAAATCCAAACCTTTCTGGTTCTGTTCAATTGCGGAATTGCAAAGTTATTACTCAAAATATGAACATTAGACGCAGCCGTACTTGGATTGCCGGCTCCTCCTAGATCTTTCCAGGATTGAACGGTCAGGTTTAAGTTTTGAGCAGTTCCTGTAAAATTTGCCGTTCTATTCGGAATATCATTTCCTGCAGTGTTGGCTTCCACAGAAGACCAGGCTCCACGAGTGAATTTGTATTCTAAAACTCCGCTGCCTTCTGGAACGGTGTAAGTATAATTTCCTAAACCGTCTGCAACCATTGGTGTCGAGCCAGGATTCCAACCGTTGAAATTTCCGGCGACATAGATGGTTGATGTTGCAGGAGTATTGGATGGTATGGAAGTTATTTTCAGCGTAATTTGTGCAGCGATTTGTGCAGAAATCAGAACCAATAGAAGGAGAAATCTTTTCATATTATTTTATTTAATCCTAAGGATATTTATTTTTTAATTAATGTTTTCTGAATGTCAATTTTTATCAAAAACAATAATTTAATTTTCTGGATATTTTTAAATCTCCGCAAATTACTTTATGAAGAAATCCATTAGGTCCATATAGTTTTTCTGATTTACACCGTGTCCGCTCATATACTCGCGGAAGGAAAAATAGGCGCTCATTTCATAAAGAAGATCTGCTGCTTTTCGTCCCCACTCCAAAGGAATGATCGCATCATCAGTTCCGTGAGAAATAAAGAACCGTAATTTTTCGATTTTCTTTTTGTCTTTCACTCTATTGGTTAACAATTTTTCTTCGGCATAACAACTCATGCAAGCCACTTTTGTAAATAGGTCTGGATTATTCAAAGCCAGAGAATAGCTTAAAATTCCACCTTGTGAAAATCCGCATAAATGAGTTTGATTTTCTGTCAAGCCGTACTGATTTGTAATTTTCAAAATATTTTCTAAGATCGCGTCTTGTGATTCCTGAGCTTGGGCAACATCAATTCGGTTTTCTTCATTCATTAAATCAATGTCGTACCAAGAAAATCCTTCATAATCAGTATTAAAAGGAGCTCTAAAACTTACAATCAACCAATCTTCGGGTAGAGTAGGAGCAAAACTGAAAAGGTCTTGTTCATTGCTTCCGTAACCGTGTAGCAAAATAAGTAAAGGAGTTTTTGAGGTAATATGCTCGGGTTCGCGTACGATGTATTGTAAATCCATGGAACAAAGATAATAATTTAGGCCGAAGGTTGCAGGCGAAAGATTTAGAACAGTATCACTTTTAACACTTCAATTTTCGGAAGCGAATTAGAGATTACTGAATAATAGTATTAATGTTTTTGAACAGACGACAAACTTGTAAGCTCCTTATTTTAGTAATATCTTTGTGAAAATTATAATTATGAGCGATACAATAGTTTGTCCGAAATGCCAATCGGAATTCACTTATGAGCAAGATGATAAAATGGTTTGTTCCCAATGTTTCCACGAATGGACGCCAGGAGAAACTGCCGATGAAGATAAAATTCTTGATGCCCATGGACACGAATTACAAAATGGAGATTCTGTGGTAGTAATTAAAGACTTACCTGTTAAAGGTGCACCAAAACCAGTAAAATCGGGAACGAAAGTAAAGAACATCAGATTACGTCCGGGAAGCGATCACAATATCGATTGTAAAATTGATGGATTCGGATCTATGGCGTTGAAATCTGAATTTGTGAAGAAAGCGTAATTTCAACACAAATAGCATCAATAAATTTCACAAGTGGCACCAAATTATGGTGTCATTTGTTTTTGAAATAAGTTTAGATCGGATTTAAATGTAATGAGAAAAATCAGGAAAGTGAAGGTTGAATTTGAAAGTGCTGAATTGACTTTACATCTTCTTTTTCAAAGATTAATTTTGAGCTTTCCATCGATTTTTTCTGCAGTATAAACCACCAGTTTTTTACCTTCTAAAGAAACTTTGTTCCAGTAATAACTTCCGGAAAAGCGACTTTCTAAAACTTCAACTTCTTTTCCTTCTGCTGAAATTTTGATTTCGTTGGGATACCAAAAATTCTTAGAAAGATTTAGAGCCAGTTTCTCTTCCTCCGAAAAAACATTCACTTCGCCGAACAGAGAGGCGACATATTGATTGTACGGGTTGTTATAAGTTTCTTCTGCATTGTCATTTTGAATCAATCTTCCTTCCTGTAAAACAATGATTTGATCCAGCCACGGCATCACTTCCTGAATTTCATGCGTAGAAATAATCAGTGAGATCTTCTTTTCGCGAACATAATTAAATAGGCGTTCTCGCAATTCAATCTTTCTTGAAAAATCAATATTGCTGAAAGGTTCATCGAGTAATAAAAGTTTCGGCATGACAGAAAGTGCTCTGGCGATCGCGACTCTCTGCATTTGTCCGCCGCTTAAATATTTGGGTAAAGTGTTTTCGAATTCTTCCAGTCCAACCACTGTTAAAAGCTCTTGAATTCGTTCTTTTTTCTCTGCTAAATTAATATTAGAAATAAATTTTCCCACATTGTCAGCAACGGTAGAATAGGGCATCAAGTCGTAACTCTGAGCGACTAACTTCATGTCTTCTTCACCAGGAACTAAGTTTTTTGTCGGCCCTAAAATCGGTGAACCATTAAAAATAATCGCTCCTTTCTCCCATTCCAGAAGTCCGTAAATTAAATTTAGAATAGTTGATTTTCCGCAACCGCTTTCGCCTGCTAAAGCGATTATTTTCCCTTCTTCAACTTTTAGATTAAAGTTCTGGAAAAGTTGGTGGTCGGGACGGTGTGAAAAGAATAAATTTCGGATTTCTAGTAGCATATTGCAAAAATAACATATTTGTCTCTAATAGAGATATTTTTGTTAATTTTGCCCAAACAATAAAAAACATTTAATTAATGATGAAATCATTTACAAATTCAGTATTCGTAGCACTTATTTCAGCGATATTCGTGGTGTCTTGTGGAAAAGATAAACCTCTTACCAGTGAAGTTACCGAAGTTTCAACTACTACCAACGGTTCAGTTTACGAACTTGATACGCTTAACAGTAGAATCGAATGGAAAGGTTATAAGGTTGTAAAATCAGACCAGTCCAGTCATTTCGGGACGATTCAATTCGAAAGTGGCGATCTAACCGTAAAAGACGGAGTTTTAGAAAGTGGGAAGTTTGTAGCAGACATGAATTCGCTTACCTCTGTTGATTTAAAAAATGATGCAGAACAATTGGGTAAATTGAATGGTCATTTAAAAAGCGGAGATTTCTTCGAAACTGATAAATTCCCTACAGCTTCTTATGAAATCACCAAAGTTTCTAAAAATGAAGCAGGTGATTATAACACGCTTTTAGACGGAAACCTAACCATCAAAGGAATTACCAAACCAGTTCAATTTAATGCAAATGTTTCTATAAAAGATGGAGAAGCGAGTATTGCAACGGAACCTAAAGATATCAAGAGAGAAGATTTCGGTGTGAAATTTCAATTGCCTCTTGCTAATGGTTTACTTAAAGATGATGTGAATCTTCAGATCTTAATTAAAGCCATGGAAAAGAAATAAGATATCGATCTTAAAGAATTTAAAATCCGTCTCGTTAACATAACGAGACGGATTTTTTTGTTTAAATTTATCTCGAAGAATGAAAAGTAAACTTACCAAGAAATATAATGTCCCCGGATTGATGAGCGCACTTGTCATCCCACTTCTTTTTTGGTTTTATGGAAATAGAGAGCTTCAAAAGCCCATAGCTAATGTGATGGATTTAGGATTGCCTGCGAAATATAATCCGAAGCTTCCTTTGAACCAGCAATTCTCTTTTGAAAATTTCAGAAATTGGGAATATAAAAAATCAAAGTTGTTCCTAATGCAAAAGAAAGTTCAAAATTCTATGTTTCAGAAATTAAAAATCTTCAAAAACGAAACGAAAAAAATTCTGGAATTGAATTTATTCTTGATGATAAAAATTCTTACAACGATTTTGTATCCATTCTAAATGATTAGCAATTGCAAAACACGAAATTTATGGTTTAGATTTAGATCAAACAGGACATATTTTTGCTTTAATAGATTATAGAGATGCGCTAGCGAAAAAATAAGAAATGGAATGTTTGCTTTGCGACGATCTTATTGTAACCTACGTTGATGATCGGTCAACTGCTGAAAGGTTTTTCTTTTCGCCTCTATTTGAAAAATATCGCTCGTTGTCACAAACGCTAACTAAAGAATCATTATATCTGTTGTTCGGATTTCTAATTCTTGTAAATGTTTCAATCTTGAACATCAAAAAATTTATATAAAAAAGGTTGCCTTTCGACAACCTTCATTTTTATTCTTTCGCTGCAGGCAGCGGATTTGCTCTTTTCGCTTCTTCAAAAACAGAAAGCGGAATGTGACAATATCCACCTGGATTTTTATCTAAATAATCCTGGTGATAATCTTCAGCTTTGTAAAAGTTTTTCAAAGGAATAGTTTCTACCACAACTGGCTTATCATAATTTTTAGACAGTTTTGCAACTTCAGTTTTTACGATTGCTTCTGTTGATGGATCGGTAGAGTAAATCCCACTTCTATAATTATCACCTCTATCATTTCCTTGGCGATCGATGGTTGTAGGATCAATCGATTTAAAGAAGAGTTCAATTAATAGTGGTAGATTAACTTCATCCGCATCATACCTTACTTTTACCGCTTCAGCAAAACCAGTAGTATGACTGATTACTTGTTTGTACGTAGGATTTTTAATTCTCCCGTTCGCATATCCAACTTCTGTGTCAACAACGCCTCTTACCAATTGAAACAGATGTTCGGTTCCCCAAAAACATCCTCCCGCGAAGTATATTTCTTTTATATTTTTACCTTCCATATTTATTTCTTTTTTATTATTTTCTTCCACATTTTTTACTTTGGCTTTCGAGCATGAAAAGGATGTTGCAGCAAAAACGGCAACACCGAAAATTAATGCTACGAGTGTTAAAATATTCTTCATTTTTTTCTTATTATTTGTATTCATTATTTTTTGAATTAACTTTATTTTAGATGCAAAAATAGGGCTGAAATTAAAAGGGTTTCTAAGTAATTATCTATCGTTATCATTTAATTAATCAAGGTCTTCATCTCAACAATTTTATATACGAGAACAATTCCAATACGGTTTTTTTCAAATCGGAAGTGGTGCTGAAAAACTTTGAAAATGATTATTTATAAATTCACGAAAACAATATTCGGGAGTCCTGTTAAAAATCATTAAATTTGCCAACTTATATGCACGTTAAAGCCAATTCAACTATGACTTCACAACAAATTCGCCAGCAATTTCTTGACTTTTTTAAAGAAAAAGGACACCAGATCGTTCCTTCTGCACCGATTGTTTTAAAAGATGATCCAACCTTGATGTTCTCGAATTCGGGAATGACCCAATTCAAGGATTATTTTCTGGGTTATAAAGAACCGAAATCTCCCAGAATTGCAGACACTCAAAAATGTTTAAGAGTTTCCGGAAAGCATAATGATTTGGATGATGTGGGTCGCGACACCTATCATCACACCATGTTTGAAATGTTGGGAAACTGGTCATTTGGTGATTACTTTAAAAAAGAAGCCATCGATTATGCGTGGGAGTTATTGACAGAAGTTTATAAAATTCCAAAAGAGAATTTATACGTTACCATATTTGAAGGAGATGCGTCCGAGGATTTAGATCGCGATACTGATGCTTATAATTTCTGGAAAGCCCACATTTCTGAAGATCGAATAATCAACGGAAATAAAAAGGATAATTTCTGGGAAATGGGCGAAAGCGGACCTTGCGGACCATGTTCAGAAATTCATATCGACATTAGAACAGACGAAGAGAAAGCCAAAGTTTCTGGTTTGGAATTGGTGAATAACGATCATCCACAAGTAGTGGAGGTTTGGAATTTGGTTTTCATGGAATTCAATAGAAAAGCCAACGGAAGTTTAGAAAAGTTACCTTCCCGACACGTTGATACTGGAATGGGCTTTGAGCGTCTGTGTATGGCTTTACAAGGCAAAACCTCGAATTATGATACTGATGTCTTCACGCCATTAATTGCTAAAGTAGAAGAGCTTTCAGGAAAAAAATATACCGGGATTCTAGAAGACGAAAAAGACATTGCGATTCGTGTTGTGGTTGATCATATCCGTGCGGTTGCTTTTGCGATTGCTGATGGTCAGCTGCCTTCCAATGGTGGCGCAGGTTATGTGATCCGTAGAATTTTACGTCGTGGAATTTCTTACGCGTACCGATTTTTAGGAATGAAAGAAGCCTTCCTTTATGAATTGGTTGCCATCTTAAAAACCGAAATGGGCGGATTTTTCCCAGAGCTGGTTAAGCAGGAGAAATTGGTTACTGAAGTGATTAGAGAAGAAGAAAATTCTTTCTTAAAAACCATTGAACACGGTTTAAAAAGAATTGATTTAGTCATTAATGAAACCCTATCTAAAAACCAAAAAACACTTCCAGGTACGGCAGTTTTCGAATTGTATGATACTTACGGTTTCCCAGCCGATCTCTCCAGAATCATCGCTGAAGAAAAACAGTTGACAGTTGATGAAGTTGGTTTTGAAGAGGAAATGAATAAGCAGAAACAGCGGTCTAAAAAATCATCAGCACAGAAAGTATATGATTGGGTTGTTTTAGAAGAAAAATCTGAATCTTTCGTAGGTTACGACCTAACGGAAACCGAAACGTATATTACGCGCTACAGAAAGGTTGAAAATAAAGATGGTGAATTTTTTCAAATCGTTTTATCGAAATCGCCATTCTATCCAGAAGGTGGTGGACAAATCGGTGACAAAGGAATTTTAATTCCAAGTTATACAGCAGGTTTTGATATTTCCAATCCAAGTGTTTTTGATATTACAGATTGTTCAGAAATTATAGAAGTTCTGGAAACCAGAAAAGAAAATAATCTGATCGTTTCTTTAATTAAAGAATTGCCGAAGGATGCAGGTGCTGTTTTTTATGCTAAAGTAAACGAATCGGAAAGAAGAAATACGCAAGCCAATCACTCGGTAACGCATTTATTACACGAAGCGTTGCGCGAAGTTTTAGGAACGCATGTTGAACAGAAAGGTTCCTTCGTTGGTCCGGATTATTTGCGTTTCGATTTCTCCCATTTTTCTAAAATGGATGACGAACAGTTGAAAATCGTGGAGGAAAAAGTAAATGCAAAAATTAAAGAAAATATTGCATTGCAAGAATTCCGTGAAATCCCAATCACCGAAGCGATGGAAAAAGGAGCCATGGCTTTGTTCGGTGAGAAATACGGTGATAAAGTAAGAATGATTCAGTTTGGCTCTTCGAAAGAATTGTGTGGTGGAACGCATGTGAAACACACGGGCGAAATCGGTCATTTCAAAATTCAGAATGAAAGTTCAACTGCCGCGGGAATCCGTAGAATTGAAGCGATTTCTGGAGATCAATCCGCTGCTTATTTCCGCAATTTAGAAACTCAACTAAAAGAGATTTCTTCTTTATTAAAGTCGAAAGATTTAACAAAGTCAGTTGAAAAATTGATGGAGGAAAACGCTTCTTTAAAATCTGAAATTGAATCTTTGAAAAAAGAAAAAGCAAAATCAGAAACTTCAAACTGGGCCAATGATTTTGTCGTAAAAGAAGATAAAAAATTATTGGTAAAGAAAGTGTCTTTGGATGCAGGAAGCGTGAAAGATATCGTATTCCAGTTGAAGAAAGATATTGAGAATTCAGTGATCATCATTATTTCTGATGCGGATGGAAAACCAATGATTACCGTTGGGGTTTCGGCAGATTTAGAATCCAAATACCACGCTGGAAATATCGTGAAAGATCTGGCGAAAGAGATCCAGGGCGGCGGCGGTGGAAATCCAGGCTTTGCTACGGCTGGTGGAAAAAACCTTGATGGTATTGAAAACGCTTATCAAAAAGCGCTGACAGTTTAAATAAATTTGAAATGAAAAGATTTTTAAAAGTCACATTCTGGATCCTTTCTATTTTTCTTATTTTCAGTGGATGTAGCAGAGATAGCGATAAAGAAGAGGAGGTCTTTTTGGAAGGGAAATATAAAGTGCTAAAAGTCACTTCGGAAATTCCGGTCGATTATAATGCAGATGGCGTTTTTGAAACCGATCTTACTCCTTATTTTACATGCAATCCGTCATTTACTTTCCAAAAAAATGGGACCTTAACTTATCCGTCAGTTAATATAAGTATTCGGAATTATAGCGTTGAACTATACACGGGATATTTGGTAGAATACGAAACACCTTTCTGTGAAGCACCACAATATAGTGCGACTTACACGATGTCTTCGGATCTTATTTCGATGTTCACTGAATGGGGTGATCAGTTAAAGTTGCAACTGAAAAATGGGATTATTATCTCCAATTTCAACCAAGCTGATTTAGCCGTAGATGCGGGTAAAGGTCGTAAAATTTTAAAGAATGTAAAATTAGAATTTCAATATTCGAAAAATTAATTTTTTCACAAAAAATCCCAAAAATTTATAGTTTTGGGATTTTTATTATTTCAACTTGAGAAATTTAATTTTCTTTAATTTCTACAGAATATTGTAGATTTTTAAGTTTTTCCTCCAGTTTAAGAATCTCTCTTTCTATTTTAGCTATTTTCAGATTGCTTCTTCTTAAATCTTTATTGGCAGATTCTGTCTGTCTTAAGATCTTCGCGGTATTCCTGGCATCTTTTGCGGTGCTTTTCGGATCGGAAGGAGAAAAGTGGTTGGTTGTACGATCCGACTTTTTATCCAAATATTTTACGTCTTCTGCAATTTTTAAATTGTTCTGTCTTTCTTTTTCTAGATCTATTTTTTTACTTACCAGATCAGCGTTAAGAACCACAACCTGTGATTGCTGTCTTAATGTTTTGAGGTCTTGTTTTTGTGCATTGGCATTCATCGAAATCATTATGAAACCTAATGCTAAAATAAATGTGCTGAATTTTGCTTTCATTCCTTGTATTCTAGATTTTTGTTGGGTGCAAAAATAATTTAAAAACGGATGCGACAGCAGTTTATTTACTATTTTTTATTAGCATTATAAAATGATCAAAAAAAATCCCGAAACTTTTACATTTCGGGACTGTAATTTTTGTAAAAAAATGTTTATTTATTTCCACCTCTCGCAACTAACGCGATGATGATGATCAGTACTAAAGCGCCAATTACCCAAACCAATGGATTACTCATCCAGTCGCCACCCATTGCGTCGCCGCCTTTGTTTAAATCAACGTCAACTTTTAAGTCAGCTCCTTTTTCCTGAGCTTTAACCAATACCACTGCAAGATTAGCCATTACAGCCATTGTGAAAACCTGGATCTTTGAAAGTAAATTAGTACGTGTCATAATTGTATTTTTTTAATGTTATAAAAATTAAGATTCTAATATCGTACCAAAAGTTAAGATGATTAAAAAATTATTTTAATAAAATCTTAACTTATAATTTAAATTCCATCAGATAATCATCCATCACAAAGCCGTTTCCAATATCAAAAATTTCTTCATGAAAAACTTGAAATCCTTGTGACTCGTACATCCTTTTTGCGGGATTGTCTTTGTTAACATTAAGAATTATTCGCTTATCTGAAGTTTCTGAAACTTTTTCTTTTAAAAAATCAAGTCCTTTTTTTCCGAGACCTTTGCCTTTAAATTCTCCCAGAAGATAAATTCGATGAAGTTTTGTGGTGTCTTTTTCATAATGAAATTCGAAACCGATGAATCCAGCTGGAACTTCATCCTGCAAAATCAAGTAATAAAAGTAGTTCGGATCTTTAAGATGCTTTGCAATTTCTTTTTGAGAATACATTTCAGTCAACATGTATTCAATTTGATCTTTTGATAAAATTTTTGAATAAGCTGAATTCCAGGACTTTTCGGCCAAATTCTGAATCTGCGGAATATCTTTTTCAGCTGCTTTTTTAAACGTAACCATTATATCTGCTTAATAGATTAATTCAATTCAAATAAAGTTATTTCCGGATCAATTCCGACTCTGCCTGGATAACCAATGACGCCAAAACCTCTGTTTACGTAAAGGTATTTGCCATTGCTTTCATACAAATCTGCCCATTTTTTATAACGGAATTGCGCTGGTGACCAACGAACATTTTTTAAATCGAGTCCGAACTGCATTCCGTGGGTGTGACCGGAAAGTGTAAGCTGTACGTTTGAAGGGTGGTCTTTTACAATATAATCAAAGTGGGTTGGATCGTGGCTCATCAATATTTTTGCAGCTTCATACGGAATTCCTTCAGAAGCCTTATCCAAATCTCCGTATTGAGGAAAAGGTTTTTCGCCCCAGTTTTCTACACCCAATAAATAAAGTTTCTCACCATTTTTTTCAATGACTCGATGTTCATTTCTAAGCATTTCGAAGCCAGCTTCCTTTTGTAATTTAATTAAATCGGGAATGTTTTGTGCCTTTTCCTGGGTTGATTCCCAAGCTCCATAATCTCCATAATCATGATTTCCGAGAACCGAAAATTTTCCACCCTTAGATTGTAAACTCTTAAACATTTCAACAAAAGGTTCAAATTCAGTTGCGTAATTATTGACCATATCACCGGTGAACAGGATTAAATCTGCTTTCTGCTCATTGATCATATCAAACGCGGTCTGTAATTTCGAAGGGTTCAGGAAACTCCCCGCGTGAACATCAGAGATCTGAATGATTCGGTAACCTTTAAAGCTATTAGGTAAACCTGCAATTTTCAGTTTTACTTTTCTAACAGTATGTCGATATTTTCCGAAGATAATACCGTCCAGAAATAAACCAGAAAGGAGGGCAGCAGTTCCTAATCCTGCGATACTTAAAAACTTCCTACGGTCGGGAAGATAATTTTCACCAGTGCCAAACGATTGGACAATATAGTTAACTCCCCGTCCTAAATCTTCAATTAAAAGAAAGAAAATAATTAAAAGTTTGGGCAAAAATAAAATCAAAAATACGGACGAAACGATTTGTGTGCGTGAATTATCCCGATCAGTCCTGTCGAAATTTAAAACTTCATAAATGAAAAATAAGTAAATCGAAATGGTAATCACCCAATAGGCAATTCGTAAATAATTATTGTTGGTTACTGTTTTGAAGGCTTGATAAACATAGAATTCCAGCGCGAATAAAATTCCAGTGATGATTAAAATGTATTTCTGCATGTTATTTGGTCAATAAAAAAAGCACAAAAACAAATTTTGTGCTATTCTTAATTTTAAAAATTTCTATTTAGGGAAAACGATAAACTATTGCGTTGATATTCATTCCCGCTCCAACCGAAGTGAAAACGATATTTCCTTTTTCTTTGAAAGATTGACCTTTCATTTCTCCTTTCATAATCAAATCAAACATTGTAGGAATTGTCGCTACAGAAGAGTTTCCTAAGTATTGAATGGTCATTGGCGAAACTGCATGATCGTAATCTGATCTTCCATAAAGTTTAAATAAACGGGAAATCATGGCGTAATCCATTTTAGCATTTGCCTGGTGAATTAAGATTTTATCAATATCATCAATAGTCAAATTCGCTTTGTCGATGGTTTCTTTAATCGCGTCTGGAACATTTTTTAAAGCATATTCGTAAATCTTACGGCCGTGCATTCTAATGTATAATGGTCTGCGGTCTTCATCTTTTTTTAATGAAGGTGCGTTTTCGAGATAATTTAATTCTGGCCCATTGTCACAAATCGTAGAATCGGCGATAATTCCTACATTCTCGTCATCTGTCGCTTGTACGACAACCGCTCCCGCGCCGTCTGCAAAAATCATTTTATTTCGGTCAAACGCATCGGTAACTCTACTCAATGTTTCTGAACCAACCACTAAAATCAATTTGGCTTTTTTCGCTTTGATAAGCGTATCCGCTAAGATCATGGCTTCAACCCAACCTGGGCAACCGAAGATCATATCGTAATTGACCGTTTTTCTGTTTTTAATACCCAATTTATGTTTCACTCTGGAGGACATTGAAGGCATGAAATTGGTCATTCCATTTTTGTCAACTTCACCGAAGTTACTGGCGTAAATAATATAGTCTAAATCTTCCTGATCGATTTTTGCATCATAAATCGCTTCTTTTGCCGCTCTATGGCCTAAATCAGAATTGAATTCGTCATCTTCCAAGTAGCATCTCGTTTCGATTTCTGTAATTTCTACAAATTTTTGAATGACTTCTTCATTAGGTTTCTCGATTTTGTCACCTTCATCAGTGTAAAAAACAGAGTCCATGAAGTGTTCTTTATCGATTACCTTCGTAGGAATGTAACTTCCTGAACCGATTATGATTGTATTGGGCATATTTTTGAGTGAAAAATTTAGGCAAATTTAAGAATTATTATTGTACCGAAGTAAAACAAAATTATTATTAAATTTGCAAAAGTTTTTTACTATATTATTCTATATGAAAATCAGTCCATCTACCAAAGGGTTAATTATATCAATCATTACTGTTTTAGTTGCATTTGGTATTTATAACTTCTTTTTAGCGAAAAGAAATTACTATCTGGTCGATAATCCGACTGAAAAAACCTACTTTTTTAACATTAATAATGGCGAAGAAAAAACCATCACTGCCGGACAGAAATTTCAAATTGATTTAAAGAAAGGAAAAAACCAGGTTAAAGTTTTTGATGACCGTAAGAACGTTATATATGATTCGAGCTTCGTTGTTAAGAAGAATCGTGGATTATTAAATATTGCACATCAGGATTATTATATTAATGAGCAATTTTATGGCTATGGCTTGAACAAGGATTCACTCATTGCTGCAAGAAAACAAACTACGATTGATGGAAAACTATTTGTGAACTCACCAATACATTTTAATAAATTATATACTGACGACTTTTATTATAATATCGATGAAGAATACGATGGAGTAATAAAAAATATTCAGAAAGTAGAATCAAGAACAAAGATATTTCGGAAAGCAGATTTCCTGAATTATTATAAAGAATATTACAAATTTTAACACAAACATTTTGAATCAAGTTACCCCTTATAATACCGAAGCCGGAAAGAAGAAAGAAGTCGAAGATATGTTCGACAATATTGCACCGAAATATGATTTGTTAAATCATGTTCTGTCTATGAAAATAGATGTTCTCTGGAGAAACACTTTGGTGAAATGGATGAATGCTGATCAACCTAATGAAGTTTTAGACGTGGCCACCGGAACTGGAGATTTAGCGATTGCGGTTCAAAAAGGAACTGGTGCTAAAATCGTCGGTTTAGATTTGTCTCAGCAAATGTTGAATGTTGGAATTGAGAAAATCAAGAAGATTAGTTTAACTGACCAAATTGAAATGATCAAAGGTGATGCAGAAAATCTTCCTTTTGAAAGCAATAAATTTGATGCGGTTTCCGTTGCTTTTGGAGTGCGGAATTTCGAGAACTTAGAGAAAGGTTTGGATGAATTAAAAAGAGTAGTGAAGGAAGGCAAAAGCGTTTATATCTTAGAATTCTCTAAGGTGGAAGGTTTTTTAGCTCCGTTCTATATGTTTTATTTTAAAAATATTTTACCTCAAATTGGTAAATTAGTATCGAAAGACAACCGTGCCTACACTTATTTGCCAGATTCTGTAAATGCTTTTCCGTTTGGAGAGAAAATGAAAACAATTTTGTTGAATGTTGGGTTTAGACAAGTAGAATACAAAAAACTAAGTTTAGGAATCGCAACTATTTACAAGGCAACCAAATAATATGGGGAATACTTTTTTTAAAATTAATTTTATTGCAGCATTTGTGGTGTGCAGTTTTGCGAACGCTCAGTTGTTCCGAACCAAAGATCGGATGGATAATCTGGAAGGATTTGACGGCCAAAAATTCAGTTATGGATTTTACCTCGCTGCCAATAATTTCGATTATAAATTGGTTCTTGATCCAAAATTTGGAATGGATGGACAAAAAAGTTTAGTGCAAACTAAAGCTGCTTATATTTTTGGTGCTGGTCTTATCGGAAAATTAAGGTTAAATGATTATTTTGATTTAAGAGTAGAACCAGGTTTACAGTTTGTTGAACGGGAGATTTATTTTGATACCCAAACGAACAGTAATTATGCTGATGGAACAAGTACACAATTACCCATTAATCAACCCTTCACACCAATTACTTTAACTGACGCTGATAAATTACGAACAGTAAAATCTACCTATGTTGATATTCCTTTGTTAATTGAAGTTCATGGTGACCGTTGGTACAACTCGAGACCTTACGCCGCAGCTGGAGTCAACTGGATGATGAATTTGCAGTCTAACAGCAAATCAGAAGATGATAATCAACAAGGAATCTTCCGTACGACAGCAAGCAACTTTGCTTGGTCGGCAGAAATTGGAATGCAGTTTTATTTCAGTAGATTTAAATTAACTCCAGGTTTCAGAGGAACTTTTATGATAAATAATGAATCAGTTGCAGATAACGCTGAAACTCCGCCTTATTGGTCATCGGCAATGTCAAGTGCGAAAACCAGAGCATTCATGTTTGTGCTGAAATTTGAGTAAAAATTATAGCAATTATCAATATCAAAGAGAAGGTTTCAGAACTTTCTCTTTTTTTATTCTACAATTTCGAAAATTAGTGCTTCATAAGTGATACTTTCAAATAAATTTTTTATATTTTTGCTAACGAGTTAGAATAAATTAACCTGAGAAATGCTCAAAGATTTAGAAAATAATTTTTCCATTTTAGAAAAAAAGATTTTAGCGGTAAGTAAGAATTATCGAAATCTCAATGAAAGTTATTTAGAACTAAATAAAGAGCACGAAGAGTTGAAGATGAAGTATGAAGAGGAGAGAAAAAGAAATCAGGTTTTAGCAGAAGAACAAAAAAATATAAAACTTTATTCAGCAATATCAGGAAATCCAGACCATAATCGATTGATGAAGAATCATATTAACCGATTGATAAAAGAAGTGGATTATTGTATTGCAGAACTTCAAAATAGCGGATTGTAATGGATGTAAGAAGAATAACCATCACGATTGCGGGAAGAAGTTATCCGTTAAATGTACCCTCGGCAGAAGAAGAAACACTGCGAATTGTGGGGAAACAGATAGAAGCGATGATTAAAGATTTTGAACAGAATTTTGATGTTAGAGATAAACAGGATGCTTTGGCCATGTGTTGCTTGAAATTAGGAACCAATGCCCAAGTTGCTCAAATCAATAACGATAAAAATATTAAAGATTCCACGGAGCGATTGAAAAATATCAATCAATTCCTGGAAGAGTTGGAAAAGTAGATTTTTCTTTTTCAATCAACGACTGCCTACAATAGTTCTAACACATTACAGGTAAACTCAACGCAAAACTATTACCGAACGAAAGTTTATTTAATGGCGTGCCGACTTGCTCGGATTACAGAAAGTAAAAAACAGTTCAAATCGTGTTGATTAGGAGTTTACTCTAAATCCGTGGATTATTGTAGGCTTTTTTTTTACCCATAATCAATGTTGGAAGATTTTTAAATAAAATTTTATAAAAGTTACAACTTGATTTACAATAGAATAATATTAAAAATAAACATATATGACAACAACTATCGCTATAATTATCGGTATTGTTTGCTTAGGTATAGGAGCAGTAATTGGAATGGTTTTTTCCAAAAGCGGCCTTAATGCAAAAGCAAAATTCATCGTAGAAGATGCAAAGAAAAACGCCGAGAATCTTATAGAAAAAGCCACTGTACAGGCAGAATCAATTAAGAAAGAAAAGCATTTTCAGGCCAAGGAGAAATTCATGGAACTGAAATCGCAACATGATGCAGACATTCAGTCCCGAGAAAAGAAAATGCAGGATTCTGAAAAGAGAATCAAAGACAAAGAAAACAAGCTTAATGATGAGCTTAGCAAAACAGGAAAATTAGAAAAAGATCTTGACCGTCAAATTGCTGATTACAGTAAGAAGCATGAAATTCTTGAGAAAAAACAACAGGAATTAGATGCTGTAACTGCGCAGAAGGTAGAAATTTTAGAAAGAATCTCAGGTTATTCTGCCGAAGACGCGAAGAATGAATTAGTAGAAGCTTTAAAAGCAGAAGCTAAAACGAGAGCTCAAGCACACGTTCAGAATATTATGGCTGAAGCGCAATTGAACGCTAAGCAAGAGGCCAAGAAAATCGTAATCCAAACTATTCAGAGAATTGGTACAGAACAGGCGATCGAAAACTCGGTTTCTGTTTTTAATATTGAATCTGATGAAGTTAAAGGTAGAATCATTGGTAGAGAAGGACGTAACATTCGTGCTTTAGAAGCCGCTACAGGTGTTGAAATCATTGTTGATGATACGCCAGAAGCTATTTTACTTTCATGTTTCGATCCAGTAAGAAGAGAAATCGCAAGATTATCGCTTCACCGTTTGGTAACCGATGGTAGAATTCACCCAGCAAGAATTGAAGAAGTAGTTGATAAAACTAAGAAAATGATCGAGGAAGAAATCATCGAAGTTGGTAAAAGAACAGTGATTGATTTAGGAGTTCACGGACTGCATCCAGAATTGGTGAAAATCGTTGGTAGAATGAAATTCCGTTCTTCTTATGGACAGAACTTATTGCAACACTCCAGAGAAGTTGCGAACATCGCCGGAACGATGGCTGCAGAATTAGGACTTAATGTTAAGTTAGCGAAAAGAGCAGGTTTGCTTCATGATATCGGAAAAGTTCCGGAACAGGAATCTGAACTGCCACACGCACTTTTAGGAATGCAGTGGGCTGAGAAATATGGAGAGAATCCAGAAGTTGTTAATGCGATCGGAGCTCACCATGATGAAGTAGAAATGACCACGTTGTTATCGCCGATCATTCAGGTTGCCGATGCAATTTCAGGAGCCAGACCGGGTGCTAGAAGACAGGTGTTGGAGTCTTATATCCAAAGATTGAAAGATCTTGAGGCAGCAGCATTAAGTTTTGATGGCGTTTCGAGCGCTTATGCAATTCAAGCTGGTAGAGAACTCAGAGTAATGGTAGAAAGTGGAAAAGTCAGCGATGACCAATCGGCACAGCTTTCTTATGATATCTCTGAGAAAATTCAGACTGAATTAACGTATCCAGGACAGGTTCGGGTTACTGTAATTCGCGAAACAAGATCTGTGAATATTGCGAGATAAAACCTAGCAAATAATAAAAGAAATGCCAACGATTAGTTTCGTTGGCATTTCTTTTATTCAAAAAAGGGTTAATTTCCTGTTTTTAGTATTAATAATAAAGGTATTTTTGTTAAAATATTAAACATGAAAACAAAAAAAACTCTTTTCACTGCATCTATTACAATTTCGGTATTGCTGATGATGTATTCGTGTATGATCAGTTTCGGAACCGGATTGGGAGGTGTTACCACTACCACAACTACTACCACGGTGAGCGCGCTCTCACAACATTTAATCTCGTCGGCGCAGGCAAAAGTACTTAGTGATGAATACACCAACAACAATTATAAAGTTTTGAACACAGGTAAAATTGATCCTGAAACAAAAGAAGTCTATTACGATATTGAAGTACTCCAGGATTACATTAATTATGTGAAAGCAGAAGCGAAAAAGCAAAAGATTAAAAATGTCGGTATCACCATCGCTTTCGGACAATATCCCAATAACGGAAATTTTGATAACCGGTTGAAAAAGATATACCAAGGAAAGCAAACTGTTTATCTAAAAGCAAGTGTAAAACCTTTGCCTGGAACCGGGAAAGTTGGAATGGGCGGATATAATGAGGTTGAAAATAATGCTGGCATTTCAGAGATCAGTGCCTTTGATTTTGGAAATTTAACTCCGCCTGAATGATATAATAATGGATTGGAATAGAGACATAGGACTTTTCTTAATTAATCTTTTAATCCTAAGTATTTTAGTATTATTGATTAGGCGAAGAAATATATTAGGCGATTATAAATACTTAATGATCGCCGTCATCGCCGTTACTTATGTAATCGATGCGCTTACTTATTTTATTCGGGTTACGAAAAGTCTTCCCGCGATTTATACGCTGTACATCTATATTTATTTTGGTTTAGGATTATTTTTTCTGCTATTATTTCTGATGTACCAAAAATTAATTAAAAATAAGATGTTGAAGAAAATCGCTTATGCGATCACCGGATTATTTCTGCTCTTTTATGGTTATCAAATTATGACGATCAATCTTGCAGATGGTTTTCCGCAGATTATCCTCTTCTTCAATGTGTTTCTGCTGCTTTTTGTCATTGCTTTATTTTTGTTAGATACTTTTAAAACAGATCTCATTTTAGAAATTAATCATTATTATCCTTTTTGGTTTTCACTGGGATTAATTGTCGTTTACCTGGGTATGGTTCCGAGCATTATCATTAGTAAAATATCATCATCCACCATGACCAGCGGCTTATGGGTTTTCATTACCTTTATCATCAACTTTGTCGGTTACGGCATTCTGTTAATAGGTTTATTAAAAGCTAAAAAGATTGTGCGATGACAAATTTCTCAGAAGTTGATATCATTTATCTTTTCACTACCGTATTGGTTTTTGCCATCTTACTGATTATGGTCGTGGTTTACATTTTTTTCTATAGAAAGAAATCTGAATTATTATTTGACCGGAAAATAAAGGAGGCGCAATTCGAGCAAGAACTGACGCTCGCGATTATCGAGATGAAAGAAACAACACTCAGTTATATCGGGCAGGAATTACACGATGATTTAGGTCAAAAAATGTCCATTGCAAAATTAATGGTTAACTTGGGTTTAGAAAATGCTGAAGGTCCACAAAAAGAAATTTTATTGGAAATTAACGAAGTCATTGGCGAAAGTATTCGAGATATTCGAAGTTTAAGTAAAAGTTTTATTACAGAGCAGATAGAAAATTTAGGGTTGGTGCAATCTATTCAGAAAGAAGTTTCAAGAATCGATCGGTTGAATCTGATGAAAATTACCTTTAATCATAATACTGATAAGATCGATATTGGCTCCAAAGACAGTTTAATTCTCTTCCGTATTATTCAGGAATCCATTAACAATGTACTTAAACATTCGAGAGCGAAAAACATGACTATTTCGTTACAGGATGAAGCGAAGTTTGTAGAAATCATATTGCGTGATGACGGAATTGGGTTTGAAAAAAATAAGCATAAAACGGGAAGTGGCTTAATTAGCATGAAAAAAAGGGCTAACTTGATCCAAACAGATTTGGAGGTCGATACGATTGTAGGTAAAGGCACTACAATCACCATTAAATACAATAAAAATTAAAGAAGAGTTTTATGGAAACCATAAAAATTGCCATTGTAGATGATCATAAAATGCTTTCGGGAGCAATAGAAAAAATGCTTTCTATCAATAAAAAATATAAAGTAATCAACACATCTTCTAACGGCGAGGAGTTTATCAAAGCACTTGAAGATGAAAGTGTAAATCCCGATGTTGTCCTAATGGATGTAAATATGCCCGTAAAAAATGGTGTAGAAACGACTCAACATTTAAAAGATCATTTTCCTGCGATAAAGGTAATTGCGTTGACCATGGAAGATGACGAGAAAACCATTATTGCAATGTTAAAAGCGGGCGCCAGAGGTTATTTATTAAAAGAGATGTCGCCAAAGATTTTATTTGAAGCCATCGATACCGTTCATGATAAAGGCGTTTTCTATACAGATACGGTTACGCAATGTTTACTCAATATTCGGACAGAAGAAAAAGTGGTGAAAGACTGCGTAGAAGAATTAAAGGATCGGGAAAAAGAATTTATCAAATTGGCGTGCAGCGAGATGACCTATAAGGAAATTGCGGATGTTATGTTTCTAAGTCCGAAAACTATTGATGGTTATCGCGATTCTGTATTTATAAAACTTGATGTGAAAAGCAGAGTTGGCTTGGTTCTTTTTGCAATTAAACATCAACTTAATTAAAATTAATGACTTAAAAATCTCCATTAATAAAAGACCAATAACCGTTTCAATCTTGAAGCGGTTTTTTTTGCCCCTACATAAAAGGGGCATTTTCCTGTTCCAAACTTAGGGCTTTACCTCTATTAAATAGCTTTCAATAGTAGCAACTTTGTCATACAAATTAACAAATACTATTAATTAAAAATTATCAAGATGAAAAATTTAAAAGTTATTTTAGCAAGTGCATTTTTAGCAGCTAATTTTTTAGGAACTCTAAAAGCACAGGAAACACCAGTTCAAAAAGCAGAAGACCAGCTTTCTTATTGGCAAATTTCTGCTCGGGTAGGATATGATTTTCCGATGTATAAGGAATCTTTCCGATTCATTGATTACAAAGGTGGATTTATGGGCGGTCTTTCTATAAACAAATATTGGAATTGGTTTGGAGTAGAAGCGGATGCAGACTTTATTAAAAATACACCGGAAGCAGTTAATTTACCAGGACAATATGTAGATTATAAATTGCAAAATACCATTTTAGACTACGCTTCTTTCAACGTTCAAAAGAAAGATATTTCCAGAACATTTGTTGGAGCTGGACCAGCCTTTAAATGGCAAAGTGATAATAATAAATTTACCTCAGAACTGGGTCTAATGGCTGGAGTTGGTTTTATAGATGGTGGTGAAATTTTGGTAGATGGCGTAAGACAGGATTCGATTAAAGATGTCATCACTTATCATTCTGGATTTGATAAAGCAGTGGTTTTTTCTACCAAAGCACAGTTAAGATTTAATTATTTCTTTAATGATAACTGGGGATTGAATGCTGGAGCGTATTATATGAGCCACTATAATGTAGATGAATCTACTAAAAATGAGATTTTAGACAATACTTATGGCACAAAACCATCAACCTATTACTATGTAGAGCGCGGAAAAATTGACAACGTATATAATGAGGAAGCCACAATAAGATCTAATTTTTCTGGTCCTAACGAAACAGACCAAATGCAAAAAATGACTTTGCAATCTGTGGGAGTGTTCGCTGGATTATCTTATCGTTTCGGACCGAAAAACCCTGTTAAAGTGGTTGAAACAAAAGCACCAGAAGCAAAATCTTATCGCCTTGTAGTTACGGCCAAAGATAAATATTCAGGTCAGGTAATTCCGAATACTAAAGTTTCGATAAAAGATGCGAGTGGGAATGTAATAAAAACAGCAATAACAGATACTTCAGGTAAAGTGTATATCGACGAGATCAATCCAAATAATTATGCAATTACGGGTTCGTTTAATGAGATTCCATTAGATTCTAATTCAACCAAAACTGCTGAGTTTATTGCCAACGGAGATTTAAACAAAGATCTCATTTACTCCGATCGTAATTTTATTCTTAGAGGTAAAACATTTCAGTGTAACTCTTCCGTACCACTTTCAGGAGCTGCAGTTTATTTAGAAAATAAATTTGATGCCTTTAAGAAATCAACAATGTCTGATTCAAATGGAGATTTTGTTTTACAATTGCCACCGAATGCTACCTTTGAATTGTATGCAAAAAAAGAAAACTATTTTTCTCAAATAGAAATGGTGAATACGCAAAATTATGACAGAGACAGAAACCTGTTTGTCAATATTGAAATTTGCGCACAGGAAACCAAATGTGGAGAAGGAATCGCGCTGGAAAACATTTTATACAATCTGGATAAATTCAACATCAGAGAAGATGCAAAACCAGAATTAAATAAAGTAGTGAGATTTATGGAAGATAATCCAGGCGTAAAAGTAGAGTTGGGCTCTCACACAGATTCCAGAGGTAGCAATAGTTACAATCAAAAACTTTCTCAAAACAGAGCACAATCTGCGGTAGATTATATTACTTCAAGAGGAATTAGCAGTGCCAGAATTAGCGCGAAAGGTTATGGTGAATCTGTCTTATTAAATAAATGTGCCGACGGCGTACGATGTTCAGAACAGGAACAGCAGGTGAACAGAAGAACAGAGTTTAAAGTTATTTGTCCTAAATAGTTGATGTTTTATTTAATAGGAAACTGCCTCGTGTAATGCGAGGCAGTTTTTTTATTTAGTATTATCGAACTCTTCAAAATTGAGTTTCTCACATGAACGGCTTCATTTCATCCTCGATTTTCTTTCTCAAATCCATCAATTTAATCGCATACTTTTCCATTTGCATATCTTGCTCGGTAGTTGGAGTGAAGTTCGGAACTTCAACCGAATTTCCTTCATCATCAACAGCTACGAAAACAATGATGCAGTGGGTCTTCTTTTCAAAATCCTTTCTTTTAATATTGCGTGAAAAAACATTGATGGCAATATGCATACTCGTTTTTCCGGTATAAATAACTTCGGCTTCTACTTTTACAATATGTCCAATTTTGATCGGTGAGTAAAACCGAATTCCACCCACATAAACCGTAACGCAATAGCTGGACGCCCAGGAACTGGCACAGGCATATCCGGCCTGATCGATCCATTTCATTACACTTCCGCCGTGAACATTGCCACCATAATTCACATCACTGGGTTCCGATATAAATTGGAAAGTTGTTGTATTGCTCATTTTTATAATTTAGAATTGAAATTTAATGATTTTTAATTGAAGTGTGCTTTTTTTTTAAATTTATAAAAATTAGATGTTGAAATGAAGGCTTAGGATTACTTGTCTAAATATGTTATTTAAAAGACGAAATTGCCATCAAATATTGAGATTTAACAATTCTTAACAGTAATACAGCATAGATTTTGAATGTGAAGTGGTGCTTAAGAAAATCTAAAGCAAGTAAACTAACATTAAAAAATAAAACAATGGGATTAGGATCATTTTTAAAAAACGTAGGTGAGAAAATATTTGGTGGCGGAGAAACACCAGAAGAACAAGCACAAAAGGTAAAGAATCACGTAGCAAAATACGGTTTTGATACTTCAGGAATCACATTCACTGTAAAAGACGATAAGGTGACAATCAGTGGTGAAGCCAAAGATTGGGAACAAAAAGGAAAAATTTATGTTGCTGCTGGGAATGTAGAGGGAATTGATGGAGTTACCGATAACATGACTGTAAAAGCAACGCCAGTGCAAACGGCTACACCTGTGCAAACACCTGTTCAGCCGAAATATCATACCGTGCAAAGTGGCGAATCGCTTTCTAAAATTTCCAAAGAAGTTTATGGCGACGCCAATGCATACAACAAAATTTTTGAAGCAAATAAACCAATGCTGTCAGATCCAGATAAAATTTATCCAGGTCAGGTTTTGGTTATTCCTCAATAAGCAGAGGAAAATATTCTTTCAGAGTAAATCCGGTTCTTTTAGAATCGGATTCTTTATTTTTGTACTTATGAAAAAAGTATTTTATCTAAAAACTTGCGGAACCTGTACTAAGATTTTAAAGATGTTCGATCTTTCCGCCTGGGAAGTTCGGGAATTAAAAAGTCATCCTATTACTGAAGAAGAATTGGCCCAAATGTATCAATTCACAAAATCGTACGAAGCTCTTTTTAGCAGAAGATCAACTCAGATCAAAGCCAGGGATATTGATGTGAAATCCTTAGAAGAAAAAGATTTCAAAGCATTGATTTTAGATCATTATTCATTTTTGAAACGACCGGTTTTTCTTACTGAGAAAGAAATCTTTGTTGGAAATGATAAAAATAATATTGAGAATTTAGAAAAGTTTTTCAGCGTGAAATGATAAGATTTTTATTTCTATTTCTATTATTATTATCCGTCAACCTTTCGGCACAGACGGTTTATAAAACTCCGTCCGGCTCCAAATATCATTTATCGGGTTGCAGAATGGTGAAAAATGTTTCGACTTCACTGTCTGTCGATAATGCCTTAAAACAGGGATTGATGCCTTGCAAGTTTTGCCGACCACCGTTTAAGGTAGTTTCAGGTATATCATCGAAACCGAAACCAGTAGCAGGAATTAATTCTACAAATCAATGCTACGCAAAAACTCAAAAAGGACTACGTTGTAAAAGAAATACGAGAATTGGAAATAATTTCTGTTTCCAGCATTTACCAAAATAAAAATCGCCCCGTAATAACGAGACGATTTTGCTTTTCTTATTTCTTACTTTTACGCTCTAATAAATTATAAACTCCAATACTTACTACGGCACCTACAAGGTAATAGCCAGCCGTCATCCACTTTTTTTGGTCGGTGTTTGTAGCTTTGTTATTTCCTAAAAGCTGATCGGCTAAACCAATCGTTCCGGCTGCTCCTAAAAGACCAGTACCTAGCGTTTTTGAGATAATTTGCGACGTATTCGTAGAAGTTGCCAATGTGGAAAACAATAAGGCATTTGATAAAATATTACCGCCCATCGCCGCAGCGTAAACCTGTTCTTCATCAGTCGTCGGAGCGTCTACTTTTTCTAAAGATAACTTGATCGCTTCTTCTCCAACTTGATCTAAATTCGGTGAACCTGAACAATATTTTTTGAATAATTGATGAACTCCCGTAAGTGCCAAAGAACCTGCTAATCCTGCGATGCTTCTATTAATTAATGACATAATATTTAAATTTTTAGTGTGTGAAAAGCAGTGCGAAAACAGTGCCAACAAAAAAAGCAAGTGAATCTTCACCTGCTTTTGTATTTTCGAAAATATCCTTTAATTAAACAAACGGAGTTTTAACTACTTTTGCCGGCACATTTTTATTTCTGATCTGAATAAAGATATCAGAATCTACTTTGTTGTGACCAGTCGCCACATAAGCCAATCCAATTCCGATTCCTTTCATCGGACTCATCGTTCCCGAAGTCACTTTTCCGATTTCATTTCCTTCAGCATCAACCACCAAATAATCGTGTCTTGGGATGGCTCTTTCCTGCATTTCAAAACCAACTAATTTCTTCGTAATACCTTCTTCTTTTTGTTTTGCAAAACGTTCTTTGTCCACAAAATCCTTATCGAATTTCGTGATCCATCCCAATCCTGCTTCCAACGGAGAAGTGGTATCATCGATATCATTTCCGTATAAACAGAAACCTTTTTCCAAACGTAAAGTGTCTCTGGAAGCCAATCCGCAAGGAGCGATTCCAAATTCTTCACCTGCTTCGATAATGGCATCCCAAAGTGTTACAGCATCTTCATTATTAAAATAAATTTCAAAACCACCGCTTCCGGTATAACCAGTATTCGAAATAATTACGTCTGCAACTCCCGCAACCGTTCCTACTGAAAAGTGATAATACGGCATTTCAGAAAGATTCACATCGGTAATTTTTTGCAAAGTGTCAGTCGCTTTCGGACCTTGAATTGCCAACAATGACATTTCATCAGAAGCATTGGTTAATTTCGCTCCGAATTGTTCATTATGTTTAGAAATATGAGCCCAGTCTTTTTCAATATTTGACGCGTTTACCACCACAAAATATTTTTCATCAGACATTTTGTAAACGATCAAATCATCTACAATTCCGCCGTCTCCGTTGGGTAAACACGTGTATTGCGCTTTTCCATTTTCCAAAGTGTCAACATTGTTCGTACCAACATATTGCAGTAGATCTTTTGCTTTAGGACCTTCTACGAAAAACTGACCCATGTGTGAAACATCAAAAACGCCCACTTTTTCACGAACCGTAAAATGTTCCTGCGTTACGCCAGCATATTGCACAGGCATTTCAAAACCTGCAAAAGGCACCATTTTCGAACCTAGCGACACATGTTTATCAAATAAAGGAGTTCTTTTCATATTTTCATTTTATTAATTTATTTTTTTAGAAGCACAACCATTTTTGCTTCTTTGATGATCCGGTCCCGCTGTTCGTTATATCCACTCACCGCTGTCGCGGATTCGTGGGATGCCACTTCCATCGGGGCTAGAATTACTTTCCGTTTCTATTTCGAAGGATTTTTGGAAGAAGAGTTCTTACGTAATTAAACGTTTGAGTTTTATAATTCACCATTCACCGTTCACCATTACTCATTGCTAATTACCATTACTCGTTTCTCAAAGTCTATCCTTATATTCCCCCAAAATGATCTTAAACCATTCCGTGAAATTTTCAGGATTCGATTCCATTTCTGCATCCAATGCTTCCATGGTGATATATCTGATTTCAGAAACCTCTTCATCATTCAAAGAAAAGTTACCGTCGTAATTTCCTGTAAAAACGTGGTCGAGTTCGTGTTCCCAAAGATTTCCACCAACATCTGCTTTATAAATGAAATGAAACTTTGGAGATAATTCCATGGCTTCGATTCCCAATTCTTCTTTTAATCTGCGTTGTGCACCTTCCAGATACGTTTCACCTGCTCTTGGATGAGAGCAAACTGCGTTCGTCCATTGGTTTGGGGAATGGTATTTTTCGGCTGCTCTTTTTTGTAAAAGAACTTCTCCTTTTTCATTAAATAAGAAAACCGAGAAAGCGCGGTGTAAAAGGCCATTTTCGTGTGCCTGCATTTTATCCATTAAGCCCAGAACTTCATCATTTTCTGAGATTAAAACTACTTGTTCTTCCATCCTCACAAAATTAACATTAATAAATCTATTGGGGAAATTTTTAACTTCAATTTAACCTTCAAAAATGGGGAAGAGAACGAACCATATTTTTCCACTTCTGACGGAAATAGATATTCTTTAAAAGTGAATTTAATAAGAGCTAAAAACCTCCAGAAAAGGAAATAACCGCAATGCATAATGATTGAAATGATTTAATAGTCTGTAAATCAATGAAATTTTGTAATTTTGCACCTTAAATTTTTGATAATGGAATTAGATTATAAAGATCATTTAAGCCCAATGCTGAAAGGAGAAATGAAGAATTATTTGATCGATATCGATGGAACAATAACTGATGATGTACCCAACGAGGAGCCTGAAAGAATGGTGACATGTGAACCGTATTTAGATGCGTTAGAAACAATTAACAGATGGTACGATCAAGGACATATTATCTGTTTCTTCACTTCCAGAACCGAAAATTTAAAACAGATTACCATCGACTGGCTCGATAAACACGGCTTCAAATACCACAGCGTTTTGTGTGGAAAACCACGCGGCGGAAACTATCACTGGATCGATAATCATATCGTGAAGGCGACTCAATACCGGGGTAAATTTACCGATATGGTAGAAAAACAAGTGACGATTGAAGTTTTTAACGATTAACATAAAGGATGAAGATATTAGCAAATGACGGTTTAGATCAATCAGGAATTGATGCTTTAACAGAAAAAGGTTTTGAAGTAATAACGACTAAAGTTCCACAGGAATTCTTAGCAGATTTTATTAATGGACATCAAATACGAACGCTTTTAGTAAGGAGCGCAACATTGGTTAGAAAAGAATTGATTGATGCTTGCCCGAGTTTAGATATCATCGGACGTGGTGGAGTAGGAATGGATAATATCGATGTTGATTACGCCCGCTCGAAAAATATTCATGTTATTAATACACCGGCTGCTTCTTCAGCTTCTGTAGCAGAATTGGTTTTTGCACATTTGTTTAGTGGAGCCAGATTTTTACAGGATTCGAATAGAAAAATGCCTTTGGTTGGTGATACCCAATTTAATCAACTCAAAAAATCATACGAAAAAGGCATCGAACTTCGTGGTAAAACCATCGGGATTGTCGGAATGGGAAGAATCGGACAAGAAGTTGCCAGAATTGCTTTAGGATTAGGAATGCGCGTCATTGCAGCAGATAATAATATTGGAAGAGCCAGCATTAAAGTGAAGTTTTACAATAATCAATTCATTAATGTTGATATTGAAACAGAACCGCTGGAAGATGTTTTGAGACACGCTGATTTTATTACCCTTCACGTTCCTGCACAAATAGATGGCAGTATGATTGGCAAAAAAGAATTTGCTAAGATGAAAGATGGAGCGGTGATCGTAAACTGCAGCAGAGGAGGCGTGATTGATGAACAAGATTTAATTACTGCTTTAGATTCAGGTAAACTTTCTTTCGCAGCTTTAGATGTTTTCAATAATGAGCCAAAACCTTCGAAGACAATTTTAAACCATCCAAAGATTTCATTAACTCCACATACTGGAGCCTCAACGGTAGAAGCGCAAGACCGAATTGGACTTTCCCTAGCCGAGCAGATTTGCAGTATTTTACAAACTTATTAAAGTTACTACTTTATTTAAAAATAAAAAGACGCACCAACCGGGGCGTCTTTGTTCATTCGTGAGGAAAACTATTATTTGTTTTTCAACAAGTCTCTGATCTCTGTTAATAATATTTGATCGTCTGTTGGTCCAGCTGGAGCAACTACTGCAGGTTTGTTCACTTTGTTTACCGCTTTGATCACCATAAACAATACCAATGCAATCACTAAAAAGCTCAGGACTGCAGAAAGGAAATTCCCGTATTGAACGCCGTTCCAGGTCAATTGTGCAATGTTTTCTGCACCTGCCGCTTTCAAAGCAGGATTCAACAATAAAGGAGTAATTACATCATCAACAAAAGACGATATAATTTTACCAAACGCAGCACCAATGATAACTGCTACCGCCAAATCTACTACATTCCCTTTGAATGCAAAATCTTTAAATTCTTGTACTAATCCCATAATTTCATGTTTTATTTTTTAAAAGTTAAAAATAGTTAATTTCTTTCTTAAAAGACAGATAAGTGGCGAAAAATTGTTCTTTTTCTAATAAATTTTCCAAAACTGTGATCCCAAGTGTATTTTTAGTAACTTTATTTAGCGTAATAATTGAATCAAATGAAAATTTTTTCTGCACTACAAATAAAAAAGTGGGATGCTTTCACCATTTTAAATCAACCTATTTCTTCGGTACAACTAATGGAAAATGCGGCGAGTTCTTGTGCGAATTGGTTGGAAGAAAATTACAGTGTTCACCATCCTGTAATCATTTTTTGTGGATCAGGAAACAATGGTGGTGATGGTTTTGCGATCGCGAGACTACTGTATCATAAAGGGTTTGATGTAACTCTTTTTAACAATCCAAATTCCAATTATTCTGAAAATGCTCTGATTAATTTTCAACGATGTAAGGATATTACAGGAATTGATATTCTAGATTTCGGTACTTTAAATCAGTGCGTTTTCAAAGAAAATTCAATTATCATCGACGCACTTTTCGGCATCGGAGTGAATCGGAACATTGAAGGAGAAACTGCCGATGTAATTTTTTTTCTTAATGACTTGAAACTTCCTAAAGTTTCGATCGATATTCCTTCAGGATTAATGGCAGATGAAATAACAGCTGAAAGTGCAGTGATTTTCAAAGTTGATCACACTTTGACGTTCCAAACCTGGAAGAAATCAATGCTTCATCCCGAAGCTGGAATTTTTTGTGGAGAAATTCATATTTTAGATATTGGATTAAGCGAAGAATTTTCAGCAGAGGAATTGACGCCTGATTATTTGATCAATGATTTACTAATAGAAAATATTTATAAGAAACGCAGCGAATTTTCTCACAAAGGAACTTACGGAAAAACAAACATTGTTGCCGGAAGTTTCGGCAAAATAGGAGCTGCAGTTTTAGCAACAATAGCAACCCTGAAATCGGGCAGTGGGATAACATTTATTCTCGCTCCAAAATGCGGTTATGAGATTCTACAAACAAATTGTCCCGAAGCAATGTTTGTATCTGGTGGCGAAAATGAGGTGGCCAATTTCGACTTTGAGGAAAACGCTGTTATTGGAATCGGTCCTGGATTAGGAACCGATTCTGATACTGAATCTTCCTTTTTGCAATTTTTAAAAACGTATGAAAAATCTTTGGTTATCGACGCTGATGCTTTAAATATTATTTCTAAAAATCCAGCTTCATTAAATCAAATTCCAAAACATTCAATCATCACGCCTCATCCGAAAGAATTTGAGCGACTGTTTGGGAAAACCGAAAACTCATTTGAACGCTTAGATCTTGCGATCAAAAAAGCACGGGAATTACAGATTTATGTCGTTTTAAAAGATCATCATACTCAAGTTGTTACTCCAGATAATCAGGTTTTTTATAATATTACGGGAAATTCGGGAATGGCAAAAGGTGGAAGTGGTGATGCATTATTAGGAATTATCACGTCACTTTTAGCTCAAAATTATTCACCTAAGGATGCGTCGATTTTCGGAGTTTGGCTTCACGGTAAGGCCGGAGATTTCGCTGCAGAAAAGTTTTCAAAAGAAGCGATGTTGCCCTCAGATTTAATTGAAGAAATCGGAACAGTTTTCAAATATCTCAATAAAAAAATCCTTCCAAAAAATTGAAAGGATTGAGTTTTACAAGAAGATTTTATGACCTTATGCAGGTTGTTCATTTTCTTCTTCGGTGATCACATTGTTTTTAGAATACCACATAATGACTAGTCCAGCCAGAATCAATGGGATAGAAAGAACTTGACCGGTATTTAATATTCCTAATGTTATTTTTTCTACGCCTTGTGGTTCTTTCAGGAATTCAACTAGAAAGCGGATAGACCAAAGTACGACAAAGAAAAAACCGAAAAGCCAACCTTGTCTGTATTTTTTATTGGTTTTTAGGTAGATCAGCCACATGATAAAAAACAAAGCTAAATACGAAAATCCTTCAAAAAGCTGGGTAGGATATCTTGGGACAATGTCGCCGTAGCTTAAACTTTGCTGTGGAAATTTAATCGCAAAAATTGAATTTTCTGGAGCTGGTTTTCCAATAATTTCTGAATTGAAAAAGTTTCCAAATCTGATAAAAAACCCTGCAAGGGCAACGGTTATTGCAACTCTATCTAACATCCAAAAAGGATTTTTCTTCACCACTTTTAGGGCAAAAATAATTGTAGAGGTAACCAAAACAATGGCTGCGCCATGACTTGCTAAACCGGAAAATCCGGTGAACTCTAAAGTAGGATTGGTGCGAATAGGTAAAAATACCGACCAGAAATCGGTACGGAAAAGTTCGGGTTCATAAAAAACAACATGTCCGATTCTCGCTCCAAAAATAGTCCCGATTAAAGTCCATGTAAATAGTGGTTCTACATATTTTACATCAACATGATCAATTTTAAACATTTTGGTCATTAAAACATAGCCCAAACCAAAGGCGAGAATAAACATTAAACTGTAATAATGTAAGGTAATTGGTCCTAACGGAATTCCCGTGGACGGATCCCAGGTAGAGTATAAAAAAGTCAGCATATTATTTATTCAAAAATTTAAAATTTTAATTAATGTTTACATTTTGGTGGAACCGGATCATAACCTTCGCCGCCCCACGGATTACATCTCGCAATCCTTTTCGAGCCTAACCATAAACCTTTTATTGGACCGTGAACCTTCAGTGCTTCTACCATATAGCTTGAACAAGTGGGTTCGTAACGGCAACTTTTTGGCAACAACGGCGAGATGAACCACTGATAAAATTTTATCAGGATAATTAAAGGAAAAGTGATGATTTTGTTGAACATTGCGTTGCAAAAATAACCAATTAGTTTAAATTTACTTTATGTTTGGATTAAAAGTTGTTTTCAACAAAGTGCTTATCTTTGTTCCATCCATATGAGCCTTTCAGTTTAATCACGAACCTACCAATCTTTAAATACCTTGAATTCTAACTCCCCTCTTGCTGAAAAATTACGACCAAAAACTTTAGATCAGGTTTTAGGGCAGGAACATTTGACCGGCAAAAACGGACCGATTCGGAAGATGTTAGAGAATGATACTTTGAATTCACTGATTTTTTGGGGACCGCCCGGAACCGGAAAAACGACGCTGGCAGAAATCATATCTGAAACCTCAGGGCGTAAATTTTATAAACTTTCAGCCGTTTCAAGTGGGGTGAAAGATATTAGAGAGATCATCGAAGAGGCCAAAAAGCAGAACTTATTTTCTGGGAAATCTCCGATTTTATTTATTGATGAAATTCACCGGTTTAATAAGTCTCAACAGGATTCTTTGCTTCACGCGGTAGAAAAAGGTTGGGTCGTATTAATGGGTGCGACGACTGAAAATCCAAGTTTTGAAGTGGTTTCCGCGTTACTTTCGCGGTCTCAGGTTTATGTTCTAAAAGCTTTAGAATATGAGAAGCTGGAAGAGTTGATCACTATTTCTTTACATAAATACAATCAGGATTCAAATACGGATTTTGGTATAAAAGATAACGAAGCGTTGATTCAGTATTCAGGCGGCGACGCGCGGAAGTTGATTAACGCCGTAGAAAATGTATTGAATCAGTTTAAAAACTCGGAGAAAAAGGAAATTGATAATGAAAATGTGCTTTCGGTTTTGCAGGAAACCATGGCGCTGTACGATAAGAATGGCGAACAGCATTATGATATTATTTCAGCCTTCATTAAATCAATGCGTGGTTCTGATCCGAACGGTGCAGTGTATTGGTTAGCGCGAATGTTGGTCGGTGGCGAGGATATTAAATTTATCGCCAGACGAATGTTGATTTTAGCTTCAGAAGATATTGGACTTGCAAATCCAAACGCGTTGGTGATGGCGAATACCTGTTTTCAGGCGATTAATGTGATCGGAAATCCGGAAGCCAGAATTATTTTAAGTCAGACCGCAGTTTATTTGGCGGTTTCGCCGAAAAGCAATTCTACTTATCTCGCCATTAATGAGGCAATTTCCAATGTGAAAAAAACGGGTAATTTGCCTGTTCCTTTACATCTTCGAAATGCTCCAACTAAATTAATGAAGGATCTGAATTATGGAAAAGACTACGATTACGCTCATTCTCACGAAGGGAACTTCGTTGATCTAGAGTTTTTACCGGAAGAAATAAAAGGAACATCGTTTTATAAACCCGGAAGTAATGCGACCGAAAACAAAGTCTCGGAGCAACTCAAAAAGAAGTGGAAAGATAAGTATTAAAACAAGGGAATTTAAAAATTCCATTAAATAATTTGCTGACTGTCAGGCTTTTTAATTATCTTTAAATTAAATTGAGCCGCATGAGAAACTTTTATTCTTTCCTAATTCTTGCAATATTTTTTACGAAGTTTACAGCACAGGAAATACTAGAACATCAGTCTTTGATTGAAAGTGAATTGAGGTCTTATCAGAATAGATCCGATTTCAATGTTAATCCCAATACTTTAAATTACGATCTGCAATACCAAAGAATGGATGTGAATCTTGATCCAGAGGTCAATTATATTTCCGGGTCGGTTACGGCTCATTTTATCGCAAGAGAATCCATGTCCGCTATTTACTTTGACTTTACAGATCAGATTCCTGTGTCAGCAGTTACTTATCATGGAACAGCTTTGGTTTTTGAACAATTGCCCACGAAAGAATTGAAAATAAATTTTCCCGATTCAATTTCTACGAATACTTTAGATTCTCTCACCATCAATTATTCTGGCGTTCCCGATAATAGTGGACGAACTTATTTTTATGTCGGAACGCATGCTGGTTCGCCTGTTCTGTCAACGCTTTCTGAACCGTATGGCGCTCAAAATTGGTTTCCTACCAAGCAAAGTATGAATGATAAAATCGAGCGTTTCGATTTTAAAATTACGACACCAGATCTATACAGCGTTGCTGCAAACGGATTGTTAAAATCGGAAACTTTTTTGACTGGAAATAAAAAACTGACCTTTTGGCGAACTCAATATCCGATGGCGGCTTATTTGGCGGCACCTTCCATCGGAAACTTCACGAAGTTTAATGATACCATTGGAAGTAATTCTTTTCCATTCGTCAATTATTTATATCCCGACACGAGTAATAATGCAGGAGTTCTTGAAAATATAGAATGGACCAAACAAGCGATGGGAATTTTTGAAACCTATTTTGGACCTTATCCTTTTGCTGATGAAAAATACGGGCACATGGAATTTGCAGTTAATGGCGCGGCGATGGAACATCAAACGATGTCGTCTATGAATTCTTTTGGAAAATTCACCATTGCACATGAGTTAGCGCATCAGTGGTTTGGTGATAAAATTACGTGTGGAAGTTGGAACGAAGCGTGGTTGAATGAAGGTTTTGCAACTTTCGGCGAATATTTGATTTACGAGAAAAACAGCATGACGCCGGCAGAATTTTTAAATCATTTGCAGTTTCATCTCAATTCAATTACCAGTTTACCAGGTGGAAGCGTTTACGTCGACGATTCAGAGTTGGGAAATATACCAACCGTTTTTAGTGGAAGATTAACTTATCAAAAAGGAGCTTTCGTTTTAAGAATGTTGAAATGGATCTTAGGTGACGAGGACTTTGATCAAATGCTGCGGGAGTATGTTGCGAACCCCAATTTCGCCTATCAATATGCGACGACCGAAAATTTTAAAAATCAACTCTTCATCAGTACTGGAAAAGATTTTAGTGAATTTTTTAACGACTGGATTTATGGCGAAGGTTATCCAACTTACACCATTAAATGGAATCAACCTGTTGCGAATCAGAATCTCCATTTTTTAATATCCCAAACTCAGAGTCATTCTTCGGTCGGTTTTTTTGAAATGCCTTTGCCGGTAAAAGTGACCGGAACGAATGGTGAAGTGTCTAATTTGGTTTTAAATAGTACGCAGGATAATCAGAATTTCTCCGAAATGATTAATTTTAAAGTAGCAAATATTTCCTTTAATGATGATCTTCAAATTATAGAAAAAAATTCTATGGTGATTTATGATCCATCTTTACTTAAAGCTGAATCGAGTCAGAAACAAACAGTGATCTTGTACCCAAATCCCGTTGAGAATGAAATTAATTTTAAAGGGATTTCACGCCAAACTGCCTACGAAATATATAATATGGAAGGAGTTTTAATTGAAAAAGGAAATTACGATCCATCTACATCAATCAAAGTTTCTACTTTGCCGACTGGTATTTATTTAATTAAAATTAATGGAGAGATTTTCAAGTTTCAAAAAAATTAACTTTCGAGCAAATATTCATTATAATGTCCCAGGAATTTCACGGATGCGCCAATCGCTAATAATTCTTCCAGTGCATTTTCTGATAAGATCGGATGCCATTCATTTGATATGTTGATGAAGAAAAAATAATTTCCCAATCCTGTTTTCAGAGTACGGCTTTCGATTTTTGAAAGGTTCATTTTTCGCCAGGCAAAAACAGAAAGAACTTGGTGCAATCCTCCAGCATGATCTTCGGGAAGCGTTATGAGTAAAGAAGTCTTCTCTGAAGTTTTTTGAAATTCTAATTTTAACAGATTGCTCTTTTTTGAAATGACAATAAACTTGGTGTGGTTTTGTTCGAAATCCTGAATATCTTGATGGATAATTTTTAAACCGTATAGTTTTGCGGCGTATGAGTTTGCAATGGCTGCCCATTTTTCCTGAGGATTTTCTGCAACTAATTTTGCCGCCGCTGCGGTGGAACTGAAATCCCGTGTTTCTACATTTTTAAAATGATCCTGTCGAAAGTGAAAGGTTTGAGCCAGCGCTTGTGGGTGAGAAATAATGGTGTCAAAATTTTCAGCGTCAGGATGAATCATTAAATGATGCGCGATCGGCATCACGACTTCTGTTTCAATATGAATTCCGTCGAAATCATACAGATAATCTAAGGTCATCGAAACGGTTCCCTCAATAGAATTTTCTAACGGAACGACCGCTTTCTCAACCTCACCATCGAAGACGGCATTGAAGCAATCCAGAATACTGGACTGCGGAATGATCTCATGGTCGGGGAAAATTTGGGAACATGCTAATTGGGTAAAACTTGCCTGCGGGCCGAGGAATGCGATTTTCATGGAGCAAAAGTAAAAAAGCCATTTGAATCAAACGACTTATTGAAGTTATTTTTAAAATTTATTCTGATTTGTAAACTTCTGACCTTTCAGAAATTCCGTTATTATTAAAAGCTTCAATTTGAAAATAATATTCATCAATGCGATCTGCACCGGTAAAGAAATATTCGTTCTTTCCGTAAACCATGATGCTTCCGTATAACTTGCTGGGCGATTTTCCAAAATAAATAACGTAACCATCTGCATTTTGATTTTGTTTCCACTTCATCCAAATGCTTCTTCTTTCGCCGTATTTTTTCGGATCTGCACGTAAGGGAACAAAATCTTCAACTTTGCCAGGTTTTTCTCCGGCTCCTTTTCCGAAAACTCTAAATCCACTTACGGCAAATTTTCCCGTTGGTATTTTCAGATTTTCCAGTTTTAAATATCTTGCTTTTGCCGGCTTTTCTAATTCGATATAATCATGGGGAACATCGGTTGTGTTTTTACTTTTATCAATTAAGGTTTTCCAGTTTTTACCATCATTGGAACTGTAGATTTTGTACTGATGCAGTTTACCTAAAGTTTTACCTTTGAATTCTACATCCTGGTCAGCGTAATTGATTTGAATCGCATTAATCGTAGAAACTTCTCCCAGATCAGTTTGAAAATATTCGCCGGCATTTCCAGTTTTTGCAGACCAATAAGTTTTAATATCTTCATCAACTGCGAGATTCGGCTGATAGCCACCCAAAGTTGAAGAAACCTTAACCGGTTTTTGATAATTTAATAGCATCCAACCCGGAAATAGTCCTTTGGTAAAATCTTTTCCCTGCGCAAATTCGGGCAGTAAAGTAGGGTAGTCGCCGTACGCAGTATTGCTGTACATCACGTCATCCTTATCAAAACCTGCGGGCCAGATTCCTAATCTTCTTTCAAAATTATTTTTAACAGAAATAAAAATGGTCGAAATATGCCAGTAATTTCCGTGCTTATCCTGGAAAGTTGAGCCGTGACCGGCACCTCTTGCGAATCCGCCAGGTTTATAAGAAAATGGATTGTGCTTTTGGTATTCATAACCTTCAAGTGGATTTTTGCTCACATAAACACCATCGGCATATCCGCTGAATTCGGTGGCAGGAGCGCCATACTGCATATAATATTTCCCGTTGTGTTTGGTGACCCAAGCACCTTCAATAAAAGGTTGCAGAAAAACATTGTCATTGTATTCGCCAAATCTTTCCCAACCGTGATCTTCTGGTTTTAATCTGATAATGGGTTTTACATAGCCTTCTGACTGCATGGTTTTGGTGTTGATCTCTGTGCCCAAGAGTGGCCATTCGTTGCTGGAACCCCAATATAAATAGAGCTTGTCTTTGTCTTCATCGTAATGAAAAGCCGGATCCCAAGCGCCAACCTTCAAAGTATCAACGGCAATCTTCCAGTCGCCTTTTTTGGGATTGGTTGATTTCCAAATGGGGAAATCAGATTCCCAAGTGGAGCCATAAACATACAAAGTGTCTTTCATCACCCAGGCTGCAGGAGCATTGAGATCGTGAATGTATTTATCGTCTATTAAAAATTTCCGCGAGATAAATTTCCAGTGAAGCATATCATCGCTGTGCCAATATCCCTCTTGATTGGTCGAAAAAAGATAAAGATCATCTTTAAAATTAACAATCACCGGATCTGCAGTTGCCCGATGTTTTCCCTGTTTTGAGAATACATCAAAGGGCGTATAACCGTAATCGATATTAATCGGATTACAGTAAGTTTTTTGCTGTGAAAAAGCAAGTTGAAAGAGGAATAAGGAAATAAAAGAGAAATAAAAGTGAACCTTCATTAAATGATTTTTTGGATGAAAGTAAAGATAATAACTTAAATCTAAAAGACAGGTTTACTCCACAAAAAATCCGTCTCATGAGTACTGGGACGGATCATATATTTAAATATTAAAAGTGTTCTGTTCTGTTTACAGTTCATTCATTAACGTTCCTGAAACTGAAAACTCGGGCATTCCGTAAATATGTGATTTTGCACGCATTTCTACGATTTTCTTAATGTAATTCAAATCTTTGGCTTCGTCGATGGTCATATCTTTGAATTCATAGATTTTTACTACTTTATTATCTTCGAATGATTTTGTTACATTTTTAAATTCTTCAGCATTTTTAACAGATACGCTGGTGATCAAATGATCGGGCGCGATTTTCACTGCTGTTTTTGAAGTTTTGAAAAGTCGATCCCAAAAATTTTTCTTCACTTCCGGCGCATTTTCCTGGTCGGTTCTGTAAATGATAAAATCCTGGTCCTTGATTCCTGATTTTTCTATTCCTGCCGTAACTTCCTTGATGTTTTCCTGGCTTGGAAAAAGACCAACAATCGTGTAATTCATAATAAAGTGTTTTAGTTGTTAAATTCTATGCAAATATACTTCTGAATTATTTGATAAATGAACATTTAAATTATATTAACATAAAGTTGACAAAAATCAGTAATTATTTTGTTAATATGATAATTATAGATGAGCTCGATTTTTAAATTTTTGATTTCACTATATTTACCTTCTTAAAAATAAAAATTGATATGGAAATGAACGTTCTTCTCGCCTCAACTTCTACTTTGTTTGGCGGAAATTATTTAGAATATATTAAAGCTGAAATCGCTGAACTTTATGAAGGAATTGATGAAATAGTATTTGTACCCTTTGCAAGACCTGGCGGAATTTCACACGATGATTATACCCATAAAGCCAAAGAGTTTTTTGCCCAACTCAATATTAATGTAAAAGGATTGCATGAATTCGAATTTCAACGTCTCGCGCTTTATGATGCAAAAGGATTTTTTACAGGCGGAGGAAATACTTTTTTATTGGTAAAAACTTTACATGAACTCAACTTAATGGCGGGTTTAAAAGAAAATGTAGAAAATGGCAAACCTTATTTGGGAACGAGTGCGGGCTCGAATATTGGTGGTATGAATATGCAGACGACCAATGATATGCCGATTGTTTATCCTCCGAGTTTTGATTGTATGGGCGTTGTTCCTTTTAATATTAATCCACATTATTTAGATCCGAATCCTGATTTAAAACATAATGGTGAAACGCGTGAAACCAGAATTGCAGAATTTTTAACTCAAAACGATACAAAAGTGGTCGGTCTTCGAGAAGGAAACTGGATCCGTAGAAGAGGAAATCGCATTACCGTAGAAGGAAATGAAATGACCCGAATTTTTGAAAAAGATAAACAACCGTACGAAGTTGAATCCGGAACTGAAGTTTAGATCATTCTTTCCAATTTTCTAAGAGGAGATTCATTAAAAAATCCGGACACTTTATTACTTTATTTAATTTTGAATCCAAGAAAAATAAGGTTGTTTTTGCTTCCGTTATTTTCTCTTTAGAATCATTATAAATTTCATAATCAAATTCAATTCTTACGCCCGGAATTTTTTTAATAAAAGTATGAATTTCGAGATTTTGATCATAGAGTGCTGGTTTTAAATACTTAATAGAAAATTCTGAAACCGGCAACCAAATTCCCTGCTTTTCGATATCGTCATATGGCATGCCGAGCGTACGAAAAAGTTCTACGCGCGCCACTTCAAAATAGGTGGCGTAATTGCCATAATAGACGTATTTCATAGGGTCTGTTTCGGCGTAACGTACTCTAATTGTGTGTGTTGTGTGTATCATCTTAAGTATTAAATTAGTCATACAAATATATTTTTAATTAATCAATAGCACAATAATTTTTTTTTGACGTTTAAAAATTCCATCTTTGTCTTCCCGTCAAAATTAACAAGCGAAGGAGAAATTGCAGCACGAAAATGGATGAAAATTTAACTATAATTTGGGAAAAATGTCTTACGTTCATGAGGGATAACCTCAACGCAGCGGAGGACAATACTGACCTAAAAAAACTCGAAAATTCTTTTGATTTATTGTTTGATAATGTGCGACCTGTGTCATTAATCAGCAATAATTTGACCTTACTTGTTCCGAGTGATTTTTACAAAGAATATATAGAAGATAATTATTTATCATTGCTTTCTGCTGCCCTAAAAAAGAACATTGGAAAAGGGGTGAAATTGTGGTACTCCGTGATGGAAAATAAACCAAGCGGACAGGAAAAACCAATTACGATGAACGTAAAAGGTAAAAGTACTCCGACTCCAAAAATGCAGGAAACTTTGCCTCCCTCATTCTCAGCGAACGTGATCAATCCATTCGTCGTTCCGGGAATGAAGAAAATCAATATTGATTCTAATCTAAAAGCTGATTTTTCATTTGATAATTATGTAGAAGGCGAAAGCAACAAGTTTGCGTCGACGGTTGCAAAATCTATTGCAAAGAGACCCGGTGCAACTGCTTTCAATCCATTGTTTTTATACGGAGGTTACGGTGTTGGGAAAACCCACTTAGGACACGCTGTTGGTTTGGAAGTTAAAAATGCCTATCCAGAAAAAGTGGTTCTTTATTTATCTTCGGAGAAATTTATTCAGCAATTCGTTTCTGCGGCGAAAGCGCATAAACAAACAGAATTTGCGAATTTTTATCAAATGGTTGATGTTTTAATCATTGATGATATTCAATTTTTGTCAGGAAAGAAATCAACGCAAGACAGTTTCTTCCACATTTTCGATTATCTGCACCAAAACGGAAAACAGATCATTTTAACTTCGGATAAAGCTCCCGTAGATATTTTAGATATTCAGGATCGTATCGTTTCCCGATTTAAATGGGGACTTTCGGCAGAAATTAAATCTCCTGATTTTGATACCCGACGAAAGATCATCGTTGATAAATTAAGTCGTGATGGAATTGTTTTAACAGAAGACATGTTAGATTACCTGGCTTCTGAAGTGAAAACCAACGTTCGCGAATTGATCGGGGTGATTAATTCAGTGATTGCCTATTCGACCATATACAAGTCAGATCTATCATTGGAATTGCTGAAAGAAACCATCAGTAAGATCGCGGCTAATCAGAAAAAGGTCATCAATATTCCTTACATTCAGGAAGTTGTTTGCGAGTATTTCGGAATCGAAAGAGAGCAGTTATTATCAAAAACCAGAAAGAGAGAAATTGCGTTACCAAGACAATTGGCGATGTACTTTGCAAAGGAGTTTACCAATGCAACATTCAATAAGATCGGCGAGGAAATGGGTGGAAAAGACCATTCGACCGTAATGTACGCCTGTGATACCATAAAAGATGTTTCGAAGATTGATAAAGAGATCAAGAAATATGTTAAGGAATTAACAGAAAAGATCAAACAATAAAGTCACCAACTCCTAGGTGATGCTAAAATAAAATTCAGAACCCTTTCATCTTTCAAATGATGAAAGGGTTTTTTAAATAAATAAGGTTATGAAAATTTTAATGGTTTGCCTGGGAAATATTTGCAGAAGTCCACTGGCAGAAGGTATTTTACAATCAAAGCTATCTGCTAGTTTTGTTGTGGATTCAGCAGGAACAATCAATATGCATGAAGGGAACAGTCCGGATCACCGGTCCATTCAAACGGCGCAAAATTATAATGTTGATATTTCTCAACAAAAGTCAAGACATTTTTCGGTTAGTGATTTTCAGGAATACGATCGTATTTATGTAATGGACCAAAATAACTTGAAAGATGTTTTGAAGTTGGCAACGTCAGAAGAAGAACGGCAAAAGGTCTCTTTAATTTTAGAGAACAATAAAGAAGTTCCAGATCCTTACTGGAGTGAGATGAAAGAGTTTGATGATGTTTATCAACTTTTAGATGAAGCGTGCGAAAGAATTGCCGGTGAGCTGAAAGAGTCAAGTAAAAGTAAAAATTCTAACGTTTAAAAACTATTTTATTTACTTTTGTGGTGCTCAGATCCTTAATAACTCAATACCAAATCTCTCAATATGCTATTCCTCATCCCAGCTTACTTATCAGAAAATACGCCGATCAATTTTTTTGCTCCAGCGGTCAAAGAATATATTTTAAAGACCGATTATTTCTTTGTCGAAAATGATAAGACCGCCAGAAAAGTAATCAAATTTTTTGCGCCTGAAAAAAAACAGGCGGACCTGAAATTATTTATTTTAGATAAAAATACGCAGCGAAAGGATTTACAGGAAGCGCAAATGCTGATGAAAAAAGGTCAGGATTTCGGTCTGCTTTCAGAAGCAGGTTTACCTTGTATTGCCGATCCAGGAAATGTAATGGTGGCGTGGTGTCATGAGAATGCGGTGAAAGTAATCCCGATCAATGGGCCTTCATCTATCATTATGGCGTTGACTTCAAGTGGTTTTAATGGTCAGGAATTTACCTTCCATGGATATTTGCCAATTGATAAATCAGATAAAAAAGCCAAAATAAGATGGTTGGAGAATCAAGTTCAAACGACGGGCTATTCTCAGATTTTTATGGAAACGCCTTATCGTAATAATCCGCTTTTCGAAGATCTTTGTAAATTTTTAGCGCCTACAACTAAGCTATGTATTGCGGCAAATATCAACGACCCGAACGATGAGTTCATCAAAACTTTAACCATTAAAGATTGGCTGAAAAACAAACCTGAACTTCATAAAATACCGGCTGTTTTTGTGTTGGGAAAATAAATAAGTAGCTCGCAGATTTTGCAGATTAAGCAGATTTTTTGGTGCATAAGCAATTTTAACGTAAAGCAGGTAATATGAACCGTAATAGAATTGGATCAATCTGCGTCATCTGCTAAATCTGCGGGAACAAAATACTTCACAAATTATTAGCCACTCTTTTAATTCCAGTCAAAATATTAGTTGTGTTAAAATTGACTAACAAACCTAATTTATTGCCTGATAGTTTCAGATAGGTATTTAATTGTTTATAGTGGACAGGTTCTAATTCTTTCACGGATTTTAATTCTAAGATAACTTTGTTTTCAACAAGGATATCTATTCTGAAATTAATATCAAAAACTTTTTCATCATATATTATTGGCAGGATTACTTCAGACTTTACTTCAAGTCCATTTTCTTCCAGTTCGTAGATCAAAATTCTGTGATAAACCGACTCTAGTAAGCCAGGTCCTAATTTATTGTATACATTAAAAATGCACTTTCTGATGAGATAAGAAATTTCGTTTTCATCCATTATCTTTAATTTTGAAACGAATTTAATACTTTAACAACCATTAACATCAGCTTTGCATCATTCTTGTCTTACATCATTCTTAACATTAAAATTTTAAATTATGTCAGATAAAAAATTAGCAGGAATCTGGATGGATTCAGAAAATGCAACCGTTGTGAAAAATCACGATATCGAAAGTGCTTATAAATTTTTCGTTTGTGATCCGGTAAAAAGAGATGTTCAGCACGGTAACTCAAGTGAGAAAAATGCAAACAATGTAGAGCAAACCAATACGGCGAAGTTCTTCAAAGATTTAGAGCATCTTATCACCAACACCCAAGAACTTTACTTAACCGGTACGGGAACGATTCAAGAACAGTTTAAAAATCATTTAGCTGAAACAGCGCAGTTCAAAAACTTAAAAGTAACCCTTGACACCGATCAAAAAATGAGCGACGAACACTTTTTAGAAAAAGTGAAAAGTCACTTTGGTGAATAGTAGTAAATAGTTTTTAATAAAAAAAGGTCAGATATTTCTGACCTTTTTTTATTTGAAGTAATGTAATGCAGTTTATTTTGAATAATGGTATTTCAGGCCATCGTTATGGTCTTCGCTTATATACAGGTCACTTGAATTAAAACTCTCAATAATTAAGTTTTGATCCTCACTTAAATTAAGGAATAGCTTTTCCAGATGATCAGTATTCGTAACTGCTCTTCCTAAATAATAAGTTCCCTCGCTTATTACGACTGTATTTTCTTTGATGGTATAGTTTGATTCTGCAGTGAGCGTTAATGTTCTGGCGATTCCTGTATTCGCTGGGGTTTGATGAATATTACCTATTCCTCCATCCGTTGAAACCCAATTCCAAACGCCAATATATTGTTCGTTATCCGTTTCGTCTTCTCTAGTTCCGCAAGAGAATACAAGAAATAAAAACGTAGTAAGAAGAATTATTTTTTTGATCATCGCTTTGTCTTTTAAAATTAATGTTCCGCAATTTAAGGCTTTGATCAGCGGTTACTTATTTTTAGACCGGTCAAAAGTCGAAATATGAGAGAAGTCATTTTAGTACTTTAGATTCAGTTTCTTTAAAATAAAATGAAGCAACCAAATCGGGCCGATTAATAAAAACTGCAAATCTTTGAGAAAGCTTGGTTTCTTGCCCTCTATTTTATGCCCATAAAACTGTCCGATCCAGGAAAGAATAAAGATCACCAAAAAGACCATCCATGATTTTTGTGCAAATTCGATATTAATGAAATAAACCAGATGTTCCATTAATAACATCACGAAAATCATAATAAGGCCGATTCTCCACGATAAGCTGAAATAAAAGACTGTCACCAAAGCTATCGATATAAGGCTTGCGATACTGATACACCCAAAATATTGAGAGCAAAAATGAGGCGTCGGAATCAAAGATATAAATCCTAGAATAGACCAAAAAATGAAGGGAACACAGATCCAGTGGATCAATTTGTTGGTCTGATTTTGATGGCTTTCCCCATATTCGGTAAAGAGTTGATCAATTTTTCGCATCGTTCTTGATTAATGGTAGAACTAAATTAGTCATTCTGTTATTAAATCGATGACGTTTTTTGTTAAAACGTTTCATCGATTGATTGGTGCTTAATATTTCCTTATTTTTGGCAAAATTTAATAGGAATGAAAGATTTAATGGGACAGGCGATCTGGGATTTTTATCACGATGAAAGTCCTGAGAATTTATTGACAGAAACTTCTATTTCTGAAATGGATGATTTGCCGGTTGACTATCTCTTTCGGGATTTTGAGGAGATGAATTTGGTCGAACAAAAAGCTTTGGAATTAACTAAAGGTAAAGTTTTGGATATTGGAGCTGGCGCTGGTTCGCACAGTTTATATCTTCAAAATGAAAAAGATTTAGATGTGCTGGCCTTAGATTTTTCTCCGAAGTCCATTGAAGTTTGTGAACTGCGTGGCGTTAAAAATACTTTGTGTTCAGATATTCTAGAATATTCAGGCGAAACTTACGATACAATTTTGTTGTTAATGAACGGAACCGGAATTTTTCAATCGCTGGACAAAATCGATTTATATCTCGAAAAATTGCACTCGCTTTTAAATGAAGACGGACAAATTTTAATTGACAGCACCGATATTCTTTACATGTACGATAAAGCTGATGACGGCGGGGTTATGGTTCCTGCGGATCACTATTATGGCGAAGTCGATTATTTTGTTCATTACAAATTAGATACAGAAAAACCGATCAAATGGTTGTATCTGGATTTTGAAACCATGAAAAGAGCCGTTGAAAATAATGGATTTACGATCGAAAAAATGCTGCAGGAAGAAGATTCTTTTTTAGCGAGATTGACTAAGAAATAATTGGAAACAACTGCTTTTACCGATCAAGAATTTGCATCAGAAAATAAGAGGAGAACCAGCCGTTGTAGTTGGTGACAATAATGATCAATATTACAATTGCTAATAGGATCGGTATTAAATAAGATTCTGATCGGTACGGTAATCTCTTTAATTCTGAACTTACCCAAATTAAAATCAAAAGTACTGGTCCGATTACGATTGGAAGAATTTCTGGACTATATCTGCCAGAAGTTATAAGATTGTTTTCAACTAGAAATTGATAAGCATAATACTGAAAGAGAACGTAAATAAAACCGAACGATAAACTGAAAATTGCGCGAGTGTATTTCTGTAACTTAATGAAATTTAGAGCTAAAAGCGTCGCGCCATATAAAGTTCCCAGAAATAAACTGGAGGTTAATATTAATGTTCTTGAATATAGACGAATGGCAGATGAATCGGTAGTGAAGTGATCGGTTAGATCTTCATGTTCTTCTTGTTTGTGCGCTTGTTCTGCGTCAATCTTGTTTTGAATGATGTTTTGAATATTCACTTTTTCGTCCGCCGAGAAAATTCTACCTCTTTCTTCCAGGATTTGAAAAGCCATTTTTACAGCTTCAGGAACAAAGCGGTTGTTGATCTCCAGATATTTATCCAGCTCCCGGTCAGAGAGTTTTGCTAAAACACTTTTCTTTACCATCATAAAAAAAAAATGGGCATTCTTATGCCCATTCATTTGTTTTTAATTTAGATTTTATCCGATCTCAACACCGTTTTCCACCGTTTCAGTTGGTGTTACAAAAACTAGTTTTCCTTCAGCGTTATTGGTTAAAAGCAACATTCCCTGTGATTCGATTCCGCGGATTTTTCGTGGAGCAAGATTGAGTAAGATCATGACTTGTTTTCCAACACATTCTTCCGGCGTGAAACTTTCGGCAACACCTGAAACAACAGTTCTTACATCAACTCCCGTATCAACCGAGAATTTCAAAAGTTTATCTGCTTTTTCTACTTTTTCAGCAGTTAAAATGGTTGCAGTTCTTAAATCTATTTTTGTAAAATCGTCGAATTGGATTTCTTCTTTCATCGGGTTGGCTTTAGGATTTGTTTTTTTATTGGATTCTTTGGTATTCTCTAATTTCTGAATCTGGAATTCAATCGTTTCATCTTCAATTTTCGAGAATAACAATTCTGACGGATTAATTTGATGTCCGGTTTTGATGAGAACTTTTTCATTTTTAATTTCTTCCCAAGTTAATTGAGAGACATTAAACATTTTCTGTAATTTCTCTGCACTGAAAGGTAGGAATGGTTCAAAAATCTGTGCTAATCCAACTGCGATTTGTGCAGCCACGAAAAGAGATTGTGCCGCTTTTTCTGGATGGTCTTTAATTGTTTTCCAGGGCTCTTCAATTTGAAGGTATTGATTTCCAAAACGGGCCAGATTCATCATGGCAGTCAATGCATTTCTGAATTCATAATGTTCTAAGAAATTTTCAACTTCGGTTGCAGCTTTGGAGACTTCATTTATTTCTTCTGCATTTTCATTTCCGGCTGGAACAACGCCATCGTAATATTTATGAATTAGAACGGCAACTCTGTTGATAAAGTTTCCGAAAATTCCCACCAACTCTGAATTATTTTTGGTCTGAAAATCTTTCCAGGTAAAATTATTGTCCTTGGTTTCCGGAGCGGAAGAAAGAAGTGAGTAACGCAAAACATCTTGCTGTCCCGGGAATTCCTGAACATATTCGTGTGCCCAAACTGCCCAGTTACGGGAAGTTGAGATCTTGTCGTTTTCTAAATTTAAAAATTCAAAAGCCGGAACATTGGTTGGCATAATATAATCACCATGCGCCTTCATCATCGCCGGGAAAATAATACAGTGAAAAACGATATTGTCTTTTCCGATGAAATGAACCAGATCTGTATTTTCATTTTGCCAATAATCTTTCCAGTCTTTCCCGTTTTTTTCTGCCCATTCCTGAGTGAAAGAAATATAACCAATCGGTGCATCAAACCAAACATAAAGTACTTTTCCATCAGCGCCAGGTAGTGGAACGGGAACGCCCCAATTCAAATCTCTGGTCATTGCTCTCGGTTTCAAACCGTCGGTCAACCAAGATTTAACCTGACCATAAACATTCGGTTTCCAGTCGTCTTTATGACCTTCGATGATCCATTCGTTCAAAAAATCTTCATATTCATTTAATGGAAGATACCAGTTTTTGGTTTCCTTTAAGATCGGAATATTTCCGCTCAACATTGATTTTGGATTGATCAATTCTGAAGGCGAAAGGGTAGAACCACATTTTTCGCACTGATCGCCGTAAGCATTGTCGTTACGACAGTTCGGGCAAGTTCCGACGATATATCGGTCGGCTAAAAATTCGTTGGCCTGCTCATCGAAATACTGTTCGGAAACTTCTTCGATAAACTTTCCTTTATTATATAAGGTCTTGAAAAAATCCTGACTAACGTCGTGATGTCTTTCAGAAGTAGTTCTGGAATATTCATCAAAAGAAATTCCCAGATCTTCGAAAGATTTCTTAATTATTCCGTGGTATTTGTCAACGATATCCTGTGGAGTTACGCCTTCCTTTTTTGCACGAATCGTAATAGGAATTCCGTGTTCATCAGAACCGCAAATAAATGCAACGTCTTTTCCCAGTCTTCTTTGAAATCTCGCATAAACATCAGCGGGAATATAAACTCCAGCTAAATGGCCAATATGTACCGGTCCGTTGGCGTACGGCAAGGCTGCGGTAATTAATTTTCTATCTGACATTTTTATCTTTCTAATTTTTGCAAAGATAAGAGTTCTGCGAGTTAATTAAAAATCATTGTTTTCGGATTTTAATTTTTTTATCACCTATTCTTACGCGTTATTTTTATGGTTTAGATTTTGAGTATTTATTTTTCGACTTAAAATAATACTTTTCTACAAGACATTCTTGGTTTCCTTTAAATAATAAGTAAGCAATTTAGGATTGCCTAAGTCTTCTTATACTTATTCTTAGTTCCCAATATCTTGTCTTAATTTTCTATAAAAATTAGTATTCTGTAATAGATGTGAAAATTGATAGAGTAATTCTTATGTAATCATTATGAAATTTTCAGTAAGGTCAAAATTTTGTTTCCACCGTTGATTTTTTGCTAAACAGCCGTTTGGATTATTGTTAATTTAACAGAAGTAATTAAGAAAACGTATTTTAAGTAAAGCGCTAAAAATCAAATAGTTGATTTTTTAACGACTTCTCCAATGATGATAATTGTCACGAATAATTAACATTTTCGCAAAAAATATTATGATAGGTAAAAAAAATGTTAAATTGCATCGCTACTTTTAACCGAGTAATTAGATTAAATATTAATCCATAAATTTTATTTTTGTGAGAAACTATACGAAAGTTTTAAAAATCGCACCAGCCTTCTTATTGCTTGGAGCGATGTTGGACGCACAAACAACTGACACGCTAAAAACGGCGGAGATTGAGCAGGTTGTTTTAATTGGGTATGGAAAGCAGAAGAAAGAAGATCTTACCGGATCGATCGCTTCTATTACTTCCAAAGATTTTAATCCAGGTTCTACGTCTGCAGATCAATTGATCCAAGGTAAAGCTCCCGGGGTAACAGTAACCGGAAACGGTGGAAATCCAGGTTCTGGAGCAACCATTCGTATTAGAGGTGGAGCGTCGTTAACGGCGAAAAATGATCCATTAATTGTAATCGATGGAGTTCCAATGGATTTCGACGGTATTTCTGGAGCATCAAACGCTTTAGCATTGATCAATCCAAATGATATCGAATCTTTCGATGTTTTAAAAGATGCTTCTGCTGCTGCTATTTATGGTAACAGAGCTTCCAATGGGGTAATTTTAATTACCACGAAAAAAGGATCATCTGGTAGAGTGAAAGTTAACTTTTCAACGTCTGCCTCCGTTTCTACAAAAATGGGAACTCAGGATGTTTTGACCGCTGACGAATTCAGAGAGTTTGTAATTAAAAATGCCACTCAACAAAAATATCTTGACATGTTAGGAACTGCTAATACCAATTGGCAAGATCTTATTTATCAGGAAGCTTGGGGAACCGACAACAATGTTGCCATCTCTGGTGGAATTAAAAAATTGCCGTACCGTTTATCTTTAGGATACACCGAACAGAACGGTATTGTAAAAACCAATGAATTTAAAAGAACTTCTGTTGGTTTAAATTTATCGCCGAAATTTTTCGACAAACACCTGAGCGTTGTCGCTAACATTAAAGGATCGATGACAGAAAACCGTTTTCCTGCCGGAGTTATCGGTGCAGCACAGTTTTTTGATCCAACTCAGCAAGTTTATGATTATTCACCAAAAGGAGATAGAGTAAATAACTATTGGGAATGGTGGTTGAATGAAGATAACCTGAATGTGAATGCTACCAGAAACCCACTGGGTTCTTTGTACGGTAGAAGAGATGTATCTACGGTTTTCCGTGGTATTGGAAATATACATTTAGATTACAAATTCCATTTCTTACCAGACTTGCATTTAAATGTAGTAGGTGGATATGATTATCAAAAAGGAACAGGAGCAGTTACAGAATATCCAGGATATGCTGGCGTTCTATCTTCTGGAAACTTAAGTACGAGAAGAGACTACACTCAGGAAAAAACAAATCAGTTATTAGAAACTTATTTGAATTATGTAAAAACAATCTCAGCAATCGATACGAAAGTTGATTTGTTAGCGGGTTATTCTTACCAGCAGTTTCATAATAAAGTTCCATCTGCTCTTACTTATTATGGCGCAGACAAACTTCCTACTGGTGACAATGACTATGAAGGAAAATTGACCTTATTAGGATTTTATGGTAGAGGAATTTTTACCATTGCTAATAAATATATCTTAACCGGATCGGTAAGAAGAGATGCTACTTCTCGATTTTATAATGGTGTTGATCTAAAGAATAACTGGGGAACCTTTTATGCAGCTTCAGGAGCCTGGAAAATTAAAAACGAAATTTTCTTAAAAGATTCCAGTGTATTTTCAGATTTAAAACTAAGAGCAGGTTGGGGAGAAACAGGACAACAGGAAGTAGGTGGTTATTATAACTCATTCCCTTCTTACGGAGTTTCTACTTCTACTGCACAATACGGTTTTGGAGATCAATTCTATTTTATGTATCGTCCAACTCAGTACAACCCGAATCTAACCTGGGAAACTACTGAAACAATTAACGCAGGATTGGATTTTGGATTCTGGAGAAACAGAGTTTCGGGTTCAATTGACTGGTTCAAGAAAAATACGAGAGATCTATTGGCACAGGTTGGAGTTCCAGCAGGGGAGTTCAGTAACAAAAACATTAAGAATATTGGCCAGATGGAAACTGACGGTTTTGAATTCTTACTTAATGTGAACCCAGTAAAAACAGAAAACTTCACTTGGGACTTCAGTTTCAACGTTGCTCACTACAATCCAAAAGTAACTCAATTTGATGATGTAGCTGATGGTTATATTATTGAACAAGGAGGGATTTCTGGAGGTACTGGTAACAATGTTCAAGGACACAGTGTTGGGTACACTCCATTCAGTTTCTTAGTTTACCAACAGGTTTATGACAGCGCTGGTAAACCAATGGACGGAGTTTATGTTGACAGAGATGGCAATGGTAAAATTGATAAAGAAGATAAATATTTCTATCAGTCGACTACACCAGACGCTACGTTCGGATTCTCAACCAAATTCAAGTTTAAAAACTGGGATTTATCAACTTCATTGAGAGCCGTTATTGGAAATTATGTCTATAATAACTTCGATTCTCAATCGAATACGCAGAGTATTGCGACCAATGATTATTTACAGAATATCTCAAGCACAACAGCTAATTACGGATTCAAAACTCCACAATATTGGAGTGATGCTTTTGTAGAAGATGCTTCCTTCTTGAGAATGGATAACCTGACTTTAGGATATGACTTCGGTGATATCTTCGGCAAAGGAGGAAATCTAAGAGTATTCGGTATGGCACAGAACGTATTTGTCGTTACTGATTACACCGGCGTAGATCCAGAGATTTTTGGAAATATTGATAACGGATTTTATCAAAGACCAAAAGTGTATTCATTAGGATTAAACTTTCAATTTTAATAATTAAGAACAATGAAAAATTTTAGAATAAAAAATATTTCCCTTGCAATTGCCATTTTAGGTGGTTCGTTTATGATCAATTCTTGTATTGATGATTTAAAACAGGAACCGATAACCGAAATTACAGCTGCAAGTCTTTACAAAGATTTTGGGAATTATAAGAACCTTCTTGCTAAACTTTACGGTGGTATTGCTGTCGGTGGTCAGGCTGGAGGAGACGGTCAAGGTGATATTGCTGATATCGACGGTGGTTTCTCTAACTACATGAGATTGATGTATTACATGCAGGAAATTACTACTGATGAAGCAGTAATTGGGTGGAATGACGGAACACTTCCTGAATTTCACAAAATGTCTTGGACGCCGGCAAACGAATTCAACAACGCAATGTATTTTAGATTATATACGGAAGTAGCTTTCTGTAACGAATTTATTAAAAATACAACTGACGAAATGTTGAATTTAAACGGTATTTCAGGAGCGAATATTGATGAAGCAAAAGCAATGAGAGCTGAAGCGAAGTTCTTAAGAGCACAAGCTTATTATCATTTATTAGACCTTTATGGAAATGTTCCTTTTGTAGATGAAACTACTTTTGGTACCGTTCCTAAACAAATAATGAGAGCAGATCTTTTTAAATATGTTGAAAGTGAATTACTTGCTTCTGCAAATGATTTAAAACCAGCGAGATCTAATGAATACGGTCGTTTAGACAAAGGAGCAGCCTGGACTTTACTTGCGAAATTGTATCTGAATGCAAAAGTGTACACTGGAGCTGAAAGAAACGCAGACGTAATCACTTACACAGAAAAAGTAATTGGTGCGGGTTATACTTTAAATTCGTCCTATGCTAATTTATTCCTGGCTGATAATCACCTGAACAATCCAGAAAATATCTTCTCGATTGTTTACGATGGGGCCAGAACACAAACTAATGGTGGTACAACCTTTATGGTTCATGCTGCAATTGGTGGAACAATGAAACCAGCCGAATTCGGAGTGAACGGTGGTTGGGGTGGTATCAGAACTACCAAAGCTTTCGTACAGAAATTTGAAAACAGTGATTTAAGAGGACGTTTTTACAAAGATGGTCAGACTTTAGAAATCAATGATCTGGGAAACTTTAATGACGGTTATGCTTTTATCAAATATAAAAACGTGAAAAGTACTGGTGCTCCTGGTGTCGATGATAACTGGGTTGAAGCTGATTTAGCAGTTTACCGTTTGGCAGATGTGTATTTAATGTATGCAGAAGCAGTAGTTAGAGGTGGCGGCGGAAGCATGGCAACAGCTATTTCTTACGTGAATGCATTAAGAGCCAGAGCGAATGCTTCTTCAATTTCTGTACTGGATCTTAACTTTATTCTTGATGAAAGAGCGAGAGAATTGTCTTGGGAAAATACAAGAAGAACAGACCTGATCCGTTTCGGTAAATTTACAAGTTCAGCTTATTTATGGCCTTGGAAAGGTAATGTTAAAGAAGGTGTAGCTGTTGGCGAATACCGTAATTTATTCCCGATTCCAAATAATGATTTGGTAGTTAACCCGAATCTGAAACAAAATCCTGGTTATTAATAATTAATACAAAAAACAATGAAAAATAATATTTTCAAACATCTATTTTTGGCTATGACTCTTGTCCTAGGTTTGACATCATGCGAAGATCGTGATATCGTTTCCATAGACACTGTTTCAGCGCCAATGACGATGGACCTTTCGACAAACAGTTTGGTTTTAGATAAAAATTTCCCGGCAAATCCTGCACTCACAGTGACTTGGACGCCGGCGAAATTAACAGTGCCCGTTGAGCTTAAATATAAATTAGAGATTAGCAGCACAGAAGCTTTTGCAGAGCCTATCACTTTGATCACAAAAGATAAATCAGAAACATTTGCATCTTTTACCAATAAAGAAATGAATGAAGCTGCCAAGAAAATTGGTTTAGTTGCTTTTGAATCTCAAAAAATGTATTTCAGAGTGACCAGCCTTTTGGCTAATGACGGGATGTCGCAAAAATCTCCAATCACGAGTTTAAATATTACTCCTTATTTGGCGAGCCCAACTTATGACTACCAGGATCTGTATTTGATCGGAAATGGCGCCGTAGGAAACTGGGATAATAATGCGACCAATAAAACTTTAGCACCACTTTTAAAAACATCAAACGGTTCACAATATACGTTTACAGGTTTGTTTAAAAGCGGCGCAGATGTAGGATTTAAAATTATTAAACAAAGAGGTTCATGGGATGCACAGTTCGGAGCTGGTGCTGCAGCTGGTACGTTAAGTACTGACGGTGGTTCTGGAAACTTAAGTGTTCCTGCCGATGGTTATTACAAATTATCAATTGATATTGATGCACTTACATATACTTTAGTTCCTGTGGCTGCACCGACGAAAACATATACCAATATTTCTATTATCGGAACGGTAAATGGTGACTGGAATAATGATACGCAATTAACGCAATCAACTTTTGATCCTCATTTATGGAGTGCTTCTGCAATTACTTTAGGTGAAGGTGAATTTAAATTCAGAGCAAACAATGCTTGGGATATAAGTTGGGGAACCAATGCACAATACTTCGGAACTGCGGTTGAAGGAGGTGCAAATATTCCGCTGGCTGCAGAATGGACTTATGATGTTTATTTTAATGATGCAACTGGGAATTATACTTTAATTCCGATTAAGTAATCTTTAATTATTAATTAAATCTTATGAAAAATATATTTAAAATAATGATGGTAATGATTTTACCATTGCTTTTAATCAACGCGTGTAGAGACGATGCGGATCGGGACTGGACCAATCCGGAAGCTTCGTTCAAGTTGTACGATACGACCTTAGGCGCTGCTGTTTTATATCCTACGATGGACAGCAATCCATTTATTTTAAAATGGGATAATGCGACCACAGGGGCAGGAAGTTATTCGGTTGTAGTTTCTTCTACCGAAGACTTTACAAATAAAGTAGAACTGGCGAAATCTGAAACCACTACTTTGAATACGAATATTGCGGCATTAAATACTGCTTTGCTACAAGCTGGATTTAGTCCATATTCCTCTCAGAATGTGTACATCAGAATCGAAAGAGGAACTGAGGTTTCTAACTTTATTTCTTTCCCGGTAACTGTTTACCCAGTAAACAAGCCTGTAATCACGAATCCAACTGCGGGTTCAAGTTTAGTTTTAGATGCTGCAAACCCAACTGGGAATGCGATCACTTTTGCGTGGAGCGATTACACCTATGGTGTTAATGTTTCTTACAAAGTAGAAATGGCAACAGCGGGAGGAACTGAGTGGTTATTGGTGGGAAACTCTACCAATGCTAAAGAATTAATGGCTAATAATTTCGATTTAAATGAAATTGCTACGAAACTTTCTTTACCAATTAATGTTGCCTCTAATGTTGATTTACGGGTAAGTGCAACTTCAACATCAGCTGGTGGAACAATTAGCAAAGTTTCCGATGTGGTAACATTTAAAATGACGCCTTACAAACCTGCTTTTGTTAACTTCTATATTGTAGGAGATGCCACAGCGGTGGGTTGGAGTGATAGTGGTTCTCAATTATTGTTTAACCAAAACGAAATTGCCGAGATCTATACTTACTTAGAAAATGGTAAAAGTTTTAGATTCTTAGGTCAGCAAAACTGGAATGGTGCGAACTTTAGTTTAAATGATCCAGCGATTAAAGATGAGTATAAATATTTCAACACCTGGTCAACCAACTTAGAGCCTTCTGGCGATGAAAACATCAAGTTCACAGGAAATTCAGGAATGTATAAAGTTAAAATTGATCAGAACGCAAAATCGATCGAAGTAACTGCTTCTTCAGTTCCTACCATACCATCTAGTGTTTACTTAGTGGGTTCAATTCAAGGTTGGAATGCAGATGCTGCAATTTTAATGGATCAAATTGGTGATGGTGAATTTGAATATACGATCGCTATCCCAGCGGACGGAGAGTTCAAATTTCTAGGTCAACAAGCTTGGTCTGGTATGGAATGGGGTAATATTCACACTGGTGGAAATTCTGGTTTCCTAGGTCCAAATGGAGATAACAATAATATCAAATTTCCTGGAACTGGTGGCCTATATAAAATTACAGCCAACGTTAAAATGGGAACTTATAAAGTGACTCCACTTTAATAGAAACTATATTTAAATACTGAAACTGTTGCTTTTTAGCAACAGTTTTTTTTATTTTTTATAGATAAAGAGGGCCCAATTAATTGGCTGTTAATGGCATTTTCGTTAAATTTATTGATTCGAAAAAATCACGATGAAATCGTCTTTGAAAATATTGCAGTTAAGCATTATAGAAGCTAAAATATTCTATTCGATTTTGAAAAAATAAATATCTATTTATGAAAAATATTAAAATATCTGTACTTTTCTTGCTGATGGGAACCTTTGCCCTGAACGCCCAATCTTTAAAATCTCCCAACGGAAAGTTCGAAATGAATTTTCAGCTGAAAGCTGGCGTTCCATATTATGACCTTAAATATCAAGGCAAAACAGTCGTAGAAGATTCTAAATTAGGTCTAAGGTTACTGCGCGATGGAAATATTCAGTTTGCTTCAGAGATCGAAAATAAAGATCAGAAAGGAAAAGATTTAGATAATGGTTTCACCAAAACTGCAGAAAAATTTGATACCAAAAATGAGTCCTGGGATCCGATCATGGGTGAGAAAAAATCCTATATCAATCATTATAATGAACTCGCAGTTACTTTAAATCAAGAAGCAAATGACCGACATATTATTGTGAAATTCCGTTTGTTCGATGATGGTTTAGGTTTTAGATATGAATTTCCGGAGCAGAAAAATTTGAATTATTTCATTATAAAAGAAGAAGATACGGAGATTGATTTGCCAACCGACATGAAAGCTTGGTGGCTCGCCGGAGATTACGATTCTCAAGAATACCAAACCCAGACTTCGAATCTCTCAGAAGTTCCCGCAAAATGGCCAACTTCATATGATGGAAATGCTTCCCAGTCTTTAATTAAAAATGGTGTACAAACACCATTGATGTTAAAGAAAGAAGGTAAAGATCAACTATACATCAATATCGCCGAAGCAGCGGTGATCAATTATCCAGCTTCCAATCTAGAACTGGATGCTGTGAATTTTAAATTCAAAACACATTTAACTCCGGATGCTCAAGGTGCCAAAGGGTATATTCAAACACCTGCCGTTTCACCTTGGCGAACCATTATCGTTTCTCCAAAAGCAGAAGAAGTAATGGCTTCGAAAATGATTTTTAATTTGAATGAACCGACTCAATATAAAGATACTTCCTACATTAAGCCTACCAAATACATGGGCGTTTGGTGGGAAATGATCATCGGAAAATCACAATGGGCGTATTCTACCGCCAATAACGTTCACATTGGAAAAACAGATTTTACCAAGTTAACGCCGAATGGAAAACATGCCTCTAACAATACCAAAGTAAAAGAATATATCGACTTCGCTTCAGCAAATGGTTTTGATGCTTTACTAATTGAAGGTTGGAACACCGGTTGGGAAGATTGGTTCGGTCACAGCAAAGAATTCGTTTTCGATTTCATAACGCCATACCCAGATTTCGATATTAAAATGCTGAATGATTATGCGCATTCAAAAAATATGAAATTGATGATGCACCACGAAACTTCAGGATCTGCAACCAACTACGAACGATGGGCAGATGATGCATTTAAATTGATGAATAAATATGATTACCCATCGGTGAAAACGGGTTATGTCGGTAATATTATTCCTCGCGGCGAACACCATTATTCACAATGGACCATCAACCATTATTTAAGAATTGCCGAAAAAGCCAACGATTATAAGATCATGGTCAACTCTCACGAATCCGTTCGTCCTACAGGTTTAAACCGGACCTATCCAAACTGGATCGCTGCCGAAGCTGCCCGTGGAACAGAATTCGAAGCATTCGGTGGAAATAATCCTGATCACCAAACCATTTTGCCATTTACCCGTTTCATGGGTGGGCCAATGGATTACACGCCGGGAATTTTCCAGACCAAACTCGATTATTATTTTCCTGGCGATACCCGATTTGTGAAAACAACTTTGGCGAAACAATTGGCGCTCTATGTCGTGATGTATTCTCCGCTTCAAATGGCGGCCGATTTACCTGAAAATTACGCGAAACATATGGATGCTTTTCAGTTCATCAAAGATGTTGCTTTAGACTGGGACGATACTGTAATTTTATCGGCAGAACCCGGTGATTACATTCATACGGCAAGAAAAACCAAAGGAAAAGACGAATGGTTTGTCGGCGGCATCACCGATGAGAACGCCAGAAATTATACTGTTGATTTCTCTTTCCTGCCAAAAGGTAAAAAATATGAAGCTACCGTGTACGCAGACGGCGACGATGCCGATTATATCAACAATCCGCAGTCTTACAAGATCTACAAGAAAACCGTAACGAGTAAATCCAAACTTCCGATGAAATTGGTGAGAAGTGGTGGTTACGCAATTTCTGTGAAGGCAGTAAAATAGATTTTAAAAACTCCGAAGGATTTTAATAACAATAACCCCATGTGAAACTCGGGGAAATAATGGGAATCCACGATTTGCAAATTGCCCTCATTTGGAGGGCAGGGAACGATAACACCGTGTCCAATTCGGAGAATATGGAAGCTATTATTTGGGCGCCTTTTTCCGCCCTCCGTTCCCGCTTTTTTTGTTCCGCTTTGCTCCACAAAAAAGAGCTCCACTCAGGTCGGGGCGCAGATTTTACCCATCAACCTTGTCAAGGTTCAAAACCTTGACAAGGTTATTTTAAAAAGTATATTTAGAATGAAAAAATTATCCGCTCTATTTTTGTTTATTTCATTTTTCAGTTTCGCCCAAATTCAAAAAGTGGAACCCGCTTTCTGGTGGCACGGCATGAAAAATCCGGAACTTCAAATCTTAGTTTACGGAAAAGATATTTCAAAATATGAAGTCGAACTTTCGGATAATATTAGGGTAAAAGATTTGACGAAAACAGAAAATCCAAACTACGTTTTCATTACGGTAAATACCGATGAGGTTCAGAAACCTTCCTTTAAGATTAATTTTAAGAAAGGAAAAAAAACGGTTGATTCTTATACCTACGAACTCAAAGCCAGAAATCCGGGTTCTGCAGAAAGAAATTCTTTTTCCTCCAAAGATGTCATGTATTTAATTATGCCTGACCGCTTTGCCAACGGTGATGTTTCTAATGATTCTCAACCCAATTTAATTGAAAGAGCAAACCGCAGTTTACCCAGCGGAAGACATGGCGGTGATTTACGCGGAATTATTAATAATTTAGATTATTTACAAAACCTAGGAGTAACCGCACTTTGGCTCACTCCGGCTAATGAAGACAACGAAAAACAAACTTCTTATCACGGTTACGCCCAAACTGATCTGTACAAAATCGATGGTCGTTACGGAACCAACGAAGAATATTTAGAACTTTCTCAGAAATTGCAACAACGTGGAATGATGCTGATTCAGGATTACGTCACCAATCACTGGGGAATTTCGCACTGGTTGATTCAGGATTTACCGACTAAGGACTGGATCCATCAGTTCAAAGATGGTGAAGGGAAATATGGTTTCAAACGTTCCAACTATAGAACAACTTCTCAATTCGATACCAACGTTGCAGAAATCGATAAACAGGAAGCCCTAAACGGATGGTTCGATACCACAATGCCGGATCTCAATCAAGGACATCCTTTGGTTTTAAAATACCTGACGCAAAATGCAATCTGGTGGATCGAATACGCACAACTCGGCGGCTTGCGCGTCGATACTTATCCGTACAACGATAAAGTGGCCATGGCAAAATGGGCAAAAGCAATTACAGATGAATATCCGAATTTCAATATTGTCGGTGAAGCGTGGATGTACAATCCGGCTCATGTTTCTTATTGGCAGAAAGATTCAAAAATTGGAGAAATTGATAACTATAATTCTAACCTTCCCTCGGTCATGGATTTTACCCTTTTCACTGACTTGCCAAACGCGTTAAAAGAAGAAGAAGGTTGGGACACGGGAATGATTAAAATTTATAATTCTTTTGGTAATGATTTCCTTTATCCGAATATCAATAATATTTTGGTATTCTTTGAAAATCATGATACGCAGAGATTTAACGAGCTATTTAACGGTGATGTTCGGTATTATAAAATGGCAATGACTTTAATTGCGACCTCTCGTGGAATTCCTCAAATTTATTATGGTTCTGAAATCGGAATGAAGGGTAATAAAGACAAACTCGGCGATGCCGATATTCGTAAAGATTTTCCCGGCGGTTGGAAAGGTGATTCTCAAAATGCTTTTAATCCTGAAACTCAAACTTCAGAACAGAAAGAATTTCATGATTTTACGCAGAAATTACTAACCTGGCGAAAAAGCAAAGAAGTGATTCACACCGGAAAAACCAAACATTATATGCCGAAAGAAAAGGTTTATGTTTATTTCCGTTACAATGATCCTGTAGGGACAAGTCGCGACTTGTCCGGTCAAAAAAGTAATTTACCAAACGAAAAAGTAATGGTCGTCATCAACAATAATGAAAAAGACCAGACTTTTGATCTGAGTCGTTTCGCTGAATCATTAGACGGCGTTTCCAAAGGAAAAGATGTTATTACTGGAAAAGAAATTTCTATTGCTACTCAAAATAAAATCACAATTTCCGGAAAATCTTCATTAATTTTAGAACTTCAATAATTAAAATAAATAGGTTTGAATTAACGGTGTCATGCTGAGCTTGTCGAAGCATCTTTAATAATGTAATAAAATGAAAAAAAGTATAGCCTTTCCATTAATCACTTTTCTACTTCTTTTTTCTACTTCTCTTTTCTCCCAGAAGAAAGGGTTCTACGAAAACGTGCAGAAGAAAAATGTAAGCAAAGTTTTAGATGATTTGAATTTATACGCTTCCGCAGCAGACTTTAAAAATTATTTTGACCTTTACGCAGAGGAGTCTACGTTCATTGGAACTGATGCCAATGAAGTCTGGACTAAAAAAGAATTCATGGATTATGCAAGAGCACCTTTCGAAAAAGGAAAAGCCTGGAGTTTTACTTCTCTAAAAAGAAATATCACCTTTAGTAATGATGGAAAATATGCTTGGTTCGATGAATTGCTCGATACCCAAATGAAACTTTGTCGCGGCAGTGGCGTTTTAGAAAAAATCGGAAACCAATGGAAAATTAAACAATATGTTTTATCCATGACAATTCCCAATGACGTCAACAAAGAGATCATCAAAATTAAAACTCCGATTGAGGAAGCATTAATTCAAAAATTAAAATAACATAAATGATATCAAAACAAACCGATACCGTTTTTACAAAAAAAGTAAAACCGAACCTTTCCATTTCTCAGATTATCAATATGAGTATGGGTTTTCTGGGAATCCAATTGGCTTTTGGTTTACAAAATGGAAATGCGAGTAGAATATTTGCAAACCTCGGTGCCAATGTAGAAGACCTTTCTTTATTTTGGCTGGTTGCACCCATAATGGGTTTGATCGTTCAACCCTTAATTGGTCATTTTGGTGATAATACCTGGTCTGAAAAGTGGGGAAGAAGAAAACCTTACTTTTTGGTAGGTGCAGTTTTGTGTGCGGTAGGTTTGGTTTTGCTTCCCAATGCTCCCTCGATGTCTCATCTTTTAGCTGGAAATGCCTTAATTTTAGCGGTGATTTTTATGGCAATGATGGACGGTTCAATTAATGTAGCCATGGAACCGTTTCGTGCGTTGGTTGGCGATATGTTGCCAAGACATCAGGGCACTTTAGGCTTTTCTATTCAAACAATATTGATTGGAATTGGCGCGGTGATCGGATCTTATCTGCCAAGCGCACTTACTTATTTTGGAGCCTCAAACGTAGCGCCGGAAGGTTTTGTTGCCAATAATGTGATCTATTCATTTTATGCCGGTGCTGGAGTTTTAATTTTATCAATTTTATATACGATTTTTACAACCAAAGAATATTCGCCAAAGGATTTTGCAGATTTTGCCGGAAATGATGAAGTAGTAGCGCCTTCAAAACTCAGCGATATTTTTACTGATTTTGCGAAGATTCCCTCAAAAATGAAAAAGCTTGGCGTGGTGCAGTTTTTCTCTTGGTTTGCTCTTTTTACCATGTGGGTTTTTACCACCAGTGCGTTGGCAACCCATCATTTTGGTCTTTCGCCTGAAGATACCAATTCAGTAGAATTCAGTAATGCGGGTGATTTAACCGGAAGACTGTTCGGGATGTATAATTTCTGGGCAATTCCTTTTGCCTTTTTATTGACACCGATAGCAACCAGGATCGGTAAAAAACAGACGCATGCTTTGGCTTTACTTTGTGGAGGCTTAGGTTTGATTTCCATGTTTTTTATTAAAGATACCAACATGCTTTGGATTTCTATGATCGGGTTGGGATTTGCTTGGGCAAGTATTTTAGCAATGCCTTACGCCATGTTGATCGATGCGATACCGCAACATAAAATGGGAATTTATATGGGGATCTTCAATTTCTTTATTGTGATGCCACAGATTATAAACGGTCTATTCGGAGGAATGATTGTTTCCAATGTTTTTGGAAAAATGGCGATTGATTACGTTGTGGTCGGCGGAGTTTGTATGTTAATAGCAGCGGCTGTCACCATGTTTTTAATTAAAAATGATGAAGATGAAAGTCCCCAAGAAATTGCCGAAGAAATTAAAACAGTGCATTTTTAAGTATATATTTAAAATTTACATAACAAAACCTCAAATCTACTTTTGAGGTTTTTATTTTTTAAGCATTGCTTCCCGGATAATTCGCAGCGCTTTGGTCATGTGATTCTCGATGGTTTTCGTAGAGATATTTAATTGCTCGGCGATTTCCTTGTATTTCAATCCATCGACTTTACTCAGGATAAAAACCTCCCGACATTTTGGGCGCAGATTGTCAATTTCCTTGCGGATTTTATCCAGTAGAATATCATTGTCATTTTCTTCTCCCAACTCATCAATCGCTTCGATAACCGAATCTTCAATGTTCGGAAACTTACTTTTTTTCCGCAGATACATTAAGTATTCATTGTAGGAAACTTTGTATAAATAAGACTTTAAAGAAGTGGTTAAAATGATTTTGTCTCGCTGTTCCCAAACTTTGATCATAGTTCTTTACACCACTTCTTCAGCAAGATCTTCGTCCCGAGACATTCTGGTAATAAATTGAGTGAGTTTGGCAAAATATTCCTCATAAACTACTTTAAAGGCAGTTTGAGAATTATCTTTAATGGCGTCAAATAGCCGTTTATCATCTACAATACCAAACAAAATCGAAAATAATTTAAAATAAAATTAAAAAAATTAGAAAAAGAGTAGGGGGATTGCTAATTACTATGCATCATACTATAAAGCAAAAGTAATCCTTATGAATCAAAATTCTGAAATTTTTACCATTATTAGCAATTATTTCTTCGACGAAATCGCTCCAGAAGAGCAAGAAATATTGAACGAATGGTTGGAAAATCCTGAAAATAAGCAGGTTTTTAAAGATTTTGCAAAAGCGAATTATTTATATTCCACAGAGCCTAATCACAAGATTATAAAGTTACCAAGCAGAACAAATGTCTTCGCCAGAAAGGTGATGAGATATGCAGCTTTACTTATATTAATCGTAACTGTTGGAGTTTACTGGAAGTTAAGTACGAATAAAATATCTACTCCAAGTTCTGAATTTATCAGCGTTGCAGTTAATGGTGAATATCGAGTTCTTGAAAATCTAAAAGAAAATAGTTTTCTGACCGATGAAAATAAAGTGCAGATAGCAAGTTTAGAAAACGGGACGCTTCGTTTGATGGATAACCAATCAAATTCAAACTTGATTATCAATGTTCCGAACGGTAAAAATCTTAAAGTGATTTTATCGGATGGGTCTGAAGTTTTATTAAACGCCGGAACTCAGATTTCTTTAGAAAGTGATTTTGTTAAAAACGATTCTCGTAAAGTAACTTTAGTTGGTCAAGCATTCTTTGAAGTGGCTAAAGATTCAGCGCATCCTTTCTACGTAATCACGGATAAGTTTACTACGAAGGTTTTAGGAACAAAGTTTAATATTTCCTCTTATAAAAATCAAAGAGAAACTTTCGTCAATCTTGTGGAAGGTAAAATTGAAGTCAGCGGGAAAGAAATCGCTGCAAAAGAGATTTTGAAACCAGGTCAAAAAATAAAATTCAATTCTCCTGAGCAAAAACAAGTTGTAGAAGCTGCTAAACCTGATCAGGATATGGACTGGCTGAATAAAGAGATCGCTTTCGAAAATAATACCACCGACGAAGTTTTAAATAAAATCGAAAGGGTTTACGGTCTGCAGATCGTAAGAAATCGTATGGAAGTTGAAAATTTTCATTTTTCCGGAACATTTAAAATCGAAAATCTTGATCAGATTACGCATACTCTAGAAATTTTGCTCAACTGTAAGATCCAGAAGGACGGTAGCAAGCTTATTCTTATCTCAAAAAATTAAAATTAAAATTCACCATTATATATCATGAAGAAAACTAAACCTAGTATGAAAGGATTTCCAAGTGTACGTTTGGGTATTGCCGCCAGTTTTTTAATATTCGGTCTGTCTCAGGCGCAGATTTCCGGTCGGGAAAAAACAATGACCATCGAAAATGCGTTTAAAACCATCGAGCTAAAAACGGGTTACAGTATCTTTTATAAGAAAGAGCTGCTCAACTCTGAGACGAAGATCAATCTTGAAAATCAGGATGATAACATTCAGACTTATCTTGCTGAAATGACCAGGAAAACGGGCCTGAAATTTACGATTGTTGGAAAACAGATCATTGTAAGCGAGATCACACCCATTACGGTTTCTGGAAAAATTTCTGAACCGGGGCAATTTGCTTCAGCAAATGCAACGATTAAAAATCTTAACAGCGGAACATCTACCCAGACAGATGACTTTGGAAATTTTACACTCGCTGCGAAATTAGGAGATATTCTTCAAATTTCTAATGGTACCTTATCTGAAAAAGTGACTGTTGAGGGAAATACTTTGAATTTTAGTTTACAACCTGTTCTTACTGAAGCCGAGAATGAAGCCGCGATCGAGGGCGTGTTAATTACAGGATACCAAAGAATTGACCCCAATAAAGCTGCAGCTTCTTATACTGCGGTCGATATGGGTACTTTCCAAAGAAGAGGAAGCAGTGATATTGTGAGTTCTCTGGAAGGCTTAACGCCGGCGCTTTTGGTCTATTCCGATCCGTCGAATCCAGGTTCTAAATTATTCAATCTTCGTGGTGTTGCTACGCTTTCTGGAAATACGAAACCTTTGATCGTTGTTGATGGTTTTCAATATGATGGCGATATTAATTCCATCAATCCTTATGAAGTGGAAAGCATTACTTTATTAAAAGATGCGGCTTCTGCTTCTATCTACGGTGCGAAATCAAGCAACGGTGTCATTGTAATTACGACGAAGAAAGGGAAAAAAGGCGAAACGGTTTTCCGATATACCACCAATTATTCCATCAGTGATAAAGTTGATCTGAATTATGCCATGAATCGCGTTAATTCTTCGCAGTTGGTCGATATTCAAAGTGTTTTTGCAAAATCAGAAATAGCTTCTGGCGGTCTGCTCGATGATTATCAAACTCAGTTTAATGATCCTTATAATTTTTTCGGAAATACCTTTGCTTACGCTAAAAATGAAGTGTATTTGGCACATGTTGATTTTCAGCAGGGCAGAATTACACAGGACCAACTGGACTCGAGATTAAATCTACTTCGTGGCAGAGACAATAGCGAAGATCTGCGTCGTCTATATCTGCAGACGCCGATGATCTCTCAACACAATATTTCTGCAGCGGGTGGAAGTGATGCCTTTAAATACAGAACATCTTTAAATTATACTAAAGAATACGGAAATATTCAGGGAACCGAAAATAACAAAGGTCTTTTTGATTTCGTAATGGAAGCTAAACTTTCCCCGAAATTGACTTTGGAATTGCAGACGAATTTCACTTTAAGAAAAGATGAAAATACGCCGGTCGACTTCTACAGCGACAATCCAAATGATCTAAGTAATGCATTTAAAATAAGTTCTTATCAAAATTTATACGGACCAAACGGCGAAGCGTTACCGGTTTACAAACCGATCAATTACGATACGACCAACAGTTACGGTGGGAAAGAACCTTACGAAATTCAAAGGCTAAAAGAATTGGGTCTTTACGACGAAACTTTTTATCCGGTGAATGATTTTAATAAATACAGCAACACTACGGACAGTTGGATTTCGAGAGTTCAGGGAATGTTCACGTACAAATTAACGTCTGATATCAATTTGAAATTTGGTGGTCAGTTCAGCAAAAGCAGCTCGAACAACCAAAAAATTGCAGATGGCGATTCCAACGAAATGTATTCTTTGTTAAACAATACCACTTCGTTACTGGAATATACCGGTTTCATCAAAAAGAACTTACTTCCATTAGGCGGACGTAAAATTGAAAATAAAACCGATCAAACCAATTATCTTTTGAGACTTCAGGCAGATTACGACAAGAGATTTGGTGATCATTACATTAATGCTATTGTAGGAGGTGAAGTTCAGCAAAACCGTCCTATTGGCTCTGTTACCGATCTTTTCGGATACAGCAGAAGCAGCAATACTTTTGTACAGGCTGATAAACTTTTTGCAAATTCTCTTTTGTTTGATGTTTACAATCCGGGAGGATTTTTAGAACGTGTTAACTTTTTCGATGAGCTGATTGATATTGATGACCGTTTCGTTTCTATGTATTCCAACGTGAATTATTCCTTCAAAAATAAATATATTTTGACAGGAAGTGCCAGAATCGATCAATCGAACTTTTTCGGAACCGATCCGAAATACCGATTCAAACCTTTCTGGTCTGTAGCCGCAAAATGGCGTGCAGGTGCCGAAGATTTTTTAGGAGCTAATGAACGCGTTCTTGATCTTCGTGCTTCTTATGGAGTTAATGGAAATATTGCCAACAAATACGGACCTTATGACGTAGGCCGAATTGTACAGGGTTACATCACAGATTATAACGCAGGACTTTCCATCGAGAATTATAAAGTGGCGGATCTGAGATGGGAACGTACCAACATTTTAAATTTAGGAGCAGATCTTTCTTTTTTCAAAAAACGGGTGAATCTGGCTTTAGACTATTATAAAAAAGATTCCCACGATTTACTTTCTGTGATCGCAGCCGATCCTACTTTAGGAGCACCGACTTTGATTAAAAACAGTGCGTCTATTATCAACAATGGTTATGAAGCATCTTTCACTTCAAGAAATATTGCGCAGGAAGATTTCCGTTGGGATACGCAGATGAATTTCCGCTACAATAAAGGGAAAGTGACTGAGGCGTTTTCAAATCAAACATCGATCAATCAGATTTTAGGACAAGTGCAGAATTTTGAAGGATTTGAACCGAATTCTCTTTTAGTACTTGATTATGCAGGAGTAGATAATGAGGGTTACGGATTGATCAGAAAGGGTGACGGTACTGTGGTACAGCTTACAACCAATTCCTTTAACGTGAAATTTTCTCAGAACGATCTGGTTTCAGGTGGAACAACTTTACCGTAATATACCGCATCCATGAATAATAATTTCTATTACAAAGGATTTGGTATGTCGTTCATGTTCGTTTATCAGGGAGGTTTTGTATTACTGAAAGACAGTTATAACGGTGAATCTTTGCGGGACGAAATTTCATTGGTGAACAGCGATGCTGCTTATGCCTGGACCCAACCGGGTGATGAATTGACTACCGATATTCCACGAATTAACAGTACGAATCCGTATTCCTACGCCAAATACTCAACTAAAAATATTATAGATGGAGACTTTATCAGACTTCGTGATGTGATCTTAAGTTATACCATTCCGCAGGCAATGAGTAAAAGTTTTGGTTTCAGTGAATTTACGCTGAATCTAAGAGCCAATAATCTCTACCTCTGGACTAAAAATAAAGAAGGCATCGATCCGGAATCTCACGGAATTGGCTTTAGATATTATAAAACCCCTAAAACAATCAGTTTAGGACTTAACGTAAGTTTTTAATTAAATAAAATTTAAAAATGAAAAAATATATTTTAATTCTTGCAGGTGCACTGCTTCTTTTCTCCTGTCGCGATTATCTGGATGTAGTTCCAAAAGGTTATGTTATTCCCAATTCGGTTGCAGAATATGAACTGTTGCTGATCGGTGGTGATAACGGACCGAACCTTACAAACAACGCAAGTGTTTTGCATTTTACGAATGATAATTTTTATTTCTCTTCTCAGGAAATTGGAAGCGGCTCTAACAATCTGAATACCAATTATGCGCTGTACGCCTGGAATGACAACCGATATGCAGATCCAACAGTAGCGTGCTCTGCCTGGAATGATGCGTATCGTAATATTTATACTTTCAATAAGATTATTGAAGATATTGACGGTGCAACTTTAGCCGCCGGAGATACAGAAGAATTGAGAAAGAGAGTTAAAGCTCAGGCTTATTACGGTCGGGCTTATGAATATTTATTTTTAGTTAATATTTTCGCGAAGCAGTACAAAGAATCTTCTGCCGGAAGTGATTTGGGCGTTCCTTTAGTTTTAAAGGCTGATGTTACCCAAACTCTACCTTCGCGCGGAACGGTTGCGGGAGTTTATGCTCAAATTTTGGATGATCTGAATAAGGCTGTTCAAGGTCTGCCTGAAACGAGTAATATTATGAACTTACCCACTTTGGGCGCTGGTTACGCATTGATGGCACGAACCAGTCTTTACAAAAACGACTATGAAAATGCTAAAAAATATTCACTTTTAGCTTTAGATAAAAACTCGAATTTATTCGATTATACTCAACCGGATTTTAGCAATGGAAATTTATCTGTGAAAAATGCGGAACAATATGCAACACACTTTTTCTCGCTCCCTGGAAACGGATTCTTAAGTGAAAGTGCGGTAGCTCTATTTCCACAGGATGGCGTAGATGACAAGCGCTTATCTGAACAGTTTATGGCTAGAGAAGTTTTGGAAAACGGAGAAGTAACTGGATACCGTTATATTCTGGGAACCAATGATTACAGTTACAAAGGAACTACCTCCGTATCCATCGGTGAAATGTATATTACGCAGGCCGAAGCCGAAGCGAGACTAGGTAACAGTGGTGTTGCAATTAATTTGCTGAATACTTTACGTGACAAAAGAATTGCAGATAATGTTCAGCTTTCAGCAGCCGATTTCCCAACGCAAAATGATCTGATCAAATTTTGTTTAGAAGAACGCAGACGTGAAATGATCTACACGAACACTCGTTTGTTCGATCTGAAACGTGAAAATCTGGAACCTGCTTTTGCGAAAGAAACCATTCATAAAGTGTTAGGAACTACCAATATTACTTTCACTGCAGCTCCAAACTCAGGAAAATTGGTATTGCCAATTCAAGCGCAGGTATTAAAGTTTAATCCGGAAATGCCTCAAAACTAAAATCTTTAATTATTAAAATAATAGAATGAAAAAATTCACAACAAATTTTCTTTTAACGATCGCTTTTGCAATTTTAGCAATTTCCTGTTCGAAAGAGAAAACCGACTATAGCGTAACGGTTACTTTTCCTAAAGATGTCAAAGCAGATTCGCTCTATCTTCTCGATTTTAAAGGAGACAAAGTAATAGGTATTACTCCAAACAAAGAAGGGAAATTCGTGTTCACGGGCAAAGCAAAAGAAATTGCACCTGCGGGAATTTCGAACAGTAAGCTGCATTTATATGTACCCTTTATCTTAGAAAATGACGATATCACCATCAACATCTTAGATACCAATGGGAATGTCGATATCAATGGTGGAAAAATTCACAATATTGTCTACAGCTATGAAAAAGATCCTGAATACAAAAAATTAGAGTTGGAACGTAAAAGAGTGTCCAAAGAACAATTTACAGGATTGGATATGAACGATGAGCCAAAAGTGGAAGCGGCACGTAAGAAAGTAGATGCAGCTGCAAATCCAGTTTATAAAATTAAAAATGAGGCGTTCAAAAATATTTTGAATACCGATAATCCACCAATAGCAAAAGCGATCGCATCTACGATGTACAGCGCAAAAGATTATACCGTAGATAAAGTGATAGCGAATCTTGAAAAGTATAAAAAAGAAGTTGGGACCAGCGAATACATTACCTATTACGAAAAAATGATGAATGAAGTGAAGGAGATGGAAAGCAACGCTAAAACAGTAGAGGTTGGAAGTAGTTTTAAAGATGTCGTTGGAAAAGATAGAGATGGCAACGAAATCAAATTATCTGATCTGGTTGCGAAAAATAAATATACCATTTTAGAATTTTGGGCAAGCTGGTGTGGACCATGTCGTGGTGAGATCCCGAACCTTAAAAAAGCGTATGCTAAATACAATGGTAAAGGTTTAGAAATACTTTCAGTGTCTTTGGATGCTAAAGAATCTGCGTGGTTGACTGCCATGGATGACGAAAAAACAACTTGGCCAAGCGTCTTGATCGATGGTGAATTTCAAAATCCTCAAGTGGTGAATTACGGAATCACCGGAATTCCTGCCAGTTACCTGATCGATCAAAATGGAAAGATTGTCGCTTCTAATTATGACCTTCGTGAGTTCGATCTGGATCGTACCTTATCAAAATATCTTAAGTAAAAATTAAAATTAAAACCGCCGGAAAAACTGGATTGTCTTATTTCATATCACATTCACCATTTTAATTGATTCAGTCCCGGCAGTTTTTTTTCAAGTTCAAAAATTTTCTTCCCTATGAAAAAGTTTCTCTTTTTAGTTTTAGGAATGTTCAGTCTCTTGTTGACTGCCCAGGTTAAAGATCCCGTTAAAGTTGATTTTAAAATCAATTCCATCGGTGACAATACTTATGAGGCGGTTTTTCGTACGACGATTGAACAGAACTGGCACATCTACTCAAAAGATTTGCCGCCCAATTCTGGTATTCCAACAGAAATTACCATCTCTGGTGACGATGTAGAATTAATTGGAGGTGTAGTAGAAGTTGGTGAAAAACATGATGAATATTCGAAAGCTTTTAAAGCCAGAATTATTTATTATTCTGACAAAGCAGATTTTGTTCAGAAATTTAAAATTAAAGATCCCTCGAAACTCGCAAAAGTTTCCGCCGAGATTTATTATCAAACCTGCGACGATAAAATTTGTTTGGCTCCTAATACTTTAGCGTTCGAAAAAACGATTGAAAACGGAAAAGTATTAGAAGAAGCAAAAACCGACTCAGGTAATGTTTCAGCAAGTCAGGGTGATCAGTTAAAAGTAGCAAGTTTAGATTTGCAGAATCATTTAACCGATTGCGGAATTGCTGCCGAAACTCCTTCTGAAAATTATTGGTCTTATCTTCTGCTTGGTTTTATTGGTGGTTTAATCGCCCTTTTAACGCCTTGCGTTTTTCCAATGATCCCGTTGACGGTTTCTTTCTTCACCAAAGGTTCTAAAGACAAATCGAAAGGAAAAAGAGATGCGTTTATCTACGGGTTTTTCATCCTTTTAATATTTGTATTATTGAGCGTTCCGTTCCACGTTATTGATGGAATTGCCGGAAATATATTCAATGAAATTTCAACTTCAGTTTGGTTGAATATTGCCTTCTTCGTGATCTTTTTATTCTTTGCCGGAAGTTTCTTCGGGTATTACGACATCACTTTGCCAAGTGCGATCGCCAACAAATCCTCCAAAGCAGAAGATGCAGGCGGAATGATTGGGATCTTCTTTATGGCTTTAACGTTGGTAATCGTGTCGTTTTCATGTACCGGTCCGATCTTAGGAAGTTTATTGGGAAGTGCCGTTACAGGTTCTGCCAATGTTCCCATGCTATTGACTTTTGCGTTAGCAGGATTCGGCGTAAGTTGGGCAATTGTTTTCGGATTGTTAGCCTTGTTCCCACAGGCGCTTCAAAGTTTACCAAAATCCGGTGGTTGGATGAATACGGTGAAAGTAGTTTTAGGGTTTATCGAATTAGGTTTGGCTTTAAAGTTTTTATCAAAAGCCGATTTAGTGACCAAAACATTCTTATTGAAAAGAGAATTGTTTATCGCCCTTTGGATCTTGATTACCATTGGTTTAGTTCTTTATTTATTCGGAATTATTAAATTTCCACATGATGATAAAAAAGCCAAGATCTCCTGGACCAGAAAAGGTTTTGGAGTTTTAGGAATAGCGTTTTTGATCTATTTGATTCAAGGTTTAATTCCATCTGAACGTCCACGATTACAATTGCTTTCCGGAATTTTACCTCCCGTAAATGTGAGTTATTTCCATAATGAAGCCGACGGAATTTACGGCATGCATCCAGAACATGATTTCTTTACCGCTTTAGAACTAGCTAAAAAAGAAAACAAACCGATCCTGATCGACTTCACCGGTTATGGTTGTGAAAACTGTCGTAAAATGGAAGAGTTTGTCTGGAATGAACCCGATATTTTACCAACCCTTCAAAATGAATTCATCCTTGCTTCCTTGTATGTTGATGATAAAGAAGAATTGCCCGCAGATCAGCAAACCACTATTGATATGGTCGTCGGAAAAATGAAGAAAATCAAAACCATCGGTGACAAATGGAGCATGTTCCAGCAAGTAAACTTTAATAATAATTCACAACCCCATTATGTTTTGGTTACGCCAGAAGGAAAAATAATCAACAATCCTGTTTCCGGTTATATGCCAAAAGAGGATTTCAAAAACTTCCTGGAATGTGGATTGGATTACTTTAAAAAAAATAAAAAATAAAAAATAAGAAGTTAGAGGTTAGAATTGAGAAGTTAGAAAATAGGATTTTAGTTTTCATAACTATTTTTAAAGAAGTCAAAATCTAATTTCTAAAATCTAATGTCTATTATCTAAAATAAGAATTTAAAAAAAATAAATAGAAAGTTAAATGAAAAGAATTAAGAGTTTATTTATTATTCTGTGTGCGGCGGGAACTTCGGTTCTCGGCCATGCGCAGGAGCACCTTTGGAAGACGGCCACTTCAAATGGCTACACTTACAAATTTGTAACAAATGACCCAATGCAGGCGCGTTTTTACACGTTGAAAAATGGCTTGACCGTAATTTTAAGTCCAACCCCAAAAGAACCTAGAGTTCAGGCTTTCGTTGCTGTAAAAGCCGGAAGCAAAACAGATCCGTCTACCAATACAGGTTTAGCGCATTATCTGGAACACATGATCTTCAAAGGAACCGATAAATATGGATCTTTGGATTATGCGAAAGAAAAACCAGAACTGGATAAGATTGATGCGCTTTACGAAGTGTACAACAAAACCAAAGATGAGGTTAAAAGAAAAGCTATTTATCATCAGATCGATTCTATTTCGGGTGTTGCTTCTAAGTATGCAATTGCCAATGAATACGACAAAATGATGAGTTCCATGGGTGCACAGGGAACCAATGCCTACACCAGTTATGAGGAGACCGTTTATACCGATGATATTCCCGGGAATTCCTTAGATAAATATTTGACCGTGCAAGCGGAACGTTTTAGAGATCCAGTTTTCCGTATTTTCCACACCGAGTTGGAGGCGGTTTATGAAGAGAAAAACAGAAGTTTAGATAACGACGGCTCCCGCGCGATGGAAACATTATTAGCGAATCTATTCGTGAATCATAACTACGGAAAACAGACTACGATCGGAACCATTGAAGATTTGAAAAATCCTTCACTGGTAGAGATCCGTAAATATTACAATAATTACTACGTTCCCAATAATATGGGTATTGTTTTATCTGGAGATTTTAATCCGGATGAAGTCATTAAAAAGATTGATCAGGATTTTTCATTCATGAAGAATAAAGAGATCAAACCTTATCAGTTCGTTCAGGAAGCACCGATCACTTCGCCGATCATTAAAGAGGTAACAGGACCAAATCCTGAAAAAGTGATGGTCGGTTACCGATTGCCAAACAACAAAAGCAAAGATATTCTGATCGCTGGTTTGGTAGGGAAAATTCTAAGCAACGGAAAAGCAGGTTTACTCGATTTAAATCTGGTAAAAAAGCAAAAATTACTTTGGACTTCTGTAAATGTAATGCCCCTTATTGATTATGGCGTATTCACGATTTCGGCTGCACCTACAACTGGACAGACTTTAGAAGAAGTGAAAACCTTATTGTTCCAGGAAATCGACCGTCTCAAATCCGGAAATTTCGATCAGCAGTTATTGACTTCCATCGTCAATAATATGAAAAAGAGTGAGATCATGGATAGCGAACGTTATGGAAATCGTGCAGATATTTTGAACGACGCATTTGTTTCAGAATTAGACTGGAGAGAGCAGGTTGCGGCAACCCAGGATATTTCTAAAATTACGAAACAACAGGTCGTGGATTTTGCCAATGAATATTTTGGTAATAATTACGTAGCAGTTTTCAAAAGAAAAGGCGAGTCTCCTGCAATGACTAAGATTGAAAAACCAGTTATTACGCCGGTAGAAACCAATGCTGACAAGCAAAGTGCTTTCGTTAAAATGATCGATGCTTTACCTTCGAAAGAAGTTAAACCGGTGTTTTTAAATTATGATAAAGATATTCAACGTGCTACGATTAATGGCGCAGAAGTGTTGTATGTTCAGAATAAAGAAAATCAGCTGTACAGACTTCGTTACCGTTATAAAGTTGGAAAAAACAACGATCTGAAACAGGATCTGGCGGCGAAATATTTGCAGTTCTTAGGAACAGATAAAAAATCTTCTGAAGATATTTCCAAAGAATTTTATGACATCGCGAGTAGTTTCAGTATTTATACCGGCGAAGATTTCACTTTGGTGACCATCGAAGGTTTGCAGGAAAACTTTGACAAAGCAGTAAAATTATATGAAGATCTTGTTTTGAATGTCGTTCCGAATGAGGAAGCTTTGACATCTTTAAAATCAAGAATGAGCAAGTCCAGAACTGATATGAAAAATAACAAAGGTGCGATCCTTCAGGGATTGATCAGTTATTCAACTTACGGAAAAGACAACAAGTTTAATTACACTTTTACAGATGAACAATTGAATGCGGTCACTGCTAAAGATTTATTGCAATCCATCAAAAAACTGAACAGTTACGACCAGTCCATTCTATATTACGGTCCTGAAGATCTAAAACAGTTAACTTCAAAATTAAAGAAAATGCATCCTGTTGCGAAGAAATTTGCAACGCCGCCGACACCGAAAGTTTTCGTGCAGAAACCGACCGAAAAAACGGAAGTTTTGTTTGCAGACTACGACATGGTTCAGGCAGAAACGCAGTGGATCCATAATTCCGGAGCTTACGACGCGAAAAATCAACCTTTGATCACCGTCTTCAATAATTATTTCGGAGGTGGAATGGGAACGATTGTTAATCAGACCATTAGAGAAAGTAAAGCCTTGGTTTACAATACGTATTCGCTTTATGTAACACCTCAAAAGAAGAATGATCATTATTTTGTTACCGCGTACGTTGGTTCACAATCGGATAAGTTTCCGGAAGCGACCAAAGCAATGAATGAGTTGCTGACCGACTTGCCAGAACTGACCGAAAATCTTTCTTTAGCAAAAACGCAGACCAAGAAAGACATCGAAAATGAAAGAATCATGCAGGATGATATTATATTTGATTATTTGGCAGCACGTGATCTGGGATCAAATACAGACATTCGTCGTGAAATTTATAAACAAGCGGGAACGATTGACTTTCCGAAGTTAAATGAGTTTTACAAAAAGAATATTTCTGGTAAACCTTATACGTATTCAGTAGTAGCTTCAGAGAAAAATCTTACCGAAGCCGATTTGAAAAAATTAGGAGACTACAAGAAATTAACACTGAAAGAAATCTATGGTTATTAATAGTTAGTTCATTTTCAAAAAAGCGTCCCGTCAAATAATGACGGGACGCTTTTGTTTGTTTTAAATTAAGTAGAAGGCCTCTCCTGATTAATAAAATATTAAAGTTTTCAGATTAATAAAGACGACTTAAATAAAAAGGTGTTTAAAAAATTTGCTTTCAAATTCTGCATTCCCTTTAGTTTCTCAATGGCACACAGGATTTAATCAGAATTAAATGAAGTCTTACTTTTTCACCAACGTGTAAACTTTTTTACCTCCAGTTACAATTGCGAACATGGCTAAACCGGCGACAATTCCGAAAAGCGCATGTTTTGCCATTTCAGTAACTTTCGGTAAAAACTGATGAACCAATTCGATATTGTGATCAAAAATCCCACCTGACACTAGTAGCAAGGCTATCGTTCCAATAACCGATAATGCTTTAATAATGATTGGTAAAGCTTTCACTAAGAAATTCCCCAGGAAATTGAAAAATCCTTTACCTTCCGATTTTTTGATGAGCTTATATCCAGCATCGTCCATTCTTACAATTACAGCTACAATTCCGTACACGCCGACTGTTGCCAACATTGCTACCACAGAAACAGTCAGTATCTGTATGGCTAAACTTTTTTCTAACACAGATCCCAATGCAATTATTACAATTTCCAAAGACAATATAAAATCTGTTGTAATTGCAGACTTTACTTTAATTTTTTCGGCGTCTGCGTCATCTTTTATTTCCTCAATAACCTCTTCATGTTTATCTTTTCTATGAAATAAATATTCAATGATTTTCTCAACACCTTCATAAGCCAGATAGAGTCCTCCCAAAATAAGAATAAATTTTATCGCTGGCGGATAAATAAACTGCAGCAAAAAGGCTATGGGAATGATAATCAATTTGTTAACAAATGAACCTTTGGTAATCGACCATAAGACAGGAATTTCGCGCGAGGACAAGAAGCCGGTCGCTTTCTCCGCATTTACTGCTAAATCATCACCTAATATTCCAGCGGTTTGTTTGGTTGCGATTTTTGAGGCAACTGCCACATCGTCCATTAGAGCAGCAATATCATCTAAAATTGCAAAAAATCCTGAAGCCATATTTAATTGTTTGGAGCAAAAATAGAAAATTCCAAATGATATTTTCATTATTAATTAAAACAACGCTCAATTTTAATTAGAAAAAATTGTGGAAATATTATGTATTATTATTTTAGAATCAGGTTTAAAAATCTTATTTTCGCAGAACTAAATTTTTAAAAGTGAAACTGCATCAATTACATTCACCAAAAGAAATATTCCAAGATTTTGGAAATGTAATCGACGCTGAAAAATAAAGAAAAAGCCGACGGTCAGAATGACTGTCGGCTTTTTTATTTTACTTAATAAAAAATTTTTTTAGAATCCCAATATTAAAGAATCAAAAATGAGCAATACCTATAAATCCGCTGGTGTCGATAAAGAAGAAGGTTACAAAACCGTCGATAAAATCAAAAAGGCAGTTGCCGAAACGCATAATGAAAACGTTTTAAATAACCTGGGAAGTTTCGGAGCATTCTACGAAATTGCTGGTTATAAAAACCCTGTTTTAGTAAGTGGAACTGATGGAGTAGGAACGAAGTTGAAAGTAGCTTTAGATTCTAAAAAATACGACTCGATCGGTGTTGATTGTTTTGCCATGTGTGCCAATGATATTTTATGTCATGGTGCAAAACCTTTATTTTTCCTGGATTACTTAGCTTGTGGGAAATTAGATGCTGATATCGCAGCCGAAATTGTGATGGGAATGGTGAAAGCATGTAAAGATAATAACTGCGCATTAATTGGTGGCGAAACGGCAGAAATGCCTGGAATGTACAATCCAGGCGACTATGATGTTGCAGGATTCTGTGTTGGTATTGTTGAAAAAGATCAAATCATCGATGGATCTAAAATAAAGCCAGGTTGTAAAATCATCGCTTTACCAAGTTCAGGATTTCACTCGAACGGTTTTTCATTAGTAAGAAAAATATTTACTGATTTTAATGAAGAGTTTGAAGGGAAGCCTTTGTACGAAACACTTCTTGTTCCAACAGAATTATATTATCAACCGATTCATAAAATTTTAGAAGAAGTTTCTTTGTGTGGAATCGCGCATATTACAGGCGGCGGAATTATTGAAAATATTCCTAGAATTATTCCTGAAAACTTATGTGCTACAATCAACGCATCAAAAATTAAAATTCCTTCCGTAATGCTTGAATTAGAAAAGCGCGGAAATATTGACCGTATGGAAATGTACGGAACATTCAATATGGGAGTAGGAATGGTTGTAGTAGTGGATGCGGAGCATGCCGGAAAAGTTTTAAATCTTGTTGACAGTGCGTACGAAATCGGCGAAATCACTGAAGGTCCAGAAAAAATAAATTTAATCTAATATTTTAAGAAAACCGATAAGCGATACGATAAGGAGAACTTATTACTCATTATTTATTACTTATTACTCATTATTGAAATTAATGAAGAATATTGTTGTTTTAGTTTCTGGTGGCGGAACCAACTTACAAAGAATTATCGACTGCATTGACAATGGAGAAATTCCAAATGCGACTATTTCTTTTGTTGTCGCCGACCGTGATTGTTTTGGATTGGAACGGGCAAAAAATAAAGATATTCCATCGCAACTGATTCCAAGAGGAAAAGCTTTTTCATCAGAATTAAAACAAATCCTTCCTGAAAATATTGATTTAATAGTGCTTGCCGGATTTCTATCCATTTTAAATAAAGAATTCTGTGAGTCTTTTTCTGGAAAGATCATCAATATTCATCCTGCTTTACTTCCAAAATTTGGTGGAAAAGGAATGTGGGGACATCATGTTCACGAAGCAGTTTTAAAAGCTGGTGAAAAAGAAAGTGGCGCAACTGTTCATTATGTAACCTCCGGAATTGATGAAGGCGAAATCATTCTTCAAAAATCCTTCGAAATTTCAGAGAACGAAACAGTAGAAACTTTAGCCGAAAAAATTCATCGAGTTGAATTTGAAATTTATCCAAAAGCGATTAATTTAGTTTTGAATTAAACAACCGAGCCACGAAGTGGCGCTATCAATAGCATAGGGTGAAGCCCTATGGATCTAATAAAAAGTAAAAAGAAAGAAAATGTCAAAAAAAAGATCGCTCATCTCCGTTTCCGATAAATCCGGACTCGTAGATTTTGCAAAGTTTTTAGAAGCAAACAATTACGAATTGATTTCTACGGGTGGAACTTTTAAACATTTAAAAGAAGCCGGTTTGAATCCTATTCAAATCGATGAAGTCACGGATTTTCCTGAAATGCTGGACGGTCGCGTAAAAACGTTACACCCGAAAGTTCATGGTGGATTGCTTGCAGTTCGAACCAATCAAGAACACATGAATACCGTTAAAGAACACGAGATCGGCTTGATTGATATGGTAATCGTAAACCTGTACCCGTTTTTTGCGCATGCAAATACTGATATTTCTTTAGAAGATAAAGTAGAATTCATCGATATTGGCGGACCGTCTATGTTGCGTTCAGGTGCTAAGAATTTCCAGTCTGTTGCGGTAATTACGAATGTGGAAGATTATGCTTTGGTTCAAAAAGAGATGGAAGAATCGGGTGACACCACTTTAGAAACACGTAAAAAACTGGCCGGGAAAGTATTTAATTTGACTTCCGCATATGACGCAGCGATCGCTCAAATGCTTTTAGATGAAGATTATCCACAATACTTAAACGCTTCATATCAAAAAGTTTCTGATTTAAGATATGGCGAAAATCCACATCAAACGGCAGCCTATTACACTTCAACTACCGAAAACGGTGCGATGAAAGATTTCGAAATTTTGGGTGGAAAAGAATTATCCTTCAATAATCTTCGGGATATGGATCTTTGTTGGAAAGTCGTTAACGAATTCAAAGAGGAGATGGCTTGTTGCGCAGTGAAACACTCAACACCTTGTGGAGTTGCTATCGGAACAACTGCGGTAGAAACTTACAAGAAAACTTTTGGATGTGATCCTGTTTCCATCTTCGGTGGAATTATTGGAATGAACTTTAAAGTAGATTTAGCCACGGCGGAAGAGTTAAGCAAAACATTTTTAGAAATTGTAATGGCTCCAGATTTCGATGATGATGCGATCGAATTTTTGAAAAAGAAAAAAAATCTGCGGATCATTAAAATCAAAAACGCAGTGACCGATCAGCAAACCTGGGTTAAGATCGACGGCGGAATGTTGGTTCAGGATAATGATAATCAATTTTCGGAAGATATTAAAACGGTAACCGTTTTTAAACCAACTACAGAGCAGGAAAAAGCTTTATTGTTCGCTCAACGTGTTGTGAAATATGTGAAATCAAATGCGATCGTAGTTTCCAATGGATATCAGGCCTTAGGAATTGGCGGTGGGCAGGTGAACAGAATTTGGGCAACTGAACATGCGGTCGAAAGAGCAAAAGCAAAATTCGACGGAGATCTGGTTTTAGCGTCAGATGCATTTTTCCCTTTCCGGGATGTTGTTGACTTTTGTGCGAAAGAAGGCATTAAAGCACTTATTCAGCCTGGCGGAAGTATGCGCGACGAAGAAAGCATTGAAGCTGCTAACGAACACGGAATTCCAATGATGTTTTCTGGAATGAGACACTTTTTGCATTGATTTTGCTATGGTAATATAGAACGGAAATTTTTTCCAACTCTATTTGGAATTTATTCTCAATTGAGTATTTTTGTATAAAGCAAAGAAATAGACAAATCGGAAATCGCTCTCGCAAAAGAATACTCATTGCAGACCTTAATTAAGCGACTCCATTTTACCATTAAAAATTAATAAATTACTACAAATGAAAATATTGATAGTCGGAAACGGCGCAAGAGAATCGGCAATTGCTATGAAGTTAAATAGCGATCGAAGAATCTCAAAACTTTACTTTTCCAAAGGGAATGCAACGACAGAGCTTTTAGGCCAAAATGTATATGAAGACACTATCGAAGGATTACGCGATTTCGTGATCAAAGAACGAATCGATTTAACCATCGTAGGTCCAGAAGCACCATTAGTTGCAGGGATTGTAGATGAATTCAAACGTCATAATCTGAAAATTTTCGGACCAAGAAAAAGAACTGCAGAATTAGAAGGAAGTAAAGCTTTCTCTAAAAAATTCATGCAGACTCATAATATAAAAACAGCGAAAGCAGTTGTTTTTGAGGCTTATCAGGATGCCATCGATTATGTAAGAACTCAGGAATTTCCTTTGGTGATCAAAGCCAGCGGACTTGCAGGTGGAAAAGGAGTAGTGATCGCTGACGATTTAGCACAAGCGGAAACCACCATTCATCAGTTTATGATCGAAAGAATTTTCGGTGATGCCGGAATTCAGTTGGTGATCGAAGAATATTTGAGAGGATTCGAAGCGTCAATCATCGCCTTTTCAAACGGTGATAAATTGTTCCCATGTATTCCGATTAAAGATTATAAAAAAGCGGGTAGCGGCGATACAGGACCCAACACAGGCGGAATGGGAAGCGTTGCACCAAGCCCTGAATTTACAGATGCGCATCAAAAAGACTTCGAAGAGAATATCTTGAACCCCACTTTAAAAGGTCTTCATTCTCAAAATATCCGTTTCAAAGGTTTTATCTTTTTCGGTTTAATGGTCACCAAAGACGGAACCTATTTGCTCGAATATAACATGAGATTGGGCGATCCAGAAACTCAAGTTCTTATGGCGTTGTTAGAGAATAATCTGTACGATGTTATCATGGATTGTTTAGAAGGAAAAGATATCGACCTTAAATTCAGTGATAAAAAAGCGGTTTGTCTGGTAATGTGTTCTGGTGGTTATCCACGTCATATCGAAACAGGTTTCGAAATTAGAAATACAGAAAAAGTGACAAGTCAGCTTCTTTATGCTGGTGCTAAAATGAAAGGTGATCGCATTTACACCAACGGTGGCCGGGTTTTAAGCTTGGTAGCAACTGGTGACACTTTTGATGAAGCACGCAAAAAAGTATATCACGATGCAGATCTTATTCACTACGATTACGAATATTACAGAGACGATATCGGTAAGTTTTAACTCATGAGGCGTGGTTTTCCACGTCTTTTTTTCTTTTCTGTTTAGAAGCCGGGAACCTGCTCTACGCTATATCTTTTACTCCGCTGAAGCTCCATAAAAGGATGTCGCTGCGATCAGGGCTAGGGTTTCGTTATAAGATCAAGTCTTTTTATTTAAAAAATAGAAAAGTAAAAAGAGCCAAGTAAAAAGAGCCAAGTAAAAAGCAAAAAGGCCAATTTAAATCAATTTGGGGTTAATAACAGACTAAAAATTTTATATCAAAATCAAAGTCTATTATCTATTCATCTATTATCTAAAATAAAAAACATCCAACATATATGCAAAACGGAATTATCATCCTCGATTTTGGATCACAATACAATCAACTCATCGGACGAAGAATTCGTGAAATGGGAGTTTACTCAGAAGTACTGCCTTTCAATACTCCTTTAGCGGAGATCATGGAACGCGAACCATCTGGAATTATACTTTCTGGTGGACCAAGTTCGGTAAATGCAGAAAGTGCGAACTTAGTTGACAGAGAATTATTCGAACAAAATATTCCGGTCTTGGGAATTTGTTACGGAATGCAATTAACTACTCATTTATTAGGTGGAAAAGTAAAGAAAGGAGTTAAAGGCGAATACGGAAAAGCCAAACTTCAAATCCAGAAGTCGAATACTTTACTTTCTGGCGTAAGTCGTTTCTCAACCGTTTGGATGAGCCATTTTGATGAAGTTGAAACTTTGCCTGAAGGTTTTGTCATCAACGGAATGACCGATGTGATTTCTGCGATTTCTAATGAATCAAAAAAAATCTATTGTGTACAATTTCATCCGGAAGTTTCTCATACCGACGAAGGTGCCAGAATGATGGAGAACTTTATATTCAATGTTTGTAAAGCACCCAAGAACTGGAAATTGACTAATTATATTGAAGAAACAATTGCAGATATTAAGGAAAGAGTCGGACATCAAAAAGTAATCCTCGGACTTTCCGGTGGCGTAGATTCTTCGGTTGCTGCAGTTTTAATTCACAAAGCGATCGGTGATCAGTTACAGTGTATCTTTGTAGATACCGGACTTTTAAGAAAAGACGAAGGCAAAAAAGTAATGGAAAATTACGGTGAGCATTTTAACTTAAAAATTAAAATGATCGATGCTTCCGAAAGATTCTTGTCTAAACTGGCAGGAGTTTCTGATCCAGAGCAAAAAAGAAAAGTGATCGGTAACGAATTCGTTGCTGTTTTTGATGAAGAATCTAAGAGAATTGAAGGTGCGAAATTTTTAGCGCAAGGAACAATTTATCCAGATGTGATCGAAAGTCAATCTGTAAAAGGTCCTTCTTCTGTAATTAAATCGCATCACAATGTGGGTGGACTTCCAGAAGAAATGGATTTCGAATTGCTTGAGCCTTTGCGTGAACTCTTCAAAGATGAGGTTCGCAAAGTAGGAGAGGAATTAGGAATTCCACATCATTTGGTTCACCGTCATCCGTTTCCTGGTCCTGGTTTAGGAATCAGAATTCTTGGAGCAGTTGATGAAGAGAAAGTAAGAATCCTGCAGGAAGCCGACGATATTTTCATCGAAGAATTATACAAGAACGATTTATACGACAAAGTTTCTCAAGCGTTTGTGGTTTTACTTCCAGTGAAATCTGTGGGAGTAATGGGTGACGAAAGAACTTATGAATACACCGCTGTTGTTCGCTCCGCAAATACAACTGATTTTATGACGGCAACCTGGAGCCGACTTCCTTACGAATTTTTGGATACCATTTCCAACAGAATTATCAATGAAGTTCGCGGAATCAACCGTGTTGCTTATGATATTTCCAGCAAACCACCAGCAACGATCGAGTGGGAATAATATTTCACTTTTAAATAAATCATGATTGACAACTATTCCCCTTTTTTAAGTAATTGGGGAATACTTTTTGAAACTCCTTCTAAAACTTTTTTATGTTCGATAAACAGCAGAGAAAACTAAAGCGTTCCGCAAAACTGATTTCTATTTTTAGTAAATACGGCTTTAAAGATATTTTAGCACGAATGAATCTTGCCAAAAACAATGAACCTTCGATTGATGAAAATGAGATGGTCTTGACCAATTCTGTTTATGAAAGAATCAGAATGGCTTTGGAGGAATTGGGACCAACTTTTGTGAAATTAGGTCAAACTTTTTCTAGCCGCGAAGATCTGTTACCACCGGAGTTAATTGTAGAATTACAGAAACTTCAGGATAAAGTAGAAGAAGTGGATTTAAATCTCGAAGAAATGTTAGAACAGGAATTCAACATTTCACCTTACGAGCATTTTAAAGAAATTCAGAAAAAACCGATGGCGACGGCATCTATTGCGCAAGTTTACAAAGCCGTTTTAAACGATGGGTCGCAAGTGATTTTTAAAGTTAAAAAACCAAATGTCCAGGAAAACATTCAGGATGATCTGTTGTTGCTTCACGACTTGGTAAAAGTGATTACGACTTACTCCGACTTTGGTTCCAGACTCAATTTAAAAAGTGCTATTTCTACTTTTGAAAAATCTTTGCTGGAGGAAATATCCTTAACCAACGAAAAAAATAACATTCAGCAATTCGCCCTGAACTTTAAGAATAATAATGAAACTTATGTTCCAAAAGTGTACGAGGAGTTTTGCAGCAACAATATTCTCTGTATGGAATTTGTTGATGGCCTCAAAATTACCAACAAAGAAGCGCTCTTAGAAAATGGAATCGATCCGGTGAAAATCTCAGAAGTTGGTTTAAGAGTTTTTGTGTCTCAGATCTTAGATTACGGATTTTTCCATGCTGATCCTCATGCTGGCAATATTTTGATAAAAAAAGATGGTAAGGTCGTATTTATAGATTTCGGTGCAGTTGGTCAGATTCAGCCCAATGAAAAGGAAATTCTGGAACAGTTGATCGTCGCTTTTGTCTCTAAAAATGCACCGAAAATCGTTAAGAATCTGAAAAAAATGGCGGTGAGTTATGAGATTCAAGATGATAAAGCTTTTCAAACTGATGTCGAAGACGTTCTTAATTTCGTTCATAAATCGTCTCTTAAAAATATCGACGTTGCTAAACTGGTTCATAAAATGACAGATACCTTAAAGAAGAACCGGATCAATATGCCGGATTATTTATACCTGCTTTTAAAAGGAATCATTTTAATAGAAGGTGTGGGAAGAACAATTAATCCAGAACTGGATATCGTAAAAAGTCTGCAACCATTTACCAAAAAAATCATCTTTAATAAAATTTCGCCAAAGAAAATATTAAAATCCGGTTCTCAGAAATTGATGAGTCTCACTGAGAATATTGAAGAAATACCACAGGAATTGAGATCGCTTCTACAAAAATTAGATGAGAATAAATTTACGGTCACCACTGAAAGCAAAAGTATTGAAAAGACGCATCAACTCATAAAATCCAGTATTGTCAATCTTATTTTAGCGATGGTTTTATGCGCGAATATTATTTCAACTGCGATTATCTGGAATCTAGAAAGTACTTATAATGTTGGTGGAATTCCTTTGTTGATTATCGCAAGTTTCCTATTTTCAATTTTTCTCGTATTGACTCTCTTTTTAAGATTAATGAAAAGGTAATTTGAAGGTATTTTTTAAATACAATTTTGAAGATCTTAATTTTACTCCACTTTAACACCTTTGCTTCGCAATCTTATTTTCGAATACGGAGTTTCAATTTTTAAAGTGTCAGGATATTCAAAGTGTTGAACTTCATTTTTGGTAAAATTGTATTTCATCATAAAGGGAACTTTTTCATAAGTGTTTCCTAGTAAAACTGCGACTGAATCACCTTTCCAATATGCATCTTCAATCCAGTAAGATGGTCCAAAGAAAGCAATTTGCTTGGCTTCTTTCTTTTTAAAATCTACCAACACCACTTGCTGATCGGCTTCAAATCCGGCGCTGCCATCGGGTTGCAAAAACCATTGATAACTGTCGAAATCTAAATATTTACTTTTACTTTCATTAAAAACGAGAAAAGGCTTATAGATTTCACTAAATCCTTTTTCATTCAAAATGTTAACTGACGAGTTTTGGTAAGATATAGGTGAAGTTTGTTTTAAATTAAATGAAGCCGACCTGAAATCAGCATTTTCTTTCTGATAATATTGAAACCACGGGCGTAATTCGATAGAATCATTCGCTGCAGCTTTGGTACTATTTTCCACTTTTGGTGTTTCTACATTTTTTTCCGGGTTTGTTTTTATCTTTTTCTCACAGGAAAAAAATAGAAGCAGTATTAAAAATAGTAAACCTTTCATTCTTCCAAATTACAACATATTATAATCCTGTCAAAAAAACTATCTTTGCAAAATGGAAAAAATGACCTTTGCCAATTTCGACCTTCCGGAAAAAATTCTTAATGTTTTAGCAGATGAAAATTTATTTGAACCGACACCGATTCAATTAAAGACATTAAGCCCGATTCTTTCTGGGCGTGATGTGATGGGGATTGCACAAACCGGAACCGGAAAAACATTGGCCTATCTCCTTCCGGTCCTTAAAACTTGGAAATACAATAAGACGGGAAATCCAACCGTGCTTATTTTGGTACCAACGCGCGAGTTGGTAGTACAAGTAGCGGGAATTGTCGAGAACCTAACCAGAGATATCACCGCCAGAGTAATCGGTATTTATGGTGGAAAAAATATAAAGACTCAAAAATTACTTTTTGCTGATGGCTGCGACATTTTGGTCGGAACTCCAGGTAGGGTAATGGATTTGGCGATTGACAATGCAATTTCTTTAAAAGAAGTTTCGAAATTGATCATCGATGAGTTTGATGAAATGTTGAATTTAGGTTTCAAAGCACAGCTGACGCATATCTTTCAGATGATGAAAGAGAAAAGACAAAACATTCTTTTTTCCGCAACCATGACCGAAGCTGTCGATGCTTTACTGTATGAATATTTTTCTGGTCCAATGGAAATTTCCCTGGCAAAATCAGGAACGCCGCTGGAGAAAATTGAACAGATAGGTTACAAAGTGGAAAACTTTAACACTAAAATAAATCTCCTTGAGCATTTATTAAAAACAGATGAGGACTTTTCGAAAGTACTTATTTTCTGCAATAATAAAAAACACGCCGACTTATTATATACTAAAATTGAGGAATTATTTCCAGATCAGTTTGATGTCATTCACTCGAATAAATCTCAAAATTACCGTTTGAATGCCATGCGTAGTTTTGAAAAACAAGAAGTTCGCGGATTGATCACCACCGATATTATGGCGCGTGGTTTAGATATCTCGGATATTACGCACGTTATCAATTTTGAGATTCCAGAAGTCCCGGAACAGTATATCCACAGAATAGGTCGTACTGGTCGTGCCGATAAAAATGGTATCGCAGTTTCTTTCGTTACTAAAAATGAAGATAGCCAATTATTGGATATTGAAGTTTTAATGGATAAAGCGGTTATCATCAAAGATTTCCCAGCGGAGGTTAAAATCAATCCTGTAAAAATTGCTTCTGAGAAAGACGAGGTGGTGATGAAAAATGCACACACCGTAAAATTAGAAGATGGTGGTGGGGCATTCCACGAGAAAAAAGATAAAAACAAGAAAGAAAACTGGGGTGGTCCACATGCCAGAAAGATTCCGAAAAAAGTGGGATCGAATAGAGCTCACGAAAAAGCAAAATCGAAAGCGAAGAGAAAGAAATAATAAGAAAATCCGGAAAACACTTCCGGATTTTTTGTTTGAAGATTTCTTGATGTTTTCTCATTTAAAAACGAAGCATAAAAAAAGCAACTCAAATTGAGTTGCTTTAATTTTGTCTGGAAAATGATTATTTTCTTAATCCTAACTCAGCAATAATTGCTCTGTAACGATTAATATCTTTTTTCTTAAGATAATCCAAAAGGGCTTTTCTTTTACCTACTAAAAGTACCAAAGAACGCTCAGTTGCGTAATCTTTGTGATTCTTTTTAAGGTGACCCGATAGGTGATTAATTCTGAAGGTAAAAAGGGCTACTTGTCCTTCCGCGCTTCCTGTGTCTGCATCAGACTTTCCATGTTTTCCGAAGATTTCTTTCTTCTTGTCAGTTGTTAAGTACATTCCAATATTATTTTAAATGATTATTATGTAACGGGTGCAAAAGTACAACTATTTTTCTGATCCTAAAAACACTATTGCTTTTATAAATCAAAAATATGGTATCGACTGTTAAATAATCTTAAAATTTTAGTGCTTATCTTATTGGATGGCAGTATCTTTGCATAACACAAAGTCATGAAAAATCTTTATTTATTTGGAACTCGATTTGCGGTTTTATTACTGCTAACCACTTATTGTGCTGTTTCGGCGCAAAATGCACTTTTAAATAAGGATGAAAAATCATATCAAATTCTTTATTTCAATCCTGAAGTTTTCCCCAATATCGACGAAATAAAAGAACCAACTTACACTGCATTTTTCTCTGCTTTATCTGATCAACTGAGTACTTCGAAAAACAGTAAGTTACTTCGTGTAGATTATGATATTCCTTTCGATGAGCCAGAAGTCGCTTCCATCATTGAATTTTGCAAGAATAATAATGCGCAGTATGCCGTTGTTCCCAAAGTAAAATATTTTAAAGTTGGATTTGGTAAATATGTTTTTTCCAATCAAGTGGTGGTAAGCATGAAGATTTACAATGCAGCGGGTGAATTGATGGCGGAATCTTCATACGATACTTATAGAAAAAATGGACGATTATTAGGTTCTGCTGAAAATTCTATTAAAATTGGAACCAACGGAGCTTTGAGAAATTTAAGTAAAAATCTTCGCAAACAAAACCGTTCTACCATGAACGCTTCTACGGAATTCGAAATTTTCCCGTCGGAACAGTTTTCTTTTAATTAATTTTTTTTTATTTACTTTAAATTAATTCTTTCTTACAAAGATTTCCCTCTTATTTTTGCAATCTCCTTATTCATTTTACTTTCCCAGTCTTTGCCATTTCTTTTCTCCAGATAAGGTTTTACCGTAATCTCATACTTCTCCTGTGCTTTATTGTTTATTTGTAATATAGTACAACCTGTATTAAAATACGTCACGCCATATTTCTGGTGAATGCTATCAATCTTCTGAATGGTTTTTTCAGTATACATCGGAAGTTCTAAACCACCAGCAAATCGGTAAGTTACTTGATCGTTTTTAATATCAATTTTTGCTTGCTGAATATATTCATTTTCAAGGTCTTTTAACACTTTCCGATTCTGAAGAAATCCATCAAGGCCTTCATAAATAGTGAAGAAAAGTACAAGTGAATTCAATAATAAAATAACTCTAAAGAATTTATTTTTGAAGTCCAGATTCTTAAAATCCAACGATGCGACCAATGCTGCTGAAATCGCGATGCCAATTAGAATTAATAAAATAAATCCAAGTCCATAATCATTGAAATCATATGCGAATCGAAATCGAGTTGGATAATTGTAGCCATAAAAAGCAACAATAGCCGCAATAAATATTAAAATAAAAACGGCAATGTTCAAATAAATAATTCTTTTGTACATGCTAAAAATAGTATTACTTTATTTTTAAATGCTGGATCGTATGCTCTATATTTCTCCATATTTTATAACCAATTTCTAACCAGCACTTTTTTTGCGCTCCTGTAATTCAATTTTTTTAAATCGTAAATTATTAACTTCTGAATTTGGTTTCTCCAGCCAATAAGGTTGTTAGAATTGATTTCTGGAATTAAATTGAAGAGTTTTGCTCCATTTTTGTCGCCATTCTTTGCGCTAAATCTTCAATGTCATCTTTGCGCGCCAATTGTTCTATCCAACTTTTAGGAATGGAATCAAAACCGTAAAGTAAGCCTGCAAGTCCGCCAGTTATCGCGGCAGTCGTGTCGGTATCTTCTCCTAAATTTACGGCTTTTAAAGTTGCCTCCTTATAATTATCGGTCGTCAGTAAACACCAAATACTCGCTTCTAAGGAATGAAGAACATAGCCGCTACTCAAAATTTCATGTTCTGCTAATTCTGAAATGTCTTTATTTAAAAGTCGGGCAAATAAAGAGATTTCGTGCGGATTGATTGAAAGTGAATTTAGAAAGTTTGGGATTTTTGTTTGTAGTTTTTGGTAAATTTCGAATTTATCTTTCCCTAGTAAGATCTCTCTCGAAAATTCAAGATAATAAAAACAGGAAATTACCGACCGAATATGTCCGTGAGTTATTGAGGAAACTTTTTTTATGATTTCATACCGCTCTGAAATTGATAGATCTTTTATATAAAATAAAAGTGGTAAAATACGCATCAAAGAACCATTACCATTGGATGAAGCGTCGGTACTTCCTGCAAGTTCTGGTTGTTCACCTTTGGCAAGTCTGTTGATCGCTTCTCTGGTTGCAATGCCGATATCAAAAACTTCACCGCGGGCGGTCCAGAAATTATCGTGGTACCATTTTACAAAATTTTGTCCGATCGTCTTTAAATCAAAATCCTGGGTGAGTGCTTCTGCCAAACAAAAAGTCATCGAGCTGTCATCTGAAAAAGTTCCCGGTGGCAAGTTGTAAGTTCCGTAACCGATCATGTCGGTTACTGGTTTTTGAAGGATGGTTTCTCTGCTTTTAAATTCTACTGGGACACCAAGAGCGTCACCAATTGCTACGCCGAAAAGAGCAGATTTGATATTGTAGTTTAAGTTTTCCATATTATTGATACTGTACTCAAATATAAAAAACTTTAATCTTAATTAGAAATTTCGGCAGGAGATTTTAAAGTCTTTTGGCGTAGAAATCATTTCTACTTAGAGGTAACTTTATAAATCCAGGTTCCCAGAAAGTAAAATGCAGATAAATAAATGATAAGCACTAAACTTCCGATGAGCCAGCCGATTGTACCCATCATAAATACGAAGGTGAAAAAGAAACCGCCCAAACTGTCGATCGGATCGAAAGAAACGCTGACATTATCCGGTTTAGATAATGAATCAATCCCTAAAAGTGATAATACAAAACCTATCAGTGAGCATAAAGTCCCGAAATATATTTTGTTTTGATTCTTCATGTTGATTAAAAATTGGTTTTAGCTTTAGAATTTTTTCCTTCTTTAAATTTCCGCTAAAGTCGTTTTAAAATTTAGAGGTTATTAAATGATTTAAGAAAAGCTGACAAGCAACAACGTTATTTAAAAGTATATTACTAAAATACCTTTTGTAATAATTAGAGATTGGTCATCTAACGGAGAGCGGGACCATTCTTCGGGACAACACAGATCGTAATGCTCCTCTAATAATAATCTTTTAGCTAATTAAATTCTTCCGGTTTCTGGGCTAATCTTATTTATCGAATAGCGTCATCATTTTCAAAAGGAATAAGGTCTTGAATTTTAGGTAAAGGCCGAATCAGAACTTTTCTTTTGGTGTTACTGATGATTTTATCTGATCCTATATTTCCAGTTTTTTCAATTTTTGTTCCGGTCGATAAATTAAAATCGATATAATAGATTTGACCGCCATTTACCTGCGCCTCGTTGTAACCAATCAATTCGAAATTGTCATTTTGAAGCCTGAATTTATAGGTAAAAGTTCCGCGTATTAAATCGAAGCTAACGATCAATACGTTGTTTTTTATAGAAATATCTGCAAGGCTGCTCCCTGAAGTGAAGCCTGATCGACCATTTGGATATTGGGGTCCGATCAGTTTTGTGGTGGTAACAAAAAGTTGGTCAGTGCCGCCTGGCTTTGCAAGAAATAGTTGAAGCCGGAAAGGTGCGCTTTCCTGAATAGTATCCTGAGTTACCACTACTTTATCAGCAAGTTGATCTTTATTTAAATCACCTGAAACTTCCAGTATTTTGTGAGAAAATTGAGCTTTATTATTTTGTGCGAAAAGTTGCATTGGTAACAATAGAAATAGGAAAAAGACCGGCTTCATAATTAATTTTTTTTTGAGCTTTATTTTTTTAAGTTTTATAAAATAAATCAGTTGATATGTTGAATTTATCGACCAAATATAGTTGAAGTAAATTTTGATATTTTGTTCGATAGCGATCGATATTAGAAAGTTCAACCGTTCAAAAGCTTTTATTACAATCGATATTAGGGTTTATTTTATAAACCTAAAATTTTTGTAATCATACTCATACCGAAGATTGTTGTTCTTAACCAACTCATCTTGATTGCCAGGTTTAAGTAAAATAGAATCTGAATCAAATGAAAACGTAATAATCTCTTTGTTCTCCTTTATGCGCAAAATATCAATTATGGGAATTTCCATACTGTTACTTTCGACATCTATTTTACCAATATATTTTAAATGGTCATCTCGGAGCAGATAAGCCTCCGCTCCAAAAAAATATTCATAACCTAATTGGCAAACAATAATAATGTCGTCGGTCACATCATTTTTATAAAAATAAGGCTTATTTAAATAAACCTCACCAACTCCTTTTGATTTAGAAATGATTTTGTTCTTATTATTCAAAATTAACAGCCGTCGGCCCTGATCTTTTTCGGTATCTGGCGCAACCATTTTCCTGTCAATTGGTCTGTAATTTCCTTCAATGACTTTAACATTTCTCAATTGGTAAGAAGCCAGAACCTCAAAATCGGCAATGGTAAGATTGGTTAAAGTATCAGCTTTAAATTGGTGATATTGCTCTTTTTTCTGCGTATCCAAATCACTGCGATTAATTGCACTGACTGACGTTGATGATAAATTTTTGGCCGTGTTCTGCGTATTGGTAGATTTTTCTTGACAGGAAATAATGGAGACAAGAAAAATGAATGATCGCTTATTCATAAAATACATTTAACAAGTTTGATGAAGATATTCATATTCCTTTCCGTTCCAAAAAATCAGGCCGCCACCCAGTTCTGTTTTAAGAATATTTATAGATGGTTGATCGATGAATACTGGTGCAGTTTCTATAAGATCGCCCTGTTCATCAGTATCGGTTCCTGTATTTTCTTTTTCACGGTTTAATTTCCACACATCGATATAAGACGGATCATCATCGAGCCCATTCTTTATTGTTTTACCGGCACCGACTATGAAGACTTCGTTTTTTCCACCGTGAATAATTGCAAAACCAACTTTTTTAGAAATGATCTCTTTGATGGGAAGTGCAATATCTAAAATGCCGTCGCCATTAAAATCTTCTTCAAGATAAAACGGATTTAATCTGGGATCCAATGAATATCTGTCTTTAATTTTGTAGTCAGAAATGACCTCGGTACTATTTACCCAATCAGGTAAACTTTCCAAGATCACATATTTTTCGTCGTTCATTTCGTTAGAATTATCTTCAGGAGCAATATCTTGCATTTTGATATTCTCCAGTGAAACTTTCGGAAGAGGTTTTGGCTCAGTTACTTTTTTTTCGGAACTTTTATTGCAGGAAAATAGGAGGCTGAGCCAAATTAAAGAAGTTAATGTCCGGAAGATTTTAAAGTTAAAATTCATTTTTTTTAAAGTTTTTTAAGGTTTGATTTTTTTTTAAATCGGTACACCAACAGAAAAAACATTGAAATAATTACCGTAAGTCCACCAATGAGCAGCGAGAAAAATATAAACAATCCTTTGCTGAGGTCATTGCTCTCGCCAAAACACGGTACATCATTACCCCAAATAGATTTTCCCACCGCACCATCTTGATTGATGTTGATGCACGCTAGATATTCTGGAACAAAAACACCCAAATAAATAAGCAAAGCGGGAATGTAAATAATCAATAAAATAATTTTGGTTATTTTGATGATATTCAGTTTTGTTTGAAAAGTCATGCAGTTTTGTTTGTGAAATATAGACGCTTTTAAATGAAGTACGAAATAAATATTTTCTAAAGTTATCGATCCTTTTCCTGACTTAAAATTAATAAACTGTAAGGTCTGAATATAATAAATCCTGAATTTTGATCAAAGGTTTAAGAGGCATTTTCGTTATTTTTTTATTCACTATTTTCTCTGAACCCAGATTCTTTTCAACTTCGATTTTAGTGCCGGTTCGTAAGTTATATTCGGTCTCAGTTGTTGTATTCTTGCCATCCCAAGTGCTTTTTGAAACATGGATTAACTCGAAATTTCCGTTCAGATATTCAAAATGATAACTGGCCATTCCGCCTTTAATTTCCGAGATCATTTTTAAAAGTCCATCTTCACTTACGAAAGTCGGGATTTGAAATTCCCTTGTCTTACCGTTTTTATTAGTGGGATACATTTCTTCAATTATTTTGTTGGAGGAGACCGCTAATTTTAATTCACCGTTCAGCTGAGAAAGAAATATTTGCAGTAGGATCGGTCTGGTTGTACGCACGGTATCGATACTGATGATGGTTTTATCCACATGACCATCATTGTTGAAATCACCATTTTCCTCCCGAATCTGAACGAAATTACTATTTTGATTCCGTGCTTTTTGCGCATTAATTGCTGTAGGAAAAATTTGTAATAGGAAGAAAATAAGGATTGTAAATTTATTCATAACAAAACGGTTGAATTAGAGTGATTGTAATTTTTGCTCTTTTTTAAAAGTAAACTTAGGTATCTTAATTTTGTTGAATTATATACTACAACTTTTTTACGGCTAATCAACATATTTTGACTTCAACCTCTGTATTTTCATCCACGTTTTATTGTCGTACGCGTTGCGTTTGAAGTAATCTTTTTTTTCAGTTTGTATAGTAATGACGTCATCAAGTCCGTCGAATGGTTGTTTCGATTGACCTTCAACTGCATGGTTGAAATCCTTCAAGTCAAGGTCTTCAAAATTTTTTCTGCTTCTCCTTTTTTTAATGGTTTCCGAAGCGCAGTTTTTTTGTTTGGTGCGGCAGTCATATCAGAATTAAAAATAATAGAATCTCTGATCATTCGAAAGGTTGAAACATATCCCAGTTGTCCACCGGCATTGTTAATTTCTATCGATTGGATAGTCTCTTTTTGCTCGCTTTCAATATTTTCTTTTGGAGAAGTTGTACTTTGTTTCTTTTCGGTGCAGCTGATGAGTAATAGAATGGATAGGAACAAAATTTTACTCATCGCTTTAAGTTTGATTGTTGATTCTATAAATATAGGAGTTTTTAGACTTCTATAATCTTCTTCATGTGAAGTTAAATGAGATTAAAATATTGAGACCATATTTGAAAATCCTGTGAATAAAAAACTGCGCTTTATTCTAGCCCCGAGCGAAGTGAAAATCCTTTTTTTTGCTAAAAAAAGATTGCAACTAATCTCGTCCTAAAAACGAGACTAAAAAATAAAAATATTAAGTAACTGATTATTAATTTTATAAACGATACAAACGGATACAAACGATATTAAGCGGTTCATTACCGACTAATTTTTGAAAGCTGGTGAACCTTTGCAACAGAGATTCGAGGAAGATCAGTGAGACTCGATTCTAATGTTTAATTCTAAAATTTAAAGCCATGTCACTAAGAAACAAAGTTACCTTAATCGGTAGAACAGGAAAAGAAGTCGAAATCGTACAATTCGAAAACGGAAAATTAGCTAAAGTAAGTTTGGCAACCAGCGATTACTACACCAACGCCTTGGGCGAAAAAGTGGAAGAAACGCAATGGCACAATTTGGTCTGCAACGGAAAATTAGCAGATCTGATGGAGAAATATGTAGAAAAAGGCAAAGAAATCGCCGTAGAAGGTAAGATCGTATACCGCAATTACGACGATAAAGAAGGACAGAAGCGCTATATCACAGAAGTTCGGGTGGATCAACTTGTTCTGCTTGGCAGCAAATAGAGGTGGAGCGGTAAGCCGGGTTTTATCATATGGAATTCGGCTTGCCCGCCTTTTCAAATTAAAACTAAAACACAATACCATGAAAGTTCAAATATTTAAAATAAGACTATCAGACGAATTTATTTATGCTGACCAAAAAGCGCTCGACCGTTTTTTACAGGAAAATAATATCCTGAAGTACGAGACCGCTTTCGTAAAAGACGAAGACAGTTACTGGTCCGTGGTTCTTTACTTCGAAGAATTAAAAGTGCAGATCAACGAACCAAAGCCCGAAAAATACAGCGCGACACAGGAAGATCTCAGTCAGGATGAAGTAAAAATTATGGATTCGCTCAAATTATGGCGCTCGGAAAAAGCGAGAGAAAAAAGTCTTCCTGTTTATCTGATCGCGACCAACAAAGAATTGTTTTCTATTGCCAAATATAAGCCCGCAAAAAAAGAAGAGTTGCTTGATATCAAAGGTTTCGGCAAATATAAGATCGAAAATTATGGTGAAGAGATCATTGAGATTTTAGAAACAGTTTAAAAACACAAACTCTATATGTTTTTATAAAAGTCGAAGAAGTTTTTCTTTGGCTTTTTGATTTGTTAATTAATTATTGAAATTCTTTTTTGTGTTTATATTACACCAATTTCTCTACTTTTATGGAATGGAAACTATTATTAGAAAAATTCAAAAATCAGATAATCAAAAATTAGCAACAATAATTCGCAGTTGCTTTCATGATTTTAAGGTTCCGACGCAAGGAACTGTTTATGAAGATTCAGCGACAGACCATTTATACGAATTGTTTAGCGAAGAAAACTCAGCATTGTTCGTAGCAGAATTAGATGGTGAATTATGCGGCTGCTGCGGGATTTATCCCACGGAAGGATTACCAGAAAAATGTGCAGAACTCGTTAAGTTTTACATCGCTAAAGATTTTCGAGAAAAAGGTTTGGGGAAAAAGTTAATGGAAGCAAGTATTGCGTTTGCCAAAAAGTCGGGTTATGAATCCATTTATATTGAAAGTTTACCCGAATTTTCGACTGCAGTTTCCATCTACGAAAAGCAAGGTTTTAACTATCTCGAAAAACCGCTTGGCAATTCAGGACATAGCGGTTGCAACCTTTGGATGTTGAAATCATTATAGAAATCGATACAGTAAGTTTTCTAAACTTTAAAAATTACCTGAAACCATTTTGCTGAAGTTTAAATATTGAACAAATGTCTACAATTTTTCTTGCTCGAAAATAACTTTCAATTCCCTATTTTTGCATTTAATTATGGTAAAATGCTTAAAGCAGATTACCAATTACTCATTACCAATTACTCATCAAGAAATGAAGCCCAGTTTAGCAAAAGGAACCAGAGATTTTTCTGCCGAAGAAGTTTACCGAAGAAAATTCATCATCAATATTTTACAAAAGAATTTTGAACTTTTTGGGTTCCAGCCCTTGGAAACTCCGAGTTTCGAAAACCTTTCTACTTTAACCGGAAAATACGGCGAAGAAGGCGATCGGTTGATTTTTAAGATTTTGAATTCTGGCGATTATGCTTCCAAAACAAAAGACGATGATTGGTCGGCTAAAAATTCGCAAAAACTGATCTCCCAAATTTCGGAAAAAGCATTACGCTACGATTTAACGGTTCCTTTCGCAAGATACGTTGCCATGAATCACGGACAAATGACTTTTCCTTTTAAAAGATATCAGATCCAACCGGTCTGGCGCGCTGATCGACCACAAAAAGGACGTTTTCGTGAATTTTATCAATGCGATGCTGATGTCGTTGGAAGTGTAAGTTTGTGGCAGGAAGTAGAGTTGGTGCAATTGTATTTAAAGTCTTTTACAGAATTGAATGTTAAAGTTGTTCTTCATTTGAACAATAGAAAAATCCTTTCTGGGTTGGCAGAATTTGCTGGAATTTCAGACCAATTAATTGACTTTACCGTTGCGCTTGACAAACTTGATAAAATTGGAAAAGAAGGAGTTGTTAAAGAGCTTTTAGAAAAAAATATCAATCAGACCTCCATTGATAAATTAGATTTTCTCTTTACTCAAAGTGAAAATGCGCTGGAGAATTTAGCACAGTTAAAAGAGAAATTCCTAGGAAATGAAATCGGAACGAGTGGAGTAGAAGAGTTAGAATTCGTCTTAACGAAATCTTTTGAACTCGGGATTTCTGAAGAAAGTTTAGAATTCGATATTACTTTAGCCCGCGGACTTGATTATTATACCGGAGCGATTTTCGAAGTAAAAGCGACAGATGTTGCGATGGGTTCCATTGGTGGCGGCGGACGTTACGATAACTTAACCGAAGTATTCGGCGTGAAAGATATTCCGGGAATTGGGATTTCTTTCGGATTGGATCGAATTTATTTAGTCATGGAAGAACTCGCTTTGTTTCCAAAAGATTCTGTAAAAACAGTGCAATATCTTTTCGCCAATTATGGTGAAAATGAATCTTTGGCAGCAATGAAAGTGATAGGACAATTGAGAGCAAACGGAATTTCTGCAGAATTGTATCCAGAATCTGCAAAATTGAAAAAACAGTTTACTTACGCTGAAAAGAAAGGAATTCCAAACTTGGTTTTTTATGGTGAACAGGAGATTTCTGAAGGAAAAATTACCGTTAAGAATTTGAAGACTGGTGAACAGATCAGCCAGCCAACAGAAGAGTTTCTGGGCTAATCAAGAATTACTCATTTCAAGTTCAGAAATTCGAGAAGTTTTCTACACAATTTATTGATAAATTATTAAAAGATGTGGTGGTTTTACGCTTTACTTTCGGCTTTTTTTGCTGCTCTAACTGCGATTTTTGCTAAAGTCGGCGTAGATAATGTCAATTCCAATTTGGCTACGGCAATCCGAACCGTTGTCGTTTTGGTCATGATCTGGATGATCGTTTTCTTCCGAAATGAATACAAAGCGATCGGCGAATTGTCCCAAAGAAACTGGATCTTTCTCACCATCTCTGGATTTGCAACCGGATTTTCCTGGATCTTTTACTTTAAAGCTCTGCAAATGGGCGAAGTTTCAAAAGTAGCCGGAATCGACAAACTGAGTTTGGCGTTGACAATTATTTTCGCCGTCATATTTTTAGGAGAAACATTAACCTGGAAAACTGCGGTCGGCGGCACTTTAATTATCGCAGGAACTTTATTTTTAATTTCGAAATAATGGAAAACTATCTCGACATCAACCGTCAACTCTGGAATGCAAAAGTCGATTCTCACTTAAAATCTGATTTCTATTTTGTAGATGAATTTTTAAAAGGACGAACTTCTTTAAACAGTATTGAACTCGAACTTTTAGGAGTTATTAAAGATAAAAAAATCCTGCATCTGCAATGTCATTTCGGACAGGATTCTATATCGCTTTCCCGATTGGGCGCCAAAGTTACCGGAATCGATTTGTCTGATAAAGCCATCGAAGCCGCAAGAGATTTAGCGGAGAAATGCGGAACAGATACTGAATTCATCGTTTCCGACGTTTACGATCTGCCGAATGTTTTGCAGCATAAATTCGACATCGTTTATACGACTTACGGAACCATCGGCTGGCTTCCCGATTTGCAAAAATGGGCAGAAGTCATCTCTCATTTCCTTAAACCAGGAGGTAAACTCATCTTCGTAGAATTTCATCCAGTTGTTTGGATGTACGATAATGATTTCACTTTTGTGCAATACAGTTATTTTAATGACCAACAAATTATAGAAACCAACGAAGGAACTTACGCAGATCGTAGCGCCGACTTGGCCAATGAAGAAGTCAGTTGGAATCATTCTCTCTCCGAAGTTTTTACAAGTTTGTTTGATGAGAATCTGCAACTGAAATCCTTTCGGGAATACAATTGGTCGCCGTATCCATGTTTCCGACATATCGAAGAAATAGAAAAAGGGAAATATCAAATTCCCCAGTTCGGAAATAAGATTCCCTTGGTTTACTCCCTTGTCGTCGAGAAAAAATAAAGCCTCCAAATATTGCTTTTGAATCACAAAAATTTGTATCATTGCAAATCTGAAATTTACATCGTAACATTCAGTACTCAAAACGGGGGATTAGCTCATCTGGCTAGAGCGTTTGACTGGCAGTCAAGAGGTGGTCGGTTCGATCCCGATATCCTCCACATTTGCAAATTAGAAACTCCTGATTATCAGGAGTTTCTTGTTTTTTTAAAAATTATTTGTCTTGTATTTGTCTTGTAAAAGGTAAATTCTCCTAAAAATTCCACAAATTTCCATTTTAGATTTTACTAACAATTAGTAAAATCAAACAGCTTTCAAATTAGCAATTTTCGATTTCAAATTCTTTATTTACTGCCTCAAATTTTAAAAATTATTTTTTTAAATATTTATCCATTTTATAGGATTGTATTTTCTTAACATCCTTTAACACTTCCTTGAAACCAGCTAACTCTTTTTTAATAGTATTTAATCCACAAGTACAATGGAATAGTTAAAGTGGTTGCAGAATGAATTCCAAAGCATGAAATTCTGGAGTTTCCAGTCTAATTTTGTCGTGTTCAAATCGAATAAATAGTTGAATTTTCAACTTTTCAATTAATCACAAAATACAAAATTATACTATTATGCAAATTACTTTCGAAACATTACCAATGGCAATTGAAATCCTCATCAAAGAGGTAAGAAGTTTAAAAACGGATATCGATAAAAATAATTCTAAAGACAATGAAGGGAAAGTTGTTGATAGATTAGAAGCACGAAGAATTCTCGGAACGCATGGAAAAAGATTATCTGAAGCACGTTTTGCCCAACTGAAAAATGAAGGACGAATTACCACATACGGTTTTGGTGGCAAACATTTTTACAACGTGGAAGAATTAGAAAGTCTGAAGCGTAAATAAATCTACCCATCCATAAAAAAGAAATTGGTGATTTGAAATTTCATCAAATGTTTAAAGTTTCTTTTAACGATACCGTATTACCATTAAAACTCCCGAAAAATGAGCAATAAAAATCCCTATTTACGAGTAGGAACGACCTACTACAAAACCATAGAAAAACCATTGATTTCTGGTGATAAAATTTCCATTTTAGTTCGATGGAATCGAGAAACTATAATTAGTGATCACGGAAAAACCTACGTTTCTAAAGTACCGAAATATGATGGATTTTGCTGTATTCCAGAGCATTTAGAATACAGGCAAATCGTTCAAGGTTTCTATAATATTTACAATGAAATTCCATTTTTACCTTCATCTGGCAAGGAAAATTTAATAAACAGCATTCCATTTTCAATGAATTTTGTGGAGCATATTTTCGGTGAACAACTGGAAATGGGATTGGATTATTTAAAGATTCTACTGCAATTTCCAACACAAATTCTACCGATTTTATGCTTGGTTTCTAAAGAAAGAGTTACTGGAAAAACAACTTTTATTAAGTGGTTAAAAGAAATTTTTGGCTTGAATATGACTTATATCAAAGGAGATTCTTTCGGCAGCCAATTCAATTCCGATTGGGCAGCAATGTTGGTTGTAGCAATTGACGAAGTATTCTTTGATAAAAAAGAAATTACAGAACGATTAAAATATCTATCGACAACCAACAAAGATAAACTGGAAGCCAAAGGAAAAGACCGAGAAGAAGTCGATTTTTTCGCCAAGTTTATTTTGTGTTCCAATAATGAAGAAAATTTTATTCAAATCGATGAAAATGAAATCCGGTTTTGGATTTTAAAGATCAACACAATCAAGACTGAAAACACAGAATTTCTAAAGAGTCTCATTTCAGAAATTCCAGATTTTCTTCAGTTTTTAATTGAAAGAAAATTCTCGACTAAAAAGAAAACAAGAATGTGGTTTTCTGCGGATGAAATAAGAACAAAAGCACTACAGAAGGTGGTTTTCAAGAACAATAATAAGTTAGAATCGAAAACCTTAGAATTACTATACGAGTTCTTTGAAAGTAATGAGGATGAAGAAATTAGTGTAGTTCCGCAAGACTTACTCAACATGATGAACAAAATGTTTCGCCCAACTTATTGGACGAGAAGCGATATTCGAAATCTACTAAAAGAAACCTGGAAACTGGAGCCGCAAAAAAATGGTTTAACCTACATCAGATACGACATCGATTTTGCAGGAATATTCTATCAAAATAATTCAGTTGGTCGCTATTTCACCATAAAAAAGGATTTTATCCTTAATAAATATGTTGAATTGTTGAATTGATTGATAATGAAAAGAAAATCAAATAGTTAAGTCTCAACAAAGTTCTCAACAAACTTTTATATCCTCAATTTTGTTGAGCGTTTGTTGAGCAATAATACTCAAGTTTGTTGAATTGTTGAGCGTTTGTTGAGGGAGTAAATATAATTCAATCAATAAGTTACAGGGTTTCCTCAACAATTCAACAAAAAATCTCTCACCCAAAACCCGGAAAATATACAACAATGAATTGCAACCAATTTAATACAATCCCATTGGAAGAAGTCCTACTTTCTATCGGACACCTTCCAACAAAACAAAATGAAAAAGAAGCTTGGTATCTTAATCCATTTGGAACAGAAAACCACGCATCTTTTAAACTCAATAAACGCCTCAATATATGGTATTTATTTTCAGAAGGTATCGGAGGAAACAACACCAATTTTATGCAGAAATTTCTAAATACTTCCATCAGTGAAATTTTAATTTGGGCAGAAAATCAAAATTTTTCTTCTTTTCAAAATCAAAAAATTCTAAATCGAAATTTTGAAAATTTTGTAAAAACTTATGAAATAACTGAAGTAAAAGAAATTCAGCATCCTGCTTTGTTAGAATATTTGAAAAGCCGAAAAGTTGAAAATCAAACCGAGTATATTAAAGAAATCCAATATCAAATGAATGGTAAAAATTATTTCGGAATAGGTTTTAAAAATGATTCTGATGGTTATGAAATTCGAAATGCATATTCTAAAATTTGTTTGGGTAAAAAAGATATTTCAATCATAAATATTGACTCAAATTCAATCCGGATTTTCGAGGGCTTTTTTGATTTTCTTTCCTTTAAGAATGTTGAAAATTATCTGGAAAAAGAAGCTTCGGATTACCTCATTTTGAATTCAGTTTCTATGATTGCTAAGATTAAAAATACAATTAAAGATTATGAAAATATAGAACTCTATTTCGATAATGACGACGCTGGAAATCGAGCCGTGGAAATTATAAAAAGTGATAACGAAAATGGCGAAGATTGTCGGATTTTGTATTCCGATTTTAAAGACTTAAATGATTGGTTGATTCATGAAAATCCCTCAAATGAAAGACAGTTGAATTACAAAAGAAGGTAAGGAAAATGAACACAGGTAAAATGAAATATAAAAATTAAGGAAGATTTCAGCCTGTGCTCTTTTTACGCAGGTGCAGCCTAAACCAACCTGTGTAAAATAGATTCAGGTAGAATATGGTTGGCTGGTAGTGCAAAAAGTACCCATTGTTTACAATAAGCGTTTCACGCTTTTTATAAAATTGGGATTTTTGATTTCTTCCTATCGTCAGAAATACAATTTACAGTAAATAACAAAATAAAAATTAAAACATGAAACAAGATTTTTTTAAAAAATTTGTGCAAAAAGCAACACAGGAAAATGAGCAAAAATTGAATGCTGAAAAAAGAAAAAATCACTTCAAAGATTTAGGTCGAAGAGGTGGTTTGAAAAAGAAATCTGATCCACAATTAACAAGAATAATTTCCTTTAGGATGACTGAAAGTGAATATCAGATTGAGTTAAAAAAAGCCGAGAAAGTCAAGTTGAAATTATCAACTTTTGCCCGAATGGTTTACCATGGAAAAGTGCTGAAAATTGACGAATTTAAAACCGATGAAATTTTGTTGGAATACGGAAATAATTTTAAAAGAATTAAAAATTTACTGCGCCACAGAGAATGGAATGTTTTCTCAAATAAAAAGAAAATTATTGTAGAGATCGAAGAAATAATCGAACTCATTCGTCAGTATTTATACTTTAAAAACAATCAAAAAATAGCGGATGAATAATTCAGCAACAACTAGAATGATCTCTAAAATTGCGCTGCAATATAATGCGAACGACAAAGGAATGGCAATCGCTGCTGCATCTAATTTCCTTTTAAGCAGCAATCCGGAACAACAATACCAGGAAATGAAAACTGTAGCCGACAGAAATTCAAAAGTGAAAAAGTGGGCTTTAACTGGATATATTTCTCCACCTACTGAAAACACAAAGCAATTATCAGATGAAGAATTAACTGATATTTCAATTGAAGCATTGCAGAAGATTGGAGTTACAGATAGAAATCAATACCGCTTGGATATCCACAACAGCACAAAACAAAAACACATTCATTTTGTGGTCAATAGAATGAATATTCATGGAAAATGTACGGTAAAATCGCGTAAAATTGGTGAAAGATTCGGTGAAGCAGTCCGCCAAATTTGTCAGGACCGAAATCTGAAAACCGATGTGGAAATTGGAATTGTAAAGAAAGCAGAAATGCTGAAAAATCTTAATCAGAGTTTGAAGTGCTCCAATAATTTTGATGAATTAATTTCAGAAATGAGGAAAAGAGGCTTTTTAACTGAACTTTCTAAAAATGAAAAAATTGGAATTTCGGGAATACGAATCATTTTGGAGAGCGACATCAATCATCAAACCGAACGACAATACAAACCGGGTTATAAACTTTCAGAAATAACATCAAGTCTAAAAATAGCGGAGATCAAAAATGTTTTTGATTTAAAAAATATTGTGAAACAAGAATTAAAAGCGTCTTCAAGTTTGAAAGAACTTCGGGATAATCTGTATCGGCAAGGATGGGCGATGAAAGTTCAGTATAAAAAAGAATTCCGACCCAATCAAATTAATCAAGTTCATGATATCTGGATCAAAAGAGTTGCGACCACAACTTCCAGTAAGGAGAAAGATGGTTTCTTTTACAATAAATACGATGGGTTTTCTCTTTCTGCAATTGGTGGCAATTACCAGAATATTGAAAAAGTACTAAATAGTACCTCATTATCATCAAATCATTCACCACGTATTTCTGGGAGTACCAATCGTGATGATTTTTTAGAAATTGCTTTAAATTCAGTTCAAGACATCCTAAAACCAAATTATGTTTCGCAAGCGGAAGATGAATGGTGGAAAAGGAAGAAAAAATTTAAACGATAAATTGTAAATAGTCAGAAAAAAGCTGACTGATTTACATAATAGAGAAAACTCGAAGATATTGAAATTTGGAGATTTAGTTTTTTGAAACTGGGATTTTTATATAGCTTTCACTATAAAACTTGATTTCTAAAGGTTCTTTGGCATCTTCTATTGATTCTTTACTTACCTCTTTTCCTGATCCGTAATTTAGTTCGTAGAAAGGATTTTTGTTAACACCAATTACTGCAATTAATCGGCTGCCTCTTTCTATTTTTTTACTTACAAATTCATTGTTTTTTATTAGTATAGTGGCTTTTTTGTTAGGAATGAGTAATTTTCTTTTTTCAGGACTTTGGGAATAACTGGCTCTTCCTAAATAGCTGGAAAGTAGTAAATATTTTCCCTCTGGTAAAAGCTCATATAGTTTTATATTAAGGTCAACATCTTTTTTATTGACTGAAATTTTAAAATTTCCAGAAAAATTTCCAGAAAACTCAAATGGCTTCTCAAAAGTATTTGTTGAATACGTTATGCTATTTTTATTATAAATTGTTCCACCTAGAACTTTGAATTCCTGTTTTATTAATTCAGTGGCATCACTTCTATCTTCGAAATTAATGTTCAGTTTTGAAAAACCGTTCTTTTTTGAGTTTGATTGAGATAAGACCAATTGATTATTCTGGCTTTGAAGATAAAATTTTAGTTGATATTCATCAAAATTTTCAATTGATGACGTATGTTTCCATTGATTGGTTCCCATCACTTGATAATTAATTTTATCCTTAAAAAAAGTTGGTTTATTTTTCTCTTTCAGTATATAATCAAACCATTCCATGGACATTTCATTCAGGTCAATTTCTGCAATAGGATCAATTTTATATCCTAGTAATTCATTTTTGATGTAACCTTGTGCTCCGGAATGATCATAAGGACCAATAATTAAATAGTGATTTGCGTTTTTATTATATTTATAATGATTCCTAAAATAGGATAGTGCTCCTAACTGATCTGAATCATAATATCCAGTTATTGTTAAAATCGGGATATTGATTTCTGCAAACTCCTCTTTATGAGGAACCATATTTTTCCAGAATTGATCATAGTTAGGGTGTTGCAACCACCGTTGAAAAATTTCGTTTCTGTTTCCGCTTATAGAATCTAATTTATTGAAAGGAAGTCCACTCACATACCATTTTTTATAAACTGAATTCCATTTTTCTTCATTTCTAAAACTTTCAGAATCTGTGGTCTTATTGTTTGTTACATAATTTAGCCATCTTAAAGAATAAGAACCAAAGACATTGTTATTCATGGGGAAATCCATAGAACCAATTCCCACAGAGGCTTGAGGAATTATGGTTTTAAGAGCTGGATGTAATTTCTTGGCTGCTGCCCATTGACTGAAACCCAAATAACTTCCTCCAATCATACCAACTTTGCCATCGCTCCAGGGTTGCTTTACGATCCAGTCAATTACCTCATTAATATCTTCTTGCTCATGCTCAAAAGGTTCAATTTGATCAGTGCTTAAGTGTTTTCCGCGAGTATAAATATATACACAGTTATAGCCATAACTTGCCTTCACTTTAGCGTCATTGATATCATCTTCATCAGCATAAATTGTATTGATGATAATTGTTGATTCTGGTTTTTTAATTTTATTATTTAATACTATTCTTATAGATATATCGCGATTGGATTTGGTTTTTATTAAAATACTGTCTTTGACCGTAAAGTTTTCCGAGTCATATTCTTTTAAATACTCATTTGCTAGATGAAAAGATTTATTTACGACAATATAACCGTTGTAGTCTTTGCAAAGTTTCAAAGCAGTTTTTACATCAACACTATCTTTTCCGATAAACTCTTTTTGCAGTAAATCTATAAGCCCTTTCCTTATTTTATCACTATTACCTTTAAAATAAAGAGGTAAAATGATTTGTGATTTAGCAGTTAATGTTTCGTACTTTTTTTTGAATTCAGTTTTGTAGATATATTCAAAATTATTTTCAGCAGCTGCATTAACAATGGTTTTAATATAAATTTCATGTTGTGTCCCCATTGCATTTGCAATCGTAGAATTGCCGTCCATGAAAATACTTCTAACTGAATCCAATTCCTTAAGTGCTAAATCATATTTACCAGCAACCATGCTGATCCTATAAATATTATCATAATATGTTGACTTATCTTTTTCATCATATATTTTGGGGATTTCAGAAGAGAGATATTGTACCAAGTTATCCATTTTATCAAAATCAATGTTCTCAAATTGTTTTGTAGAAATTTTTTGAGAAAATGAGATACTATAGAGTACGATTAAAAAGAAAGAAAAATAGGGTTTCATTATTTGATGATAAAAAAATCAGTAATTTAGTTTTCGTGGTCTTTTTCAAGAAGTTTGATGTAAAAGGAAGGTAAAGTTCCGGTAGTTCGTTTAAATGCATTTGAAAATGTTTCAGAATTACTAAATCCAACTTCACTTGCAATAGCACTAATTGTGTATTTTCTTAATTTTTTGTCATTTTTTAGTTCTAAAAGAATGTAATTAATTCTCAACTCGTTTAAATATTGAGAGAAATTTTTTCCTTTTTCCTCATTTATAAATTTGGATAGATAGTCACGGTTTGTATCTAAATCTTCAGCAAGTTTAACTAACGTTAGATTGTTCTGTATAAAACCTTTACTACTTTCAAACTGAATTATTTTAGTCTTTATGTCGTGGTAATTCTCTTCAGATAAAGTGCTTTTGTTTTTTTGATTATTATTATTTAATCTATTCTCACTTTCTACGGTGCGTACTTTATTACTATTCTCAATTTCTACATTCTCCAGAAGAATAACAGCTTGCTTTTGATATCGTCGTAATCTCTTTCGGGTACGGAAAAATATAACTAATAAGACAAGAACTAATAATGAACTTAAGATAAGAAACCATTGTAGCGAATTGTTTTTATTTGCTAGTTTATTTATTAGCAGCTCTTTATCCTGTAATAATAGTGGGGTGTCATATTTTTTGTAAATGTCTTTCGCAATATATTTGTTGTTATGAGCCATTACACTATCTGCATAAAACAAGTGATTAATATATTTCAATTGTTCAACCTGATTATCTTCTTTTTTATAATAATCTATTAATCTTTCATATCCATCACGTGTTACAGGTAGAAATTTATTTAACGCAAATGACAAGGAGTCAGTCTTTAAAAAATAATTGATCGCTTCTTTTTCTCTTTGAGTTTGATCATAAGTCTTACCAAGGAAATAATAAGAAATTGCTAAATTTTCGTAATCCTTATTCTTTAATAACTCCTTTTCTACTGATAAAAAACGTTTAATCGCTTCTTTATATTTTTTTAAGTAGAAGTTTGAAATGCCATCGGACAGTATAAAGTAAGTGTAGTAGGTATAATCATTATATTTTTTGCTTTCTCTTAAACCTAAATCAGAGTAAAATTTACTTTTATGATAGTCTTCATTTTTACTATAGCTGTTTGATAAAGAAAAGATCGATCCGATATAGTTTTTTGTATCTCCTCTATTATCGTCTATTTTATTTTTTTCATATTGATAGTACTCTATAAAGAGAGGAAGCGCTTCCTCATTTTCGCCTGTAGCAGTTTTTAAAATACCAATAAGTTTTTTTACGTAAAAATATTGATCTTTATTTTTATCTTTTGCTAGCTTTTGTGCGGTAATGAAATGATCGAGTGCATCCGAATACTTAAAATCATAATAGAGTAGGGTCCCTTTTAGAATATGTGCTTTTGCTGGATATTCTTTAGTATTAAGGTTTTTTGTCATTTGCAAGAGTGAATCTGCAAAAGGATGTCCATTTTCAGAAGCAAGACCTTTCACATGCGCAAGTTTATAATAACCATCATAAATTAAATTAGAATTTTTGGTCATTTTGCCTTTACGAAGAATTGTATTTGCATACAGTTCTGATTTTAAATTATCGATTCTGAAAACCTTATCATAGGATTCAGTAAGTTCCTTTCCACTTCTATTTTTAAGGGAGTCTGGAATCTTAAAGTCTATTACACTTTTGCAAAGTAAAAGATTGTAACATACAATAAGTAGAAGGACTACTTGTTTTTTCCACATAGTCATTAAGTTTTTGCAATAGTACAGATTTAACTACAAATTGTTCGTTGTATATAAAAATATCTTGTAAGTTAATAACTATTTAGAGACTTAAACTATTGTTTTAACCTGGTATTTATCAATTTCGAGATACTTCTCTTGCATTATGTTGAGGGAATCTTCACATTTGTTAGTGGAATTACTGGCATCTGAAAAATTTAAATAAATATTTGTACAGGACCGTAATCCTTATCGAGAATTACAAATTTTCTACTTATAAAATTGAGTAGCTTCCATAATATAATTGAAATTAACTTGTTGAAATAATGAGCGCTATACTAATTAGAATTATCCTTTTTTTGTTGCATAAGATGATCTTTTTAATGCTGCTTATTTTCAGTTTAACACTTTCTGCACAAACTTCCAGCATTTCCTACGAACTTATTTACAAACCCAATCCGACTCAAAAAGACAAAATAAAAAAGCAGAATTACAAACTCGATATTTTAGATGGGAAATCAATTTTCCGTACAGAAATGCGAAGATCATCTGACTCACTCATAAAAAAAACAGGGTTTGGAACTGGCTACAATACAAATCCTAATTATGAGTTTTATTTCGTAAAAGATATCTATAATAATGTTTTTGAAAAGCATTTTGTTTCACCTATGAGTCGTGATAAATTTTTCATTAAAATCAAAGATCAGTTAAATTGGAAAATTTTACCGGAAACTGCCGTAATAGCCAATTTTAACTGCCAAAAAGCAGAAGTTGGATACGGAGGAAGAAATTGGTCAGCATGGTTTACGAAAGAGATTCCAATTTCAGAAGGTCCTTATTATTTTCATGGGCTTCCAGGTCTTATTTTGCAAATTCAAGATGAACAAGAAGATTTTGTTTTCAAAGCTACTGAGATAAAAGACCTGGCGAATAATTCCTTGTATGAAACAGCAGGTGGTAAACAAATAACCTGGAGCCAATTTAATAAAATATTACAAGATTATTTTGACAGTCCATACAATTTTGCAAAAGCGAAAGGGATGAAAGTTGTTAAAGATAGTGGAAACGGTGGGACAATGGAAATTGATTACCGAACAAGAACTAAGGAAACACAAGAAATGTTATTAGAAAATAATAATCCCATTGAGTTAAATCATAAAATAGAATACTGATGAAAAAAAATATGAAAAAACTGTTTTATGCTATTTCTTTATTGTTACTTTTTTATTCGTGTGGTAAAAATAATGTAGTAAAGATTGTAGGAGATATTCCCAATCTTCCTGATGGTACTGTTTATTTATTTAAATGGTCTATGCTCGATAAAATAGATAGTGCAGAAGTAACAAAAGGACACTTTGAAATCCATTACGAAATGAAAGGTGAGGTGCCCTTATAAAGTAAAATAATTAAATAAAATAACATATAATTCGTAAATTGTTAATATTTTTACTAAATGATTAAGAAAGTCTCATCACTATTGTTATTTCTATATGCTTTTATTTGTTTTGCGCAAATTTCTAGTGCTGATGTAGAAGTTGTATACATATCTAGTATTATAAAAGATAGCCTAAATAGGTCCGGCGTTGTAGAATCTGAAAATATACTTCTCTACAATAGTAATGAGTCCATTTATTATAATAAGGATGAAAAGGAATATTATCACGCGCTCAATAGTGGAGGTTCAGTAGCGACAATCCCAACCTCTATGGGGAATATACCAAGAAAACCGAAAAGTAGAGGGCAGGTTTATAAAAAGGACCAAGCCATTTATACTACTCTTCCGCTTGGTTTCTACAATTATGAGTTTCCTGAACCAACGCTTGTTTGGGAGCTTCTTCCTAATAAAAAGAAAATCAAAGACTTTGAGTGCCAGCTTGCAAAAACTGTAACCGAGACAGGCGACACTTTTTTCGCATGGTTTGCCCCAGAAATAATCAGCACTGAAGGACCTTTCCGCTTCAAGGGTTTATCGGGACTTATTCTCGAAGTTTACAACAAAAATAGAACAATCGAAATTACTGCAGTTGAAATAAATAAGAGTTCACAGGAAATAGAAAAAATCCCCTATTTAAAATTATTGAAAATTGAAAATAAAGATAGATTTCTAAAAATAAGAAATGACTTTCTTGAGAACCCTTCTATTTATATGGGTAACATGGAAGTATTTGATGCTAATGGTAATGATATTACAAGAAAGAGAATGGAGAGATTTAAAAAAGAAAATGTTTTTTTAGATTAAATATATTTTATTAACCACTATATTTTTTTTATGAAAAAAGTAGTAATTTTATGTTCTATTATGTTTGCATCATTTTCTTTTGCAAACGCAAATGTTACAACAAAAAATGATGTTCATACATCTGTAACATCTAGCAATTCATCACAAATCTAGGTGAAATTGAAAAATGGCAAAACCATTAAAGTGTCTTTTAAAAAGAGCATCTCACAAAGGTGGAGAGTAGAATTTCGAAATGCTTGCGGAGATTTTATGATTGTTTTTTTCGATTCCGACTCAGCTGATGGGAGTTCAGGATTTATTAATGATTTATCAGAAGCAGTAAACTCTAATTACGATTGTTAAAGTTTAAACAATTCTTATCAACCTCCTACATTTTTGCAGGAGGTTTTATTTTTTGTAATTCACTTATATATCGGCATATTTCATAAGGACAAAAAGAACGTTCAGAGGGTTATATCTTACACTACTAATGTACCTAAATGGGGGTCTGCTACTTTTATGACAGATCCAGTAATAAAAATAAAAGGAAACCTAAAAGAATATACTCCTGTAAATATTATATCTCCTCCAGACGTAATTTTTGCGGATATCTCCATCTCTAAAATACAAGCAGGCAGGCAAACGGAGGCATTATTTAATACCGGCGACCCAATTTTTACAAGCAACACTTCCGGCAATGTAAATATGATAAAAGAAAAACTTAAGAAGTTTCCTTATTCCTATCACATCCTTTATAGTATTATTAAAAATAAAACTGTTTTTAACAGCCATCAGACTGATGATTTTCTGCAATTATTTGATGATAATATTAAGCAGAGCAAACCATATAAAGAACTTTTAGAATACAACAATAAAGCAAAAGAAATTGGAAAAATAACCTTTCTTCTACTAGAAAATACACAGGGTAATAGAGTTACTGTGTTGGATCCTCAATATAAAAAGCATCTTATTGTTTTTTGGGCAAGCTGGTGTGCTCCTTGCAGAATGGAAATTCCTATGCTTAAAAAGGTATATGATCGCAATGGAGAAAACATAGAATTTATTTCTATCTCTACGGATGATGATAAAAACTCATGGAAAAATGCACTTTTGAAAGAACAAATGCCTTGGAAGCAGTTTCTTATAGATAAGAACAACCCGTTTTTTAACGATTTGCAAATATTACTGAAGTTCAATACAGCCATTCCTTATACTGTAATAATTGACAGTAATATGAAAATTTTGGGGTCTTCTACAGGATTATCTTCCGAACAAGCTTTAAACGAGCTACTCAAAAAATAATGGAATCTCACAAACTCTGTTTCTCAAACACTACATATATTTGATATTTAACTCGGTATTTATCAATTTCGATATGCTTCGTTTGCATAATGTTGAGGAAAATCTACACATTTGAAAAGTGAAATATATAGTTATCCGACAAGCTTAATAAAGGAAAAAATAAACCATTTTTATAATGAAAAATTTAAAAAAACTTTCGAGAAAAGATTTAAAAGCAATTAATGGATCTGGAATTGGTAACTGTGGGAATGCTTGCTCGCAAGGCGATGGTTTCAGTGAACAATGTGGCTTAAGTTGCTTTATTCATGTTCTTGAGGTACCAGGCACAGTAGAAATTACCAGTTATTGTTGGAAATGTACGTAGTGCATAATAAATGAATAAAAAGTAAAGTAATTCCTTTTCATGAAAAGGATTTACTTTTTTATGACAGTGGAAATATTTGTACAATTTAAAAATACAGAATGAAACTAGTATTTGTTTTTATTTTATTCTTAAAATTTAATTGGTCGCAAAGCCAGAATATCACTTGTCTGTATGAGCTAACTTATAAAACTAAAGTCAGTGATTCTTTTACAAAGAGTGAAAATTATTATTTAGACATATCGGGCTTACAATCCGTTTTTAGATCAGAGAAAGATAAAGATGTTGATTCTTTAAATCAAAAAACAGGCAGTAGATCATCAAATTATTTGAATTTCAACCAATTATATACTCGAAAAGATTTAAATAAAAATAATGTTTTTAAAGTGATTTCTACTCCGCTTTATAATGATCTGTATGAAATTTTAATTGATGATAAGCAGAACTGGAAAATATTTCCAGAAACAAGATTAATAGCTAATATTAGCTGTCAAAGAGCAGAACTGAACTATGGTGGTAGAACTTGGGAAGCTTGCTTCGCATCAAGCATTCCATCTCAAGAAGGACCCTATATATTTCACGGTTTACCTGGCCTTATAATTAGTATTTCTGATAGCAACAAAGATTATTATTTCAATCTTATTCGCTTGGATAAAGCGGAAAATAATGGTTACTCCAATTTTAAAAAAGGAAAACTCATTGATTGGGCAATGTTTGAAAAATTACAAAAAAATTTTTATTCCGAACCATTTGCTGAGTTAAAAGCAAAAAGTTCTAAGATGATTGTTACTGATGTTAAAGGGAATCAACTCGATAGAAGTTTTAATGATATGTCAAAAAGGATGCAGAAAACATTGCGAGAAAATAATAATCCCATTGAATTAAATCACAAAATTGATTATAAATAATAATGCAATAAAATTTTATCTATTTAAAAAACAAATGAATTGTCTTATAATTTCAATTACAAAGAATGCATAAATCGAAATCCAACATGAAAGTTATTTTTAAAATATTACCGTTATGCTTTTCAACGCTACTTTTGTCTCAAGATGTAACGAAAATAAAGAACTTGGATAATTTGCAAAAAGAAAGGTTTTTTAATCTTGTAAATAAAGACAGTAAAACTATTCCTTTTTTAAATGAGCATCAATTATACTTAGACTCGATTATTTCAATAATTCCTGAAGACCCTTTTTATTGGCAGCAAAAGGCAATGCCTTTGTTCAAACAAAAGAAATATGAGCTTGGAATGAAATATTTAAATAGAGCGATTGAGTATGATACAACCAATCACTATAAAGAATATAGAGCATTTATAAAATGCATATTTCAAAAGAATTATACAAAATCTTTAGATGAATTTCTCGATTTAACAAAAATTAACGGCGATGCAATCGTTATGGATCATACATACAGCTTTTGGATCGGCTTATGTTATTTACAATTGAACGAATTTCAATTATCTAAAAAATCTATAGAAAAATCTATAGCATTTGGAAAAGTTAATAATTATATTAATCCTTACGAGCTGTTTTATTTAGGCATAACAGAGTTTGAGATGGGAAATTACAATGAGGCAATAAAAAATTTAGATATTTCAATAAATGAATATAAAAACTTTGCAGATGCAAAATATTATAAAGCGTTGTCTTTAGCTAAAATTGGAAAAGAGACCGATGCAAAGGCTTTATTTTTAGAATCAAAATCAGATTTTAAAAATGGGTTTACTTTTAATGAGGGAAATTCATTATATGAGCAGTTTCCATATCAAGTATCTCAATTTACATACATATCATCGGAAAAACTTTTCCTCACTGAGAATAATTAACCTTAAATTGACAAAATTTCCTTTCTACAAACAACCCGCCCTGAAAGACTCCGTGCCAACTTACGTACGCTTAATAACCAAATTTCATGAAAAAAACACCACATTATAAGACATAAGAAATTTGTCGGGAATCGCTAAAAAAAAGCTCATTAAGATTAAATAACATTTATAATTAAGATTAATTTTAATGGTGTTTTTTTTTAATAACTTTTTTTATATAAACTACTTATTTATGATAAATAAAAATAAAATTATTTCACTTCTTTTTTTAATCAAAGTCTCCTAATATATGCAGGCGCAAAGAGTACGTTTTTATTACAACTACAAATCCACGCCTGACTCATTGAATAAACAAAATGTTTTAGATGAATTAATGAGTGTGGAACTTGATATAGATAAAAAGGAATCTGTTTTCTTTTCTCAAATCAAGTTAAAATTAGAGTCAGTAATGGCAGCAAATACAATTAAAGGAATTTGGATGATGCCGAATTCATCTGTTAGAACTCAATATGTAATAGAAAAGAATTTTAGAACATAAAGAAACTTTTTTCTACACGCGCAATCATACGATAGTTCCAGTTTCTAAGGTTAAGGATCAACGTAGATTTGACTGGAAAATCACCAATGAGAAAGATAGTGTGTTGATCTATTCAGTTCAAAAAGCAAATGCGGAGTTTGGCGGTAGAATTTGGAATGCCTGGTTTACAAATGATATCCCTTTTTCTGATGGACCTTATAAATTTTCAGGATTGCCAGGTTTAATTCTGAAAATTTCTGATGTCACTAACAGTCACAATTTTGAGCTGATTGGCCTTGAGAAAATAGAATCTAATGCCTACAAATTATTGTGTCAAAAATCATATTTTCAGGCTATGAATCTGTCCTTCGATTCCTACTTTAAGTCGGTGTTAGCCGATCGAAAAGAACCCGGACTTCTATTAAAACAGAAAGTTTTTCGAGGTGAAGTTGATTTTAAGGATGAAGAATATAAACAAAAGTACTTAAGAGAAAACGAGGCTAATGCGCGGGAAGAACTTGCAAAAGATAATAATCAGATTGAGATTTTAATGTAATTCTACAAATTGAAAGATCGATCAATATTTGAAAAAACCATGAATAAAATATTTGCCTTAAGCTTTTTTCTAGTTAATATCTTTGTTAACTCCCAAATCTTCATCATCACGGATGAGAATAGAAATACAATCCCAAATGTAAAAGCAATAAATGAAAATGGAGAAATAGTCGGAATTTCAGATTTGAATGGAAAATTAAATATCGCAGAACATAACTCAAACAATTTAGAGCTATTTCATGCTGATTATCAAATAAGTTTTATTAACTCAAAATTAAATAATGAAACTATTATTCTAAAGAAATTTAAAACCAAAGATATCGATGAAGTAGTAATTTTAAATCAGTCCAAAAGATATTTAAATTTATATGCATACTTCATTTCTTACCAACTGATCAACAATACGGCGCAATCTTATTCTGACGGAATAATTATATATACGATTAATACCAAAACCCAAAATATTCGCAAAACTAAAATAATTCAAAGACGACTATTGAAAAATGTAGATTTCTTGAATCGTTTTTATAAAGAAAATCCCAATAGAACATTTAGCGTAGGATCTAATATTTATCCTTTTTCTTTTTATGAGGAGCTCCGCATTTCGAATAATGTAAAAATTGAAAATGATAAAATTCTAATAAAAGAAAAAGACTACACAATTACTAATGAGAATAATTTAACTATTAATATTGTTTATAACTCGCCATTAAAAACCAAAAAGCAATCCATCTTTGGTTTAAATTCTGAAGTAACAAATCATTATATCACCGAAAGTTTCAAAAGCACAAATTTCAAACTTAAAGATTTGAAATCGATCGCAAAATATTACACGTCCCAAATATCTCAAAAAGGCTTTTCCTACAAATACGAATTGGTGCAAAATATCTATATCGTTAGACCTGAATTTAGTGATGCTGAAGAAACATCACTGATTACAATGGATGACTTTCAAAATCTTATTCCCGAAAATATACAATCATTGATAAATAAAAACATTCTCAAATAAAAAATACAATGCAAAAATATATTATCCTCTTTGTTTTTTCAATACTGTCGGTTCCATTATCATCCCAAAATCATAGAATAACTTATGAGTATTCATTTAAGATGGATTCTCTGAATAGAAATCTAATTGAAGAAGAACTGATGAATTTAGATATAACGCAAGACGGTTCAAATTTTTACAGCAGTGGAAAATTTGTTTATGATTCTCTGACGAATATTGAGAAGAAAAGAGCGCAATCTATGAAATCACATCATGTGGATTTTTCAAAAATTCCGTTAAATTATAAAATTGAATATTCCGTGACCAAAAAATATCCCAATTTTGAAACAAAGCTCCACACCGCAATTAACGGAGATCAATTTTCTGTACTTAATGCAGGCAAATTAAATTGGAATATTCTGGCTGAAAATAAAGAAATTGAAGGTTTGAAAGCCCAAAAAGCAACTGCTGAATTTGGTGGAAGAAGATGGATTGCTTGGTTCACTACAGAAATAGCTATCCAAGACGGGCCTTATAAATTTAATGGTTTACCCGGACTGATCCTAAATATTCAAGATGAAAAAGGTGATCATGCATTTAAATTTGTAGGGAGTAAAAAACTCACTGTAGATTCAATTGTTAATGGTAAATTAGAAGATAAGCAATTGGAAATTTCTGCTAAAAAATTCACTCAGTTATGGAAAGAATATACTAATGATCCTACAAAAAAAATTCGTCAGATTTTCTCCCAGAATTCGGAAGCGAAACTACAAATGTTTGATAATACTGGAAGGGAAATTTCAAGGCAGGAAATCTTATTAATGAGAGGTCAGCAAGCAAAAGAAAAATTAAAGAAAAATAATAATTTTTTAGAATTATCACAATATTAATGAAAACAACTCAAATTATTAGGTTGTTTTCGAGTTCTTTTTAAAAAATCATGAAAAATCACGCAATCATGACAAATATTATAGTAGCATTTTGTCTAATTAATTTTTGCGTTTTAGATGCACAAAGATATCTAGTTGGGTACAATCTTACGTATAAGCCTTCATCTACAAGTGATGATACAATATCAAAAAACTATTTTTTAGAGATCCAAAATAATAAATCTATTTTTCGGTCTGAAATTAGAAGGCAATCAGATTCCTTAACGCAGGTAACCGGATATGGTTTGGGATTTCCTAATAGTTTTAATGAACAAATTTGTATTATAAGTGATTTAATTACTCAAGAAAATTTAAAATATGTAGTCTCTCCAACAAGTCGCGACAGGTTTTATATTCCAATTACTGAGGAATTAAATTGGAAAATCTTAACAAATACAACTAAAATTGCAAATTATAATTGTCAGAAAGCAGAAGTTTCTTATGGTAATAGAAAATGGACTGCCTGGTTCACAACTGAAGTTCCAATACTGCAAGGTCCTTATATATTCCACGGTTTGCCAGGTTTGATAATACAGATTTCTGATAGTGAAAATAATTTTAATTTTATACTAAAAAGTATTAAAAAGTATAATAATACTGAATTATATCCACCGTCGAATGGAACAGTAATAAGTTGGGATAATTTTGAGAAAATTCAGCAAGATTATTATGATGATCCTTTTAGTTTTGTAAAAGCGAATAACATAAAAACTGTCAAAGATGATGGTCACGGCGGATATGCAAAGACCAATTTCAGAGAACTAACTTTAATGACTCGCAAAGGAATTTTGGAAAATGATAACACTATTGAACTTGACAAAATGATTTTTTATAAAAAGAAGTAGTTTATGCAAATGTTTAATTTAAATAATTGCGAATTCACCTTCCAAGTACAATCCCACCCTTTTTAAATAGAAGAAATAAGGGGGACAATGATCCCCAATATGAGAATCAGAATTTGGCGAAATACTCGGGTTTAAAGTTCAAAAAGCTACAACCACTTTTGGAGGTAGCAAATGGATAGCAAGACAATTTGAAAGATCCAGCTAAAAAAATTAAACTAATTTATGCAAGTTCAGAAGTTTCTAATATTACTGTTACAGACGCAAGTGGAAAAACACTAACGCAATCTGAAGTTAGTAGAAATAAGGAACAAAGAGTAAGAGATAATCTAAAAAAGACTAACAACTTTTTAGAATTGAGTTTATATAAATAAGAAACTCCTGATGACACATTATTTCTGCACAGGGTATGAAGTTTTCATCGAAGATTTAGTCCGTCTGCAGAAATACTAAGCCGTTACCAGACATTTTAAAAACAGAACATAAACATCTAAATTAACAATTAAATACAAAAAAAAAATGAGAAACAGTTTTTATACTTTGTTATTATTATTTTTATTCACAAGCTTTAATGCTCAAGAATATTCAAAATTAATAAGTGAAGCAAACAAATTATATGAAACAAAAGATTATAAAATGTCTACTGATTTATATGATAAAGCTTTTAAAATTGAAAGCAAAAATCCAAGTCACTTATATAATGGCGCTTGCGTATCTTCTTTGGCAGGAAATACAAAAAAAGCATTTAAATGGTTGAACTTATCCATAGAAAAAGGTTGGACAAATCTAAAGCACTTAAATTCTGATACTGATTTAGAAAATTTACATTCAAAAAAAGAATGGCGAAAAACAGTTGAAAAGTTAGAAAAAAAATTAGAGTTAATAGAAGCAAATTACGACAAATCTTTGCAGGCTGAATTGTTGGCAATTCTTGACGAAGACCAAAAATATAGAAAGCAAATACATGAAACTCTAAAAAAATTCAGTGATGATAGTAAAGAAATGCAGGATCTCTGGAAAATAACACTTCATAACGACTCAATTAACTTATTAAAAGTAAAAAAAATATTAGATGAAAAAGGCTGGGTTGGTAAAGACATAGTAGGTGCACAAGCCAACAGTGCATTATTTCTAGTCATTCAGCATTCAGATTTGGAAACACAAAAAAATTATTTACCAATGATGAAAGAAGCTGTAATAAAAGGAAATGCAAATGCAGGTTCTTTAGCTTTGTTAATTGACAGAATAGAAATGCGAGAAGGTAGAAAACAAATATACGGAAGCCAGATAGGAACAAATCCAAATACTAAAACTCAATATGTTTTACCTTTAATTGATCCTGACAATGTAGATAAAAGAAGAGCAGAAGTTGGCTTAGGTTCAATCTCTGACTATGTGAAAAATTGGAATTTAATTTGGGACGTTGAAAAGTATAAAAGTGAATTACCCGAATTAGAGAAATTAGCAAAATAGAAAAAACGTCTGCTAACAACAGTTTGCAAACAGTATCTGCAATGTCACAAAAATCTCGCAAAAAATGAAAAAAATCAAATTTTTACTTTTTCTTATTCTAACGAATTTCGCATTTGGCCAGAACAAATTATTTTTATACGATTATAAATTTATTCCTGATTCAACTATGAGAGATGAATTGAAACATGAGTTAATGATTTTGAATATTCAAAAAGATAGATCTGAATTTTATAGCTTCGAAAGATATGCTTCTGATTCAACTCAGTTAGCAGAAAGTAAGAAGGGAAATATGGCAATGCCGTTTAATAAAGCGATGGTTAATGATAGAGTTGTAAAGTATCCTAATTCAAATCTTATCAACTATATAACGATCATGTTTTGGGATCAATATATTGTTAAACAAGATATTGATTTAAAATGGCATTTAGAAAATAGTTTTGATACAATCTTGGGTTATAAAGTGCAAAAAGCAACGGCTGATTTTGGCGGAAGAAAATGGACTGCGTGGTTTACTAAAGAAATGCCAATTCAGGATGGGCCCTATAAATTCAAAAACCTTCCCGGTCTAATTCTGAAAATTGAAGATCATAATAAAAATCACACTTTTGAACTAAAAGGAATAAAAAGTAACACTACCGAATTTAACTATCCAAATGTGGATAATTCTAAAAGCTATAATTTGAACTATGATCAATATGTAAAAAAATATAAGAATTTTCGAAAAGATCCAACAGCTGATTTAGTTGGTAAAATACCAGACCAAAGAGATGCAAATGGAAATTTTAGAACTTCTACACAAATAATAAAAGAACTACATGATCAGTGGATGGAACGTTTAAAAAAAGACAATAATATCATCGAAATCGACCTGCTAAAATAAAAAACTGCTGCTAACGGTATTTCTACATGCGGGTATGAAGTTTTCATTGAAGATTTTAGCGATTAATAAAGATCTTAGCAAGTATAAAGTTTTCGTATTTTTAGCCCGCCTGCATAAATACCCAACCGTTAGCATAAATTTTCACATCCAAACTTTAAAAAATGAAATATACTTTATTCTTTCTGATAATATCTACTGTGAGTTTTTCGCAGAAATTTAGTTTTATTTACGAAGCTAAATATAAAATGAATACCGAAAAACCAAATGAAATTAATAGCGATACCATGATTTTAGATTTAGAAGATAACATTTCGATTTTTAGAGAAAACGAAGATAAAAAAACTGATTCCATAAAGTTAAATCAAGGCAATGGAATGTTTAAAATGGGAGTTGAGTACCAATTTTATACTAAGAAAGATTTAACGCAAAATAAAGTTTCAAAAGTGATAACTTATTTAGGAAATGACTATCTACTTCCAATTGATGAAAAGTTGGATTGGAAAATTGCACCTGAACAAAAAATAATCGGAAAATATAGAACACAAAAAGCAGAAGTAAGTTATGGAGGGAGAAATTGGATTGCTTGGTTTACTACAGAATTACCTTTTAGCGATGGTCCATATATATTTCATGGTTTACCAGGGTTAATTATTTCAATAGAAGATTCAAACAATGATTATTCCTTCAACTTGATACAAGTAAAAAAAGGTACAAATCTATTTGATGCTCGAAGTAAAAACATTATAATCGATTGGAAGAAATATGAAACTTTAGGGCAATCATATTATAACGACCCATACAATCTGAATGCTAAGATGGGAATGCGAGTTACAATGACCGACGCCAATGGAAACAAAATGGATATAAACGAAATGAGTAAAGAGTCACGAAAAAATATAGCAGAAAACGATAATCCACTAGAATTAAACCATAAAATTAACTATAAATAAAACTTCTGCTAACAACGGTAGCCGTTGCACAACCCT
>DIBY01000026.1 GCA_002415135.1 Flavobacteriales bacterium UBA5040 | reverse complement strand
CACACTTGATAGGATAGTGTCTTAGATAAATACCATTCTCAAAAACAATATTTGTTACAGAACCTATTTATATAAACAAGTTCTGTAAAAGGTTCTTTTTTTGTATCTCATATTTTTTTAATAACGTCTTTTCAAGATTTATTTTCTCATCAAGTGATGATAGTAATTTCTCAATATTACCTTGTTCATCAAGTGATGGGCAAAAAATTAATGATTCTCCATAATCCTTGAAATAGATATGTGGAATCCCAGAGCCAACTTTGTATTTCTCAAAGTTGAAGAATTTTAAACAGAAAAAAATATACTTCAAATTAACATCTGGTTTTACAGTTAGATAGTTCAAAGTACCAATAACCGAAAACTTATCTGATGCGTATTGAACCTTTCCAACTCCAGAACCATCTTTTATTATTAAAATCGCATCTTCATTAATTTGAGAATTTTCCGTAAATGCAATAACACCTGTAGCTCCATAAATTGGGTAAATTCCATTTTTATCAATTACATCGGATTCTGTAAATGATGATGAATGGCAAGAAACACAATTATTTATTTTCTTATTTGGTACTTGATTTAGAATTAGTTTCTGACAAAGCCCTTTAATTAAGGATTTTATTTCCTATGTGAATACGCTTAGTAAGAAAATAATCTCTGGTCAATTGAAATTTAAAGATAAAAATGGCAATAATTTTCCTGAATGGGTCTCGAAAGAATTAGCAGAAGTTATGTCTGTTCCAGAAAAAATAAAATCAAAGAATATTGACAAAAGTAGATTACTTACTGTAAAACTTCATTTAAAAGGTGTTTCTCAAAATGATAATACAAATACTTTATCATTAGGTGCAACAAATTATTTCATTAGAAAGAAAGGACAATTTATTTACGGAAAGCAAAATCTTTTTAACGGAGCTTTTGGTATTATTCCTGATGAATTTGATGGATTTTTATCTTCTGGAGACGTACCTGCTTTGGATATTAAACACTCAAAAATTAACACGGCATATCTAATCTATTTTTTAGGCAGAGTAGATTTTTACAAAAGATTAGAAGATTTGGCAGCAGGTTCTGGAAGCAAACGGATACATGAGACTACATTATTAGGAATTAAAATAGATTTTCCGACAATTGAAGAGCAACATAAAATAGCTAGCTTCTTATTATCTATCGATGGAAAAATTGAGATTGAAACCAATATCTTACAGAAGTTAGAGAGACAAAAGACATACTTTTTAGCAAATTTGTTTATATGAATAAATTTGCTAGAAGATATTGTTTCTGCTTAATTAATAGCATATGAATTTCAAATTCAGTTTTTACTTTATCATCAATACTTGATAGAAAATCTGCAACATGTTTCTGTTGAATATAATTTGGCAATTGAATTTTCATAGGCTCAATTTCGGAAATGTAATGCCGTTTGTGTTCATTTGACGATAGATTTAAAAATGACAAATATTCAAATATAAATTTTAGGTTCACATTTGGTTTAGCCGTCAGTATTTTAATTGCTGAAGATTTTACTTTGAATGGAAAATCAACAAACTTCATATCCATTGTGAAATCATCGAAAATAATACAGTTACCTTTATTGTAAACCCCGAACAATTCATCTGTATATCCTAATATAAAAGCTTTGTTCGCTGTCAAAACTGGATTCAAGGAAGAATCAGGGGAATAATCAGTATTTGTAACTAAATATTTAGTGGGCTGTTCGTAATTTAAAGTGTCCTTAATTTGAATATATTCATTTTCTTGATTAAGAATTTGTTCATATAGCTGATAGCGAATCGTATTCTTTAATAACTTCAGCTCCTCAATTATTTTGTTTTGGGTTTGGATTCTTTCATCGATTAGCGATAAGAAAGAAGTGATTTTGATTTGTTCGGACAACTTAGGAAAAGTAATTTTTATTCCCTTAATGATTCCTCCACTTAGATTTTCTTGACTACCTTGGTTACTTAAATCTCTTATTTCATCATATCTTTTTACTAAGTTTTGAAAAGCAAAAAAAGAATTAAGAACTTCTTCATTAGTTATTATTGCTCCACAGGCTTGATTTGTTGTTGCTTCAATATTTAATATTGCAACCTTCCCTCTCGTTTTACCCTGTCCATACATTGCCATCAACAAAGTTCCTATTGGAAATAGTTTTGCAGATGAATTTTCAAGACCTTCTTGTGTAATATATTCTTCAGATTTTTCAATAAGATTAAAATCAATTAATGTAGTTGATATCCAAGGGATATCTCCATCCCAATATAATGGATTTGCTCTACTTGGGGTTCCTCCCGAAGAAACAGAAGAAATCTCTCCCAACTTCTTAGTTTCCCACTCTTCAGTAAATTCAGGAAATCTCAAATTAGGAACGTTTCCTACTTTTAATTTTTTATTTATCATCTCGATGATTCAATTTTCGTTAGTAAAAACATTAAGGATATAAAAAATTAAAAAACAAGTCCCAATTCCTTGAAGTACACATCAATCTCTTTGTCCAGTTCCGCTCGTTTCGCTTCTAAAGATTTGATTTCCTGCATTACGGCTTGGATATCGATTTCTTCTTCGGCTTCAAACGTATCTACGTAGCGAGGAATATTGAGGTTATAGTCATTCTCTTCAACCTCTTTTAAAGTAGCTAAGTGGCTGTATTTTTCAATAGTCGTTCTGTTACGGTAGGTTTCTACAATCTTATCGATATGTTCTTCTCGCAACATATTTTGGTTCTTTACCTTTTCAAATTCTTTGCTGGCATCAATAAATAAGATATGGTCAGGATCTTCCTTACACTTTTTAAATACCAGAATACAGGTCGGGATACTTGTACCGTAGAAAATATTGGCAGGCAAGCCGATGACTGCATCCAAATAATTTTTCTGTTCAATCAGGTATTTACGGATGTGTAATTCTGCTGCTCCACGGAACAACACACCATGTGGAAGAACAATAGCCATTGTTCCATTCTCTGCCAAATGATAAATCATGTGTTGCACAAATGCAAAGTCAGCCTTGCTTGATGGTGCTAATTTTCCATATTGGCTAAAACGGTCATCATTTAAAAATAATGGATTGGCACTCCATTTCGCTGAAAAAGGAGGATTTGCGACAATCGCTTCAAATGGCATATCGTTCAAATGCTGTGGATGTTCTAGTGTGTCTTCCTGTTTAATATCAAACTGACGATAATGCACTCCATGTAATATCATATTCATTCTGGCAAGATTGTACGTTGTGCGGTTCATTTCTTGTCCGTAGAAATTATTTACATCCTTTACTTCTCTTGCCACACGTAATAATAATGATCCTGAACCACAAGTTGGGTCATATACCGATTTTAAACGGTTTTTTCCAGTTGTAACAATCTTTGCAAGAATCTTAGAAACTTCTTGAGGGGTATAAAACTCCCCAGCTTTTTTTCCTGCACCGCTGGCAAACTGACCAATCAAATATTCATAGGCATCACCTAAAACATCTAATTCTGTATCATTCAATTTGAAGTCAATTTCATCGAGATGCTTCAAAACTTTTACGATAAGTGTATTTCTAGCATCAGCCGTTCTCCCCAGATTATTACTATTCAAATCCATATCAGAGAACAAGTCCTCAAAGTCTTCTTCACTTTGTGTACCCATTGTACTGAGCTGGATATTGGTCAGGATTTTTTGTAAATCTTCAAGAATAAAATTGTTATCACCTCTTTTGGTAATTTCACTAAATAGTTCAGAAGGCTTTAAAAAATAACCCAATGTTTCCAGAGCTTCTTCCCGAATAGCTTCAATATATTCTAAACCTTTGGGCGTATCTTCTTTGATATCTCTGAATTGAATTTGGTCTTCTTCCAAAATGGAATTCGCATAGATTTCCATTTTTTCAGCCAAATATTTATAAAAAATAAATCCCAAAATATAATCTCGGAATTCATCTGCATTCATTTTTCCACGTAACGTATTGGCTATATTCCAGAGCTGTTGCTCTAATATTTTCTTCTGTTCTTCTGACATTGAAATAAGCGTTATTTGATTAGGGATTTTTAATCCTTAAGAATCTACTAAAATAGTAAACTTTTAGATTCTAAACATTATACTTGCTATAAAAATGATGGATATCTAAATTGGTAAACTTGCTTTAGAATTTTTTTAAAATTTATTTATTGACAATGATGTCATCTGTTATAACTTTCTACCTTTCTTTTTCTTCATTTGGTTAGCAAACTGTTCTTCCTCGTAATCCTCACCCTGTGCATCGGGCAACAAGCTGAACAATCCCAAATGAGAATTAGACAAATTCTCATTTGAAAGAAACTCAAAAAGGTCTTTTGTCGGTACGTTGTCTATTTCCTTTGCTTTAGAAACAGGGCTATCTTGTATCTTCAATTCGGGTTTATTTCCGTTGTTCCACCAATCATTGAATACATTTGCGGACAGGTTTTTATCCAATGCAGAACCATTCCAAACACTACTGCTTTCGTGGTCGATAAACGTAATACCGTAAATCCGTTCGCTATCGTTCCTACGAATAACCGTATTGATACCCTGCTCGGTCAACTGCTTTTTAAAATCTGTTTCGTTCTTTGTGGTTTGTATAGCCAATTCAATGGTATTCTTTAGGACAGACCTCGCAGGGTTGGTTTTCATTTTCTCTTTGGACTGCTCAAAATGTTTTTGCAGATGTGCAATTCCTGCATCTTTTCCGAAAAGTGATGCTTTAAACGGATTACTTGCTTTATTTCCGTTCTCATCCAATGCTACATAAACCAATCCGTTTACAGGTTGACCGTTACGTTCGCCTTTTACTTCTTCTACTGTAATGTTGAAAAGTGATAGCAAGGCATTATAACTCCCCATAGTTGAAAAGCTGTAATACTTTGTTAGATGCCGTACCACAGAACCAATCTGACTTTTGATGTCTCCATTTTTATGATTTAATGGCTTAAAAACTTTATTCGTTTGTTTCTGCTCCTGCTGGGTGGCTTTGTGCAAGTCATATTTCTGCTCCAAATCCCGACAGATTGCCATTGAGCGTGGATGATCGTAATCATCGGGGATTTTCTTTCCGTCAATACCTACGCAGATTGAAACAATGTGTATATGCGTTCGGTCAATGTCCGTATGTTTGAAAACAATATAGGGCTGATTGCCGTATCCCATACGCTCCATATATTCCTGAGCCATTTCGGTAAACTGTTCATCGTTTACCTTATCCGCAGGATCTGGGTTCAGCGAAATATGGCGTACCGTCTTTTCCGTTTTGATGTTTGCCGATAAATACGGCTCAAAGCATTTGTTAAAATAGGCTACGGAATACTTGCCGTCAACTGTGTCAGGTATCTTGTTTAAGAGCAGAACCGCTCCGTTTTCTTTATCTACTTTCTGTTGATTGTACAAAATCGCTCCATACATATTGCTTCCCTTTCCAATTTTTGCAATCATAACCTTACTCTTTTTTCAGATACTTCTCTTCAAATTCCTGTGTCAAACGGATAACTTCTTTAGTAACTTGTACCAATTCAATGGTTTCCTTTTCCAATCTAAAAAGGTATGTTCCTGCTTTTTTCTCGGAAAAATTGCGGTATAATATCTTCACAATCTGATTATAATTTGTTCCGATTGCTCGGAACTGACTAAAAAATCGGGTCAGTTTTTCGTGATACTCGATGGAATCCATATTAATTTTAACGGTCTTTACCGGCTTTTGAAAGATGCAAGCGGTAATAAAATGAGCAATGACTTTCATTTCTGACTGGTCAAAAAGGGCAAGAAACTTGGCATTATCCTGTGCATTCAAGTTGATGGAATACCGATGAACCGCAGGGTCAATCTTTGGTTTTCGCCCTGTTTTCTTAATCTGTTTTCTGTTTTTTTCTTCCATAAGAATCTATTTTTAATTTTACATAAACGAGCGACTTCGGAGCCGTTTCCAGCCCCCTGCAAGGGCAAGTGCTCTTGAGGTGCGGAAATTTATTTCGAGGACCTCAAGAGATAACTTGCTCTGAACAGGAGTTCAGAAAAATCCGTTTTGCAAACGGATTGGAGTTAGCCGAAAAAGCTAATCGGTTTCGTTACAAAGTTCGATAAGACCATTTGAATAACAACGACTTACAATCACGCCAAACAAAGCCAATAAACGCCAAATACTACCACCTTTATGGGGATTGGAATTGCTTTTATTTCCTTTGTAACTGGTTAACTGGTTAACTGGCTGATTGGTTATAACCTTAACTATGTAGCCAATCTGCATAAATCCCGACAGCAAATCTGCGTGATTGAATGCAGACCAATTACAGATTTTTGAGTTAATAAACTAGCTAATTAAAGGTATGCAGGTGCATAGGTAGATAGGTTGTTACATAGATACAACAGTACATACAACTGACTGCTTAGCTAGCCAAACAGCTAAATACATATAATATTAAAATTGAGAGATATGATGCACGAAGAAAACAAAAATCAGCAACCCGAAAAAGAGGATTTTTCTATTGAAAATTTCCTAACTGATGAAAAGAAGCAACCTTTGATGAAACAACAAGGAATAACACATCGGGAAGACTTTGTAAAATCCGAAGTTGATGAGGAAGCTATTATGCGTGTAATGGCAGGAGAAGAACCCGAGGAAATAGCAACAGAAACGGAACAAACTAAACCGTCAGCGAACAGTACGAAAAAAAGTACCTCCAAACCAAAGAAGCTGACCAAAGAGGATTACTGTGGACAGTTCTTTAAAATTCCGAACAGTACTGCAAGTAGGGGTAAATCGGTCTATGTACGGCAGGAACACCACGAAACATTTAACAGGCTTACCAATATTATGGGCATCGACAAACTGACGATTTATGCGTATTTAGACAACATTATAGAATACCACTTTCAGGAGTTCGGGGAACTCATTAAGGAAATATATAACGATAAGCACAAGCCGTTATTTTGATAACCATCCGTTGGTCAGGATGCGTAACTCCTTTTAAAATTGTTTCCAAAACAAAAAAACAGAAAAAAAAGAAAGCCATTTTAACAAGGCGGACAGGTGGAAAAACCAAAAGGAAACGGAATAAGTCCCGAAGGGTGGCAGGGCAATCACACACAATAACTGGGCGAAGCCACCATATTTGCACTGCCATTATGCCGTAGTCTTTTGGTTGGGTGGTGCGGTGGCTGTCCACCTTATCTTTGCTATCTTTTGTTCTTTTTTTAATCCATTCCAATCAAAGAAAGGATACAAAAAACACGTATGGGATAAGTATTGGGTGTTTTTGGTATGCTTTCTCTTATCCGTACAAAACTTTTTAAATGTGAAGGGGCTTTGCCAGGAAAATTTAAAGTGTTTTGAGGATTGCTTTCCATTTATATTGTGCCAACACAAGCCAAATACTGCCACGTAATGCCAAATTAAAATAATACATTCTCTTGTGTTCTAAATTAGGGGAAATTTTTAACCTATGGCACAAAAAACAATTACCGAAAAAGAGCGTAAAGAAAACGAGCTATCCGAGAAGAAAAAGAACACTCCTTTTATGCAGGTCGATAAGCATAGCGACCCGATTTCCAATTTCATTACCAATTTTAAACGTCAATTCAAAGATACAAAGGGCTTAGGTCTGGGCAAGCTGTTCGGGGGCAAGCGTGCTGAACAACAAAAACAGACTACAGAACCTGAAAGCATAATAGGTGCAACAAAAACGATTTTACTTTCGGATTTCAAAAACGATGAAAAAAGTCAGATTGTACAGAAAAACAATAAGCCTGCCTTGAAGACAGACAACGCAATCAAACCGCAACAAGCTCTCCAGAAAAATAATAAGCCAAAGTTGGGATTGTAGCCGAGTATTTTACATCTGAACGCCAAACGCTACCTCTGACGGCAACATTGGAATTACCTATGTAAATAGCTTTTATTTTCGAGGTTTAAATGATGCAGATATGGAAATAACAGTTTTAGACATTCAGATTTTGAAAGCATTGCACAGGGAAGTAAAGGAAGTATCCTTATTGATTAAGGAAATTACATTGCCCTACAAAGCATTGCAACAAGCAACAAAATGGCTTGACCAACAGGAAGCCTGTCAACTACTGAACATTAGCAAAAGAACTTTGCAGACTTACAGGGCAAAGGGCATTCTTGGGGCAACGCAAATCAATCGGAAAACATATTTCAGATTATCCGAAGTGGAATTATTTATGCAGGGAGAGCGACCGTTAAAAAAGCAAAAGAAATGAAACAGATTGGAAATTCAAACGAAGATATGCTTGCACTGCTTGAAGCTGTGGTAGGCATCAAAAATGAACTGCTGTATATCAGGGAATATTTTCATCCACTCTTAAAAGGGGAAATCTACCTATCAGGCGAACAGGTTTGCGAGATGTTGCATATCAGCAAACGGACGTTGCAACAGTACAGAGATGACGGACTGATACCTTTTATCAAGCTCGAACGAAAAATCTTGTTTCGTGAAAGCGATATTATCAAGGTGTTGGAAAATAACTATCAGCATTAGCCGAATGTTTAGGAGTGTTTTATATCTTGTCTGATTATTTTTATAAATAGGATTCTAGTTTTTTTAAAATTTCATTTACTATAAATCGACTATTTTGGATTGATCTCTCATTCTCATTTGTGACATCCACAAAACCGAGTTTACATTTCTTGCCTAAATTGTCATAATGAAATGTTCCGAAATTGCTGTCAATTTGATTAGTTTTAGGATAAAGTAATAATGTTTTTTCAGCTTTCCAATGCAGATTATAAACAAACATTTGCTTTAAATCATCGTCTGACGGATTGTTTACTTCAATTATTTTCCATTTGGTATCAATGACAAAAGTTTCGTCTTTGGTTTTCAATACAATGTCTGGACGAATACGTTTGTTCTCCCAAAACTTATCGGAATTTTGAAACGATACTTCGATTTCTTCGGTTTTGTGTTTTTGAAGAATACGGAAAATATATTCTTCCCACAAAGCATTCATATCGAACAAAAGAGTGAGCAAATTCTCGTTTCCGTAATTTAATCTTGGTGAATAATTCCTTTAGATTTGAAAATCT
>DIBY01000001.1:155039-365198 GCA_002415135.1 Flavobacteriales bacterium UBA5040 | reverse complement strand
AGGGTTGTGCAACGGCTACCTCTGTTAGCCGCATTTTTTTTATTCCGCATGATTGTTTTCCTTAGTAGGTTTTGTAAATTTAATTTTTTTATTATTCCATTTTGTAACATTACCGGAAGAATCTACAAAATCAAAATCAACTTCGTAAACCATATTTGAGTCATATTTAAATGCACCTGAACACATATCGTAACCAACTCTTAATTTGTTATTATCTGGAATTAAATAAAAAGTAGTTATTTTTTTTGTGGCTAAATTTTTAACTATTGTTTTTATAATTATTTCAGACGAATCACTTGCAATAAACGAAAAAATTACATTTGATTCTGGACCACATCCATACTCGATGTAAGATTTATTTATCTCATAAGGCATTTTTTCAATTAGAGGCTTTTCAATATCAACATTTGAAATTACTTTATAAATAATTGGTTTAGATTGAAAGTTATAATTGTTAAATTTATTTACGACTTCATATTTTGGTAAATTATCAATTTTGAAAATGTATTCTTTACCAATTTCAAGTGGATATTCTGGTTTTAAAATCGCTTGAGTAAGTTGAAAATCCCCAACATTGATTTTTACAATATTTAGAGTTATTTTTTGATTTCCGTTTTGCAGGTATATTCTGTATTCTTTATTGAGAGAATTGATAATTTTTTGACTCGAAGCAAATCCTTCAATCAAAAAAATAGAATTTTTATTAATTTCAGTTTTATTTGGAAATACAGAAATTCCAATGTTTGAACATTTTGAAAATACAATGATATTAATTAATAATCCTAAAAATGTAGTTAGTGTCTTCATAAAATTGTGGCTAACTCTCAAATATACGCAACTTTCTGCATCTTTGGGAAATAATATTCTTACCTAAAATGCTTGATGGCAAGGGTTTATTTCAAAAACAGATTTAAAAATATTCTAAATGTGCAGATATAACTATAAGGAAATACACGTTCATTATCCAACATAAAACAATTTTTTATACGAAAATCCTACTGAAAAAAAACCAGTTGATCTTCTAGCCCTGATCGCAGTGAAAATCCCGGAATGAGGCGCAATCCGCGGAAGCGGAGAGCGGCGAAATGAGGAATTGCAACGAAGAGCAGGACGGGTTTTGAAAGAAGCGAAAACTGTTATGCTTCTACAAATAATAACTCTTCATTTTTAGACCCAAAAAAACCACCCTAAAAGGTGGCTTTTTCTTTAAAATATCAATTATTTAATTTGAATTATTTGCTAAGTTGTCATTGAAGACTTCTTGTGATAATACTCTTTTGGCAAATCTGAATTTAGGTCCCCAATAGGAATCATTCAATGAAGAAATCATTACGCCTCTTGAAGTGGCTGCGTGTATGAATTTTACTGATCCTTCTTCTGAGACACTTTCTACGATTCCGACGTGAGAAATTCTACCTCTACTGTGAGAAAAGAAAACCAAGTCTCCTTTTTGAAGCTCGCTTTTTTCTACTTTCTCTCCTTCTTGTGCCTGGGAAGCTGCTACTCTTGGTAAGTTCATTCCGGCACTGGCACCGAATACTGATAATACAAATGCTGAACAGTCAATTCCTCTTCTGGTCATTCCACCATATCTATAAGGAGTTCCTAAATAAGATTCTGCTTCCGTTAAAATATCATCTATTTTTTTAGAGAAACGAATCGCTTTCGAGATTTCCTCATTTTTAACAATAGTTTCTAAACTTCTGGCAGCAACTACCTGTTCATCTTTGAAACTATTAAGTAACTGTTGTTTAGCAACTGCAAGTTTCTTATTGTCTATAGATGCAAGTTTGGCATTTGATTTGTATTCAGTAGAGTAAGTTGTAGGTGTTGAAACTACATAGTTGGTAACACATGACTGTAGTGAAAATGTAGCGAACATAGCGGTACAATAAAACAAAATTCTTTTCTTCATATATATATGATTCTCCGTGTTAAAACGTAATATTTGGTTTAAAAAGCAATACAAAAGTAGGTATTCGGTCAAACCCGCGGGTGAAAACACCCTATCGGAGTTGATACTTTAACACATTTTAACAGTATTTTTTATAATGTTAAAAGAATAATCCTTGCAATCCCTTTATTTAAGGGATTGCTTTTTTATTTAAATTAAGATTTGTTAACATTTATACTTTTAATCTATCGACAATATTGGATTCCTCTATCAGACTTGAAGACCAATCTTTTAAGACAACAAAAAAGCCCTACAAATAGGGCTTTATAATTTTATAAGAAAATGCTGTCTATCTCGTGAACAACAGTTCTCTGTATTTCGTCAATGGCCAAAGCTCATCGTCAACCATCATTTCTAATTCATCAGATGAGTTTCTAATTTTAGCAAAGAATGGAATCACTTCCTCACAGAACGACTCAGCCATTTCTTTGGAGCTATCTTTTGATTTGGCATTTTGAATTGCTACAAGCAGGTTTTCTACTTCCAGTTTGATAATACTAACGTGACCAGAAATATCTCTGATCAAACTCATCTGCTCCTTAGCTAAAGTTTGAAATTCTGTTTTATCAAAAATTTCTTTCAAACCTTTCACATTCTCGATCAATCTGTTTTGATAATTCAAAGCACATGGAATAATATGATTTCGTGCGATATCAGCGATTACTCTGGCTTCAATAGCAATAGTGGTCGAATATTTTTCCAGTTTAATTTCATTACGAGCTTCCATTTCGCGGTGGGTATAAATCCCAAGTTCTTCGTAAAGCGCGATGAATTTCGGATCCAACTCTCTGCTTAGAGCTTGCGGAGTCGTTTTCAAATTATTTAAACCTCTCTTCGCTGCTTCAACCTCCCACTCCGCAGAATAACCATCGCCTTCAAACATAATGTTTTTAGACACCTTGATGTATTCTCTTAATACGTTAAAGATCGCTTCGTCTTTCTTTAAGCCATCTTCAACCAAGGCATCAACTTCTTGTTTGAACATTTTAAACTGCTTCGCTGCAATGGCATTCATCACAGTCATTACTTCGGCACAGTTCGCTGAGGAACCAACTGCTCTGATTTCAAATTTATTTCCAGTAAAGGCAAAAGGCGAAGTTCTATTTCTGTCGGTATTATCTAGTAAGATATTAGGAATTTTACCAACAACATTTAATTTGAGATCTGTTTTTTCTTCGGGAGATAGTTTTCCGTCTTTTACTTTTTCCAGCTCTTCTAGAACTCCGAAAAGTTGAGAACCGATAAATGCAGAGATAATCGCAGGTGGCGCTTCGTTCGCTCCAAGTCTGTGATCATTTCCAGCAGACGCAATACTTACTCTTAATAAATCTGCATAATCATGAACCGCTTTTAAAGTATTCACGAAGAAGGTTAAGAACTGTAAATTCTTTTTAGGATTTTTTCCTGGACTCAAAAGATTCTCGCCCGTATCTGTTGCTAAACTCCAGTTATTGTGTTTCCCACTTCCGTTTACACCAGCAAATGGTTTTTCATGAAATAATATATGGAAGTGATGTTTGTGCGCAACTCTCGCCATTAAATCCATTAATAAGGAGTTGTGATCTACCGCCACGTTAACTTCCTCGAACATTGGCGCCAATTCGAACTGATTTGGAGCAACTTCATTATGTCTAGTCGTTACAGGAATCCCCAATTGAATTGATTTGATTTCTAACTCTTTCATGAAATTCATAACGCGAGTAGGAATTGACCCAAAATAATGATCATCTAATTGCTGACCTTTTGCAGGAGAATGCCCTAAAAGCGTTTTTCCTGTAATCACTAAATCTGGTCTTGAATTATACAAGGCAGAGTCAACTAGGAAATATTCTTGTTCCCAACCGAGAGTCGGACTAACTTTAGTTACATTCTTATCAAAATAAGAACGGCAAATATCGGTCGCAGCTTCATCTACAGCATTTAAAGCTCGTAGCAAAGGTGCTTTATAATCTAATGTTTCACCGGTGTAAGAAATAAAGATAGATGGAATACAAAGAGTCGTTCCCATAATAAATGCCGGAGAGGTAGGATCCCAAGCGGTATAACCACGTGCTTCAAATGTATTTCTGATTCCACCATTTGGGAAAGAAGAAGCATCGGGTTCTTGTTGAATCAACATTCCGCCAGAAAATCGGTCGATTGCACGATCGCTTTCAAATGGAGTGAAAAAGGAATCATGCTTTTCTGCCGTTGATCCAGTTAGCGGTTGAAACCAGTGTGTATAATGAGTAACTCCTTTGCTTAAAGACCAATCTTTCATGGCAACTGCAATCTGATCGGCAACATCACGCTGAATTTTCACGCCGCTTTTAATTGCATTTTGGATGGAGGTAAATGCTTCTTTCGTCAAATACTCTCTCATAGTTTCTTCTGAGAATACGTTTTCACAAAATAATGAGGATAATTTTGCGGGAACTTCCACTGCGTTTATTTTTCTAAAATCCTTTTGAGAAATTAATTCTAACGCTTTAAATCTTAAACTTGACATTGTTTGTTATTTTTGGTGGGGTAAAATTACAAAAAATATAAAAACAAAATACATTTGCCTCTATTTTTTTGGGGTCAATGATAAATTAAATATAATTTGATATAAATTTTATATTTTCTGTATAACTAAAAATTACCTTACTTATGTTCGTTAAGATCAAATCTCTCACATAAAAAAAATTCTAACAGTTTTAATATTAATAATACATTAATTATAATCGCAATCTAATGAACACGGTACATTTAAGAACTAATTCCTTATATTTGTGTGAAATTTTACAATATGGTAAATTCAAGAGCAAGAGAAACCACTGAGGCAATCGAAAGACTTTATGTTTCTATGCGTCACTTATTCTATCGCGGTTTTTTCAAACCAGCCGGAATCTCCGGAGAAAGTCTTCGGTCCTTACTTACAACAATCAATCCCGAAATTTATGGAACGATGGGCGTTCCTAATAAAATAGAGTTAGATGGACTTCTTTATGTTCTAGATCGACTTCCAGAAGGAATTGAGGAATGTTCATTCATTCATCTTACTTCTGATGAAGGTTTCGACAAAGGAAGTTTCGAAGTGATTGTTCCAAAAAAGAGAAGAAGAAACTGTTATCGTATCGACGAACATCAAATGAACATCGAAGTTCTTTTGGGTCGTTCCGAAATTTACGATATCCTGACTCACCTTACCTTCTTATATATAGAAGCAGATAAAATTCGCAATTTGGCTTTTAATGCAGAAAGCAATGATAAACCAAGCCGTGCCTGGAAGATTATTGAAGATGTTGCGACGAGTGATAAAAAATTCAGTAGAAAAGAAAAAGAAGTGGCGTTGATTCACCTTTCTTCTTTATTAGGAAGAACATTTGATGAAACCTTAAATGCTTATAATAATTTCGGTGATGACGAAAATCCTGATCGGTTATTCAAAATCATCTATCATTTAGGAAACGAAAGTTTTAACGATTACAAAAAAATCAGAGAAAGAGAAGTTCACTTCTCGGCAATTCTTCGTGAAAGAGTTGGCCATCACTTCTTTGGTGAAAAATGGGCGAACAAAGTAAAGCAGGTTTTAGCAGAAAATAATTTGCAGATGAGACCTTTGCATATTATTTCAGCCAATATGCATTCTGTGAAAAATATGCTTTTTGCAAACGACTCTATCGGAAAAAAAGCGACGAAGGATGTTGATTATAAAATGTACGAAGAGATTTCTAACAAGAAATCCCTGCAGGAAAAAGTACTTGCACATTCTCAGGAAGCTGGTTTAATTTATATCGATGATCAAAGCGGAAGTAATATTGATGTTCAAATTATCGATCTTTCTAAAACCGATTTAAAAAATACGCCATTTGCAGATCTGAAATATTCTGGCGATGATGTTATTTTAGTTTTCGATTATGCATTCGGTGAACAGGCCTTTGAAGTAATGGATGAACTTTTACGTCCTTACGATTTTAACGGTGAGATCTATACGATGAAGGTGAAATCCATTTCAATTATGGGGAAAGCCGGAATCTTGATGGGTGGAAAAGGAGATATTATGATCCCTACTTCTCACGTGTTTGAAGGAACAGCAGATAATTATCCGTTTGAAAATGCTTTGAAATTAGAAGATTTCGAAGATGACGAAATCCAAGCGTTCGAAGGTGGAATGGTTTCAGTTTTAGGAACTTCTCTTCAGAACAAGGATATTTTACGATACTTCATGGATACTTCGTGGAAAGCAATTGGACTGGAAATGGAAGGTGCACATTATCAAAAAGCAATTCAGGTTGCCTCGAAAATTCGTCATCATATTTCCGAAGATCTTTTTGTAATGTATGCGTATTACGCGTCAGATAATCCTTTAGAAACTGGCTCTACGCTATCTTCGGGTGGATTAGGGTTAACAGGAGTAAAACCAACTTACCTGATCACTTTAAGAATCTTAGAGAAAATTTTGAAAAGCGGAATGACTTCTAAAAAATAATCTTTCATTAAAGAAATAAAGCAAACCCTTTTAGCATAAACAACGCTGAAAGGGTTTTTTCTTTGCTTAAATCTTTCCATAAATTCAAAAATTCATATCTTTCCGTTTCAAAATTTAAAATACTATGAACAAAGGGTTTCTCATTATTCTAACTTTATTTTTCGGATTATCATCGGCACAGAAAAATGCCTACTATCAACAATACGCCAATTATAAAATGGATATTGATGTAGATGCAAAAAATTTCACCTATAACGGAAATCAAACTTTAAATTACACTAACAATTCACCCGATGAATTAAACGTGGTTTATTTTCATTTGTACTGGAACGCCTTTAAACCTGGCTCTATGATGGATCAGCGCGTTGCGAGTCAAGGGAAGAACGGCGATTCGAGATTGCAAGTTAATGGTGTTTCAACCTTAGCTTCAATTCCAAAGAATGAAGAAGGTGCCCAAAATATTCACTGGATCAAGCAAAACGGGAAGGATCTGAAATTTGAAATTCAGGAAACCGTGATGAAAGTTTATTTGAACACGCCACTTAAAGCCAATTCCAAAACAACATTTACAATGGAATGGGATGCCGTAATTCCGATGCAGATTCGCCGTGCTGGAAGGAATAACCGCGAAGGAATTGACATGACCGTAACTCAATGGTATCCCAAAATTGCAGAATATGACTACGACGGCTGGGCAACTTTCGATTATATCGGAAGAGAATTTCACGCACCATTTTCTGATTTTGAAGTCAATATCAAAATCGATAAAGATTACGTAATTGGCGCGGGCGGAACTTTGGAAAACCCATTAGAAGTAAAAGGTTACGATGCAAAAGCGACCATTAAAACCGATAGAAAAGACAAAGCGACCTGGAAATGGACCGCCAAAAATATGCTCGATTTTGCCTGGGCTGCAGACCGTGATTACACCGTCGAATCTTTTGTGATTTTAGACGGACCCAAAGTAAATTTTGTATATCAAAAATCAGAGAAAACAAAATATTGGGAACAGGCAAAACCATACGTAACCAAGTTTTTCCAAATCATGAATGCAACTTACGGAAGATATGTTTATCCATCATATTCATTTATTCAAGGTGGTGACGGCGGAATGGAATACGGAATGTCGACGATGATGTTAGGAGAAGCAACAAGCTTGAATGGTTTAGTCGGCTTAATGGTTCACGAAGGGGGACATTCCTGGAATCAACAAATGATGGCTTACAACGAAAGCGTTCGTCCGTGGATGGATGAAGGTTTCACCAGCTATTACGATGATTATATTATGTATCAGTTGTTCCCGCCAAAAACTCCACAACCAAATCCTTTTACAACGAGTATCGACCGCTATAGAAATTTTGTCAAACGTGGAATTGAAGAACCTGCAGGTTGGTTAGGAGATCATCATGATAACGGAACAGCTTATTCCTTTGCCACTTATTACAAGGGCGAAATGTTTTTAGTTCAGTTAGGCTATATCATGGGTGAGCAGAATTTAGCTTTAGTGATGAAAGAGTTTTACAATGAATGGCATTTAAAACATCCAACCGATAGAGATTTTATGCATATCGCACAAAAGATTTCTGGTATGGACTTAAAATGGTTTCTAAACTATTGGATCAACACTACTAAAACGATTGATTACGGAATCAAAGAGGTGAAATATGGAGAGAATTCTACCACAATAATTTTAGAGAATAAAGGATCAGTTCCGATGCCTATTGACTTCTCTATTTTAACGAACGACAAAAAAGTAGTTAATTTTCAGATTCCTTTAAACATGACCCACACCTGGAAAACGAAAGATATTTACGGTGATTTCCAAACGATGCCTTACTGGCCGTGGACTCAGAAAGAATATATTTTAACGATTCCTTACAATAAATCACAGATTTCTGCTTTGGGAATTGATTTTTCTAAACGTTTAGCAGACATCAATCTGGAAGATAATATGGTGGAAGTGAAATAAGAGAATTATAAATAACCGTAGTTGAGACATACGGAAAAATAAAAATAAATGAAGTCCATCGTAATTAATATAGGAAATACCAATATCAGATTCGGTTTGTTTGATGATGATAATTGCGATATTTCCTGGATTCTGAATACCAAACCCTACAGAACCAGCGACGAGATGCAGATGCAGTTCATGATGATGTATCAGACCCATCGTATTGAAGCTGATAAAATTGAAAAGATCATCATCGGTTCAGTAGTGCCGCAGTTGACTTACGATGTTAGCCGAGCCATTCAGAAAATTCATAATAAAAAACCCATCATCGTCGATCGTACGACTCCATCTGGAGTTCAGCCAAAATCAAAACAGATGGGAACTGATATTTATGCGAACTTGGTTGCAGCACATCATCTTTATCCCGCTGATAAGAAGAAAATTGTTTTTGATTTCGGAACTGCCTTGACTGCAAGTTGCATTAATGAAAGTGGCGAAACCATCGGCGTAATTATCGCTCCGGGAATTATTACCGCCTTGAATTCTTTAATTCACGATACCGCTCAATTGCCAGAAATCGAATTAATTAAACCCAAATCGGTACTTGGTTTAGATACGGTTTCCTGCATGCAAAGTGGAATGGTTTACGGTTATTTAGGAATGGTTGAAGGTTTTGTAGATCGTATCAATGACGAAGTTAAAGATGATTGCTTTGTGATTGCAACTGGTGGTGTTTCTCATGTTTACAAGCCTTTAACGGATAAAATACAAATTGCAGATCGCTTGCATACTTTGAAAGGATTGTATTATTTAGGGCAGGATTTGTAAAAAAGTCAATGGTCAATGGTCAATGGTCAATGGTCAATGGTCAATGGTCAATGGTCAATTTACAGAATTTCGAAAATAAAATTCACTTTTAAAAATTTGATTCCAACGGAAATTCACTCGAATAAATTCACAAGAGAAAATTCATTATCGCTTGTTTTTAAAAAACTCTTTCACAATCAACGAACATTCATGCTCCATTACGCCCAAAACAATTTCTGTTTTTGGATGAAGCGTTAAAGATTTATTGATAAAACCACGTTGCTCATCTCGAGCACCAATCACTACTTTTGAAATCTGGGACCAGTTTAAAGCTCCCGCACACATCACGCAAGGTTCAAGCGTGACATACATGGTGCAATTTTGCAGATATTTCCCACCAAGATAATTAGCGGCAGAAGTGATCGCCTGCATTTCTGCGTGGGCAGTTACGTCATTTAAGGCTTCCGTCAAATTATGAGCCTTCGCCAAAATTCTATCATTAGCAACAATGATGCAGCCGATCGGCACCTCATCTTGTTCAAACGCAATCTGGGCTTCCTGCAGCGCCATCTTCATATAATATTCGTCGGTAAACATAGTGAGGTTTTTGAGTTGTTAGATTGTAAACTTTAAATAAAAAAAGGTTCAGTGCAAAACTAAACCTTTTTCTAAAATATTTTCAATGCTTAGAAACGGTAACCGATTCCCAACATTCCTTTTCCTGTAACTGGTGTATCACTATATTCAGAATTCATCCCAAATCTTCTGGCAATTCCTAAACTTGCTTCGAAGATAATATTTCTTCGGGCGACCCATTTACCACCAAACCCAATTCCGGCACCAATAGTTGTATTTTTTTCATATCTATATTCGGACACATAATAACCCGGTCCATAGTACGGCGTGTATATGGCATCATTTGACATGGTGATTGGTACGAACGCTTCTACAAAAAATCCAGCGGCATATTTTTTACCAAAATACATACGGTAATAAGGTGAAATTTGCGATTGCAAACCATCGCCGTCATCATTATTGTCTAAAAGAACTGCGACATTAATACCAATACCAGAATCTTTATTCAGCAGCCTTTCGTAAGAAACATTCAAAGCTGGTCCTGCGATTAATTCGATTGGACTGATCATAATATCATTTTGTCTGTCAGAAGAATCTTCTTGGGCTTTAGCACTAAATGCAAAAACGAGTGAAGTAATAAGTAGTAATTTTTTCATGTATTTTTTTATCAAATATAAAATTAATATTGATACAAAATGTTTATTACAAATAAAATTATTTAAGATAATCAAAATCCATAGCAACGGGCAATCTAAATCTATATCGAATCGCTGTACCATTGATAAACGCGGGCGAAAATCTTTCAGGGAGAAGATATAGCGCTATTTCTGCCTGTCGGTTGAAGGTAAAATTATCTCCTTCTGCTTGAACAGAACTTATAGAACCATCTTTTTCAACCACAAATAGTAAATCGGTTTTCATCATTTTCTGATCGGCTAAAATAGCGTCAGTGTAAAACAAGTCAATGATTTGCTGTTTCATTAAATTAAAACCGCCTGGATAATTGGCATTACTATTCAAGTCAGACTTTTTCGGATTTTCATTCAAAACTAATGGCTGCGTTTGAAGTTGAAACCGGCTTAAATCTTCGCGAATTTTCACTTTTACCAAGGCATTGACAAAAGCGCTATTTTGAATACTGTCCAGCTTTACCATAAACTCCTGGAAATCGTTTCTAACAGCAACTTTATTGGAAGGATCCTTTTCTTGATCAAATCGCTTTTTGAATTCCTTATTCAACATCAACCTTTGGTAATCGTAATAGTTCTTCACCATTTTAAACTCTTCATTCTGCTGTGCGAATGAAATAGTAATTATAAAAAGCGAAAATAAACTCACGAATTTTTTGACCACGACGACTGTTTTGATAAAGTAAAAATAATTAAAATATTTGACACTGTGGAATATTGGCTGTAGTACTAAACAGGAGATTTCTGACCTGTGAATAAAGTAGCTCTTCATAGAAAGAAAAAGTCCCGCTCATTGCTGGGCGGGACTTTTATAATATAAAGTGTAGAATTACTCTGCACTTGTTGCATCTGCAGCAGGAGCTTCTCCTTCTGTAGTTGCAGTTTCTTCTTCATCTTCATCATCTGCTCCTGCACCACCTTTGGCTGCAGTTCTAGACATTTTAACAGCAACTACTACTGCGTTGTCTGGATGCATAAATGAGAATCCTTCTGCTTTGATACTACCAACATAAAGTTTGCTACCAATCTTTAATGGAGTAACGTCTACCACGATTTCGTCTGGTAAATTAGCAGGGATTGCTTTTACTTTTAATTTTCTGAAAGACTGTCTCATTGCACCACCTGCAACAACACCTTTAGAACGACCTGTAAGTCTTACTGGAACTTCCATTACGACTGGTTTGTCATCTGACATCTGATAGAAATCAGCGTGGATGATTTTGTCCGTTAATGGGTGAAATTGGATGTCTTGAAGAATTGCTGGAATTGTTTTTCCGTCAACCTCAATAGATACCGTGTGTGCTTCTGGAGTATAAACTAAAGCTTTAAAAGATTTTTCCTCAGCAGAAAAATTTAAAGTTTCGGTACCTCCGTAAACAACACAAGGAACTAATTCAGCATCACGTAAGGCTTTAGTAGACTTCTTGCCCACGCTTTCTCTTTTTGTACCTTGAATTGTAATTGATTTCATTATAATATATTAAATAATTTTAAGGGTGCAAAGATATCATTTTTATTTTTAAATAATAAATTTATCGCTGATTGATTTGTGCTGGTGAACCATTTTCATTACATCAGCAAAAAGTTCTGCACAAGACAACACTTTAATCTTCGATGATAATTCAGTTTTGATGGGAATCGTGTCAGTAACAATTACTTCTGAAAGTTTAGAGTTTTGAATGTTTTCATACGCTTTACCTGAAAGAACTCCGTGTGTTGCCATTGCTCTCACACTCTTCGCTCCGTTCGCCATTAAAATATCAGCAGCTTTACAAAGGGTTCCGGCAGTATCGATCATATCATCAATAAGGATTACATTTCGTCCCTCAACATGACCAATCAAAAACATTTCTTCGATGACGTTGGCTTTCTTTCTCTCTTTGTAAGCGATTACCACATCTGCTCCAAGGTGACTTGCGTAATTTTTTGCTCTTTTCGCTCCGCCCATATCTGGTGACGCGATGGTAAGATCTTCTAAATTTAATTGCTTGATGTAGTCGATGAAAATAGTTGAAGCATACAAATGATCTACTGGAATTTCAAAGAATCCCTGAATTTGATCTGCATGCAAGTCCATCGTCATCACGCGGGTTGCGCCAGCTGCGGTCAATAGATTTGCTACTAACTTAGCTCCGATTGGTGCTCTCGGTTGATCTTTTCGATCCTGTCTTGCCAAACCATAGTAAGGTAAAACTACAGTGACACTTTTTGCAGATGCTCTTTTAGCCGCATCGATCATGAGTAGTAACTCAAGAAGATTGTCTGCTGGTGGAAAAGTGGATCCAATCAAAAAAACCCGTCCACCACGAACAGATTCATCCAATACGGGCTCAAATTCCCCATCACTAAATTCCTGGAAATTAATCTTCCCCATTTCTTGCCCATAGAATTGAGCAATTTTTTCCGCCAAAACTTTACTGGTTCTGGTAGAGAATAAATAACTTGCCTGATCAGCCATTTTTACTTTTTTTTAGATGTGCAAATTTAAAAAAATAAAACCACTCGAAGGAATTCAAGTGGTTTTATAATTAAATGATTTTCAAATAACGATTATGGGAAAGTTACTCCTTGATAGCTATTTACGTTTACCATTGGTAAAGTTGATTTATATTTTTGATTAATCACTCTCAAAAATTCGTTAGCAATTAATGCATAACCTCTTCCTGTAAGGTGAACACCATCTAGTGAGAATGTTCCTCCTGTAACGAAAGTTGCGGTATATTTCACGCCATCAAACTGGATTCCTGAAGATTTAGAAAGCTCTGCCATTTTCGCGCTAGCATCAACAAACGCCAATCCTTTTGCTGTAGCAATTGATTTAATGGAAGCATTATACGCTGCAGTTGCAGTTAAAACTTTTGCAGTCTCTTTTTCTGTCAATACAAAACCATCTGCTAAAGGAACTGAAGTTCCACCACCCGCAGTTGGTGTTAACACTGCAGAGGCAGTCAATAAGATATAATCTTTAGAAGTCGTTTGTCTGTAAGAAGGAATTCCTAGGGCAGCAAGGTTGGTAAGATCTTTATCTACGATCACGGCACCGTTTGCAACACCTACTGTAAACTTGATAAATCTTTGGTTATATTCTGCCTGAGATAAATATCCCAATGCTTTAGCTTGACCCAATCCTGCGTTATACGTCGCATAGCCAGCATTCAATTGAGAAACTGTCGAAGGTTCTCCCGGAATCGGTTTTGCAGGAACTCTTGTAAAGTAAGGAATCGTTGTCACATTCGGAATGTTTGCAATAACTCCTTTTGCGCCACCTGCAGTTAATGCAGTTACATAACCATTAATTACTGAAGCAACTACGTTTGGATCAGTAATATCATTAGGTCCATAAGTTGCAGGATTAATGTTTCCTGTTTGATCTACACCAGTACCTCCACTTGTTGCATAAGAAAGAACATCGTTATTCCCGATCCAAAGTGAGAAAAATGTTGGAGCCTGAGCAACAGCATCACCAATCACGGAAGCAGTTGCACTAGAAGCAAATCTTACAAAGTAAGGATTCGCAGTTCCTGTAGCTAAGCCTGCTGCGCTACCATAACCTGCCAAACCTAAATGGAAAGATTTCGCACCTGGCACCCCCATATTTTGATAAGGACCAGAAGAAAAGATACTCGCCAGAGTAGTCGTACCAGTTCCTGGGGCAACTTCTACTCCTAAAGCGGGAGTAAGAATTCTTTTATTGGTTAAACCTACAGAAGGAATTCCGCCTAAGTTGTCAGCCATTAAAGGTTGTTTGAAAGCTCCACCACCAGCCAAAGCCATTTGTTGAGCCATCATGGATGGAAAAGATTCATTTTGACCATCAATATATAAAGCTCCATCTCTGTACCCAGAAGTCAGTGAGTTTCCTATCGAAACAAATTTCGTAAAGTTAGCCTGACCGTTGGTCACCTGAACGCTACTTACGTCTGTATCAAAGTCTGTTTCACAGCTTATTGTAAAAAATAATGCTGAAACAGCGATTGTTGAAATTAATATTTTTTTCATAATTAAATTAAATCTTAAAATGCGTTATATGATACCCCTAAACCGAAGTAATAAGCTTTCGCTTTCGCTTGTCCGTAGAAGTTATTGTAATCGTTTTGAACCAGTCTGCTTTTTGGAAATGCGATTCCACCAGCGATGTCTACTCCAAAACCTTTCATCAAGTTAATTCCTAAACCTGCCGTAACAACGTTTGAATCGAAAGATGGCGTCTCTGCCTGGAAATCCTTATCAGCATATGGCGATTCATCATAATAATATCCGGCACGTGCTGCGAACATATCATTAATTTGATATTGCGTTCCAACTCTCCACGTCTGTGTATTTTTGAAATTTTTCGGACTTACTAAAATTGTTGGATCGTTCGGCTGGTTACCAATTGGTGCATTAGCGAAATCAAGTGTCAATTTGTTATATCGGTCCCAACCACTATAATTGAAATCTCCAGAAATTAACCATTTCGGCGTAAGTTTATAAGTAACCCCAACTGTATATTCATCTACTAAAGGCAGCGTTGCTTTAAATGAGTCCTTCCCAGTAGCATCCAAACCTAAATTAGGGTACAGGGCAGGAGAAATATCAAAGCTAACAACTCCGTTTTCTGCTTCCATATCAATTGGTGAACGATAAGCAATACTCACATCAAGCTTCTCAGTTGGTCGCAAATAGAATCCTAGTCCAAAACCACTTCCTGAAGCTTTATCATCGGTAAGATTTAAACTTCCACCTAACTGAGTAACTGCTTTATCCCAATTTACACTTCCTTTTGCATAAATATAACTACCTCCGACAGATGCCCAAGGAGCTAATTTAAAGGAAATCATTGGCTGGAAATAAAAAGCTTTCAATTCTAAACGCTGAACGATTTCACGACCTGCCCAATCTGAAGGCCATTCTATTGTGCTTCCGAACGGTGTAGAAAAATTGAAACCCACAGATACATTGTCTAAAACTCTGTATGCAATTGCTGCATAAAGTGGAGTTCCAAGTGGATTATTAGTGTCAAAAGATTCAAGAGTTGATAAATTTTGGTACGTCACACTTGATTTCGCTCCGAAACCACCAGCTGCAATACTTAGTTTAGCGGGAATAAAAGACATTCCTGCAGGATTGAAGAAAGTAACACTCGCATCTTCTGCGTGAGCACTAGTGTGAGCCATTGCCAATTGCTTAACGCCTTGTAAAGAAACTCTAAAGCCTCCAGCTTGAGCAAGAACACCAGCTAACAATGCTGTAGTTAAAACTATTTTTTTCATAAAATCATTATTAATGTTCCAAATATAAAATTATTTTTTAAACAATTGTTAAATATTCTTAATTTATTTTAAACAAATGCTATTATATGCCTAATGTTTGAATTTCTTATATGGATAAATACCTAATAATCCTTTTATTTAAAGGGTTTAAAGAAAAAATAAAATTAACATGAATATTCCTGTTTAATTTAAATGAAATCAATAAAACCGAATCCATTTTTATTTTTTTAATTGTATGATTTACATAATAATTAATAGAATGATGAATAATTCATAACGTAAATGCCAATTTTCTCATAATTAAAAAATCGATAGTGTTAAATTAGGTATCATTGAAATATACAAAAAAAATTATACTAAATTTGCAACATATAACAAAAATATAAATATGAGTTGTGGATGTAAAACATCCGGCGATTCGTCCCATTCTTGCGGAACAAAATCTGCGAATGGCTGTGAAAGTGTAGATACTTGCGGAAATAGCTATAAATTAAGCGTTTTCGATTGGCTCTCGAATATTAACAATCCATCTCAATCTCAAACAGATTTTGTGGAAGTAAGATTCAAGAACGATCGTAAATTTTTTTATAAAAACGTCAATAAATTACCGCTTCATATGGGAAGCGTTATCACAGTAGAATCTAGTCCGGGTCACGATATAGGTGTAGTAAGCCTTACAGGAGAATTGGTGAAAATTCAGATGAAAAAGAAAAATGTCTCTGAAGAAAACCCTCTAAAAATTTACCGGTTAGCCAACCAAAAGGACATTGAGGTTTGGCAAGATGCAAGAGGAAAAGAAGAAGGTGTAAAAATTCAGGCAAGAAAAATTGCTATCGCACTTAATCTTGAAATGAAAATCACCGATGTCGAATTTCAGGGCGATGGTGCCAAAGTTACGTTCTTCTATACCGCTGAAACCCGTGTGGATTTCCGGCAGTTAATTAAAGAATTTGCGTCTTTGTTCCGTACTAAAATCGATATGAAACAAATCGGTTTCCGACAGGAAGCTGCAAAAGTTGGAGGTATTGGATCGTGCGGAAGGGAATTGTGCTGTTCAACTTGGTTGACGGATTTCCGATCTGTGAACACCAACGCGGCGCGTTACCAGCAACTGAGCATTAATCCTCAGAAATTAGCCGGACAATGTGGAAAATTAAAATGTTGTCTGAACTATGAACTCGACAGCTATTTGGATGCGTTGAGCCATTTCCCATCTTCCTCAACAACGCTTGATACTGAAAAAGGAAAAGCTTTCTGTATCAAAATTGATGTTTTCAAGAAGAGAATGTGGTTCGCTTATGCAGATCACTCCATGGCTTGGTATGATTTAGATGTTGACGATGTCAAAAAAATGATTGCCAAAAACAAGAAAGGCGAGAAAGCACAACCTTTAGAAGATGTAAAAGTTCTTGATGCTCCAGTGAAATCAGTAGATTTAATTCAGGAAAACAATATGGATCGCTTCGAAAGAAGAGGTAAAAGTTCGGGTCCCAATAAAAATAAGAGAAAGCCGAATAATCAACAGAAGCCGGATAATAACTCTACTGGAAATCAAGGAGATAGAAGAAAAAGAATTTCTGAAAAACCTGCTGGGCAAGCACCTGATAAACAAGGTGATAAACCTGCTCAACCCAATGCAAAGTCACCTCAACAAAAGCCAAAAAACTTTAAAAAGAAACCACAGCCAAAACGTGATGACAATGCATAAGATAATGGGTGCTTTTTTCGTTTTGTTTTTTCTTGCCAGTTGCAGCAATGATTCTGAGCAAGTGTTTTTGAATAATCTCAATGGAAAATGGGATAAAAAAGCGGAACAGAAATTTGACTTTAAAGTGACGGATGCTCAAAATCCAAAAAATATTATATTTGTTGTAAGAAACAATAACGATTACCCGTATAGCAATATCCGGATGATCGTTAATTTTCAGGATGGGCAAACCAAAAAGAAAAGTACCGACACTTTAAATTATATTTTGGCAGAACCCAATGGGAATTGGATTGGTAAAGGGTTTGGAGATACTAAAGAAATTCATTTTCAATATAAAGTAGACTATCAGTTCCCTGCAAACGGTAATTATTCAATCGGAATTATTCAAGCGATGAGAAATGATAACCTGCCCGGAATTGAAGATATAGGCGTAAAAATAGAAACGGCAAAACCGTAAACTTATTTATGGAAAACACACAGAATAAAGGAAGCAAACCGCAAAAGTTTCCGCTTCCTCCAAAAAAAGTCAAGAATACTGGCTGGAAAAGGTGGGTCAAAATAGTATGGACCGCACTGATTCTCTTGATCGTAGGGATTGCAGGTGTATTTTTCGCGGTGTCACAAGGTTTCCTTGGTGACATGCCCGACGTAAAAGAATTAGAGAATCCCGATATTTATGTAGCCTCTGAAATTTATTCATCAGACGGAAAAATGCTCGGTAAGTTTGAAAAGGAGAAAACTCAGCCAATTACTTATAAGGAATTGCCACCTTACCTGATTTATGCACTACAAGCTAAAGAAGATGAGCGATTTAAGGAACATTCCGGGATCGATCTTCAATCTGTAGCGAGAGCAATAGCGTATGGCGGTAATAGAGGTGGTGGATCTACGATCACCCAACAGTTGGCAAAACTACTTTTTACAGGAACCGCTTCTCAAAATAAAATTCAGAGATCTTTTCAGAAACTGAAAGAATGGGTTGTAGCAGTAAGTCTGGAAAAAAGATATACAAAAGAAGAAATTATCACGCTTTATTTCAACAAATTTGATTTCCTCTACAATGCCAATGGTATTGAGATGGCATCTCGAGTTTACTTTAATAAAACAACCTCGAAACTCACACTACCAGAAGCAGCAATGTTTGTAGCGATGCTGGAAAACCCGGTGAAGAATAATCCGATGCGAAATGAGGAAAGAGCAAAGAGCAGAAGAGACGTCGTTCTGGATCAAATGTTAAAGACCGGATATCTTGATCAGGCAACTTTTCAGCAGGCGGTAAGTACTCCGATTGCAGTAGATTATCATCCAATTAAATCGATTGATGATGGTTACTCGGCTTATTATAAATATTATTTAAGAAAAGAAATCGAGAGCTATATTAAAGATTATGAAAAGAAAACCGGTAAAACTTTAAATTTATTTAAAGATGGTTTGAAAATTTATACGACCCTGGATTCTAAAATGCAAACCTATGCTGAAGAGGCAATTAAAGAACATTTAACAGATCTGCAGAGTCGATTTGACGCCGAGCAACGAGGAAGAAAGCAAAGACCTTTCTATAAAATTAATGATGCTCAAATCAGTTCCATCATGCTTAGCGCAATGAAGAGAACGGGAAGATATAAGCAACTAAAAAATGCGGGAGTTCCAGAGGATTCAATTATGCTGGACTTTAAAAAACCAATTAAAACTTCGAGATTTACCTGGAAAGGCGAGGAAGAAGTTGAAATGTCTCCGTGGGATTCTATCCGCTATCACAAACAGATTGCACAGGCTGGATTAATGTCAATGGTTCCCGGAACCGGAGAAATTAAAGCTTGGGTTGGTGGAATCAACTGGCAGCATTTTCAATATGATCATATTAAACAAGGGAAAAGACAGGTTGGGTCGACCTTTAAACCTTTTGTCTATGCAACTGCAATTATGAAATTAGGAATGACGCCATGTTCTACCGTTTCAAATGCGACTTACACCAAAGGCTCCTGGAGCGTTAGAGGAAGAGGTGGAATGCTAACATTACGAGATGCTTTAGCGCAGTCTCAAAACCCGGTCGCCGTTCGATTAATTGAAATGACCGGTGTAAAAAGTGTAATACAAACGGCCAGAGATTTAGGAGTAACTGAAGAAATCCCGAACGAATATGCAGTGGCATTAGGTTCATCAGATATTACTATTTTTGAAATGTTAGGGGCTTACAGTACTTTTGCGAACTACGGAAATTACATCAAACCTGAAATGATCTGGAGAATTGAAGATGCCAACGGACGCGTTATTAAAGAAGTAAAACCAGTCACTAAAGAAGTCATGAACGAGCTATACGCTTACACCATGATCGATTTAATGAAAGGGGTGGCAGAATTCGGAACAGCTTCTGGAGAATTAGGAAGAAGAGGCGTTGCCAAGGGAATTGAGATCGCAGGAAAAACCGGAACGACACAGAATAATTCCGATGGTTGGTTTATGGGAATTACTCCAAATCTTGCGACGGGAGTTTGGGTAGGTTGGGAAGACCGAGCCACTCACTTCTACGGAACTGGTGAAGGACAAGGAGCGAAAATGGCTTTACCGATCTGGGCGATCTATATGAAGAAAGTTTGGGCAGATAAAGAATTAGGAATTACTCCTGAAGATAAATTTGTGAAACCTTCCAACTGGACCGGGAACTGTGCAGATCTACAAGGACTGGGTGGATATGGAGACGACGGTGGTTTACAAACTATTGACGAAATTAAAAATCCAACAATTGTAGAGCCGACCAATACAGAAAGAAAACCGGCTGCGAAAAAAGAGGAAAACGTGAATGAAAAAATTAATACCGGCGACGATATCGATTTTAATAAATAGCGTTCATTTACAGAATAAATAGAAACATCCTTTCAATCTTTTGGAAGGATGTTTTTTTTAGCGAACTTTGAAATATGAATTTAGATCAAATTACTCAACAATATTTAGAACTCTTTCCTGGTGACCTTTCTGGGAATCCAAGGCAAAGACAAACGCCAAAAGTTGTCTTTTCAACTACGAAAATTGCTCATTTCGAAGATCCTGACTTGATTATATTGAACGAAAAACTGTCCGAAGAAATAGGTTTAGGGAAAATTGAAAAGCAAAAAGATCTGGACTTTTTAAATGCAAAGTCTCTTCCTTCAAATGTAAAAACGTACGCAACTGCTTACGCGGGACATCAGTTCGGAAACTGGGCCGGACAGCTTGGCGACGGACGTGCAATTTTTGCTGGAGAGATTAAAAATACCGACGGTTTTAAATCTGAGATCCAATGGAAAGGTGCCGGAGCAACACCTTATTCGCGACATGCTGATGGACGCGCTGTTCTTCGTTCTTCCGTTCGGGAATATCTGATGAGTGAAGCGATGTTTCATTTGAGAATTCCAACAACGCGTGCTTTATCACTATCGTTTAGTGGAGAACAAGTTGTACGCGATATGTTGTACGACGGAAATGCTGCTTACGAAAAAGGCGCTGTCATGACCAGAACCGCTCCAAGTTTCTTAAGGTTCGGACATTTCGAATTGCTTTCTGCTCAAGGAGAAATTGAGACTTTACAGCAACTTACGGATTTTACGATTGAAAATTATTTTCCTGAGATTGATAGTGACAGTTCAAACAAATATGCTGACTTCTTCAAGACAGTTTCAGAGAAAACGGCTGACATGATCGTGGACTGGTTCCGCGTTGGATTTGTTCACGGCGTTATGAATACTGATAACATGTCTATTCTCGGCTTAACGATTGATTACGGGCCCTTTTCTTTCTTAGATGAATATGATCTGAATTTCACGCCGAATACTACCGATTTGCCTGGCCGTAGATATGCTTTTGGAAATCAGGCAAAAATCGCACAGTGGAATCTTTGGCAATTGGCGAACGCTTTATTTTCTTTAATTAAAGACGAGTCTGTACTAGAAAATATCTTGAATGATTTCAACACCAATTTCTGGATCAAGCATGATGAAATGATGGCAAAGAAATTCGGGTTTAATAAATTGCAGGAAGGTGATGACGAAATTTTTACTTCAGCACAACAAGTGATGCAGGATTTAGAAATCGATTATACTTTATTCTTTAAACAGTTAGAAACTTATTCTGACCATATTGATTATAAAATTCACTTTGAAGAAGTATTTTATTCAAGAACAACAGTACAACAGTTTGAAAAATTAAATGAATTTCTTACTCTTTATCAAAATCGATTGGCGAAGAATTCGATTTCAAAAACAGAATCTTCCAATCTAATGAAAGCGAACAATCCTAAATTCATTCTTAGAAATTATTTACTCTTTGAATGCATCAATGAATTGAATGAAGGAAATAAAGATTTGCTTAATAAACTTCTAATCGCTCTCGAAAATCCTTACAAAGAAATCTATCCGGAATTTTCTGTAAAAAGACCTAATGAATATGATGGTCAAACCGGCTGCTCTACCCTTTCCTGTAGTTCTTAAAATTCCTTACTTTTGCCGAAATTAGTTACTTTGAATTTGAAACAAAAATTTACCGATTTTCTGAAAACTGTTTTCCCAGAAACAAAATTCGAATTGTTTTTATTCCTTCTATTCATAACTGCTTATGGAATTTTGGGAACGGTGATCGCGTTGGATTATCGAATTATTTTTGATAACAGAATTCCCTGGGATGCCTACTTCAGTTTTGACAATCGGGCGATCGTAATGACTGGCGGTGGATTCGAAAGACATCCTTTGGCTAATTATTTTTTCAACTGGATCCGCGAGTTTGCTTTACTTTTTTCTAATGGTAAAATGAATGAAACCTTTCGACTTGTTTTGGCTTGGTGTAGTAACTTGGCGGTGAGTTTAAGTTTAGTTCAGATCTACAAATATTTAAAGAATATCATCACTTTACCGAAAAAGATTTCGTTGTTAATTCTCTTCTTTTTCTCATTTTTTAGCACGCCCATTTTATTATCCTTCACGCCAGAAACTTATACGTACACTTTACTGTTTTTGGTTTTATTTAATTATTACGCTGCTTTAAAATTAAGAAAAGATGAAAAGATTCCAGCGACCGCTTTGGCTTTGGCAGCAGTTTCCGTTGGTGGTTTAACAGTTACAAATGTGGTGAAAGTTTATATTCCGCTTCTTTTTGAAAAGGGTGTTTTTAGAAACTGGCGGGAATTTGGAAATCTAGTTTTGCGTGGTTTGATCTCTGTTTCGGTTTTCTTTTTACTATTCATGTACCGATTGGATTTTAAATTTTTAAACTTTTTAAATAAATCTGGCGAACAGTACGAAAAGTTTTCTAATCCGAAGGTGACCCAGGTTTGGGATATGATCGCGTCGTGGTTTTTCGGTGGTAATATGCTTTTCAGCGGCTTCATCACTAGAGATTATCACAATAAAAAAGGGTTCGAGTACAAAGCACTTTTCATGGATGTTTATACTTCCTGGATTGCGTATGTATTTGTAGTAGCAGTTTTAATGCTTGTTTTGTGGAGTTTTGTGAAGAACTTTAAAAACAAATTCGTACAGATTCTGATGATTTCGGTTTTGGTAGATATTGTGATTCACTGCATTCTAAAATTCGGGCTTCACACTTCTTACATCTATGGCGGCCATTTTATATTCGTGGTTCCGTTGCTTCTAGGCTGGCTATTTTACGGTTATAAAGACTCTCCGAAAATACTTTCTATTTTGTACGTTACGGTTTCTGTATTATTCTTTTATCTGATCGTTAATAATATTTTCAGAATGACTGAATTCTTTGATTTTCTGGAAATGTATTATCGCTAGTTCGATCAGACCGATTTAAATAAGAGATGAAAAAAAGCGGGAGTACTTCGCAGGCTCAGTATAAATTCAGGCGGAAATGTCTGCCCAAATAAAGAACAGTAAATTTAATGGTGTCTTTTACTATTGCAGATCTTATTGTAAACAAAAAAAACGCACTTCACAGCGCGTTTTATATTATAGAGAATATTTACTTCTTTTTTGCTTTTACTTTATCAACTTCATCTTTTAAGAACGGATACTTCTGCTGCATATCCTCCAGAAGGTGAGGGTCTAATTCTAAAGCAGTTGCCAATGATTCTCTCCCTTTTTTCTGATTGTTCAACTGTAAATAACAATTGCTTAGCTGATAAAATAATTCGGCTCTGTTGTGCATTTTTGTCGCTGCAATCAAGACATTTACCGCTTCTTCAAATTCACCGATCAGCATCAAAACCTCTGAGTACGCATACCAATTGTAGAACCGTGTTGGCTCATAATCAACCAACCTTTTTAGGCAAGCCAAACTCTCTTCAAATTTCCCACCTTCGATAAATAAAAAGGCGAGTCTTTTTTGATAATCCAGATTCGATTCGTTCAGTGAAACTGCTTCTTTTGCGAAATGCAACGCCTCTTTCATTCCGCCCATCTCTTCATAGACATAGGATTGCTCCATCATGGAAAGATAAAATTGCGGATCATCACGCAGTGATTTCTGAAAAGAATTTAAAGCTAAAACAGGCTGCTTATTTTCTTTGTAACACAAACCGATTTTATAAAACGTAAATGATTTGGTATACTCTAAAGCCAACATTTCTTCGTAAACGGCAACGGCTTTTAACCACTCGCCCATCGCTTCGAAACATGCTGCTTTATTAGCATAAACTCCAACAGATTGTGGGTTAATTGCCAACAAATAATCAAAACCTTTGATGGCTTCTTCGTATTTCTTCTTATTAAAGTAAAACTGTCCGTATTCGTACCACGCGGTTTCTGAGAAAGCAAATTTATCAAGATAACCATTCAAAAATTCAATGGCTTCATCACTTCGCTTTAATTGATTATAACAGAACATGACATTCTCTAATGAATATTCATCTTGAGGATCAAAATTCAGCGCCAGCTTATAATGCTTTAATGCTTTAAAGGGATCTTCTAAATTCACGTACTCGTCAGCAATGAAATTATGCAGGAAATTTTCTTCTTCTTCAAGTTTTAGTGCTGTTTCACAAAACTCAATGGAACGTCTTGGATTTCCAAGATTCGAATAATATTTTGCACAACAAACCAGGAAATCTGTATTGTCCATACAGGATTCCTTCAGGTTATTCATCAGTTCTTTGGCCTCAGCATATTTTTCTAATTCCAAGAAAACTTCGAATTGCTTAATCTTTAAATCAAGGGAGTTTGGGTGAATTTTTAATCCATATTTTGTCGCCATATCGGCAAAGGAAATATCTCCCATTTCGAGGTAATAAATAATGATCTCTTCATACTCTTCGGTTTCGAAGTAGAATTCATCATTATTCTCGACCATTGCTTCGAACTTCTCTACGAGTTCGTTTTCAAAAAATTCTTCCAATATATTTTTGTTTTTTTCTCTACCTAAATCAAAATTAGATATGAAAAAGTTTTTTAATCAATTTTTAAGTTTCCTGGATCCCGTCTGTTATCAAAGAATGATAAGACTTTAATTTCATCATTCCTTACTTTATAGAAAAGAGAAAAATTCTCTAAAATTAAAACTCTTCTAATTTTTTTAATTTTACTTTCCTCACCAATATAACTTTGTGATCTTACTAAATTTATAATTCTAAAAGTCTCATCAAGAATTTTTTCTGAGTATACATTAGATTTATTGTGATGATTCCAGTAATCATAAACCTCATTTAATTCTTTTTGGGCTTTAATAGACCAACTTACTTTTTTCATCTTCCAAAAGATTTCATAACTTCTTCGTGTGAAATTACTCTTCCTTCTTCGACATCTTTCAAGCCCATTTCGATAGAATTTTTTTCAGAGTCTGAAAGTTCATTCCACCAATCATTTTCTACAGTATCCTCCTCGAAATCGACCTCAATCGCTTTAAGGATCGCTTTTATCTTTTCGGATTCTTTTTTGTTTTTTGGATTTATGGTAATGGTCATCGCTCAAATTTAAATTAAAGTTACTTAATTCTATTTAAATCAAACTTCTTATTTTTTCAATCATTTGATCTCCAAGACGGTCAGCTTCTTCTTGAGAAAACGCTTCGGTGTAAATTCTAATAATCGGTTCTGTATTTGACTTTCTTAAATGAACCCAGTTGTTTTCAAAATCTATTTTTACGCCGTCGATGGTAGAAATATCTTCTGTTTGATACTCTTTTTCCATTTTAGTTAAAAGCGAATCAACATCAATATCAGGCGTCAATTCAATTTTCTTTTTACCCATGAAATAACTTGGGTAAGTTGCTCTGAGTTCAGAAACAGTTTTATTTTCTTTCGCCAAATGCGTTAAAAATAAAGCAACACCAACCAAAGAATCGCGACCATAATGAAGTTCAGGATAGATGATTCCACCATTCCCTTCGCCACCAATAACGGCATTCTTTTCTTTCATTAAAGTGACGACGTTTACTTCTCCAACGGCACTGGCGAAATATTCAGAACCTAAATTACGGGCAACATCTCTTAATGCACGACTCGAAGAAAGGTTAGAGATCGCCGTTCCTTTTTGGTGTCTCAAAAGATAATCAGCCACGGCAACCAAAGTATATTCTTCACCGAAAAGTTCACCGTTTTCATCAACCAAAGCCAAACGGTCAACATCAGGATCAACTACGATTCCAACATCAGCTTTCTCGGTTTTCATGAGTTCGCAAATGTCACCTAAATGTTCTTTCAAAGGTTCTGGATTGTGTGGAAAATGACCGTTCGGTTCACAATATAGTTTCACAACCTCACAACCTAATTCTTCCAACAATTGCGGAATAGCAATTCCGCCCGTTGAATTCACGGCGTCAACGACGACTTTAAATTTCTTGGCTTTAATGGCTTCTGCATCAACCATTGGCAAATCCAAGATCTTTTGAATATGAATATCAAATCCGTCATTTCGGATTTCGTACTTTCCTAAATCATCAACTTCAGCGTAATCGAAATCCTGACTTTCTGCCAGAGCTAAAACTTCAGTGCCATTTTCACCGGTAATGAATTCGCCTTTCTCATTTAATAATTTTAAAGCATTCCATTGTTTTGGATTGTGAGAAGCGGTTAAGATAATTCCACCATCTGCATTCAATTCAGGAACCATCACTTCTACCGTTGGCGTTGTAGAAAGTCCCAAATCAACCACATGAATCCCAAGACCCTGCAAAGTTGCAGTTACCAATGAATTGACCATTGAGCCGGAAATACGGGCATCACGGCCAACGACAAGTGTTAAATCTTTTTTATTTTTATTATTCTGAAGCCAGGTTCCAAATGCGGAAGTGAATTTCACCACATCAAGAGGTGTTAGGTTTTCATCAACTTTACCACCGATGGTTCCGCGGATTCCTGAAATAGATTTTATTAAAGCCATAGAATTTTTTATTAAATAATAATTGGTGCAAAAATACGGAAATTAGGTCAAACGCAAATTTTAACCACTGGGATTTTGTAATGCGATTTTGAAAGGAAATTTTTAAGAGCAGCCGCAATCCTTATCACAACTCGAATCACTTTTTTTAAATTTCTTTAAAGAAATATTTTTACGAATTATTCTAAAAAGGTAATAACCAGCAACGAGTAAAATGAGTGCAATGATGATGTATTGAAATAGTAAGGGATTCATAATCTTAATGTTAAGAAAATTAATATCGATAAAGAAGGAATGTCAAAAGCTCAGATTAATGTCCGCCACATTCCTGATCACAGCCGAACTCTCCTTTTTTCGGTTTCTTTGAGGAGAAGTTTCTTACAATGATTTTAAATAAAGAATAACCTGCGATCAAGACGATCACCGCGATAATGACGTACTGAAAAATAAGTGATTCCTCCATTATTTTAAAATTTGATAGACAATTAAAGAGGCAACATAAGCCAAGCCCGACATTCCGACGAGTTGTGCCATCGTCCATTTCCAGGATTTGGTTTCTCTATATACAACGGCCAAAGTTGAAACACATTGCATGGCAAAAGCATAAAAGAATAAGATTGAAATTCCGGTTGCAAAACTATAAACAGGTTCTCCGTTTGGTTTTTTATCTGCCCGCATTTTATCGATGATCTTACCTTCTGGTGCTTCGTCATCTAAACTGTACAAGGTTGACATGGTTCCTACAAATACTTCCCTCGCCACAAAACTCGTTAAAATTCCGACTCCCATTTTCCAGTCATAACCGAGTGGTGCAATTGCGGGTTCAATTGATTTTCCCATTTTTGCGAGATAAGACTGCTCTAATTTTACGTCAGTTGCGACAAATTCTTCCTTATTTTGGGTGGGTCCAATATAGGAGAAAAACCAGATCACGATACTGAACAAGAAAATAATCTTACCCGCTCCAGTAATAAATTCCCAAACTTTCCCGAGCACGATTTTAAAATCATACCCGAACAGCGGTATTTTGTACGATGGCAAATCCATTACCAGGAATGATTTTGCGTTGCTTTTAATAATTTTTTTAAGAATTAAAGAAGCCATTAACGAAGTGAAAAATCCGAGGAAATACATCGCCATCAGGGCGATCGCTTTATAACTGATTCCAATAAAATATTCATTGGGAATGATTAATCCAATGATGATACTGTAAACCGGAAGTCTTGCAGAACAGGTCATAAACGGCGTTACTAAAATGGTGATCAACCTTTCTTTAACGTTCTCAATATTTCGAGTGGACATAATTGCAGGAATGGCACAAGCGGTTCCTGAAACCAGCGGTACAATACTTTTACCGTTTAATCCAAATGGACGAAGAAACCTGTCCATTAAAAAAATCACTCTCGCCATATATCCTGAATCTTCGAGGAGATAAAGGAAATAAAGTAAGATCCCGATCTGCGGTGCGAAAACCATGATCCCACCAATACCTGGAATAATTCCGTTTGCGATGAGTGAATTGATTGGTCCTGCCGGAAGATGCTGATTAGCAAATCCTGATAACCAGAGGAAAAAATCTGAGATCCAGTTCATCGGATACTCTGCCAAAAAGAAAACACTTTGGAAGATGATTAATAAAATCAACCCAAAAATGAAATAGCCCCAGAATTTATGAACTAAAACTTTGTCCAGCTTTTCTGTTAACAGCTCTTTGAACTGTGGTCTTTTAGATAGAACTTTAGAAATTATTTTATCAATTTCCTGATAACGCCTGATCGTTTCTTGCGTCTGTAATCTTTTAGGAACCAAACATTTAACCTCATCATTATTCAACTGCTCTTTAACAGATTCCAGTTTTCCTAAATAAGTATCTGAAGAAAGTAAGGTCCAGACTTTATATTGATTTTCTTCTTTTGTTTCGGCTAAAATTTTAAAAACCAAACCTTTGTGTTCGGTTGGAATATCGAAAGAAACCGTTTCGGATCTGGTAAAATTGCCCTTTTGAATTTCAGTTCTTAATTCTTCAATACCTTCATTTTCTTTGGCATTGGCCTGCAGAACGGTAACGTTTAATTCTTTGGAAAGCTGTTCAATATCGATATTGATCCCACGTCTTTCGGCTTGATCAATTTGATTAACCACTAATAAGATCGGAATTCCTAAATCCTGAATTTGCTGAAAGAGAAGCAAGCCCCTTTTAATGCTTAATGCTTCTAAAATATAAACGACTCCCGAATAATTCTTTTGCTCATCGACCAAAAATTTTGATAAAATAGCTTCATCTTCGGAACTCGGGTAAATACTGTATGAACCTGGTAAATCGATTACTTCTACGTTCTCGCCTTGGAAATCATAATTCCCAGAATGGCTCGCTACGGTAACTCCGGCGTAATTTCCGGTCTTTTGCTTTTTGTTACAAAGTAAATTAAAGACGGTAGATTTCCCTACATTGGGATTTCCTACCAAAAGGATTTGTTTCTTGTTTGAAGTGTTCATTCTTCGCTCGATCTAATTTGAAATTGTATCGGGATCCTTTAAGCTAAAGTTTCCACGATGATAAACTGCGCTTCTTCTTCGCGAAGGGCAATTCTGCTTTTTTCGTCACCAAACTCTATATACATTGGCCCTTTGAAGGGCGCCTGATACAGGATCTTGAAAACCGTTTCTGGGAGCAGACCCATTTCAATAATTTTATTGGGCATTCTGAGGTCGTCATTTTCATAACCCAAAATCTTCCCCGATTTATTTCTGGGAAAACAGCATAACTTATTTGATTTATCTCCTTTCAATACTAAAATTTTGAACCGCAAATGTACGTTATTTAAATTAAATCTAAATAAGGAATTGCGATGAATTGAGTACAATTATAAAAAAACCCCAAAACAAAAAATTGTTTCGAGGTTTCAAAATATAACTTAGTAGTAATGAATGTTATTTTTTTGCTTTTGCAGAGGGAATCTCGATAGGATTATTGTTTGCGTTAAAGAAATCTTTCGCCATTTTTTCCTGGTTTTTAAGATATTCTCCCATGGTAACGTCGCTTCCCGGCATTTTTCTGCTCATGTTTTCAGGAGTCATATACGGTCTTGCTTCTGCTAAAGGATCTGCTTTAAAATTATCAAATGATTTTTCAAACTTATCTTTTGAAATGATGTTTACAGCGGAACTCATTCCGTATTTTTCGAGCATTTTTTCGCCTTCTGTCAGTTCAGAATAATTTTCAATCTTCTTATTTCCTTTCAGTTCCCAAGAATAATTTTTGCCCTCATCTTCGATCTTTACGATCAACCCAGGAAGTCCGTAAAATCGGTAAGGTCCGTCGGCAAATGGTAAATCTGAGGAAAACCAAGCCGTCCATTTTCTACCGCCATATTCTGTAGTTGCTTTTTGAGTATTGTACTCTCCTACTTTTTCTTTGGTAGAAAGGATATTCCAATTAAATTTTAAATCGTCTTCATATCCAAAATATTTATTGCTGATCCTGTCAACATAAGTTTCTTTCATTGCTGGATAAGCCTTGGTCACTTTATAAGCAAATTTCGGCATTTTGACCATTTTCATAATATCAACGAAAACGCCGGATGTTTCCATTTTTTTCACGGCAGCTACGATAATAGAATCCTGCGCTATACCAGTGTAATCCTGATAAATCGATTTGTCTTTAGAAATATCTAAAACGGTCATTACTTTCTCAAGTTTTGCTGAGTCTTTCTTCGGCTTAAAAGTTAATTCATAAAAGAATCTGTTCGCGGTTTGCTGCGCGTTTAGAGCAAAGAATACGCTTACTGCAACGAGGGTGAATATCTTTTTCATATTATTTATTTAATCTATTAGTTAGCGTGTTACCCATTTTGTTACAGTTTTTTATGAATATTTTAATATTCGTTTAAGATAAAAATCAGCATCAGCCTATTACCTTTACTAAAACAAAAAATATGGAAACCGTACTTAACCTTAGAAAAGAGTTTAATCAGGAATACGAAACGACCAAAAAATTTCTGGAAGTTTACTCAGACGAACAAAATGAATATCGCCCTCATGAAAAGAGCATGAAAATGATGGCACTCGCCACTCATCTCGCAGAAATTTTCGGTTGGCCGGATTATATGATGACTACGGAGAAACTCGATTTTGCAGCTGGAGATTACCAACCCACCTACCTCAACACAAAGGTAGAACTTCAGGAAAAATTTGAGGAAGATTATAAAAAAAGTCTGACTACGTTTGAAAATATGAAAGAAGAAGATCTGGAAGGAAGGTGGAGCATGAATATGGGCGAACATGTGATTGCTGATTTTAACAAATATGAAGCAATCAGGCATGCCTTAAATCAAATCACTCATCACCGTGCTCAACTCGGAGTTTACTATCGATTAAACGATATTCCAGTTCCTGGAAGTTACGGGCCAAGTGCAGATGTTGAAAACTTCTAAAAACTTTAAATTCAAATAAGGAGAAATCCCATCCTGCGTAAACAAGATGGGATTTTTTATCAAAGTTTTAAAATCTGTCTATTTAAAATTAAATTTAACGGTAAACATCACCTGACTTGGTCTAATCTCAATGCTGTTTCTGGTAGTTGAGAAATAGGTGGTATTATAACTGATGGTTTCGTACAATTTTTTGTTGCCAATATTTAACCATTTGATCTCAAAATCGATTTTCTTTTTAGCCCAGGTATACTGATAAGAAAGATCGTAGAAAGAGTTGCGAAGATTGATTGCGCCTTGCGAAGTCGTAACATCGTCCCAAACCAAACCGATGGTGTGATTTTCAATTGGATAAAGGAATAAATTTAAATTGTGATTCCAACCAGAATATTTGTTCACATTATTTCTGTAATCGTCGCTGTTTTTATTCCAGTTTAATGAGATATTGTAATCCAAACTCATCCATGAAAAATAAGTATTGTTGAACTTAAAGGCTAAACTCTGACTGTTGTTGATGCTTTCAATATAATTATCAACGTTATTTTGATCCACTAAAATACTGTAGGAATTAGAATCTCTGTTGCTGAAATTTATAGACGCATTAGTTTTGAACTTCGGAAAGTACTTTCCAATTTCAGCACTTTCACTTTGAGAATAAGAATTGTTATCGATGTATTCTAAAGTCACAGCTGAAGCACCAGATGCGAAAGGACGGGATTTCGTAATGATATTTCTTTTTGCATCATTATAACTGTAACGGGCATTAAAAAATAAATTATTCAGTGGATTTCTATATTCCAATCTTGCAGAAGAATTAATATTTCTGTTTTCCGGTAAAAGATTACTGTCTCGGGCATTTAATGATTTAGGACTTATTAAAATTGAACCATCGTACACCGAACCAAAATCTCCGAAATTATAATTTAATCCTCCATAAGCAGATAATTTCCAGAAAGAAGCAAAATCAAAACTTCCATAAAAAGTAGGTTCAAAAACTGTTCTGTTGATTTCAGAATCTTTATTACGAAGCAAATCTTTATAATCAATACCGTACATGTTGAGTGGCAAATTAACTGTTGCGTTAATTGCTTTTCCTTTATAATTTAAAGCAACCTGAGAGTATGGATTTATTTCGTTCCATTTCATTCGGTTCTGATAACTGATCCCTAATAAATTTCCATCGGCATACAATTTTGAATTCATATCATTAAATGATAGATTCAAACCAACTTCTGGCGTAATCGTTAATCGTTTATAAGAAAAACCTACGGAAGCAGAATGATTCGCCATTAATGTTGTGGACGAAACTCGCTGGTCAAAACGATCGAAGCCAGAACCAAGATCAATAAAGTTTTCATATTCTGCAGAAAGTGTTTGTCGGTCTTTTTGATAAGAAAGGTAACTCATGAAATTAACGAGCTTCTCTTTCCAGGGAATAATGGTACTTAAAGAGTTTTTGATAATTCCGGTTGGCGCTCCCAAAGCTTCATCAATAAAAATGTCCTTCAATGTTGGATCAGGAATGGCCATGTTATATAAGGTAGAAGTATTTCCACGATCCTCGTTCCAGAAACCATTCCAGGTCGTGGTATTTTTAAAGAATCCTTTCTTAGCGTTTTTCGTAATAATCACTTCTCCTTTTGCGGCGTTGCTGTACAGATTATTCGACTCATTAGTTATTATTTTACCAGTTTTAAAGAAATCCGTGTCTTGTTCATAAACGGTTTCTCTAGTAGAATTTCTGTCGATGGCGTTATTGGTATAACTTGCACTGGCTTTCAATTCCCAATCTTTACTTTTAAAAGGCGTTGTTAAAACATTGGCAGAGAAAAAATGCACGTTGTTCATTAAATATCTTTTTTCGGGAACGTTTGGAACACTTGCTTTATCTACACTCAACCAATAGTTTCCAGCGGATTGTCCTCTTCTTCCTTCAAAACGGTTTCCGAAAGCCAATAAATTCCCTTCTCGCTCAACGCTTTCTCCGTTATTGTTTGTTTTATAATTTAAAACCCATTGGTTTTTTTGTCCGAAGAACATCGGAGTTAACTTCACATTCCAGAGCAAAGGTTCCATTCCAACTCCTACTTCTCCCCGACCCGTCATGGTCACCGATTTTTTAAGAATCACGTTTAATCCGGCATTTTCTGAGGGAACTTTGTCCTGAAGAATTTTCACGGGTTGGTGATTTTCCATCACTTCCACTTTCTGTACAGCTCCTGTTGGTAAGGAATTATTAATTGTTCCGTAACCACCTTCCATTAAATCTTTTCCATTAACGTAGAATTTATTGATTGGTTCGCCTTGATAAAGAACAGTTCCATCTTTATTCACATCAATTCCAGGAATTTTCTTTAAAACATCAGAAAGCGTACGGTCGGCTTTGCTTTCAAAAGCTTTAATATCATAAGAAATAGTATCACCTCTTTTAGTGATCATCTTCGCTTTTAACTTAACTTCCTTAATTTCGGTCGCATCAGATTGCAAAGTGAAATTCTGCGTTTGATCTTCGTTTTTGACTGCTTTTTGCGAAGGTTTCTGATTATAAGCTTTTATTTTTAAATCAACATTTTGCTCAGGAGTGGTAAAGGTCACCTTGTATTCTCCTTTTACATTAGTGATTGAAAAAGCGATGATCGCATCTTTTCCGGGCTCTTCTACCGTAACACTTGCGCTTGGAATCGGTTTGCCGTCTTCGTCTAAAATTTTTCCGCTAATGGAAGATTGTGCCCACGATAGAATGGCCAGAAACAAAGCAAATAAGGTAGATATTTTTCTCATGAAAAGATTTATTAATTAGTACGGCAAAGATCATAATTGTTACAATGAGAAGATATGATGGTTAATCACGAGCAAATTTAAATGCAGATTCTCATATGCTTATAATTATAAATGAAGGTTGGATTCTTTTTTTTATTATTTTTGCTCATCAAACAATTGCGCCATATGGGACTTCATTTACAACCTATCGACATCGTAGAGTCGATTACCAAAGAAGAATTTCGAGAAAAGTACCTGTTGCCGCGGAAGCCAGTTGTCATTAAAGATATGGCGAAAAACTGGCCCGCTTACGAAAAATGGACGATGGAATATATGAAAGAAGTGGTTGGCGATGTTGAAGTTCCACTCTATGATTCATCGAAAGCTGATCCTTCCGCGCCTATTAATTCTTCAGCTGCAAAAATGAAATTCACAGATTATATTGATTTGATTCAGGAGAAACCAACCGATTTACGAATCTTTCTTTTTGACCCTATTAAATTCGCACCTCAACTTTTAGACGACTACATTTCACCTAAAGACTTAATGGGCGGTTTTCTGGATAAATTTCCGAATATGTTTTTTGGCGGAAAAGGATCCCAAACCTTTCTCCATTTTGACATTGATATGCCTCACATTTTTCATACTCATTTTAATGGCAGAAAACATGTTTTATTATTCGATTATAAATGGAAAGAGCGGCTTTATAAATTACCACTCGCAACTTATGCTTTAGAAGATTACGATATTGCAAATCCTGATTATGAAAAATTTCCTGCCCTAAATGGTGTTGAAGGAATTGAATGTTTCCTAGAACATGGCGACACTTTGTTTATGCCGACCGGCTGGTGGCATTATATGAAATATCTGGACGGAAGTTTCTCCATTTCCCAAAGAGCCTGGGACAAATCATGGGCGGTAAAAGCGCATTCGCTCTGGAATCTTGCAGTTCAGAGAAATTTCGACAACGTCATGAAGGGAAGATTCAAAAAAAAATACATGGACTGGAAAGAAAGAAAAGCCATTGAAAATGCAAATTATGCTTTGAAAAAAGGTTTGCCGAAATAATAAAAACGCTTTTAGATTAATTTCTAAAAGCGTTTTTTACATTATTTTTTTATCTTAAATAATTTTAAAGCATCTGTAGAATACAGCGCGAAAAAGATGAGAACGGGTTGAAAAAACAATCGCAATAATCTTTTGGAATCGGTATCTAAACCAAATCCATCACGGTGTTCGGTATATTGCGCAATATTTCCCGGGAAAACCAAAACAAAGAAAATAGCCAAAGCTAAGCCTACGTATTCCTTTTGTTTCGTGAAGAAGATCATCGCTATTCCGAACAGAATTTCTACTACACCGGAAGCCAATACGACGAAATCTTTTGAAAGCGGAATCCAATCCGGAACTTGCGCCTGAAAAGTTTCTCGAGCATAAGTCAAGTGACCAATTCCTGCCAAAAGCATAAAGGCTCCTAATCCTATTCTTACTAAGTTTTTTATCTCTTTCGTATTTGTTATTATTTATAAGACGCGTTAAAATTTACAAAATCCTGTAAATCGGATATAAACCAACGCTTCCTTCGTAAAATTGAGAATGTTTATAAATATACTCTAACTGCGCATTTCCATCTTTTGCAAAATCAGGATTGGCTATTTTTTCAAATTCCAAAGCGGTTTTTAAAACTTGATTGTTTTTCAATAAATCTGCGGCCGTATCTTCGAAAACGTAATCAGAGAAGTATTCTTTTTGTCCAAGAATTGCATCAAAGAAATTCCAGTTAAAGAAAGAATCAGTTGCTTCTGGTTCTAAAGTTTCGAGCAGATATTTCACGCCATATTGTTTGGTTGAAACCAACACATCTCCTTTTCTAAATTTAAAGTTTTTATTCTCAGACTTTACTCGAGTATCATAATGAAGGTAATGTCCTTCGTACGGATTCTTCACCGTTTTGTAATCTGAAACCATATATTGTTGCGCAAAAATGACGGAATCTTGCTTGATCACGTTCATCGCTATATTATTACGTTTGAGATATTGCAAAACCTTTTGTTCCGATTGTGGGATTACATAATAAGAAGGAATTGCAATTTCTTTGGTTGGAATATATTGATCGTAGAATCTTACTTTTCTGGTGAATGGTTTTGTTCGGTCGTAGAACAATCTTGGCTTTCCTGAAACTAAGCTTGGTTTTTTCCCAGCTTCGTAACCTTTGAAATCGATCATTTGAAATTTCGTGCTATCTACTTTCCATTGAATTGGATATTTCATTTTTGGTTGATAATCTGCCAAACTTTCAGCCATTAATTTTTGAATTTCCTTAGAATGAGTTGCAGTATAATTAATGGAACTGAGCATGTTTTCATAAGTCGCTCGAACACGATCTTTATAAGGTTTCAGCATATGCGTTTCGGCAACCGTTCCCATCGTATTAAAAAGCGTTGTGTAACCTGTTGCATATCTTGGAGAATCCATAAAGGTCGGGAATCCTTCGTCGGGTGAATCACCATGGATATTGACATAAGGAGTCGTGAGAATTCCTTTCTTTTCTAAAGTCTGTAAAATTTCGGGTTGCATCTTTTCATTAAAATAGTTTCCCAAACTTTTTCCTAATCTTTCTTTATTGGTAGAAATATAAGTGAATAAATATTGGTAATCTGCGCCATTTGAAACATGATTGTCAATAAAATAAATCGGTTTGAAATGTTGGAAAATCTGCTGAAATGCTTTTGCATTTTCAGTATCATTTTTAATGAAATCCCGATTCAGATCGTAGTTTCTGGCATTTCCACGAAAACCATATTCTTCGGGACCATTTTGATTGGCACGGCTGTGCGATCCTCGTCTTAACATCCCTGAAATATTATACGCTTGAATGGCCACTATTCTTAAATTCTTGACTGCAATTTTCCCGGTGGCGAAATCCCGCATCATCATCATGGTGGCATCAATTCCGTCGGGTTCGCCGGGATGAATTCCGTTGTTGATAAAGATTGTGGGAACTTCTTTATTTTTTGATGGATTAAAAATAACAACTTTTATGGGTTCTCCATTATCATCAGTTCCGAAAGATTCTACGGTAATCGTTTTGAAATTCTGAGCCAACTCATCGTAAAACTTTACCATTTCTGCGTAAGTCGCAGTTTGGTTTCCGTTGCCTTTTTCGTAAGGTGTTTGATGGTTGGTTTGGGACGAAATAAGATTCGACGCTAAAAAGAGAATTAAAGAAATATATTTCATCAGGATTAAATTAAGTGTCACGAATTTACAAAAAAGATTATCTTTATTAAATTATGAATTATCTGAGACTTTTATTAATCGCTCTCCTTTTGGTTGGCTGCAAAAAGAAAACTTTTGCAGATGAGATTGTTTTAACGACCAATCATAAAATCAAGATGAAAATTCAGGAATTTAATGAAGGTATTGGCGAATATGGATCTTCAATAATATACATAGGAAAAATTCAAGATTCCATTCCGATCAAGTATTATGACTCAATGTTTCCGCCTCCTCCCGCACCTCCAACTATTGGTCATATAAAAACTCAAAAAGAAATTAACGATTCTATTATCTTCAATAGAATGCGTGACAAGTATTTCCATAGTGAGTTTGATCGATTGAAATTTTCGGATAAACCCGTCAAGTTTGATTCTCTTACTCACGATTTATTAGAAATTGTAGTGAAACCAAATGATACTATTCCCAATTTTGTTATCGATTCCGCAATAAATATTAAAGCATATAAATCATTTCCTGTTTTTGTAAAAAATATCTCAGGTAAAAAATTGAAAATGGTTGTTGACAGTTTTCGAGGATTTGCAATTTTAAATGAGAATAAAAAGTGGCAAATTATACGAAACAACAGTTTTTATATTTGTGGTGACGCCATGTATAAACACAAATATTGGGTGTTCAATCCTAGTGAAATCATTGTTTATGCTGTCAATTACTTTCATGGAAATCAAAAAGCACATTTTAAAATAGGTTTAACGCCCACTTTTTTTTCAGAAGAATGTGATGGAACTATTGATCCGAAAATTATTAAAAAACAGAGAGATGCATATTTTATAAAATAAAAAAATTCCTGAACGAATTCAGGAATTTGTAATATTATATGTTCTTTGAAGAAGCGAAAATCTGCAGCCCGGCTTGAGTGGAGCTCATTTTTTTGCACTGGCAAAAGCGCTGGCAAAAAAAATAGCGGGAACGGAAGACGGAAATGTCTGCCCAAATAAATAGGTTAATCGTTCAGCTTCAACACCGCCATAAATGCCGACTGTGGGACCTCTACTCTACCAATTTGTTTCATTTTCTTCTTACCTTCTTTTTGTTTCTCCAACAATTTACGTTTACGGGAAATATCTCCACCATAACATTTTGCGGTAACGTCTTTTCTTAAAGCTTTGATGCTTTCTCTGGCAATCACTTTCGCTCCTAAAGCGGCCTGAACAGCAATATCAAACTGCTGACGTGGAATCAGTTCACGTAATTTCTCACACATTCTTTTTCCAATATAATAAGCGTTGGAATCGTGAATCAAAGAAGAAAGTGCATCGACCATATCGCCATTGATCAGGATATCCATTTTCACTAATTTGGAAGCGCGGAACCCAATCGGATGATAATCGAAAGATGCATATCCTTTGGAAACTGACTTTAAGCGATCATAAAAATCGAAGACCACTTCTGCCAAAGGCATATTGAAAACGAGCTCTACCCGATCTGAAGTCAAATAACTTTGTCCTACAATCTCGCCTCTTTTCTCAATACACAAAGTCATCACCGGACCAACATAATCGGATTTGGTAATGATGGAGGCTTTGATGAACGGCTCTTCTACCCGATCCATAATCATGGGATCTGTCATTTCTGAAGGATTGTTGATTAGGATCATCGTGTCTGGATCTCTCTTGGTATAACCGTGATAAGAAACGTTGGGCACGGTCGTAATAACGTCCATGTTGAATTCGCGGTCTAATCTTTCCTGTACGATTTCCATGTGCAGCATTCCGAGGAATCCACAACGAAAACCGAAACCTAAAGCTGCTGAACTTTCTGGTTCGAAAACCAAAGAAGCATCATTTAATCTTAATTTTTCTAAAGAGAAACGAAGTTCTTCAAAGTCTTCGGATTCGATCGGATAAATCCCCGCGAAAACCATTGGTTTCACTTCTTCGAAACCGTCGATCGCTTCTGTCGCTCCTTTTTCAAAAGTAGTGATGGTATCTCCTACTTTTACTTCACGAGCATCTTTGATTCCGGAGATAATATAACCTACGTCGCCGGTTTTAATTTCGGCTTTCGGCGTTTGTTTTAATTTTAAAGTACCAACTTCATCTGCTTCATACATTTTGTTGGTCGCCATGAATTTAATTCGTTGTCCTTTCTTGATGCTTCCGTTGACGACTTTGAAGTAAGCTTCAATTCCACGGAAAGGATTATAAACCGAGTCAAAGATCAATGCCTGTAATGGTCCGTCTTCATTTCCAACCGGTGCCGGAATTCTATTAACGATATGTTCCAATAATTGATGAACACCTTCGCCTGTTTTTCCAGAAACTCTTAGTACATCTTCATAATCACAACCAATTAAGCTCATGATTTCATCGGTTACTTCTTCAGGATTAGCTGAAGGTAAATCGATTTTATTTAAAATCGGAATGATCGTTAAGTCATTTTCTAAAGCCAAATATAAATTGCTTATCGTTTGAGCCTGAATACTTTGCGCGGCATCAACGATAAGAAGCGCTCCTTCGCAAGCAGCGATAGAACGGGAAACTTCATACGAGAAATCAACGTGTCCTGGCGTATCGATTAGGTTAAGAATATACTTCTCCCCATTCAATTCATAATCCATTTGGATGGCGTGTGACTTAATGGTAATTCCACGCTCTTTTTCAATATCCATATCATCCAGCGTTTGGGACTGGAGTTCTCTTTGGGTCACCGTATTGGTATATTCCAAAAGTCGATCTGCCAAAGTGGATTTACCGTGGTCAATATGTGCAATAATGCAAAAGTTCCGTATGTTCTTCATCTATAATTATCGTAATCTGCAAAGATAATGAAAGTGAATAGAAAATAATGGTTTTTTCTCTAAACTGAAAATTTACTTTACAAAGCTGTATTCACCGTTTAAGAAATCAATGTAGATCTTATCTTTTTCTCCCTTCAATGCCTTATTGTATTTTATATTAAATTCTATACCGGCCGCAATTCCTCCTATAGCGCCGAATAGGAAGTAAGCAGAAGACACATTAATTTCTTCTGGAAATAACATATACTTATTTCCCATCACGAAATAACCTCTTGCATCTTGCTCCAAATCAAGAAATCCAGCTTGCGAATTTTTGTAAACTTTACCTCTTTCAACATAACTGTAAATTTTCCGAGCGGGAATTCGGTCGTCATTGGCATTGACTGCTCTTACCACTTCTCCACTATTTCTAATGAGCTGATAGTTTTCAAGCGGTTTCTGTTCAAAGAAACTTTTATAATCCAGATATACGCCATCTTTCAATCTCTTACCTGAAAAAGCGGCGTAATTAGATTTTAAAATTTCATTGTAATCAGTCAAATTATTACCTGGAATTGCAATGTCTAAAGGAGTCGCCCGATACGTCTCAAACATTAAGGTTTGAAGAACTTTCTGCGTATTCTCCACAAATAGATCTGGAATTCCACCAACTTCTTTTGTATTTAAACTGATGATGTTATCGTATCTCTTTAAGAAATAATAGTTTTCACCTTTCTTCAGAAAAGTACTGAATTTCATATCTAAAATACAGAAGATCTCTTTGTTCCGTACCTCGTTCGAGATATTTAAATCTTCTACCAACAGAACTACTTCATTAATTCCTTTCTCTCTTTTTTTATTGGTCTTTTCAAACCAGTTTTTAATATCCTGACTCAAATCATCGGTCGGAAAAACAAAAGAATAATATTTACCTCGGAAGACAATGTCATTGAGTTTTTTATTCTGGCGAACATCGATCACTTCTAAACTCTTTGTGGTGCCCGTGTAATCCTTCACGGGATAGTTGAGTTTGATTGTTTCTTTCTTCTGAGCGAAAAGAAAAACCGGAAGTAAAAGGAGTAAAAGTATTTTTTTCATTATAAATTGATTGCTACGAATTTATAGATTTAGTCCGAAAAAAGAACGACCTCTACAATAAACTTATAGAGGTCGTTCAAACATTAAAAAAATAAACTATTATCGTCTGCGCTGCGTGCCCGGTTTTTTGGGTTCGTCTTGTTTTTTATCTAATATCTTGTTGCGCATTTTTCCTTCGGTTTGGTACATTCTTAAGACCTGTTGCGGAGAAATCACTTTCATGAATTTTTGCGCATAATCTTTTCTATTGTCTAATAGCTGTTGCCCGACATCAAAACTATTATTAAGTTCTTTTATCGCATCTTCGTCTGTCATCTTTTCGCAGTCTTGCGTTGGAACGAACTTAGCCTTTATCTCGTTTTGCTTTTCCTGATATTCTGAATATAAATTTTTGAACTCTGGTTGCGTATTTTCTGGAACTGCTAATTCAGCGATGATCATTTTTTCCCGAAATTCTTTTAGAAGCGCTACTCTTTCTTCGGGTTTCATATTCTGAATGACCTCCTTTCTTTTCTCTGGCTTCATGCTTTTCCAATCATAGCCAAACTGTTGCGCAAAACTAAACTGCGCGGCTAAAATTAAAGTTAAAACTACTGCTAATTTTTTCATGGTTCTTTTTTAATTATACAAATCCAAATAAATGTCTTGTTCTGTATTTCTTCCAACAGTTGCCAACTCTGCAGAGGTGAAGTTTGCTAAGATCTGATCTACCTGAACTTCAGGATTCTGACTTGCTTTCTGCTCTTTTTGGTTTGCGAAACTAGCGGTTTTCTTTGGAGACACACTGCTTGGTTCTGTACTTCTTTTTGGATAAGTCTGAGCCACCGAAGTTAAATCTTCTTCTAAAATTTGCAATGCAACCGCTTCTTGTTTTTGAGGTTTAACCTCTGATAATGCATAGGTTGCAGGTTCAGAATCTATAGATACAATTCGAGTGATTGATTGATTTTCAACCGCCGGATCAGAATTCATTACCATACTCACCCCAACTAAAAGTGCAACTGCAGCAGCGGCACTGTACGCCCAGTTTAATTTTATCACTTTCCCTTGCTTCGCAGGAATAGTTTCTCGCAGCACTTTCTTTTGCATATCTTCAAAAAAACCGTCGGGTGTTTTAAAGATATTTTCTCGTTTTAATTTTTCGATATCAAACTCTTTCATTTTTAAATGCTCTTATTCTGTGTAATTCTGTTTTAAATAATCCTCCACTTTTTGCTTGGCGTAATGGTAGTTGGTTTTCAATGTTCCTACCGACATATCCAAAATTTGTGAAATATCCTCGTAAGGTAAATCTTCGTAATACCTCATATTGAACACCAACTTCTGTTTCTCAGGTAAGGTGTTAATCGCCTGCTGTAATAAAACCTGAATTTCATCAGCACTCGGCTGCACATTATCAGCGACTAAATTTTGCAGATGACTGGTGACTTCCTCATCAGATTTCTGCATTTTCTTCATCTTATTCAATTGTTGCAAAGATTCGTTGGTTGCAATTCGATAGAGCCAGGTATATAATTGACTTTCCCGTTTGAACTGATGAAAATTTTGATAGGCCTTTATAAAAGTATCCTGCAAAATATCCTGAGCCAAATCATGATCGACCACAAACCTTCTAATATGCCAATACAACCTACTCTGATAAGCATCCATCATCAGGCGAACTCCCTTTTCACGGGATTTTTCGCTTGACATCAACTCGATAATTTCGGTTTCCTGGATCTTCATTGAGATGCTTTCGTTGTTTGGATGGTAAATATATTTAAAAGTTAAATACCACTTCAATTTTTAGTCCAAAGCAAAATAAGTATCTTTGTTCATATTCCTTTTTATGAAGATTGTCATCATCGGTTCGGGAAATGTAGCTTACCATTTAGCAAAAGCATTTCATGAAAATAAAATTCCGGTTTTCCAGCTTTTTGGAAGAAACGAAAACGATTTAAAATTCATTTCCGAGCAGTTACAAATTCCTTTTTCTACCACGCAATTACAAGATGCCGATCTGTATTTGATCTGCGTAAGTGATGGTTCAATCTCTGAAGTTTCAAAATTGATTACGAAAGAAAACTGTTTGGTTGCACACTCTTCAGGTTCCTTACCGAAAGAAATCTTAGAAGGAAACTTTCGAAAGGCCAGTTTCTATCCTTTGCAGACATTTTCAAAGTCGAAGGATCTCGATTATAAAGAAGTTCCGTTTTTCGTAGAATCAGACGATGATAATGATTTAGAATTATTGAAAAATCTTGCTTTAAATATTTCGGAAAAAGTAATGATTTCAACCTATGAAAAGAGAAAGTATATTCATTTGACTGCTGTTTTTGCCTGTAATTTTGTAAACCATCTTTTTGCAAGAGCTAAAGAAATTTCAGATTCGCAGGAAATTCCGTTTGACTATTTTTTACCTTTAATTAAAGAAACTATGGCGAAGATTGAAATATTAGAGCCAAAATTAGCTCAAACTGGTCCGGCAGTCAGAAATGACGAACGAGTTTTAAAGCTTCATGAAGAATTAATTTCAGATGAAGAACAGTTGAAAATTTATAAAATAATGAATGAATCGATAAAGAAAATGTATGAGTTATAAATCAAATTTAAAAAATATAAAAGCCTTCGTATTTGATGTAGACGGCGTTTTTACTGATGGAAGTGTCTATTTAATGCCCGACGGAAGTATGTGTCGCACGATGAATGTGCTTGATGGTTATGCCGTGGTTAAAGCCAGAAAACATAATTATCCAATTTGCGTGATTACAGGTGGTGATGATCCTATGGTGCGAAACAGAATCAGCTATCTAGGAATTACGGATTACTACGCTAAGATTGGCGATAAGCTGGAAAAATTTGAAGAATTCAAGCAAAAATATAATTTGAAGAATGAAGAAATTCTTACCATGGGCGACGATCTACCAGATATGGGAATGATGAGAATCTCGGGAATTTCAGCCTGTCCGGAAAATTCAGTAGCAGAAATAAAGCTGATGTCAGATTATATCTCACCAATTCAAGGTGGGAAAGGAGCGGTGCGGGATGTCATCGAACAAGTCATGAAAGTGCAGGGAAAATGGCTGGAAGACGATACTAAAAGCACTTAATTAATTGATTTCAAATTATATATGAAAATATTATTAGCCTCTAATTCTCCGCGTAGAAAAGAATTATTAAAAGAACTAGGTTTCGATTTTGAAGTCGTTTCTGTGGATTGTGATGAAGTGTATCCAACCGATTTACCCGTCGAAGAAATCGCAGCGTATCTTTCAGAATTGAAGTCTAACGCGTTTCGAACCTTAAATCCTGGTGAAGTTTTAATTACTGCAGATACCATCGTGGCGCTTAACCAAGAAATTTTAGGGAAACCAAACGATGAAGTTCACTCCAAAGAAATGTTACGAAAACTTTCCGGAAAAACTCATCAGGTTTATACGGGAATCACGCTGAAAACTTTAACCCAAACCATTACTAAAACTGATGTAGCCAATGTTGAATTTGATGAAATCAGTGATGAAGAATTGGATTTTTACATTGAAAAATACCGACCATTTGATAAAGCGGGAAGTTATGGCATTCAAGAATGGCTGGGGATGGCAAAAATCAAAAATATAGAGGGAAGTTTCTACACGATCATGGGATTACCTACCCATTTGGTGTATTCTCTTTTAAAAGATTTGGAACAAACATCTTCCTAAAACAAAAAATCATTATTTTTACATCAATTAACTGGTGTTATTAATAATAAAACACTGATTTGAAAGTTATTATCTGATAATGAAAAAAACGATACTCTTCCTTTTAGCAATCACCGTTTTTAATTCCTGTTCCTCTCGAAAGAAGACGAATGACTCTACTTTTATGAAAGGGTTTTTCTCTTATTACAATACGCTCTTTAACAGTAAAGATGCATTGGAAACGGAACTAAAAAATAGAGACAAAGCCCATAAAGACAATTTTTACGCGCCCTATATTCAACTGCTGACTTACGATGAGCAACCTTTAGGAAGTGATTTTCAAGCTGGTTCAGGCGGAATGTTTGGTAATGATCCTGTTGGATCTGGTCCAGCGTCACCCACAAGAAATAGAAATTCCGGTCCACCTTCTCCGCCCAATTCATCTGCTTCGATGGGTGGTCCTGGATCCATGAGTTTTTCTGGGAATTCAAGCTATTCTGGAAATTCAGGACAAAATTCTGAGACCAAAAGAGGAGCTTCAATTTTAGAAATTTCAGAAGCCAAAGCATTGAAAGCCATCTCGAAATATTCTGTAATGAAAGGAGGTGAGGAGAAAAATAAAAAGATGTTTGATGCTTACATTTTATTGGCTCAAAGCAGATTATACCGCAACAAACCGTTGGAAGCATTAGACGGACTCAACTTTGTTTTTGCGAATATGCGGAAAGACAAGCGACTTCCTTTAGCCAGAATCTACCAAGCGCAGGCGTATTCCAAAATGGAAGATTATCACAGAGCTGAAGAGGTTTTCGCTGATCTGAAGAAAAGTAAAATCAAAAAAGAATACCGCAAGCTTTTAGAAATTTATTATTCTGAAATGTTGCTGGCTTCTGGTAAAAAACAAGATGCAGTTAACGAACTTGATGACGCATATGTTGTTAATAAAAACAGAAAATTAAGAAGTAGAATTGCTTTTTTACGCGGACAAATTTTATCAGAACTTGGTAGAAATGAAGAAGCCAAAGAAAGTTTTGCAACTGCTTACAAAAATGCCAATGATTTTGAATTTGAAGTGAAATCTCAAATTGAAATTGCGAAAACCTTTAATGGAGCAGGTGATGATTATCAAGGCGCAAAAACCTACTTAGAAAAAATAAGTAAAAAAGGAACTTACGGTTCTCGAAAAAATGAATTCTATTACGCGTTAGGTTTAATGGCGAATAAAGCCGGAAAGAAGGACGAAGCCAAAGAATTTTTTGCACAGTCGCTAAAAGAAAAAGTATCTGATTCCCAAATTCGTGGCTTGACCTATTACGAAATCGGAAAAGCTTATTTTGAGGAAAGTGACTATCTTTCTGCAGGTGCTTTCTACGATTCTTCCTTAGCAGTAATGACTTATCAACCTTCGAAAATTTTATTAGAAGAATACTCAGCCAATATTAAAAAGGTTTCTGCTAACTACTATCTGATCAAAAAAAATGACAGTATTCTGGCTTTGACTAAAATGCCGGAAGCAGAAAGAATTGCCTATTTTAACAAATACATTGACGATATCAAAACCAAAGAAGCGCGCGAAGAAATAGAGCGGAAAAAAGAGGAAAGAAGTAAAGGTTTTGATACAGGAGATTATTCGGCAAATTCTATGTTCGCAGGAGCTGCCGGAGGATTTCAGGACTTCGGAGGAAGTAAAGGTGGGTTTTATTTCGCCAATCTGGGAACGGTAGCTAAAGGAGAATCTTCTTTTAAGCAAATCTGGGGAAACCGTTCTTTAAATGATAACTGGCGAACTTCAGCAAGAAGTAATTCAATAGAAGATTTGAAAAATCAGGCGATGGGAATTATTACCGCTCCTGATCCAAGGAGGTTAGAACCTAATTTCTACATTGAGAAAATCCCAACAAAAACAGAAGATATTCTTGCTTTAAAAAAAGCCAGAGATACTGCTTCTTTAGGCATTGGAAGAATGTATGAAACTTATTTTTCAGACACCCCATTGGCCACCAAAACACTGTACGATTTAGCAGATACGCAACCGGAAGAAGATATTAAATTGCAAGCATTATATCAAATATTTGCCTTCAATTATGAGAAAAACCCAAGCGCTGCGGAACGTGCGAAACAAATGATCTTAGACGAATATCCTTACACTTCGTATGCAGAATTTGTAAGAAACCCTAAGAACAGCTCATTCGCAAAATCTGATGAAGAAGTAGAAAAATTATATGCTCAGGCTTTTGATTTGTACGACAAAGAGCAATATGACGAGAGTAGAACGATGATTGATGGTGCTTTAGAAAAATATCCGAAAGATGCTCTGTTTCCAAAATTCTCTTTGCTAAATGCCTTTAATATTGGAAAAACTGCTGGGAAAGAAATCATGATTTTACAACTTGAACAAATTTCTCTGAACTACGCTAAAACTCCCGAAGGTGAAAAGGCAGCAGAAATGCTGAAATATCTTAAAAGTGATCTGCAAGTCGAAAGTTTAGACGAGACTGGAAACGTGATTAACGCTAATCAACCACCGGTTTCTAGTGAAGATCAAAAAGAGATGCCTGACACAGAAAGACGTAATGGTCCACCGAGTCCTCCAGGCGCCAATACTGGAATTCAAGAAACTAAAACGCCAGATTTAAAAGGTTTGCAACCGGAAAGAGCGACGGTACAGGAAATGAAAATGAAGTAAACAAAAAGCGAAGATTATTCTTCGCTTTTTTTCTTTTTAACTCCTTGAAAATCTTTTAAATAAAAGGGTTCGAAATACGCCACATCTTCAAATTCCTGTCGGTCGTATTTTTCAACGGCTTTTTTAATTAGATATTTCGCAGATGGATAAACGGTCTCATTATATTCGGCATTTTCCAATTGAAGAATCTCTTTCGCTTTCTTCGCGCCATCTCCAACGAACAAAATCTTTTTATCTTGATATTCCTGATAAGAATTTTCATCCAGGATCTTCGCTTCGGTTGCACTGATCATCTCTCCGGAAACACCGTCAAAAACAGCTGAATAAACCTCCATTCTTCGTGCGTCGATCAACGGAATGATCAAATCATAATCCTTGTTTAAAAAAGGCTCTATCATCGTTTCTAAAGAATTAGTTGCGATCAACGGAATTTGTAATCCATAGCAAAATCCTTTGGCAGAAGAAGCGCCGATTCGAAGGCCTGTGTAAGAGCCAGGACCTTTTCCTAAGGAAACAGCTTCGATGTCTTTTAAAGTCAATTTTGCGCCTTCTAAAGCCCACTCAACATAAGTATGTAAGCTTTCGGACTGTTTGTAATTTTCAGAAACTTCTTCACAGAGACAAAGGATCTTTTCACCATCGGAAATGGCTACAGAACAATTTTTGGAAGAAGTTTCAATATGAAGAATTTTCATTTTTTTAAAGTAAAAATTTAATAATGGAAAAAAATTCAACAGTTATTTTCGATGAATCGTTCTCGGTTCACTTTGGGCGCTGGGATAAATTGTTAAATCAGAGATCATAACATGTTTTGGTGCATTAATACAGTAGGCAATAGCATCGGCGATATCTTCCGCTCTCAAAGCATCATAACCTTGATACACTGTTTTTGCTCTGTCTTCATCACCTTTGAATCTCACTTTCGAAAACTCAGTTTCAACAGCACCCGGTTGAATATTCGTGACTTTAATTCCAAATTCGGTCAACTCTAACCGCATTCCATCCGAAATCACATCCACCGCTTTTTTCGAAGCGCAGTACACCACTCCGTTGGCATAAGTTTGTCTGGCTGCGACCGAGGAAATATTAACGATATGTCCTGAATTTCTTTCTTTCATTCCAGGCATGATCATTTTAGAAACGTATAATAATCCTTTCACATTTCCATCAAGCATCATATCCCAATCATTAATATTTCCGTCGATTAATGATTCTAAACCGTGTGCATTTCCAGCGTTGTTAATAAGAACATCGATGTCTTTCCAATCTACGGGAAGCGATTCAAACGCTTTTTCTACTTCTTCAAAATACCGTTGATCAAAGTTTAAACTAAATATTTCGGTATGCTCAGATAGCTCCGTTTTTAGCTGTTCTAAAACTTCCGTTCGTCGTCCGCAAAGAATCAATCTAAATCCTTGTTTTGCCAGAAGTTCTGCGGTAGCTTTTCCAATACCGGAAGTTGCTCCTGTGATGAGTGCTGTTTTCATTATTAAATATTTACGATCTGTTAATTGGCATCGAAGCTTTGGAAAGCATCTTCGAGATGCGTGATTTGTAATTTTCTCTTTTCATCAGGTAAAACGGCAATGATATCAAACCGAACTTCCTGATTGAGATTTCGATCTTTCATAAAGAAGTCTGCAACCATGACTAACGATTTAATTTTTGTTTTAGTGACCGCTTCCTGTGGTTCCATGAATATATCGCTTCCTCTGGCCTTGACTTCTACAATGATAATTTGATTATTAAATTCCGCAATAATATCGATCTCGCCTCTTTGATATCTGAAATTTCTAACCAGAATTTTATATCCTTTTTTTTCTAAAAAAGTGGCAGCAAGTTCTTCGGCAAGATTTCCTAAATCATTGTGTTCTGCCATCGTGATTGGCTTTAAATTAAAACTGAACCATTACTTTATCGTCAACTTCCATTTTGATATTTGCTCCAATGATCAAAGGTCGATTGTCTAAAATATGTCCATTTGGAAAGCCAAACAGAGTAGGGAAGTCGTATTTTTTTAACCGGTCTGAAATCAGTTGATTCGCAAAATCATCAAAACTTTCTTCGTAGTTTTTATTGTCTTTTTCATCACCCATATTGGTCATTCCGCCAATAATTAAACCTTTGATCTTTCTGAAAACTCCGGCTAGCTCCAAGCTCATCATCATTCGATCCAAGGCATAATATTTCTCACCGATCTCTTCAATAAACAGGATCTTATCTTTAAAATCGAAAGAATAAGAAGTTCCTAAAAGCGCATAAATCAAGGCTAAATTACCACCAACTAGTTGACCTTCAATCGTTCCTTTCTTATTTAAGGGGTTGCTTTCTACAGTATAATTAGGCTTCTCACCTCTCAAAATATCAAATATCAGATCATAGCTTTCATCGGTTACTCCGAAACTTGAGGTTTTAATGGTCTGTGCGTGAATAGACGCAAAATTATTCTTTAATAAAAAACTCTGAATAACGGTGTTATCAGAATATCCAATATACCATTTAGGATTTTTCTTAAACTTAGAAAGTTGCAGATGTCTTAATAAATGCTGACAACCGTAACCACCTCTGGAAGCCCAAACTGCAGCAATATCTTCGTTATTAAAAGCCCAGTTCAAATCAGAGATTCTTTCTTTTTCAGTGCCGGCGTAACTGTATCCGTTCGAAAATTTCGTAAAAACATGTTTTCCTAGAACAGGTACAAAACCTTTTTGTCTTATCATTTCTAAACCCTTTTCCAACTGCTTTTCTTCAACTGAACCAGCAGGAGAAATGATAGCGATGTGATCTCCTTCTTTCAAAGATCTTGGGAATATAATCTCTTTCATTGTTGAATGATTTTTTGTTCTGTCCTTTCCGCCTCTTCTAATTTCTTATCAAATTGGTTGAACTTTTTGAAACTCTGCAAGAATATAAAAATACTAAAAGCGACCAAAATATAACCGACTCCTTTTCTAATTTGATTGGCTACATTTTGAGTGAGTTTATCATGAAATATTTTAGCCAAATAAATTTTAAAGAAATCAATTACCAAATAAGTTCCGACCACAAGTGCCATGTATAAAAGAAAATCTTCAATTTTAGGATAAGCATTCCTCACGGAAATTACCGTTACCAACCAAAAAAGAACAACGCCAATATTTAGAATATTAAAGAAATAACCATTCAAAAAGGTTTTAAAATAGTTCTGATTAATCAGTTTATCTTCTCCTGGCAAATGCATTTTTGTTTTTGAAACGACCATATAAATGGCATAAATAAAAACAATAAAAGCGGTAATTCGATAAAATCCTGGATGCTTATCGATGATCTCTACCAGATCACCACTGGCAAAATAGGCTGCCACGATACAGGTAATATCCGCCAGTACGACACCACAATCTAAGGTGAATGCATGTTTGGGTCCGCGGGAGAAACTTGTTTCAATCAGCAGGAAAAAAATCGGCCCGATGAAAACAATACTTAACATGATTCCTAATCCGACGGCTGAAAGTATAAGTTCTAGCATAATTACTAATGTAGTATTTCGTTATTATTGCTTTGCGAAAATACGTAATCTTTCATAACCATAAAACCAAACAGACCATCTTCTAAGTAATATGTGATTGTTTTTTTGTCTTTCATCATCTCATAGTTAAAAAACATTCGGGGAAAATAATACGCTTCATATTTTCCATCTTTTAAATGAATTGTTGTAGATCTTCCTTTCTTAGAAGAACGTGGGCCACGATCTCCCTGAACATCTGTTATCCCATATTGATAATCATAGGTTTCCTTTCTGTTATTGCTGGAAAATAAATAATTAGCGAGAAAAAACAAATTAAAAATAAAAGGTAAATAAATCGAATAATACTGATATTGATTGACACTAAATTTCCATTGACGGTACACGATATAACCTACCAACATTACAAAAATAAGACTAATGAACAGCCACCAGGCTTCGATAAAAGTATAAGTGACAATCCTAAAAAAAATAAAAGCATTCAGAATTAATCCGAATACTTTTAATAAATCTTGTAAAAAATTCCGATAATTTTCGGTCATTTAGACAATCTTAAAATCCAGTTGCTTTTGAATTAAATTCGCTTTCATTACTCTAATGGTCACTTCATCACCTAGTTGATATTTATTTCCAGTCTTACTGCCAAATACCGCATGGCTTCTAGCATCGTAAGAATAAGAATCATCCATTAAATCTCTCAATTTAATCAAACCTTCGGCGCCATTTTCTGGAATCTGAACCCAGAATCCAAAATCGGCAACGCCAGAAATAACACCGGTAAAATCTTCACCAACATGTTTTTCCATAAACTTAACCTGCATGAACTTAATGGAATCTCTTTCCGCATCAGAAGCCAATTTTTCCATGGAACTGCAATGTTTGCACTTGGTCTCTAATTCTTGTTTTTGAGGTGATTTGCCTCCATCTAAATAATGTTGCAACAAACGATGCGCAATTAAATCCGGATAACGGCGGATAGGAGAGGTGAAGTGCGAATAATACTCGAAGCCTAAACCATAATGCCCGATTGGATCAGTAGAATAAATCGCTTTACTCATCGAACGCATCGCCAAGGTTTCGATCATATTTTCTTCGCCTTTTCCTTTAACATCTGCTAATAATTTATTGAGAGATTCTGCTACTTTTTTGGTGTTTGCCAAATTCATAGTATATCCAAATGTTGCCACAAAATCACGCAATGCTTCTAGCTTAGCTGGATCTGGATCGTCGTGAATTCTATAAATAAAGGTATTATTGGTCGGAACTCCTTTCTTACTCAAAGAAATATATTCCGAAACTTTTCGGTTAGCGAGCAACATAAATTCTTCAATCAAATGATTTGAATCTTTACTCACTTTAAAATAAACACCGATCGGCTGACTGTTTTCATCTAAATTAAATCGAACTTCGCTTCTATCAAAAGTAATCGCACCGTTTTCAATACGAGCTTTTCTCATGATTTTAGCTAATCGGTCTAAGGTTAAAATTTCTTCAACTAAATCACCTTCCTGTGTTTCAATTCTTTCCTGTGCTTCTTCATAAGCGAACTTTCGGTCAGAATAAATTATCGTTCTACCAAACCATTCGCTTTGGATTTCTGCTTTGTCATTCAATTCAAATACGGCAGAGAACGTATATTTTTCTTCATTCGGACGAAGAGAACAAACGTCATTACTTAAAACTTCTGGTAACATCGGCACCACGCGATCTACTAAATAGACCGATGTAGCACGTTTGTAGGCTTCTGCATCGAGGATTGTTCCGGGCACAACATAATGAGAAACATCGGCAATGTGAACCCCAATTTCCCAGTTTCCGTTGTCTAATTTTTGAATAGAAAGCGCATCATCGAAATCTTTTGCATCTTTCGGGTCAATGGTGAACGTACAAACTCCACGCATATCACGGCGTTTTGCAACTTCATCGTCATGAATTCTTCTATCGATTTCCTGAGCTTCTTTTTCGACTTCTTCCGGAAAATCATAAGGCAAGCCATATTCTGCTAAAATAGAATGAATCTCAGTTTCGTGATCACCAGGAGCCCCAAGAACAGTGATAATTTCACCTTCAGGATTTTTCTCTCCAGCTTTCCAGTCGATCATTTTTACAACTACTTTATCGCCGTCTTGTGCACCGCCAATTTTTCCTTGAGGAATAAAAATATCGGTATTGATGTGCTTTTTATCACCCACAACAAATCCAAAATCTTTATGTTTAATGAACTGGAACGTTCCCACGAATTGATCACGTTTCCGTGTCATCACTTCTAAAACAGAACCTTCCATTTTTTTACCTTTAAATTTATAGGTAACAATTAGAACCGTATCGCCTTGTAATGCGTCTTTTACATTTTTAGAATGAATGAAAACGTCATCTTCTAAATTTTCAACCTTCACATAAGCGTTTCCGGTTTGATTAAAATCGATGGTACCGGTTAAAGTTCCTTCTATCTTAAGATTAATGATGTATTTTCCTTTTTCAACTTCCTTAATTCTTTGATCAGAGAGTAGTTTATGAAGTGACTGAATAACCAATTCGCGCTGTCTCGGATTTTTGTAGTCGATACCGTCTGCGAGCTGCTTATAATTATAGATTTTCGAAGAATTATTATTCATAAAACGGAGAATCAATCGTCCGATTTCCTGTAATTTATGATTATTTTTATCTGAGAAATATTTTCCTTTTGCCATAAAGTATGGGTTGTGTTTATATAGAAGAAGGGTTTAACAAGTCGAAATCTTTTCAACTCTGTTCTGATGTCTTCCACCTTCGAATGGAGTATTGAGAAACGTATCAACGATATCAGTAGCCAATTGGCTGGCAATAAAACGCGCTGGAAGGGCAATCATATTCGCATCATTATGTTGACGGGCAAGACTCGCAAGTTCGGGCATCCAACATAAGGCGCATCGTACTTTTTGATGTTTATTGGCAGTAATCGCAACACCTTCACCACTTCCACAAATAAGAATTCCTAATTCGTTTCTTCCCTGTTCAATAGAATCAGCAGCTGGATGTACAAAATCGGGATAATCGACAGAGTCTGGGGAAAAAGTGCCAAAATCTTCTACTTCAAATTTACCTTCCAAATGTTTTTTTATGATTTCTTTGTATTCGAAACCTGCATGATCGCATGCTATTGCTATTTTTTTCATGATTGATCTTTAAACTCAATTTTCAATTCAGACAAATTTAACATTATTAAAATAAAAAGCATTCTGTTAGAAGTTAAATCTTCGTAATCACCCATTTATCTGCTTAGATTATAGATGATCTCAATAAACCTAATCATCTTTATAAATAACTTGTGGAAAACCTACAGAATGGGTGTTAATAAGTTTGTCGAACATTGTGTTTCAAATTCAAATTAAATTGCATAATGGACTTTAATTTTGAATAAAAGTAAATAATCTTTCATAAAATTTTAGAGGTTCAATTACTAAGTTGTTAAGATTTACCTTATAAATATTAACGTAATTTTTACGTTATTAACATTTGTTAACAACAAGTATATTCTAATGATAATCAGCTTATTAAAATATGGATAAAGTATGGTTAACAGCAGAAGAAAATGCGGTGAAGTATTTCTTTTATTTTTCTCCCCAAACTCCCACACTACAACAACATCATTCATATTCATTTTATATAAAGAAAAGGAATTGTACATAAGATGAGTATTTGTGGATTGTGGATTTTTAAATCGAATTTAATTTTGAATCGAGGGAATAAGTAGTAAATTTGTGAAACTTAAAACGGAGAATTTTTATGAAAACAATTAACGATTTTGACTTCAAAGACAAAAAGGCTTTGGTAAGAGTAGATTTCAACGTACCGCAAGATGCAGATTTGAAAGTTACTGATAACACGAGAATTCAGGCGGTAAAACCTACCATTGAAAAGATTTTGAATGATGGAGGATCGGTGATCTTAATGACGCACTTAGGTCGTCCGAAAGGAAAAGTCTCAGAAGAGTTTTCTTTAAAAAATATCCTTCCTGAGATTGAGAAAGTGTTAGGAAAATCAGTTAAATTTTCTGACGACTGTATCGGTGAAGAAGCAAAAACAATGAGTTCTGAACTACAGCCTGGTGAAATTCTATTATTAGAAAATTTACGTTTTCATGATGAAGAAGAGAATGGTGATGAAGCGTTTGCAAAACAATTAGCTGACCTCGGAGATGCCTATGTAAACGATGCTTTCGGAACTGCGCACAGAGCCCATGCATCTACGGCAGTTATCGCACAATATTTTCCTTCAACTAAGTTCTTCGGTTTACTAATGGCGAAAGAGTTGGAAGCGATTGATAAAGTATTGAAAAGTGGTGAAAAACCAATTACTGCAATTCTAGGAGGTTCGAAGGTTTCAAGTAAAATTACGATCATAGAAAATATATTACCGGCAATTGATAATTTAATTATTGGTGGTGGAATGGCTTTTACCTTTGTAAGAGCTTTAGGCGGTGATATTGGTAATTCATTGGTAGAGGTTGATAAGCAATCGTTAGCTTTAGAAATTTTGGAGAAAGCGAAGGCGCAAAATGTCGCGGTTTATTTACCAGTTGATTCTTTAATTGCCGATGACTTTAATAATGAAGCTGAAATAAAGGAAGTTGATATTTATGAGATTCCAGACGGCTGGATGGGATTAGATGCTGGCGTTCGATCCAGAAAAATATTTCATGATGTGATCATGAATTCCAGAACTATTTTATGGAACGGTCCGATTGGTGTTTTTGAAATGTCTAATTTTGCAGCAGGAACGGTTGCTTTAGGAGACAGTATTGCAAAAGCGACCAGCTTAGGAGCTTTCTCCCTTGTTGGTGGTGGAGATAGTGTTGCTTTTGTAAAGCAGTTCGGATATGATGAGAAGGTAAGTTATGTTTCTACAGGTGGAGGAGCAATGTTGGAAAGTTTAGAAGGTATGGAACTTCCTGGGATAAAAGCAATCAACAGTTAATTTTGAACTAAAACTTTAGTTTCTATATAAAATTAAAAGTTTCCTGTAAAATGGAAACTTTTTTTTGTATTTAAAATTTTGTGATAAAATAGAGTTTTAAAGATTTTTCTTTTTTGTGCTACTTGTTAATTTTAAGCTTCGATATTTATTTGATTTTAGACATAATTAAAATATTTTTATCTTCTGTATTAAATTCAAGTTATTTTAAATAGAATAAAAGTGAGCGATAGTAAATTTTTAAAATCTTAGTATTCTGTTTACATCTATTTATTTTTGTATGATCTAAAATCAAAATTTCAAATCTAAAATTTCAAATTGAACATTAAAGTCAATATTAAAATTTTCTTGTCAAAAAAGTTAATTTTTCAATAATGTATAGTTTTTAGTGAAATTCGCTCAAAATTGGATATCAGAAACTAGGCAAAAATCGATCTTCTACTTTTTTTCGATAATGTATATCAAACTAGAAAATTCGCCTGTTTTTGATGCTTTTATGTTAGAAATGAGTCCGTAGATCAATCCTTTTAGCCACGAAAGTGGTGATTTTTGGTATTTTTCGCTTAACATTGAGACATAAAACGAATCGAGTAGGAGTGGTTTAATTTTTTTGATTTTCCAGGAATCGTTATTCATTAAATTTTCCATGCCCGATTTTGAGAAATGAAAGATATGTCTGGGAACATCATAAGCTGCCCAAAACTCTTTATATTTTAAAGCATCGTAAGAAGTTGGATTTGGTACTGCAATAATTAAAGTTCCTTTTTCTTTTAGCTTATTATAAAAAATATTTAAAATTTCATCCTGATTTTCGACATGTTCGAAAACATGCCAAAGCGTTATTGCATCTAAAGTTTCATCCTTAATAAAATCAAGACTATTGATAATTTTAGTTTTATCAACTTTTTTAATTGCAGCGCTGTTGGCAACTTCATTAGGTTCAAAACCGAAAGTTTCAAAATCACTTTCAATATATTTTACAAATTCGCCAGCACCACATCCGTAATCTAAAACTCTTTTATCTCTACCGACAAAGTCAAATAGGATATTGCGTTTGTACTTAAGATTAAAATTTTGTAAAAATTTATACAATTTTTCTTTCAAGGAACCGGAATCTTGATGATGAGAAATATAATCTTTACTATCGTAATACGACGAAATATTTTCAGGAACAGGATAAGTTTTATAAACTCCGCGAGTTGAAGTTTCCTTTAATTCAAACTCTTCTTGAGTAAGGAAATGATCTTTAATTTTCATAGACGGATACAACATTATTCTTGTAATGTTTCACGTGGAACATTATTTTAAATAGATTAAAAGTATATTAATGTCTGCTGGTGAAACTCCACTAATTCTTGCCGCTTGTGCAATCGTTTTTGGCCTTACTTTATTAAATTTTTGTTTGGCTTCTGCAGAGAGCGATTTTAGATTACTGTAATCAAACTCATCAGGAATTTTAATTGTTTCCAAGCGCGTTAATTTAGCAACATTATCTCTTTCTTTTTCAATATATCCTTTGTATTTGATATTGATCTCTGCTTGTTCTTTTACTTCAGTCGAGTAGTGCTGCGTAGCTTCTTTAATGAAATCGATTTCTTCTAATTTCGCCAAGGTCATGTTTGGTCTCGTTAAAATTTGAGCCGAACGATAGGCCTGATCAACTTTAGCTGAATTAATACTTTCTAACACTGGATTAATAATTCCTGGTTTTAAGGAAGTATCTTTCAAGAAACTCTCTAACTGATTACTTTTAGTAATTTTGTCCTGTACTTTTATTAGTCTTTCTTCATTTGCCAAACCTAAATTGTAAGACTTTTCTGTTAGACGAATATCCGCATTATCTTGACGTAATAATAATCTGTATTCAGCTCTGGAAGTGAACATACGATAAGGCTCATCGGTTCCTTTTGTTATTAAATCATCGATGAGAACCCCGATATAAGCTTCATCTCTATTGAGAGTGAACGGATCTTTTTCATGAACTTTATTGTGAGCATTGATTCCTGCAATTAAACCTTGTCCAGCGGCTTCTTCATAGCCTGTTGTTCCATTAATTTGTCCAGCGAAATAAAGATTTTCAATTAACTTTGTTTCTAAAGTATGGTGTAATTGAGTAGGAGGGAAGTAGTCATATTCAATAGCATAACCAGGACGGAATACTTTCGCATTTGCAAAGCCTGGAATATGACGCATTGCTTTTAATTGAATATCTTCTGGAAGTGAAGAACTAAAGCCATTAACGTAGATTTCAACCGTTCGCCAGCCTTCCGGTTCTACAAATAATTGGTGACGTTCGCGTTCAGCAAAACGATTTATTTTATCTTCAATACTTGGACAATATCGTGGACCGATACTTTGAATAGTGCCGTTAAACATTGGACTTCTGGCAAAACCTTCTCTTAATATGTCATGTACCGTTTCGTTGGTGTAAACGATATGACAACTCACTTGTTTTGTTAATTTTGGACTTTCTAAATAGGAGAATTTCTTAGGATTTTCATCTCCTTTTTGTTCTTCCATTTTAGAATAGTCGAGTGATCTGCCATCTACTCTGGGAGGAGTTCCGGTTTTCATTCGACCTGATTCGAAACCTAAACTAACCAGTTGTTCTGTGATTCCAAAAGCGCGGGGTTCGCCCATTCTTCCACCCCCGAGTTGTTTATCTCCAACGTGAATTAATCCATTAAGAAAAGTTCCATTGGTTAAGACAACCGATCTTCCTCTAATTTCTAATCCTAAGGACGTAATAACTCCGACAACTTTATGATTTTCGATAATTAAACTTTTCACCATGTCCTGAAAGAAGTCCAGGTTTGGAGTTTGTTCTAAAGCAATTCTCCATTCTTCGGCAAATAACATTCTGTCATTTTGTGTTCTTGGAGACCACATTGCAGGACCTTTAGAAAGATTAAGCATCTTGAATTGTATCGCAGATTTATCTGCAATAATTCCAGAATAACCGCCCATCGCATCTATTTCCCGAACAATCTGTCCTTTCGCAATTCCACCCATGGCCGGGTTACAAGACATTTGTCCGATGGTTTGCATGTTCATTGTAATCAACAAGGTTTTGGAACCTAAGTTAGCGGCAGCAGCAGCTGCTTCTGATCCAGCATGTCCAGCACCTACTACAATAACATCGTATATTTCGTTTATCATTTTGTTCTGTTAGAATGTTTCACGTGAAACATTAATAAAATAGTGTAAAGATTTCTGCAATTTTAGCCCCGATGGAAGCGGCATCCTATTGTGTAGCGAAGCGAAACAATAGATATAGCGGACAGCGGGATTAAGCTTCTAAAAAATATTTAGATAGAAATCTTCTTTATTCCGCATTTCTGTAATTTCTTCATCCGTTTTATCTTTATATCCACAAAGATGAAGAAGTCCGTGGGCCAAAACTCTGTGTAGTTCTGATTTAAAATCTTTTGAGTGCGATAGTGCGTTTTCAGAAATGCGGGGCAAAGATACAAAAATATCTGCCGAAATGGTTTTACCCTTCACATAGTCAAAGGTGATGACGTCCGTATAATAGTCGTGTTGAAGGAAGTCGCGATTTACTTTTAATAATCCATCGTCGGATAAAAAAATGTAGTTGATTTTACCCACTTTTTTACCTTCATGTACGATTAATTTTTGCAGCCACTCATTGGTGGAGGTGTCGATTTCGATAGGGTCGATATTTTCAAAAAAAAATTGTATCATCATATTAAAACCAATGTCCCAGAATTACGCTGAACATTCCTCTGTTAATTTTTAGTGAATGACTATAATTGACTTTTATTTGGCCAAAAGGAGATTTATAGCCTGCAGTTAATCCAGCAGAAGAATCTGAAACGTGTAAAATATCATCAACATTTAAATCGTCAAACAAATTCGCGAAGGAAAAATTAGCATCTGCAAAGAAGTTTTTAGATAATCTAAATTGAGCTGTACTCGAAGAAATTAAAATATTCTGCGCGACGGTCTGACCAAATTGATAACCTTGGAAGGTAACAAAATTGCCGAGATTTTGATCAAATATTCCACCCATTCTGTAGTTATAGTAAGGGCTCAGATTATCACCGATGGTAAATCCTCCAAATAATCCAAGACGGTATGTTAACCAATTGGTCACTGGGAAATTCAATTGCGTATCGATTTTGAACTGAAGAATTCGACCATCGTCAAACTTGTTCAATATATCTAAAAGTTTTCCTTCGGCTGATAAGAATAAACCTCTGGTCGGAAAACTACGGTCATCCTGCGTATCACTTTTAATAAAAGCATAGGCATTTAGAAAATTCTGAGAGTTGTTATAACCCGTAGTGCCTGTAATTTTCGAGTCGAAATAATCACTGCTGATTCCAGCTCCAACCGCATATTTATCTCGCCAAATGGATTGTAAAAATACTTCGCTTCTAAACCAATTCCATTTTTCGAAAATATTACCAGCCTCATCTTTCAGATCCAGGGACATTCCGGAGGCGTACACTCCAAGGCCGGGAATGTATCCATTATCGATGAAATAATTGAAGTAATATCGAGGCTGATCACCAACGACAATATCTAAGGAAACCGTAGAATTACGGAATAACAGACGTTTTGCAGTGGCGTTCAGGAGTAATCCCGTTTTAAATATTTCATCGTAATGCAAACCGAATTTCAAAAAGAAGCGGGTATCATCTTCGGTCACATCTAACTTTAAATAATTCTTATCATTTCCTTGGACGATGTCATAATTAATTAAACGATAATTGTTAGTCGCATATAATTTATCAATCATTTTATTAATACCACCGTAGGTTTGAAGGGAAGGAATTTTTAAATTCATTTTTCCCAACACATAGTTTTTTCTGAAAATATGATCGTTTTCCAGAATAAGACTGTCAATTTTATAAACGTTGGAATAAACAGAGCTCATCGGTGCGCGGAGAAGAATATCCTCTCTTTTTGGTAATAAAGAAAGCGTTTGAGCATACTTCTGAGCTTCAACGTAACCAGAATCCAAGATTGCTTTTTTAGCGTCGTAACTAGTAGCGCCAGTTCCATCCAAGTTTGGATGAATATTGATGTCTGTATAGTTGTACTGATTTTTTGTTTCTTTTTGAATGCCAAAATCGATCACTTGATTTAAAATAGAGATTGCCGACTGCAAATCTTTCCGACTTGATAATCCCTGACTTAAATCGACTCCAATAACAATATCAATTCCTTTATCTTTTAATGGCTTAGAAGGATAATTGATAGTCATCGCGCCATCAATATACAGTGAGTCATTTATTTTTACCGGGTCCATTAAAGAAGGAAACGCTGAACTTGCCATAATAGAACTTACCAGATCTCCGTTTTCAAATAATTTCATTTTTCCACTTTCCAGATTGGTGGCAACGCACATAAAAGGAATGGGTAATTTGGAGAAATCAGTAATTGTTGAAACATTTTTAAAGAGTTCCTTCAACATATAAATGTTTTTCTGACCCGTAGAGATCGCTTTCGGAAGTACGTTGATCTTCCCATCTTTTATGGGAACAGTTAGAATATACTTATCGACTGATTTGTTGAAAAATGAAGTCTCTTGTCGGGTCTTTTCATTGGCGATAAGAGAATAGAAATCAGTATCCATTACGATCTGTTCGATTTCTTTTCCAGTGTATCCAGAGGCATATAAACCACCGACAATTGCACCCATACTCGTTCCAGATATATAGTCGACTTTTACTCCTAAAGAATCTAAGACCTTGAGAACGCCAATATGGGCGAAACCTTTGGCTCCACCACCAGAAAGTGATAAACCGATCCTTGGATTTTTTGGAATTGTAAAACCGTCCTTAATCTGTGCATTCAAAGCAACAGTCATAAAAAGGAAAAGGAAATAGATGATGTTTTTTTTCATTTAATCTTTGATGTATATGCGCTTTACGCGTCGTGATATTGAAGTTAGAACTTCATAAGATATTGTTTTGCAGTAGCCTGCGAATTCTTCTAAGGATGGATTGGAGTTAAAGATAATAACTTCTTCACCTTCTTTAACCATAAAATCTCCCAAATCGATCATCATCATATCCATGCAAACATTGCCGACAATAGGAAAAAGATTATTTCTTATTCCAACGAAACCAACGTTATTTCCAATAAGTCTGGGAATTCCATCAGCGTAACCAACTGGAATAGTGGCGATATTGGTATTCTTTTCTGTTTTAAATTTTCTGTTGTAACCGACTGAATCACCTTGTTTTATCTCTGAAATCTGCGAAATAACGGTCTTAAAAGTAACTGCACTTTTAAGTTGTTTTTTAATTTCTGGGTTTGCCGAAATTCCGACCATTCCAATACCAATTCTAACCATATCAAATTGATAATCAGCAAAATTAACTATGCCTGAAGTATTGAGAATGTGCCTGATCGGTTGATCATTTAAACCAGCGATAAGGGCTAACGAATTTTCATTAAAGATATGAATTTGTTCTAAGGTATATTCTTTTTCTTGATCATCATCAGAAGAAGATAAATGGCTGAAAATAGATTTTACTTTCACATTCATCGAGTTCAACCTATCAATGAGTTCTGGCAATTCATCTTTTTTAAAACCAAGACGATGCATTCCTGTTTCCACTTTGATATGAATTGGATAAAGATGTTGAATTCCTTTTTGAATGAGTTTTTCATTAAACAATTCGAGCACGCGAAAACTGTAGATTTCCGGTTCCAGATTAAAATCGATGATGATATTGTAACTGTGTTGTTCCGGATTCATCACCATAATAGGCGTCGTAATTCCGCTTTTTCTAAGATCGACACCTTCATCAGCGTAAGCAACTCCCAAGTAATCGATATGATGATGCTGCAAAAATTCTGCAATTTCATAACCTCCTAAACCGTAAGAATAGGCTTTTACCATTGCCATCATTTTGGTCTTAGGCTTAAGTAAAGCTTTATGAACATTGATGTTGTGTAGAATAGAATTTAAATTTACTTCTAAAACAGTATCATGTTTCTGTAATTCTAAATAGGATTTTACTTTATCAATTTCAAATTTTCTGGCTCCTTTCAATAAGATTAAATGGTCTTCAATCTGGTGAAGATTCACACTTTCAATGAGTTCAGAGGTATTATTAAAAGTAAAAGTGGTGGCTTCAAATAATCTTTCCAGTTTCGTTATCTCATCCCCAATTAGAAAAACTGAATTGAAATTTTGTTCGTTGGTTAAGAAAGCAACTTCGTGGTATAACTGATCTGCATTTTTTCCCTCTACAAAATCAGTTAGAATTAAAGCTTTATTCGGTTTGTTATATTCGTTGATATTCTGAAAAGCAATTTTCAAAGAATCTAAATCAAGATTAAAAGAATCATTAATAATTAAATTATTCCGAATTCCATTCACACTTTCCAATCGCATTTCAACGGATTTTAGTGAATTTAATTTCTGGATAATCTTAGAATTTTCAAAACCAAATTCTTTCAAAACACATATCACACACAATACATTGCTGATGGTAGCTTCATCTCTCTGATAAACCGGAACTGAAAAATGCTCATCAAAATATTGAATTTCTATTTCTTTCGATCTGTCCTTCCAATCGTTTTTAATAAAAACATTATTATGATCTTTAAAACCAAATGATGTTAATTTTTTACTTGAATAGATTTTAGTTATTTTATTAACAACCAGTTCATTATCTCCATTAAAAATAATCGTTTCTGAATTGACAAATAATTTAATTTTTTCATCAATAAGTTCCTCAACAGAATCAAAATTTGATGAATGTGCAGCACCTATATGCGTAAGAATTCCTATTTGTGGAGAGAACAGATCTTCTAGAATGATCATCTCATTAGGTTTCGAAATCCCAACTTCAAAAATTCCTAACTGATGTTTTTTACTGATCTCCAATAAGGAAAGTGGAAGTCCCAGTTGAGAGTTAAAACTCTTCGGACTTTTTACGGTCGCGTAATCGTGAAATAAAGATTGGTAGAGCCATTCTTTGACAATTGTTTTACCATTACTTCCGGTAATACCTATCGTTTTTAAATCAAATTGATTTAGATGGTATTTTGCAATTTTTTGAAGAAATTCAATTGAATTTTTAACGATGATCCAAGTAATGTTTTCATATTGCGGAAAATGATGTTCAGAAATGATAATGTCAATTCCTTTTTCAATAGCAGATTGAATGTATTTTTCTCCAGAATTTTTTGAAGTATTAATAGCTAGAAAGGCAGTATCATTAACCGAAAATAAAGTTCTACTGTCGTAGGCGATATTTTTAATGTGCAAATTTTCCTCACCAATTAATTGGGATCCGGTAATTTCTGCAATTTGTTTGGCGGTATAATTCATCGATTTTCGTTGTTCAGAAACTCTTCATTGAAAACTTTTCTGCTCACGGCTTCATAACTTTCGGTTTCGCCTAACTGAACCAAATCAGTACTTGTCGAAATTCGCATAGAATGGTTGGCGAGATTTCCCGTTCTCTTGCAAATAGCGTGCACTTTTGTAACATATTCCGCCGTGGCCATTAAATTGGGAATCGGTCCAAAAGGTCGTCCCATAAAATCCATGTCCAAGCCCGCAATAACCACTCGTATTCCGCTGTTAGCCAATTTATTAGCTACTTCTACAATGCTTTCGTCAAAAAACTGAGCTTCATCAATTCCAACAACATCGCAAGTAGATCCTAGTAACAGAATCTCGTTTGGACTTTCTACCGGTGTACTGCGGATTTTATTTTGGTTGTGAGATACCACTTCCTCATCTGCATATCTGGTATCCAGTTTTGGCTTAAAGATTTCTACATTCTGTCCTGCCATTTCTGCACGGCGTAACCGACGGATTAACTCTTCAGTTTTTCCCGAAAACATCGAGCCGCAGATTACTTCCATCCAGCCGCTTTGTTTTGCGTGATTTATTGTATTTTCTAAAAACATTTGTTAATTTAGCCGTAAGATTTAAAAGCCCAAAATTACGGAAATTTAATAAGATTCTGATATGCAAAGTCTCCAAGATATACACGATAAAATTTTTTTCGAAACCAAAAGTATTCTCGAAACGCTCTGTAAAATAAATTCAAAAGATGAACTTCTGGCGAAACAAGATTTATTTACAGAGGTAACCGATCGAATTGCCTTTTTAAGAATTTTAGAAAAAAATGAGGAAAACTTTGCCCGAATTCTTACTGAAGAAATCCCAGAAGATATTTCTATAGATCAAAATCAAGTTATCGATAAAGCCACTGAGCATGTAGAATTTACAGAACAGGATTTTAGCGATGATGTCATCGAGGAAGAAGTGATGTTTACCACCGAACTCAATAATTTTGAGGATGAAATTGAGACTGAAGATAAAAATGTTGATAGTTCTTTACATTCTGAGATGATCGAAGAACCGTTTTTTGAAGAAGAGTTTAACTCTATTTCTGAATCCGATTTGGCACCAGAAGACGAAATCCCTTTGGTAATTGAACAGGAAGAACCTGATTATGCCGAGAGAGTTGCGCAGAAAGAACGTGAGCTGGAGGAAATGGAAGAACGCCGTCGAAAAATTGTAGAATTTAGTAAACATGAGACTCTGCCAGAAGACGCTACAGAAATTACAGAACATAAAGCTGAAACCACACTGCAACAGGCTGAGAAAAAATTCAAATTGGCCAATATTAAAGGTTTGAAGGTAATGCAACAACTATTTGATAATGATCCTTTGGAGGAAGAAAAAGTTGTCGAACATGTACAGCCCGAGCCAGGAAGTATTTTGAAATCGAATGTGAAGACTGATTTTATGGAGGCCGAAAAAAAGAAACCAGAATTTAAACTGGATTTAAATGATAAGGTTGCCTTTAGCAAAAGTTTGTTTGCTGGCGATGATGAAGAATTAAAAATTACGATTGAAAAGCTGAATAGTTTTAGCACTTTGGAAGAAGCGAAACAATATCTTAGCGAAGTTTACTATCGAAAAGACTGGAGCAAAAAAGATGAATTTGCACAGAGACTTTGGAATTTGGTTGAAAGTAAATTTTAGTAAAAGCAGAAACTTTGAGTATGATAAAAAATATAAACGATTTTCAAAACGTCTTTTTCGTTGGTGTTGCGGGAGTTGGAATGAGCGCCATCGCTCAATATTTAAAAGGGATTGGAAAAGAAGTTTCCGGCAGCGATCGCTATTTTCATCCGGGAGAATATAATAAAACCAAAGAACAGTTAGAAGCTGAAGGAATCAATTGTTTTCTTCAAGACGGAACCGGAATTACAGAAAGTACAGATTTAATCGTAGTTTCTACGGCGATTGAAGATACCGTTTATGAAGTTAAAAAAGCCAAAGAACTTGGAATTCAAATTATAAAAAGAAGCGAACTTTTATCAATCATCGCTAAAAGTAAAAAGACGATCGCAGTTGCCGGAACTTCTGGCAAATCAACTACTTCAGCGATGTTGTATCAAATCTTATCAGACGCTCAATTAGATCCAAGTATTATTTCCGGAGCCGGTTTAACCAGTATTATCAAACAAGGTAAAATTGGAAATGCTGCCGTAGGAAAAGGAGAGTGGCTGATTATTGAAGCTGATGAAAGCGACGGTTCGGTCGTTCAGTATCAACCTGAAATCGGTTTGCTTCTAAACATTGATAAAGACCACCAGGAAATCGACGAATTGATCGAATTATTTACCATATTTAAAAATAATACTAATAGCTTATTTGTTGTCAATCAATCAAATACACTAGCGAAAACTTTGTCGGCGAATGCAGAAAATGATTTCGGATTTGAAGATCAAACTACGGGTTATTCTGCAGAGAACTTTAAACAGGATGGATTGTCATTAACCTTCGAAGTTTTAGATCAGAAGTTTCAAATGAATTCTTTGGGACAACATTCAGTTGAAAATGCAACTGCTGCAATTGCCGTTGCTAATCAAATCGGAATCGACTTAAAAACCTGCTCAGACAGTTTAGCAACTTACGAAGGGATATATCGGCGTCATCAAATCCTCGGACAGAAAAATGGAGTTTGGGTGATTGACGATTATGCCCATAATCCTGCAAAATGTGCAGCTTCAATTAAAGCATGTCAACCTTTAGCAGAAAAAGTAATTGCTTGGTTTCAACCGCATGGTTATAAACCAACACGATTTTTGAAAGACGATTTCATTCAAGAAATTGCGGACTCATTAAGACCACAAGATGAAATATTTATGAGTGAAATTTTCTACGCTGGCGGAACTGCTGTGAAAGATATTTCAGCCAATGAATTAGTTGAAGGAATTAAAGCAAAGGGAAAAAATGCCCATTTTGTAGAAAACCGCAATAATTTATTGGAAGCATTGAAACCAGAGTTAAAGGAAGGAACAGTATTGTTATTAATGGGCGCGAGAGATCCAAGTTTGGAGAATTTTTGCAAAGAACTATTTGATAATTTTTAATGATTTTATTTAAATCAAATTCCTATTTTGCTAATTTTCATAAGTAGAAAATCAACAGAGGCCTAAGATTAAAATCTCAGGCAAGAATATCGGCCGTTGCGCTGCAACTGAAAATCCAGTCGCATAGCGACGATCGATATAAAAAGCGTTGGAATTCATTCCAATGCGAGCAAAAAGGATTATTGTATTATATCAAAATTTATGTAATGCAGAATAATTATAATTTTTAAAATGTTGTCAATATGCCAAACACTTATGTAAAATTATATGTTCAAACTGTTTTTTCTGTATAGTATAGAGATGCACTCATACAGGATCATTTTAGAAAAGAGTTACATGCAGTAGTCGGCAGTTTAATAAATGAGACGGGTTGTAAAACATTCATTGTTAATGGAGTAGAAGATCATATTCATTGCTTCTTTTCTTTGAAATCATCGACTTCGCTTTCTGAAGTTATGAAAAGTGTAAAAGCAAAATCCTCGAAATGGATTAACGAAAATGGATTTGTTAAAGAGCGGTTTGAATGGCAAAGAGGATTTGGAGGATTTAGTTATAGCCAATCTGCCATAAATAATGTTTATAAATATATTCAGAATCAAGAAGAACATCATAAAAAGGAAAACTTTAAAACAGAATATCAAAAACTATTAGAGGAATTTGAGATCGAGTATGATCAAGATTATTGGTTTGAGGATTTAATTTAAAGAATAGGTTAATTTTGCCTGAGATTTAAATTATAAACAGAAGCCTAAGATTAAAATCTCAGGCAAGAATATCGGCAGTTGCGCTGCAACTAACATTCAGTCGCATAGCGACGACCGATATTAAAACGTTGGAATTTATTCCAACGAAATAAAAACAAAAATGAGCGGCATCCTATATTTTGTTCCAACACCGATTGGAAACCTTGAAGACATGACTTTCAGAGCGGTAAAAATTCTGAAAGATGTTGATTATATTTTATGTGAAGATACCCGAACTTCAGGTTTTCTGTTGAAGCATTATGAAATTTCAAAACCGTTGAAATCATATCATCTACATAACGAGCATCAAACAACAAAAAAGGTCGTTGATGATCTAAAAAACGGACAAAACATCGCGATCATTACTGATGCGGGTACACCCGGAATTTCAGATCCCGGCTATCTTTTGGCGAAAGCCATTTCAGATGAGGATTTAGAAATGCAATGTTTACCTGGCGCAACCGCTTTTGTTCCTGCTTTGGTGGTTTCCGGCTTGCCGAATAATGAATTTCTATTTGTGGGATTTCTACCTCAAAAAAAAGGTAGACAGACCAAGTTGAAACAATTGGCTGAAGAGAAGAAAACAATTATTCTTTATGAAAGTCCGCATAAAATCAATACCACTTTAGAACAGATTAAAGAATTTTTTGGCGAAGAAACAAAAGTGAGTTTAAGTCGGGAAATTTCAAAAAAGTTTGAAGAAACTAAGCGCTGTAATATCAATGAGTTAATTGAATTTTCCAAAAGCAAAACTTTAAAAGGAGAAATCGTTTTAGTCATCAGTAATGTGATGGGAAAAGAGGACGAAGAAGACAAACCTCTGTCGAAAAACAAATACAAAAATTTAGAAAAATAAACGAAAAGATATGGGATTATTAAAAGGAAAAGTTGCCCTCATTACCGGCGCAACGCGAGGAATCGGAAAGGGAATTGCGGAAGTTTTCGCTAAAGAAGGTGCTGAAGTGGCTTTCACCTATGCTGGTTCTGTTGACAAAGCAAAGGCTTTAGAGGAAGAATTAGGAAAAATCACGAAAGTGAAATCTTACCAATCCGATGCTTCTGATTATGACGCTGCTCAGCAATTGGCTGCAGATGTCATCGCTGATTTTGGTCGAATTGATATTCTCATTAATAATGCTGGAATTACTAGAGATAATCTAATGTTGAGAATGTCCAAAGACGATTGGGACACCATTATCAAAGTGAATTTAGATTCAGTGTTCAACTTAACAAAAGCCGTTATCAAACCAATGATGAAGGCGCGTTCAGGTTCGATCATCAATATGACTTCAGTTGTTGGCGTGAAAGGAAATGCGGGTCAGGCAAATTATGCGGCTTCGAAAGCGGGTGTTATTGGCTTTTCAAAATCGATTGCGCTTGAGTTAGGTTCCAGAAATATCCGTTGCAACGCGATTGCTCCTGGATTTATTGAAACCGAAATGACCGCTGCTTTAGATGAAAAAACCGTTCAGGGTTGGAGAGATGCGATTCCTTTGAAACGTGGCGGACAGCCGGAAGATGTTGCAAATGCGTGTGTTTTCTTAGCGAGCGATATGTCAACGTACATCAGCGGTCAGGTTCTTAATGTTGACGGCGGAATGTTGACTTAAAAATTTTAGAAGCAGAGAGATTTGTTTCTTTTTTCAAAACCCGTCCCGCTTTCCACTATATCTTTTGCCATCGCTGTCGCGATAGCAAAAGGATGCCGTTGCAATCGGGGCTAGAACAACCATATAGATAACTTACTAACAATTCGAATGTTACGATTGTTAGTAAGTTTTAGTACTAATTTTTAGAAACTAGTTGGTTAATTTTTCATTAGCGGAATATTATTTGTATTCATTTACGCTTGTAATCAATAGATATTGATATGAGTGAATTATTACAATTATTTAAAAAGACGCGATCGCAGTCAACCGCCCTTTGTGAACCTCTGGAAATAGAGGATTACATTCCGCAACCTGTTGATTTTGCAAGTCCACCCAAATGGCATCTAAGCCATTCTACCTGGTTTTTTGAGGAAATGATTCTCAAAACATTTGTTCCCAACTACAAAGTATTCAATCCACACTTTGGATTTCTTTTCAACAGTTATTATCAAACATTAGGTGACAGAGCAATCCGTACCGAGAGAGGTACGATTACAAGACCCACAGTTGCAGAAGTTGTAGACTACCGAAAATATGTCGATCAGCATATTGAAAATTTATTGCTCAACAATGATGATCCCGAATTGAGGGAACTCATTATTCTAGGCATTAATCACGAGCAGCAACATCAGGAACTTTTAATTACCGATTTAAAACATACCTTTTCTTACAATCCGATTCATCCAGTTTACAAGGAAGGTTTCAATCTGACCTCACAGCAAAACGAAGAAAATGATTGGCTAAAAGTGGAAGAAGGAATTTACGAAATCGGATATGACGGTGAAGAATTTCACTTTGATAATGAAAAAGGTCAACATAAAGTTTTTCTTCACGCGTTCGAAATCGCAAAAGGTTTAGTGACCAACAGGGAATATATAGAATTCATGGAAGCTGGCGGCTACGAAAATTTTAAAGTTTGGCTAGATGAAGGTTGGACTTGGGTTACCGAGAATCAAGTCAAATCGCCTCTTTACTGGAAAAAAATCGAAGATAAATGGTTTTCCTATACTTTAGAAGGTTTAAAACCAATTGAACCTAATGATCAATTAACTCATATTTCTTTTTATGAAGCGCAAGCTTTTGCAACCTGGAAAGGTTTAAGACTTCCCACAGAATTTGAATGGGAAGCAGCGTGCGACCAATTTAAATGGGGAAACCGTTGGGAATGGACGTACTCAGCCTATTTACCTTATCCTCAATTCAAAATTGCTGAAGGAGCAGTAGGCGAATACAACGGAAAATTCATGATCAGCCAGATGGTTTTACGCGGAGCATCTACCGCAACGGCAAAAGGACATGAGCGGAAAACATACAGAAACTTTTTTCAACCAAAACACAGGTGGCAAGTCACCGGCATAAGATTAGCAAAATGACAAAAAACAATACCTTCTTAAAAGACGTGCTGGACGGTCTGAGTCAACCTTCAAAATATATTTCGTCCCATTATTTTTATGATCAAGCTGGCGATCAGCTTTTTCAGCAGATTATGGAAATGCCGGAATATTATCTCACAGATTCTGAACTCGAAATTTTCAGAGAACAAAGTGATGCGATCATCCAATCATTTGGACTTAATAAAAATGAAGAATTTGAATTGATCGAGTTGGGTGCAGGCGATGGTAAGAAAACGCAACATCTTTTAAAGGCTTTGTTAGATGCAGGATATAGTTTTAGTTATTGTCCGGTTGATATTTCCAGCAATAGTTTGAATACGATTACAAGCAGAATGCAGGGTTTGTTTCCTAGTTTGGAAATTGAGCCAAAGCAAGGAGATTATTTTCATGTGTTAGATGACCTTTTTATTTCTAATAAACCAAAAGTGATTTTGTTTATCGGTTCTAACTTAGGGAATATGAATGATGAATTGGCCACTACTTTTTTAGAAAAAGTTGCTCAAAATTTAAAGCCAGGCGAAAAATTACTTTTAGGCTTAGATCTTTTAAAATCGAAGGAGATTGTGCTTCCAGCGTACTCTGACGCGGCCGGAATTACGAGTAAATTTAATTTGAATCTTCTAAAAAGAATTAATTCTGAATTAGGCGGTGATTTTATTATCGAAAACTTCGAACATGCTCCCGAATACACTGAAGAAGAAGGGATTGCAAAAAGTTTTTTAAAGAGTAAGATCAAGCAAACCGTTTATATTTCGGAGCTGAATCAATCTTTTGATTTTGATAAAAACGAAGTGATTCACACCGAAATTTCCCGGAAGTATAACGATGAAATTTTACAAAATGTAATTGAAGATTCCAATTTAAAAATCAGTCATAAATTCTTAGATTCTAAAAATTATTTTGCAGATTATATTTTAACCAAAGATGAGTAGTATTATTTCTGAGGGAGTTTTAGGTTTGGGAGCAGTTTCTACTGCATTCTATCTAAAAGAAATTCATAGAAAATATCAGGAAAAGAATGACCAGTTTTCAACGTGTCCTCTGCTGATATATCAAATTGATTTTCAAGAAATAAACCCTTTTTTACCGAATCAATTTGAGGTTTTAATTCCCAAATTAAAAGAGACTTTAAAAGAGATCACAACTTTAGGAATCGCGAAATTACTGGTTCCAAATATTACGCTTCACGAAACTTTAGATCAGATAGAAATTCCGTTGGAAATCTGTCATCCGGTTGATTTGACTTTAAAGCATTTAGAACAAAAAGCTGTTTCTGAAGTATATCTTTTTGGAACTTTACACACGATGAACTCAGAATATTTAAAGTCGAGATTTCTCGCAAAAAAGGTGAAGGTTTTACAACCTGCAGAATCTGATCAGAAATGGATTGATGATTTTCGAAAAAAGGTCTATCAGGGAAACGAGACTTTAGAGGAAATCACTTTTTTTCGAAGTTTAATCCGAAAATATTCTGAAAAAAACGCCGTTGTGATCGCATGTACCGAACTTTCAGTTTTTTCCTTAAAAGAAAATCCATCGTGTATTGACATGATGGATCTACAGATTGAAGAATTTCTAAAGTAGATTAGAACGCTAAACTTTTTTCTATAATTCAGTTCCGTGAAAAGGGCAATACACATAATTTCCTGGGAACTTAGCTGAATCTGTTTTGCAAACTTTCTCCTTCATTAAGGAAACCAGTGGCAAGTTCCACTCAAATATATCTTTACCAATCTTAACCGAGAAATTGCCTTTTTTATACGGATCTAAAATTCGCTTTCCTGCGCTATCTTTATTATTGAATATAAAAACATCTATACCAGAACCTATTGTTCCTAACATTTGTGCGAAAACGGGCTTCATCGTGTCGTTCATCATCTTCAAGACTTCACTATCGATATCAGAATCATCCAAAATAGGTACTACTTTGCCATTTTCCGAAAAAATTAAAGATTTTCGCACGTCATTAACGGTGAAATCCAGAGCGCCATTATTTGCAGCTAAAGAATAATCTCCGGCGACCACTATCGTGTAATCTTTAAATAAATTAACAACATAATCCCGTTGCTCCATAGTTCCTGCATTTTGCTCATTCATTACAGCCTCCCAAAATTCGGTTGGAATCCACCAAACTAATTTTATGCTTTTGGTCGTTTGTTTAATCTGCTGAATTTCTTCGGTCATCCTTTCTATCGCCGTTTTCTGTTGGCTAAAGAGGGATAGACTGAAGATGATAGAAAAGAGAATTGTAAATTTATTGATCATTTTTTAAATTTTCTGATTATACTATTAATTTCCAAAGACCTGATTTTCCTGTTCTAAAACCCGGATAAAAGTGGTGCGTTTCGAAAGTTCCCGCAACGTAGAAGCACCAACATAAGTACACGTGGAACGAACGCCGCCGAGAATATCTTTCACGGTTTCTGAAACAGCTCCTTTATAAGAAACCTTCACCGTTTTACCTTCCGAAGAGCGATATTCTGCCACGCCGCCTGAATGTTTGTCCATAGCTGTTTGAGAACTCATTCCGTAAAACAGTCTGAATTTTTTACCATTCTCTTCTACGATTTCACCACCACTTTCGTCATGTCCAGCAAACATTCCGCCCAACATCACGAAATCGGCGCCACCGCCAAAAGCTTTGGCGACATCTCCCGGAATCTTACAGCCACCATCAGAAATGATGTGACCGCCAAGACCGTGCGCTGCATCAGCGCATTCTATAATTGCTGAAAGTTGTGGATAACCAACACCTGTTTTTATTCTCGTCGTACAAACCGAACCGGGTCCAATTCCAACTTTTACGATATCAGCTCCAGACAAAATAAGTTCTTCCACCATTTCTCCGGTGACCACATTTCCCGCAATGATGGTTTTATCGGGAAAGCTCTGGCGCATCTTTCTAACAAATTCTACAAAATGTTCCGAATAACCGTTGGCAACATCAATACACAGAAAGTTGATTTTCGGATGAGCATCTACAATCTGCTGGATCTTTCCTTCATCATCTGTTCCGATTCCGGTGCTTAAAGTTATATAATCATAAATTGAATCCGGCTGATTTTCCAGAAATTGAGACCATTCTTCCACCGTGTAATGTTTGTGAATTGCCGTAATGATCTTCTCTTTGGACAATGCTTCTGCCATTTCAAAAGTTCCCACGGTATCCATATTGGCAGCAATAATTGGCACTCCTGTCCATTTCTTTTGAGAGTTTCTAAAAGTAAAATTCCTTTCTAAACTCACTTGTGAACGTGATTTTAAAGTAGAACGTTTCGGACGGATCATCACGTCTTTAAATCCTAATTTTAGTTCGGTTTCTATGCGCATTATATTCTTTGTTTTAATTGAAGAACTAAAGTACTGATTACTTTAATATTATTGAAAAATTTCTCTCAATTGCTGTAAATGTTCATGAGCCGTTAAATCAAATTTAACCGGAACAATCGAAATATAGCCATCTTCCAGAGCAGTTTCATCAGCATCATGACCGTCATCCATATTATTAAAATAACCCGTCAACCAGTAATATTTTTTACCATGTGGATTAATTCTCTCATCGAAATTTTCTTCCCATTTGGCGTTAGCTTGCCTGCAAACTTTAATTCCTTTGATCTCTTCTTTCTTCAGTTTCGGAATATTAACATTCAAAACGGTTCCTTTCGGTAAAGGATTTTCAAGAACTTTTTTCACGATATTCTGAATGTGTTCTTTGGCTTGAGAAAAATCTGCATCCCACGAAAAATCGAGCAAAGAGAAACCTATCGCCTGCAAACCTTCTACACCAGCTTCTACTGCAGCACTCATTGTTCCAGAATAGATGACATTGATCGAAGAATTGGCGCCGTGGTTAATTCCCGACACAACCAAATCTGGTTTTCTTGGCAAAATTTTATTCAAAGCAAACTTCACACAATCGACTGGAGTACCACTTAAAGAATAATCTTTTTGCGGACCTTCTAAACCAATTTCTTCAAATGTTAAAGTGGAATCGATCGTAATGGCGTGACCTTTTCCAGATTGTGGTGAATTGGGAGCAACAACGATCACTTCACCAATTTCATTCATAAAACTAATCAAATTTCTAATTCCTGGAGCGGTAATTCCGTCGTCGTTGGTAACTAATATTAATGGTTTTTTCATTTATTTAAGATCATTTGCTACAAAAATAATTCTTTAAAAAGACTTTCGGAGTATTCTTAAGAAAGTTTAATATTTTTTAGTAATGAAAAATATGTGAAGACTTGAATACTATTTTTCGCGTTTAGAAGATAGAGTTTACAAGACAAGCTGATTAATTATGTTACTTTTGCAAGTTGTTAAAGACGTAAATTTTAAACGATTTTTGACTGCTATTATTTATGAACTATTTTAGAATTTTCTTTCTATTGCTTCTATTGACTTCTGCTTTTTCATTTTCCCAGGTTCGGGAAACCGATATCGATGAAGTTCAAATTATGGCCTCTAAGAAATTAAAGAAAAAAGACAATCCTGCTTACGAGATTTTGCAAGAAGTTTGGAAACGTAAAAAAAGCAACGGGCTTTCCCTATTCCACGATTATCAGTATGAAGAATATGAAAAGATCGAGTTGGATCTCGCCAACCTGGATTCTACTTTTACCCAGAAAAAGATCTTTAATAAAGTTGGTTTTATTTTTAAATATGCTGATACTTTAGGTCAACCCAACCAATTATCGCTACCTGTTTACTTTAATGAAACCCTGTATAAAAATTACGGTAAAAATCAACCTTCCAAAAAAGAAAAACGCGAGATTCTGGCGAATAAGTCTTCAGGATTGACAAGCAGCGATGCAATGGCGAATACCGCCAAGAATCTTTATAAAGAAATTGATATCTACGATAATGTTCTTAATTTCTTCAATATTGGATTTACGAGCCCGATTGCTACAGACGGTTTCTCAGCTTATGATTATCAACTTTTAGCTGACGATAGTATTAATGGTAATGAATGTTACCGAATTAAATATGCACCAAAAAGAAAAGATGTGCTGTCGATGTATGGCGTTCTTTATATTTCAAAAGAAAGTTATGCGGTGGTTCGAGCGACTTTAAAATCAACCAAAAGCATTAACGTAAATTTCGTCAATGGTTTTTACTATGATTTAGAATTTGATAATCCGAGTGATTCTATTTTTTTGCCAAAGAAAAATTATCAGGAAATTCAGATGTCGGTTTTTGGAAAGAAAGAAAAATCGAAAAGCATTGTAGCCAAGAAAACCGTCATTTTTTCAGACTATCTTTTTGATCAAAACTTGAGCGATGCTGTTTTTGAAACCAAAGAAAAGTATTTGAGCGATTCAGAATTTTTAAAAGATGATGCTTATTGGCAAGAAAACAGAAAGGAACAGCTATCGAAAACAGAAGCGAATGTTTATACCATGATGGATGAGCTTGAAGAGGTGCCTCAGTTTAAAAAAGCGGTGAAGATCTATGAAGTTTTTTCGAGCGGTTACTATAATGCCTTTAAAGCAATCGATTTTGGCGATATTTATTCTGTGATCGGATTTAATGAAGTCGAAGGTTTTAGACTAAGAGTGGGCGCCCGAACCTATTTTTCTGCCAATGATATGTGGCGTGCAGCTTTTTATACGGCGTATGGATTTAAGGATCATCAGCTCAAGTACGGACTCGAATTTAGAAAAATGTTCAATCGTGATAACCGCTTTACGTTAGGAGCAGGAACCCGGCGGGACATTTTGCAATTAGGTGCACAATTGATTGCGGACGAAGGAATTATGACGCGCTCTTTTGCCTCATCCGGTGTTTTGAGTTCGGGTGATAATTTTTATTTAAGTTCTGTCAATCAGGTCAGCGGTTTTGCGGCGATCGATCCTTTTAAAAATTTCACCGTTAGATTAGATGCCACGCATCAAACTACAAAGTCTGCACTTCCCGAAAAGTTTTCTCTGGATTTTTATAAAGACGGTCAGATCTATTCTGAACTTACAGACACCAAATTAGTCATGAGCGTCACTGCGAGACCAGGAGCTGTGTTTTCGCAGTATGGAGTTGACCGTTATGAACACAGTACTTTGGCTCCGACGATCATGCTGAAATATACGCAGGGACTAGAAGGAGTTTTGAATTCGGATTTTAAGTACAGTAAGCTGCAGTTGTATTATTTTCAACCGATTCTTTTAAAAAGTTTTGGAAGATTGATGTTGAATGTGGAGGCTGGAAAAAACTTTAATAAACTTCCATTGGCTTTGCAGAATATCATTCCAGGAAATCAGTCGTACAATTTAATGCCTAATACTTTTGCGTTGTTGAATTATTATGAGTTCGTAGCAGATCAATATGTAACCTTTCAGGCTGAACATCATTTTAATGGAAAAATTTTATCCTACATTCCATTGATCAAAAAATTGAAATTACGGGAAGTTGCCTTTTACAGAACCGCTATGGGTAGTTTGATGGAACGCTCTGTTGCAATGAATGTTGGAAATCAAAATCTGTCCGCACCAGAGAAGAAACCCTACTATGAATACGGATTCGGAATTGAAAATATCGGTTTCGGAAACGTGAGAATTCTAAGAGTAGATTTCAACTGGCGAGGGAATTATCTGGAAAATCCTGAAACTAAAAAATTCGGAATTAAGTTCGGCTTTCAGTATTATTTCTAAAATTGTTCGTGGGTTTCCTTTCATCAATTCTATTCTACACGTTAAAATGTTTTAAAATTAGTATCTTATTCTAAATAAGGTACTAATTTTGATACTTTGAAAAAATCTTGTAACTAATAAGGATAAACTTCAACAAATTATATACTATTTAACAACTCTATGTTCAAAAATTTTAAACTCAATACATTACTGCTTTTCATTCCACTTACGAGTTTGGTGTTTTGTTTCAATACACCGAAAAATGACGACGAGAAAATGTCGACCATTATGATCAGCGTAAAGAACACCCTTAGTTATCTGCACTATTCGCCGAAACCTATTAATGATGCTTACTCGCAAGAGGTTTATAAGCAGTATTTTGAAATGGTGGACAATTCAAAAAGATATTTTCTGCAATCAGATATGGCAGAATTTGCTCAGCACAAGACTAAATTAGATGATTATCTGAATCAGGGAGATTTAAAATTCTATAAATTAACCATCGATCGTTTGTATCAAAGGGTTGATGAAATAGATAAGATCACTCAGGATATTCTAAGCAAGCCTATTAATTTAGACGAAGATGAAATGCTTCTTTTAGAGCCGAAGAAAAAAGATAATCCTGTTAACCAGGCTGAGCTTGCCGCAGAATGGAAAAAATACATCAAGTATAATATCTTGCAGGAAATGGAATCTTTAACAGCGAAAGAAGAATTTCAGAAAGAGAAAAAAGATTCTGTTCAGAAATTTAATTTGAAAGACACCATTAAATTGGAGATTCTAACTCCAGAAGCGAAAAGAGTTAAAGCTACGGCAGAAGTAAAAGACTTGGTGACAGACACCTTTCGTAGATTTAAGAAAAGAAACAAAATGGACTGGTTTACAGTTTATATGAACGCTTATACAGAAGTTTTCGATCCTCACACCAACTATTATTCTCCAAAAAACAAAGAGGATTTTGATACGCAGTTCAAAGGAAAGATCATTGGAATTGGAGCCATTATTCAAGAGAAGAAAGGATATCTCTATTTAGGAGAATTAACCATTGGTGCTCCAGCCTGGAAATCGAAACGACTGGCGAAAGGAGATAAGATCCTTAAAGTAAGATCAAGTCCAAGTGACGATCCTGTAAATGTTGTTGGAATGTTGGTAGATGAAGCGGTAAGATTGATCCGTGGAAAAGAAGGAACCAAAGTTGTTTTAACGGTCGAAAAAGAAGATAAAACCATTAAGGACGTTACGATGACCCGTGAGGAAGTAGCGATTGAAGATACTTTTGCACGAAGCATTGTCGTAAATTCTTCTGATGGAAAAAAATATGGGTTTATCAGTTTACCAAGTTTTAATGCAGATTTCGAAGATGCCAAAGGAAGAAATGCTTCTGATGATATCAAAAACGAACTGATTAAATTGAAAGCACAGAACGTAGAAGGAATTGTACTTGACCTTAGAAATAATGGTGGTGGAAGTTTAACCGAAGTTGGCGACATCATGGGCTTGTTTATGAATGCAGGCGCTTATGTTCAGGTGAAAGACGGCAACGGAAAAATTCAAACTCTTAGAAATAAAACAAATGCTCCAGTTTGGACGGGTCCATTAGTGATCATGCAGAATGAGTTATCAGCCTCGGCTTCAGAAATTTTAGCCGGAGCAATGCAGGATTACGGTAGAGGAGTAGTAATTGGGTCGCCGCAGTCTTTTGGGAAAGGAACGGTGCAAACCTTTGTTGACCTAAACAGATTTTTAAATTCTACTGATGATTTCGGATCTTTAAAATTAACGATTCAAAAATTCTACAGAATCAGCGGAGAATCTACGCAGCGAAAAGGAATTCAATCTGATATTCAGATGAAAGATTTCTTTACATATGCAGAGATTGGCGAGCGATACGATGATTATGCCTTGGCTTGGGATAAGATTCCAGCCGTGGAATATCAGCCAGTTAATTATTTCTCAGTTACCGCTTTACAAAAAGGAATTGAGTCCCGATTGAAAGGTAATAACACCTATCAGTTAATGCAGGAATCTGCTCAGTGGAAAGAGAAATTGGATAAAGAAGAGACTATTTCTTTGAACCAAACGAAATTCAATGAAGTGATGCAAACCAGAAAATCCCAGATCAAAAAGTTTAAAACACTTACGAAATTCAACAATGGTTTGAAGTTTACGGTGAATCCAGACGAAGCAGTCCGTGAGAAAAAGGATGAAGCCTTTGCGAAGAAAACAGAAAACTGGACCAAGAATCTTCAACGCGATTTATACCTTCAGGAAGCAGTTAATGTAATTGCTGAAATGAAGTAAATAGTTAGATCTTAAAATAAAAATAACCATCAATTAGTGTTGATGGTTATTTTTTTATGTCACAATGAGTGTGTTAATAGACTTTTTCTAAACCTTTTTTTTCTTTTGCTCGGCGTCATATTCAACCGTCAAAATGACAAAACCAATGAAACCTCCAATGACAGAAAATAACATTAGAACCGCCCACAATGTATTATTTGGAAACGCCGATATTCCTTTTGGAGTATCCTGTAAGGTCTCCCGAAGTTTCATCAGGACATTTGTTTTTTCTAAGGCACTTGATGAATTTAGAGTTTGAAGTTCATGTTGACTTGCTTTTAAATTTCTATACCAAAAATCGACGTCTTCGTCTGGGGTTTTATAAATAACAGACGTGTAGCCAGTGGTCATTTTATGATCTTCCAAATATTTGATAGATCTCGACAATTCCTGTTCTGCCAAATCGATCGTGTTAGCAGTGGAGGCTCTTTTCAGATAACCAGAAACATTTTGTTTAAAGTCAATTGCTTTCGAGATACGAAAACCAAAAATCGTTACTGCTGAGATAACCAATAAATAGGCAATTGTTTTCTTCATAAAATAGTATTATAAAATTTGTAAAAAAGCCATTAGATCTAGGCTTTTTTAATATTCGTAAAACTAACATAATTTTTACCATTCAGTCTTTAAAATTCACCATTCGGGCAATAATTATTTTATTTACCTTTATTACACGATACATTTGTATTAATAATTAGATCATGAACAGAAAGAGTTTAATCACCATATCCTGGATCACGTTTTTCGTAGGAACGTCTATATTCGTTTTTTTTATGCGAGAAAAAACCATCCAGAATTACTTCATTAATATTTTGATTGCAGGCATGTACAGTTTTACAATTGCAGGTGGAAATGGAGTGATGAATGATTATCTGAATAAAAAATATTCCTGGGTAGACGACACCAAGATCAGAACTGTTTTAGGAATTATTTCAACGCTCCTCGTCAATGTTCTGTTGGTATTTTTCTGTAACTATATTAATTTCATTCTTATTCAGGGAAATGAGAGTTCTAAATTCTTCACTGGAAGCATGGGGATTTCTAATTGGATCACCATTAATGTTGCCCTTTTAATATCGGCGATTCTTCATGCAAAAGGTTTTATTGACGCCTGGAAAAGTTCAACGAAGCAAGAAGTGGTTCAGCAGAAATTAATTGCCAAATCTGCCAATGCTCAGTTTGAAAGTTTAAAGAACCAGCTTGATCCTCATTTTCTGTTTAATTCGTTAAACGTATTGAGCTCTTTAATTGATGAAAATCCGGTTCAGGCTCAAAGATTCACGGCGTCGATGTCAAAGATCTATCGATATGTCTTAGAGCAGAAAGATAAAGAATTAGTGACGGTAGAAGAGGAGCTCAATTTTGCTAAAACCTATTGTGATTTGTTAGAAACCAGATTTGAAGACAGTGTGAGTTTTGATTTTAAAGTGAATGAGAAAGACTTGAAATCGTACGTGGTTCCGCTTTCTTTACAATTGCTTTTAGAAAACTGCATCAAACATAATTTCGCCACGTCCGCAAAACCTCTGCATATTAAAATCTATTCTGAAAATGGAAATCTGTTCATTGAGAATAATCTGCAGCAAAGAGAACAAGTCAAAGAAAGCGCTGGCATAGGCTTATCCAATATCGTTCAGCGCTATTCTTTATTAACCAAACAGAATGTTTTTATTGAGAAATCAGCGACTTTTTTCAAGGTGAAAATTCCAATATTAAATCAAAAACTAACTGCCATGAATACCCCTGTTTCTAATGAATCGATGGCTTACGAAAGAGCCTCCAGAAGAGTAAAGGATTTGAAAGGATTTTACAGCAATCTCATTTCCTATTGTTTGGTCATTCCTTTCCTTATTTTTATTAATCTGCGTTTTTCATCCGCTTATTACTGGTTTTGGTGGCCCATGTTAGGTTGGGGACTTGGGTTGATTTTAAATGCGATCAAAATATTTGGGATCAGCAGCAACTGGGAAGAGAAGCAGATTCAAAAAATTTTAGACAGAGAAAACTATAAAAACTAATCATAATGGAAAACTTAACAAAAACAGAAGTCGATTACGCGATGGCTAAAGAAAGAGTCAATCAAATGAGGAAATTCTATGTCAGTTTGGCGGTATTTATCATCGTATTTGCGATTTACTCGGGTAGAAAATACTATAAAACCGGAGAAGTCAATTATTTAGATTTTAATAACGTTTCTGTAATTTTTTGGATCTGGGGACTTATTTTGGCGATAAGAGCGGTGAAGATATTCTTCTTCAACCACGACTGGGAAAGAAAAATGATGGATAGAGAACTTAACAAATAAGATCATGGAAAATTTCAACGATAACGATATTAAATATTTAGAAGCTAAAAAACGGGTTAAAAGAATCAAAGGATTTTACATTCATGCATTAATTTATGTGTTGGTTAATGTAGGATTGATCATCACGAATACGTCAATCACTGGCGAAGGCTTCAGTTCCATTGATACGTACTGGACGGCGATCTTCTGGGGAATCGGACTTGTCGGACACGGACTAAGCGTTTTCTTACCGAATCTAATTTTAGGAAAAAACTGGGAAGAAGAAAAAATCCGGGAGTTAATGAACAAAAATAAATAACATGAACACCACGACGAATGTTATTATGGCTCTTTGGGGTTTGTCAGAGATTTTTCTGGTCCTAAAGATGAGGTCTGGAAATGATGATGCTAAAGGCAAAGATAAAAAGACACTATCTCTTCTGTGGCTGGTGATTGGGTTCAGTATTTTCTTTGGAATTTTTATTTCAAAAGTGAGCTACTTTCCTTTTTACTTTACTCAAAAGCTACAGATTATCGGTTTGATTCTTCTTGTGCTGAGATTTGTTTTAAGATTAATGGTCGTTGATAATCTGGGGAAATATTTCACCGTAGATGTTACCATCAGAAAAGATCATCAGTTAAAAACGGATGGATTTTACAAGTTAGTAAGACATCCTTCTTATGCGTTCTCGCTGCTTACTTTCGTTGGTTTAGCGATCGTTCTTAATAATTATATTGCGGCGATTGTTCTTTTAGTTCCGATAGTTTCAATGTTTATCTACAGAATCAATATTGAAGAGAAAGCTTTAAAAGATCAGTTTGGGAAAGATTATTGCGATTATATGAAGAAAACCAAAAGACTTATTCCTTTTATTTATTAATTTTAGAACATGATAAAAACCCTCATCATCGAAGACGAAAAACCAGCTGCCCGAAAGCTGGAGCGATTAATTGCCTTGTTTCCTGATTTAGAATTAGTTGCAACGCTTCATTCGGTTGAAGAAGGAGTAGAATGGTTTCAAAATAATCCACATCCTGATTTGATTTTTTCTGATATTGTTTTAGGTGATGGATTGTCGTTTGATATTTTTGAAAAAATCCCAACCAGGAGTTTTATGATTTATACGACTGCCTTTGATCAATATACTTTAAAGGCGTTTAAACTCAATTCAATTGACTATTTGCTGAAACCGATTATGGAAGAAGATCTGGAAAAGGCAATCACTAAATACAAAAGTTTCTTACCTTCAGAACTCGCGAATAATTCATTGGAGATCAAGTCTCTAATTAAAGAAGAGAAACAGAAACTGTCTCGGATCTTAGTGAAGATCGGCTACAATTTGAAGATTGTTCAGACCGATGAGGTTTCCTGTTTCTACAGTGAAAATAAAATCGTCTATCTTCAAACAAAAGAACGAAATTATCCAACCGATTTTACCTTAGACGAACTGCAGGAAGTTCTTGATGACAAAAAGTTTTTCCGCATCAACCGGCAGTTTATCATCAATTCTAATTTTATTAAAAACATTCATACTTCTCCTTACTATAAAGTGGAAATGGAGTGTCAGCCGGAAGAAGAAATTACGGTGAGTCGGGATCGGGTGAAGGATTTCAAAGATTGGTTATCTAACTAAAAAAGCATTTTTATGAATTGGATTTTACTGGCTGAGATTATTTATCTAATCATCATCATTGCCGTTTTACTGCGGGTTATTTACGATACCCAAAGTGTGACCAAAACGCTGGCGTATTTGCTGTTGGTCATTTTTCTGCCCTTTATTGGAATTTTTATTTATTTTTCGTTCGGTATTAATTATCGAAAGAACTCTACAGTAAGAAAATTGCTCAGGATAAAAAGCAGGAAGAGTTGGTGCTGAAAAAACTCGATTTGTACAATCGAAAAAACCTGGAAGCCACCAAAGAGCATGATGCATTTGTTGGTTTAACCAACATGATCTATCAAACGGACAGAAGTCCTTTAACCACCAATAATAAAACAAAATTACTGATTAATGGGGAACAAAAATTTCCTGAAGTTTTAGAAGCTTTACGAAATGCCAAACACCACATTCATGTCGAGTATTATATTTATGAAGATGATGAAATTGGTCGCGCAATCGAACAGATCATGATCGACAAAGTGAAGGCTGGCGTCGAAGTTCGATTTATTTATGATGATTTCGGGAGTTCATCCATTCGTAAAACGCTGGTGAAAAGATTGCGGGAAAATGGCGTCAAAGCTTTTCCTTTCTATGAAATCAAACTGATCAAATTGGCCAGCCGATTGAATTACCGAAATCACCGGAAAATTATCGTTATTGATGGTCACACCTCTTTTGTGGGTGGCATCAACATCAGTGACAAATTTAGCAATGCTTTCGTTGGAAATGAACTGTACTGGCGCGATACTCATTTAAAAATTGAAGGTGATGCTACTTCTATTTTACAGCATATTTTTATCGGAGACTGGAATTACTGTTCGGACGAAAAGCTCACCATCACCGATGACTATTTCCTAAAAATTGAGCAGATTGCTGAGCAAACGCAAAATGTTCAGATTGTTTCCAGCGGACCAGATTCCGACCGGCCAAATATTTATTATGCGATTATCAAGGCGATACAATCTGCGAAAAAAGAGATCTTGTTGACTTCTCCTTATTTTATTCCGGGAGAAACCATCATTGACGCTATGAAAATGGCTGCTCTTTCAGGTGTTGAAGTTAAACTTTTGGTTCCTGGAATTTCAGATTCTTACATGGTGAATGCCGCGGCCAAATCTTATTATACAGAACTTTTAGAAGCGGGTGTACAAATTTATCTTTATCAAAAAGGATTTGTACACGCCAAAACCATGGTTGCAGATCGGGCGCTGGCTATTGTTGGAACCGCCAACATGGATTACCGCAGTTTCGATTTGAACTTTGAAGTGAATGCCGTTGTGTACGATGAATCACTGGCATCTGAACTCGCCGATAATTTCCAGATAGACCTGCAGGATGCAGAGCAGATAGAAATTCAATCCTGGCTCGATCGTCCAAAACATATTCAGCTGATTGAAAAAATTGTACGGTTAATTTCGCCGATGTTATAAGTCGGTTACCTCTTGATTTGAAATAATTTTACTTTAAATAAAACATAAAAACACCTTTCAGCGTTTCTGAAAGGTGTTTTAAATAGATTGAAAAGTAGTTTTTAGATTCTTTCTGCAACCAGTGGTTCTTCATTAACCTCGTAAAGATAACGTTCCTTGGTGTCATTCAGTTCATCCATCCATTCCGTGTGATGTACGGCTGCCATTGTTCCGGTGACTACACTTTGGTAGGTTTTGTCGCGATAGGTCAGAATGCATTCTTCTTTATCTTTAAGCCATTCTTTAAACATGACCGCAACCTGATCAACATTGAAATGTGGATAATCAGACGTCGCCAATAAATCTTTGATATAGGCGGTTTGAAAATCAACATGCTCTTCACCTGTTTCTGCCTGCTCATTTTTTTCTAACCACTGATCAATATCAAGTCGTCTTTCCGCTGGTGTTGGTAATTGCAAACGGCCCATCATATAATCCCGTGCTACCCAGGCTTGCGTATCGAACATATTGAAGGTGTAATATTGATCCTGCATTCCTAAATAAATCAACTGTGGCAATTCATTAAAGAAAATTCCTTTGTAAAGATGATCCGGATATAAATTGTTCTTGGTTTTCAAACGCATTTCGTCTGGTAAGAACGGAAACTTATGCTGGTAACCCGTACACATAATTACCGCGTCGAATTTTTCCGTTGTTCCATCTTTAAAGTAGGCGATATCATCTTCAAAGTGCGTCACCAAAGGAAGTTCCTTAATTCCTTCTGGCCACTCGATCCCAATCGGATTGCTTCGGTAACTTAAAGTAACCGACTGTGCACCGTGTTTATAACATTGAACACCGATATCTTCCGCAGAATAACTGCTTCCGATCAATAGGATGTTTCGGTCTTTAAATTGGTCAGCACCTCTAAAATCATGCGCGTGCATTACCGTTCCGGGGAAGTTCTCAATTCCTTTAAAGTAAGGCATGTTCGGAGTTGAAAAATGTCCTGAAGCAACGACCAAGTAATCAAACTCTTCTGAATAGGTTTTGTCAATTTTTAAATCGTCAAGGATCACCGTAAATTTTTCAGATTCCTCATCAAAACTTACCCAACGAACAGTTGTGTCAAAACGAATGTACTCACGGGCATTGCTTTTTTTAATCCGTCCTTGAATATAATCGAATAAGACAGGACGTGGCGGATAAGAAGAGATCGGTTTTTTAAAATGTTCATCAAATGAATAGTCAGAAAATTCCAGACATTCTTTCGGACCATTAGACCATAAATATTTGTACATACTTCCATGCAAAGGCTCTCCATATTTCCCTACGCCGGTTCGCCAGGAATAATTCCACATTCCGCCCCAGTTATCCTGCTTTTCAAAACAGATAATTTCAGGCATAGCAAAACCTTGATCTTTTAAAGCCTCGAACGCACGAATTTGTGCAAGACCGCTCGGCCCAGCACCAATAATACCAACGCGTTTGTTTTTCAAAATATTTTTGTTACTCATATGATTTTTTTTTAATTTGAATCGGAACACCTTAACAAAAAGGGTTCTCAACAGTTAATAATAGCTTGTAAAAATTTCTACAGAATGCAGACGAAAGAGTGTAATACTCTAAAGAGAAATCAACAACAAAAATTTGTTTTTATAATTTCCAGTGTAATTTTTTTGATAAGCAAGAAAGCCAATATAAGGAAATTTTTGTGACATTCCTAATTCTGCCGCAAAAAACGATTAATTAAATATTGAATTAATAAAAAAATACGGTAATTTTTGAATTTATATTAAAAAATTGCAAACTGGTAAATTCGTGGACTGTAAACTTTTAGTGACGTTAAAGTGATATTTCTAAGAGAGCTTCTTTCTTAAGTGGCGCAGAAGATTCTCTCAAATAGCGATGAATGTTTCCGGTGAGAAAATTTGGAGAAACGACTTGTAAGAAAGTGCTGATAGAATTTCTGGTGAGTTCTTAGGACCCTTGAAATCGTTAAAGCTTAAAGTCTTAAAAGTACCCGAAATCCTCTGCCAGCATAGTAAGATTCTGCACCATTGTGATAAACGAAAACATGATTGAAGCGGCAGTCGCCGAATATCGCGCCACCCAATGTTCTGATTTCTGGCGGCGTCAATAACCAACTGGATGTTTTGGTGTCGAAGCTTTCCAATTTTTGAAGTTCCCGATATTGAGTTTCATTCAATAAGGTAGTTCCCATTTCTTTCGCCCTATTGACGGCGCTATCTTTGGGTTTGTTTTCTTTTCTGGCTTCCAAAGCTTCGTGATCATAACATACGCTGCGACGTGCTTTTGGACTTTCAGCTGCACAATCACAAAATAGAAATTCGTTTGTATTTTTGTCGTAGCCAATTACGTCTGGTTCCCCGTCGGTTTCTTCCATTTCATTGAGCGACCATAATTTGGTGGGATTTTCGTTCAATTTTATTTGAACATCTTCCCACTGTAAATCCGCATGACGTTCGATATTATTTACAAACCGTTTCTCTAAAATCGTAATAAGTTCCGCCGTTCTTTCTTTGGATAGTTCTGTTTTTTTCATTTTTGAAGAATTAGGAATTTTAGAAAAACTATTTAAAAATGATTGTTTTTTAGTAAAACTAAATTACAAAATCTAGGAAGAAGTAAAACATTTTTAGACCGTAAATTCAGCCTGCCAATATTCAAAAGTCTTTTTCTCGCCGGTATCTAACGTAAAATCAAAGGAGGTTTTTACCGTTTCAGAAATGGTGAACTCAACTTCTTTCTTAAACAAACCTCCCGCGTAAGATAAAGTATGATATTCACCGTTTTCGCCACAAACATCGATGTTCTTGGGAAAAGAGTTAATGAGATCCGCTGTCAGATCTTTTCCGATGTAGCTTTCATCTAATAAATCAGCTTGCGTAACAATGATCTTTGATTGAATGCCCGAACGTAAGAAATCGGCAATGACTTCCTGACAAGTTTTTTCCCAAAGCGGTTCTACAACTTCAATTCCCAAAGGATGAAGTTTACTCTCGCGATAAGCTTTTACGTCTGATAAAAAAATATCGCCAAAGATAAAATGCTGCACCCCCAGTTCTTTAAAATGCTGAACTGCTTCACTCATTTTCTGATCGTAATTTTTCAGCGCGGTAGAAGAGGCGACGGTGTAAAGTGGAATGCCAATACTTTCTGCCTGTCTTTCCAGTATTTTCAACGGAATAGCATGCATCGAAGATTTCGAGGTTTCTTCTCTCATATTGGTCAAAAGTGCAACGACCTCGAATTCTTTTTCTTCCAAAACTTTTTGAAGCGCCAAAGCAGAATCTTTTCCGCCGCTCCAGTTGAAGACTGCTTTTTTCATTTTTTTGCTCTTCACAAATTCTTATGCTTTAAACATCGTCAGTAAGATTAAAAACAATGATAAGACTCCAACAATAGTGGTGATCCTTCCCATTTTTTTTGACTTGGTCCAACCGACCGAAGATATCATGGCAATTAATGAGATAATACCGAATAGAAAAGTAAAAGCGCCCAGCGTTCGGTGGAAGGTCAGATCACTACTCACTACCTTATTTGGATAGCCGTCCGTGGTCATCATCATCACCGACGTCCACGCAAATATCGAAACCAGAAATAAACTCGCCGCTAAAGTCGCAAAGACCATAATGTATTTCGACAATCGCGTATTCAGGTCAGAAATTAATAGATTTGCGATAACCAGAATTGAAAATCCACCCAGCAGCGAACTTATAAAAACGGTTTGTGTAGCTAGTTTATTCCAATATTCAAAGGTGATTTCCATGATGATTGTTATTGTTTAATTTTTTAATCCCACGCTTTTATTGGGACAGTTGTTTTCAATTCGCACTTCATAAAAGTAAGAAAAATTATTGATCACTTTCGAGATGATCTGAAAGCAGTTCCAGATTGGGCAAATGGATCACAGATAGAAAGTCTGCCAGGCTTTTCGGAAGTGGGGTAGAACTGGCAATTAATTTTATACATTTTTAGCGGCAGTTATTCTTTTCATTCCAAATAATGTTAATATAATTCCAGTTACAAATAACAACCAGTATATTATATTAAAATGATAACCAGTCAGCCAATTATTATTTAATGTTCCGATGTTATTCGTAGTCATTATTATTAAATTGACTATGAAATGAAGCATTATGCAATAACCGATTTTTTTAGTTTTTAAATATATTATTCCGAGTATTATTCCACTAATGAAAGTCGGTATCAAGTTATTCGGTGTTTCAATATGGATGATCGAAAAACAAATACTTGAAACAATTATGGCTAAAATTGGCCTGTTTTTCTTGGCTAATTTTTCTAATAAAAATTTTCTGTAAAATAATTCTTCAACAATTGGTGCAATTAATAATGTAGAAATCAAATTGTAAAATAAAGAAATGTTATTGCTGGAAATAACAGCATAATCGATTCTGGAAACTCCCTGAAAATATTTCATGATCTTAGTAAAATCCCAAAATGGTTTGTTCAGCAGAAATAGGCCAAGTCCAATGATGGGCAAATACAAATAAATTCCAGGATTATAATTCTGGAATTTTAAAGCTTTTTTAAGATCAAATTTTGGTTTCCAGAAGAAATAATAAATGAGTAAAAATGAACCGACAACAGATAAAATTTTAGTAATTCCAAAAATGTGAGTGAAATCATCAGGTTTGTCGATCAAATATTTAATGGGAAGAAGTATCGCAAGTTGGATCATAACCCAAAAAACAAATGCTAAAACTGTATATAAAAAGGCTTTAATAATACTCATTATTTTCGTCAGTAGCGATTTTCTTTTTGTTGTTGTTTGAGTGCACTGAAACCAGAACTTCAACGTCTTTTTTCAGTAAACCTTAATGATTCTGTCGCCAAGATTTCCGGTTGCTCCGGCGATCCTTATTGTTTTTTTTGATCACATGGCTTAAGTAAATTGAAAACTTTTCGTTTGAAGGAATTTAAAGATTGTTTTATGAGGTAGTTATACTGTTGTATTTGCACTGTTAAAATCCAGTTATACTTATAAATCTGGTGAATATTTTCTACACATTCTCTTTAAAAAATCTTTTAATTCGACCAGTGAATCTTGTCCCTTTTGTGACTGCATAAAGGAATTCCAACACAATTCAAATGCTGAATTTTTATCTAAGCATAACGAAAGTTCAACCATTTTATCAAATAAACAATGAGGATTTGAATTATTTACATGATAATCTAAGTGAACGTTTGCGTTACTTTGTAAATAACTTTTAACTAAAAAAAATTCTGGAGCTTCATTTGAAAATATGAATAATAATTCTTCCTCAGCAGGATATAACGGGCGATTACCACTTAATTTAGTTTCCATATCACCATCCAGAATACAACAAACACCTGTTTTTACTTTCTTAAAATTATAAGTTCTTTGTTGTGCCTTAAAATTTTCATAGGCAATATTTGCCGGACCGGATTCTATCACGTTTATTAAATCCGATAAATTTTGCAAATCACCGTTTACTTGAAGGTCATCAATTGCTTTTAGAATAATTTTTTTTGCCACATCATCTTCGCAATACAAATCAATCAAAGGATATGATTTAGAATCCATTTTTGAAAAAGCGGCATTTACACTTATTCTATTAATCGATTTTAATGTTCCATCATTTTTACGCTCTATGAAAATCCTTGAGGCCTCAGAAAATGTTGATAATAAAGTGGGTGAATGAGTTGTAATAATAAATTGTTTATTATCATTTCTTGCGATATGATTTATAACATCGACTAATCTTCTTTGTATTTTAGGATGTAAGCCAACCTCTAATTCATCAATAACAATTAAAGCATTTCTTGGAGCTTCGATGATATCAATAATTAATCTTGTTACCACATCTTCACCTGATGCGGAATTAAAACTTGAATATGAATTTGTATTTTCAAATTTGAGTACAACTTTATCTAAATATTCCCTAATTATAGATAGGTGAAAATTCTCTTCAAAAACATAAGAAATTAACTGTTCAACCCTAGCAACATTTGATAAATTTGAAATTAAGGAATTTCTTGATTTTGAGAAAATAATATTATTAAAATTTCGTAAAGGTAGAACCCTATCAATTTCTATAAAAATAACTTCTCTATCGAACTGACTTTCTTTTTTTCCGATACCATTCCATTTATTTGTCAAATGTTTTCTTTGACCTCTTTTTGGTGCTTCAATTCTTTCACCTCTTTTGTAAGTAATCCAATATGTCCAATCTATTGTTTGTAAATCATGAGACGTAAATTTCATTAAGTTACTCCATGTTTGGCGTTGTAAATTCCCGTTTTTTGGATTTTTCTTTTTGAAATTTACGTGAGAACAGGCAATTGCCATCAAAATCGTAGTCTTTCCAATTCTATTTGTTCCGGTAATAATAGAAATAGGATGTATAAAATCTATTTCAAGAGAAGTGATATGTTTAAATGGCTCAAACTTGATTTTCTTCAAGAATATTGGAAATATTCGCGCATTATCAATATCAACATTATCAAGAAAATTTCTGTCAGAGTTAGGATTGATATCAGGCATTTTATAAATGTATTTCCGAAACATTTAAAAATATTAAATGCTCTTTTTGATTATAAACTAATAACAATGAAGTAATTAAAAAGTTTTTCAGTTATTATTTTAATAAAGATGCTAAAATAGCAAAAAATTCCTCTTGAAAAATCAAAAGGAATTTAAATTATAAATCAAAAAGAAAAATTCTACGCAATCACCCCACTTCCCAACAATTCCTCGCCGTCATACCAAACCGCAAACTGTCCTTCTGCAATCGCAGATTGTGGATTCACAAACTCGATGAATAAACCTTCTTCAAACTGGTAAAGTGTCGCTTCTTCCAAAGTTTGTCGGTAGCGGATTCTGGCTTTTACTTTCATTGATTCGCCCTTCTGCAAACGCAGATCTTCGCGAACCCAATGAACTTCAGAATTTTCTATTTTTAAAGAGCTTCTGAACAATCCCGGAAAATTTTTTCCTTCTCCCACAAAAACGATGTTTTTTTCAATATCTCTGGAAATCAAAAAGCAGGATTCTTTATGTCCACCAATTCCCAAACCTTTACTTTGACCAACCGTAAAATAATGCGCACCCTGATGTTTGCCAATTACTTTTCCGTCCGATTTTTCGTAATTTATTTTTTTAGAGAGAAACTGTAATTCTTCTAATTTTGAAGAAAACTCAGGTTTTTCTTGATGAAAACCTCGGAAATCTTTAAAAATCTCTACAATCTCGCCTTCTTTCGGTTCCAACTGTTGTTGCAGAAAAGTCGGTAAACTCACTTTCCCGATGAAACATAAACCTTGCGAATCTTTTTTATCTGCCGTCACCAAACCCATTTCCCGGGCGATTTCCCGAACTTCAGGTTTCGTCAGTGCTCCAATAGGAAACAACGATTTCGACAACTGATCCTGATTCAACTGACACAGGAAATACGACTGATCTTTATTATTATCCGCTCCCGCTAAAAGGTGAAAAATCTCTTTTCCATTTTCATCAAAAGTGGAGTTCACCTGTGCGTAATGTCCCGTTGCAACTTTCTCAGCACCAAGCGATAAGGCTGTTTTCATGAACACATCGAACTTCACTTCGCGGTTACACAAAACATCAGGATTCGGCGTTCGGCCTTTTTTATATTCTTCGAACATATAATCCACGATCTTCTCCTTATACAATTCACTCATATCGATGACCTGATAAGGGATTCCGAGTTTTTGCGCGACCATCAAAGCATCATTACTGTCTTCGATCCAGGGACATTCATCCTCCAAAGTCACCGACGCATCATTCCAGTTTCGCATAAAAAGCGCCACCACTTCATGACCTTGTTTTTGCAGCAAATACGCTGCAACACTGGAATCTACACCTCCAGAAAGTCCTACTACAATTTTCATATGTTCCTATTATAAAGCATTTCAAGGATGCTCTTTATTGAGGCCGCAAATTTACAACATTAATTAATGATTTTTAGGAGCATCAAAGTTGTTGCTTTATTTGAAGACCCGTCCCGCTTTCCACTCTATCTTTTGCTCTTCGTTCCTCATCACAAAAGGATGCCGTTGCAATCGGGGCTATAAGGAAGGTTTCGTTTTCTGTCAAGATTCTCACGCAGTCAAAAAATGAAATTTGGAGAGATTATAGAAATTTTCGATTTCAAAATAATAGCGGTTTTAATTGGTGGAATTTGTGAAATCATTCGTGGCATTTGTGTTTAAATATTTTAGTTTAACCGCAAAAGAGGCAAAAGAAAAATAATGAATGCAAGTTTTTCAAAAGATGGCAAAATAGAAAATTTTTCCTTTAGAAACATTTAGCGTCGTTTTGAATTTTTACTCAAGCAACCTTTTGTTTCTTCTTTTGCGGTAGAAAAATTGTTTAGGTTAGTTGCAGAAATTTTCGATTTCAAAAAAAGACTTAATTTTAACTGTTCAATCTTTAAAAAACACGTGATGAAAAAACTACTTCTTCTCTCGATACTCAGTTTAACTTTCTCTGCGCAAGCTCAAATGGGAACTTCAACCCAATTAGGAGGCGAAAATTCCAAATGGACTTTCGGTGGTTCTGCCGGATTGGGTGGAAGTTTTGGCAGCAATAATGGCGGAACTTCGATTTATGTTTCACCAAGAATTGGCTACAAATTGACCGAAAGCCTCGAAGCCGGAATTGTATCCGATCTAACCTGGACGAACGCCAAATATTACTCGTCTAACACCATAGGAGTCGGACCTTTTGTGAATTATTATATCGCCAGAAACTTTTATCTCAGCGGAATGTTTCAGGAATATTTTTTCAATCAGAAAAATAAAGTGACCAATGTAAAATATTCAGGCGATGAAGCCGCCCTTTATTTCGGTGGAGGATATATGCAAAGAATTGGCGATCGTGCTTATATGCAAATCGGCGGAATGTATAATGTGCTGTACAAAAAAGACGATTCTGTTTTCGGAAGTGGCTTTGTGCCGAGTGTCGGAGTGGTGTTCGGACTATAAATTCATTAACCACAAAGGCACAAAAATTTAAGGCTTTTTACTTTTTACAAAAGAATACCAAATAAATTAGGCTTTTAATAATCGGTCTCTAAAAACAAAACTTCCCGTGAATGATCTCACGGGAATTTTCTGTTTGTAATCTAAGACGAAATAGTGAAAGTTATTCTGGTCTGCAGCCCGGCCTGAACGGAAATCCTTTTTTTTGCGGTGTCCTTTGCTTTGGCAAAAAAGATTGGGAGTGGAGGACGGATGAAGCTGCCCCAATAAAAATACCTTTCGTTCTTCAATTATTTTTTCAAAGTTTTAAAACCCATTTCATAAAGTCCAAAGCTTAAGATATCGGCATTTTCGCCAATCACCTGTTCGGTACTTCTACCTGCGCCATGTCCTGCATTGGTTTCAATTCTCACCAAAACCGGATTGCCACATGATTGTTTTTCCTGCAATTCTGCACCGAATTTAAATGAGTGCGCCGGCACAACTCTGTCATCGTGATCACTTGTAATGATCATGGTTGAAGGATAGCAAACGCCTTTTTTCACGTTATGTACAGGTGAATAAGATTTTAGATAATCGAACATTTCTTTGCTGTCTTCTGCAGTTCCGTAATCGTAACTCCAGCCCGCACCAGCCGTAAATTTATTATAACGCAACATATCTAAAACGCCAACTCCTGGGTAAGCGACCTTGGCTAGATCAGGTCTCATGGTCATCACAGCGCCAACCAAAAGGCCACCGTTGGAACGACCAGAAAGTGCCATATATTGTTTTGAGGTATATCCTTTATTCTGTAAATATTCTCCGGCCGCGATGAAATCATCAAACACATTTTTCTTCTGCATTTTAGTTCCGGCATCATGCCATTTCTTTCCGTATTCACCACCACCACGGATATTTGGTACCGCGTAAATTCCGCCATTTTCCATCCAGATCGCATTCACTACAGAGAAGGAAGGTTGCAAACTGATGTTGAATCCACCGTACGAATAAAGGATGGTTGGGTTTTTTCCGTCGAGTTTCAGTCCTTTTTTATAGTTGATCATCATCGGAATTTTCGTTCCGTCTTTGGAAGTATAAAAAATCTGTTCTGAAACGTAATCTGCAGGATTGAATTTTACCTGAGGCTTTTGGTACACTTCAGATTTACCGGTATCTGCATTGTATTTGTAAATGGTGCCCGGCGTAATGTAATTGGTGAAAGAAAAATAGAGATCTTTCTCTTTTTCTTTCCCGCTGAAACCGCCTGCAGTTCCGATTCCTGGCAAATCGATGGTACGGATCAGTTTTCCATTATAGTCTAACTGCTGAACAGACGTTACGGCATCTTTCATATATTTTGCGAATAAATATCCGCCGCCTGTTGAAACGCTTAATACATTTTCGGTTTGAGGAATAACATCCGTCCAGACATCAGGTTGATTAATATTAAATTTGATCAAACGCATATTTGGAGCGTCTTTATCAGTTAGTGCGTAAATGAAATCTCCTTTGGAATCGATCACGTTGGTGTTGACATCATATCCTTTTTGAATCGGAATGAAATCTGTTTTCTTTTGTAGATCTTTGATATATAATTCGTTTCCGTTTGTTGCTTCGGAAGCACTTAAGATCTGATATCTTTCGTCATCAGAAACGCCAACGCCCATGTATCGTCTTTTGAATTGATCACCACCGATGATCAGCTCATCTGATTTTTGTTTCGTGCCTAATTTGTGGAAATAGACTTTGTGAGTATCAGTTTTTGCAGAAAGTTCACTTCCTTTTGGTTTGTCGTAACTCGAATAGAAAAATCCTTCATCACCCAACCAAGATGCTCCAGAAAACTTAACATCAATAATCGTTTCGTCGATTATTTTTTTGGTGAGCGCATTCATGATAATGATCTTATTCCAGTCGCTTCCGCCTTCAGAAATCGAGTAGGCAACCAAGTTTCCTTTTTTATTGAAAGAAACTCCGGCTAAAGAAGTGGTTCCTTTATCGGAAAATTTATTGGGATCCAAGAAAACTTCAGTCTTTCCAGCTTTATCTGTTCGGTACAGAACGGATTGTGCCTGAAGTCCATCATTCTTATAAAAATACGTAAAATCTCCTTCTTTAAAAGGTGCACCGATCTTCTCGTAGTTCCAGATGTCTTTTAATTGCGCTCTGATCTCTTCACGGAAAGGAATTTTCGCCAAGTAATCGTTGGTAAAAGCAACTTCTCTTTGAACCCAATCTTTGGTATCTTCAGCGCGGTCATCTTCTAACCAGCGATAAGGATCCTGTACTTTGGTCCCAAAATACTCATCAGTATGTTCGACTTTTTTTGTTTCGGGATAATTCAGATTTTTGGTCATTTTTTGCGGAGCACAAGATGCAAGCATTAATCCGGCTGCACCAAGAGCAAATGTTTTAACATTCATAAATTGAGGATTTCCTCAAAAGTATGATTTTTTAGTGAAAGAAAAAAGAAGGCTACGGAGTGGAAAAAGTTCGATACAATATTTTTAGCGGCTAGAAAATCGCAGTATTTAAAATGAATTTTAGCAAAAATTACAGATTTCACTTTCAATTTTAACAAACTTTAAAACAAATGATTCTTTGAAAGGAATACAATTTGCTTAATTTAGACTCATAATTTTAAAGTATGCGAAAAGAAACAGGAATTATATTAGCGGGAAGCGTGGGTCTTATTATTGGTCTCACGTTATTTGGGGTGAGAAAATTTTTATTAAAGAAAAGAAGAGAGTACGATGATTATTACGCTGATTTTCATCGCCATTTCGAAAGGAAAAATAAAGACGACTCCAACGACGGTGTTGAATTTCTAGCCGTTCAGTAAAATATTCAAAAACTAAAAAATTCTGTTTTCAAATGAAAGCAGAATTTTTTTATGTTCACTTTTGGCGGTATTTTTAAAAGTTTCCTTAATTCATTTTGATTCTAAAACTGCTGAAGTCGATAATTTGCCGTCCTAATTCCTTTAAAAATAAACTTTTTAGTTACTTTTACTCAAATTTTTAATTCATGGTTTTAAGCAGGATTTGGAGCGCCTTTATTATTGTCGCCATTATTGTCGGGAGCATCAAATATATATTTTCGGATTCTTATAAAGCGATTTATAATGATATGGTCGTTGGTAAAAGTGGTGATACTGTTCAGATCGCCACTCAAAATATTGATCAATTAAATCCTGAAATTAAAAGTGCCTTATTATTAAAACCAGATTTTGAACAAAATAGAATTCATTATAAAACGGATTCTGCCAAGTCGCAAGTTGCGGTTTACAGAGTTCAGGCAACTGATGGTGTGATTGGAACTTCGGAAACTGCCGTCAAAATTTGCTTGGGTTTAATTGGTATTATGACGTTGTTCATGGGCTTTATGAGTATCGCCGAAAAAGCGGGTGGAATTAATCTTTTATCACGAATGATTCAGCCTTTCTTCTCCAAATTATTTCCTGAGATCCCTAAAAACCATCCGTCTTTTGGACACATGTTACTGAACTTTTCTGCCAATCTTTTAGGGCTGGATAATGCCGCAACGCCGTTTGGATTAAAAGCGATGGAAAGTTTACAAACTTTAAATCCAGATAAAGACAATGCGAGTAATTCGCAAATTATGTTTCTCTGTTTGCATGCGGGTGGACTGACTTTAATTCCGGTTTCTATCATCGCAATTCGCGCGTCGATGGGTTCTCAAACGCCAACGGATATTTTTCTGCCATGTATGATTGCGACTTTCGCAGCTACAATGGCTGCGATGATCGTGGTTTCATTGTATCAGAAGATTAATTTGTTGCAGCCCGTAGTGATTGCTTATGTCGGCGGAATTTCTGCCATCGTCGGATTATTAGTTGTTTATTTAGTCAGTTTAAGCAAAGAGGGTTTGGATAATTTCAGCATGTTATTGAGCAACGGAATTATCCTTCTGATCTTCTTCGGTATCGTTTTGGGCGCACTTTATAAGAAGATCAATGTCTTCGATGCTTTTATTGACGGGGCGAAAGAAGGGTTTTGGACCTGTGTGAAAATCATTCCTTATTTAGTTGGAATGTTGATCGCTATTTCTCTTTTAAGAACTTCCGGTGTTTTTGATGTTTTGATCGATGGAATGAAATGGGTCGCAATGGTCGTTGGTTTTGACACCAGATTTGTAGATGGATTACCAACTGCTTTGATCAAACCTCTTTCAGGTTCTGGCGCCAGAGGAATGATGGTCGATACGATGCAGACTTTCGGAGCAGACAGTTTTCAGGGAAGATTGGCTGCAGTTTTACAGGGAAGTTCGGATACGACTTTCTATGTCATCGCAATTTATTTCGGAGCAGTAGGAATTAAAAACACAAGATATACCGTAACAGCGATGCTTTTAGCAGATTTGGTTGGAGTGATTACGTCGGTTATTTTGGCGTACATTTTCTTTGCGTAGTTTTTTTAAACACGAGTTGAACTAATTTTTTCACTAATGACACTAATTATTGATGGATTATTCTTTAAAAACATTAGTTCTTATTTGTGCGCATTTATTTGTGTCATTTGTGTTTAAACCTTTTAAATATTAATTATAAAACTTAAAATATGATTCACGATAAAGACTATATCATCAGAATAGTAAAACAGTTTTCAGAATTTCTTTCTAAAATGATTTTGGGCGGAGAAAGCGGTGGCGACGAAATAGAACTTCAAAGAGTTTTTGACACCAATATGAACGACACTTTCAAAATGAATTTTGAGACTTTGGCTGCAATGCCTGCGGAGGAAATCGTTCAATTGATCAATGACAAAGAAAAAGGTCATCATATTCCGTATTTTGAATTGTTGGGAAATCTTTTTTACTTTAAAAACAAAGAAAATCCGAACCCTGATTTTGCCGGAAAAGCTAAAGTTTTCTACGAACAATATTTACAAACGAGTGGGATTTTCTCCATGCCGATTGTGAGTAGAATTACTGAGTTGAAGAATCAGAATTCTTAAATAGGAAAAATTAGTACAAAAGAATACTAATTTTTTTAAAATAAATTTTTACTATATCATTCACTAAAACTTTTTATTATGACTTTATTATTTGCTCTTCTTTTTATTGCTACAGATGTAATTTTATACTTATATCTAGCGAAAAAGTATAAAACTTACAATCTATTTAAAATTGCAAAAGTTTGGACCAAAGAATACTTTTAATCCAATTTTTAGCTCATTTCCAAAACATATAACCTATTTTTTAAAAAATAAATTTGCCATTTTGGCGAAAGAAAAATTGAATGAAAGAATTACAATTACTACTCTCTCAAAAAAAGGCGACTCTTCAAAAATTACAAAAAAAATTAACCATTTTAGGTTGGGTTCGCGTCGCTGTCTTCCTCGCTATTACTTATTTTTTGTTACAATATTTCATTCTAGAAAGTCAGTTGAAATTCCATTTATATTTGGCGATTTTCTTCATCGTTCTGTTTTTTATTTTAGGATATTTCCTGGTCGATATAAAAGAGAAATTGCAGTTTTATAAGAACTTTCTTCATATTGGCAATGAAGTCATCACCAAAACAGAATTCGAAACTGGGTTAGATTTTGAGGAAGATATTGATCAGCATCCTTTCGCAAAAGATCTCGATATTCTGGGTAAAAACTCGCTGTTCAGTTATCTTAATTACGGTGAGACCACTTTAGGAAAAAATAAGCTTAAAGATTTACTTTTAGATTTAAACATAGAAAAAGAGGAGATCATTCTGCGTCAAAAATCGGTTGCCGAATTGACTGCAAAAACCGAGTGGAATATTCATTTTCTGACTTTGGCGAAATCAATGGAAGTCAAAGGAAAGATCTCGCATCCTAAAAAATTAAATTCAGTTTTTAACAATCCAATTTTAGCTAAGATCGCTACAATTATAGTTCCTATATTGAGTTTAGTTGCTTTGTTTTTGGTCATATTCACTTCAATAACTGGAGGACTTATCGGTTTAATGTTCGTGGGGATTTTAATTATTTCCAGAATGGTCTTATACATTTATCGAAAGAAAATGGAGGAATTAGGAGAAATGCTTTCCTTTGATTCTAATCAATATGAGCAGTTTCTGAATATTTTTTCTCATATCGAAAATGAAAGTTTTAAGGAAGAATTAAATCAGGCTCTTCAAAATAAACTTCGATCAGGGAAGAGTAAATCTTCCCGCAAAGAAATTGAAAAGCTGGCGCGTTTGCTCCGAAATTATGAAAGCGGACAAAGTAATATCGGTCTGATTCTCAATAATTTTTTCTTATGGAATCTTAATTTTGGACTTAAAATTGAAAAGCAATTTCAAAATATCAATGACGATTTACCGCAGTGGTTTGAGGCCTTTGCAGAATATGAAGCTTTAATTTCATTGGGAATTTTCAAATTTAAAAATCCATCTTATATCTTGCCCGAAATCAATGAAGACGGGACTAAGCTTCAAACAGAAGAAATCGTCCATCCTTTATTGTTTCAAACGGAAGTCGTTTCCAATAATTTCACCATCAGTCAAGACACCGAAATTTCAATTATCACCGGTGCTAATATGACGGGTAAAAGTACCTTTCTGCGAGCAGTAGGAACCAATTTGGTTTTAGCAATGATGGGTTGTCCGGTTGCGGCGAAAGAATTTACATTTATTCCGATGAAGCTTTTTACCTCGATGCGAACGAGCGATTCCCTCAGCGACGGCACTTCTTATTTTAATGCAGAAATCCTTCGTCTTCGAAAATTAGTTGAGAATTTAGAGAAAGGCGAACCTCAGTTTATTATTTTAGATGAGATTTTAAAAGGCACCAATTCTCAGGATAAGCTCACAGGTTCTGAATTGTTTTTGGAAAAATTAATGAAAAGCAACGCGCTATTCTCGTGTCTAATTGCCACCCACGACTTAGATCTAACCAAAATTGAAGATAAATTTCCTTCAAAAATCAAAAACTATTGCTTTGAACTTCAAAATATTGACGGTGAACTGGAGACGGATTATAAACTGCAAAATGGCGTCACCAAAAGTATGAACGCTATTTATCTGATGAGAAAATTTGGGATTATTGATTAAGATTTTCAAATAAACCAAACTATTTTATTTTCTGAAAATAATCTAAGCATTCTCTCTTCAAAACTGACTTTCGATATCCTTTACATTTGCATATGGAGATTCAAAGTATTTCTAATGCAGTTACTGTAACAAATCACTAAAAATCTCGTCTTATTCTATAAATTATTCCATGAAGAAATCTGCTGTTTTTTTGCTAAGTTTTATATCCACGATGGCATTCTCTCAAAAAGTCTGGACTTTGCAGGAGTGTGTAAATTATGCGGTTGAAAATAATTTGCAAGTTGTTCAAAGTAGCTTTAGCAAAAAGCTTCAAGATAAATCTCTGGAAGCTGCGAAGCGTCAGTATTTACCTTCAGTTTCTGCAAACATTAATAATACTGCAAGTTTTGGCCAAGGACGGGACACTTTCGGAAGAACGGGCAGCAACGATAATTTAAGCAATAATTCAAATGTAGGAGCAGATATTTTAATTTTCAATAATGGCAGATTAGAAAAAAATATAAGAAAAACGGGTTACGATGTTGAAGCTTCGGCTTTTGATGTAGAACGAATTAAAAACGATATTTCCCTGCAGATTGCGCAACAATACCTTTCAATTCTTTTAAACCGGGAAGTCACTGCGATTTCAAAAAGCGCTTTGGCAAACGCCGAAAAATTGTTTGAAAGAGCCAAAATAACAACCGATGTTGGCACTACTCCACAAACGGTTTTGGCAGAAGCTCAAGCTGCCTTAGCACGTGAAAAATTAAATGTAAAAACCGCAGAAATCAATACCGAACGCAGCCTATTTTCTTTAGCAATGTTACTGCAACTACCTGATTATAAAAACTTTGACATTCAAAATGTACAAGTGGATAACAATATTGATGCGCCGCTTTATTCAGCATCTCAAATTATTGATAAAGCATTCGAAAACCAACCCCAAATCAAGGCGGCAGAAAGCAGAATAAAAGCTGCAGTAGCTCAAACAGAAATTACGGAAACTGCCTTCTGGCCCACGATTTCTGCAAATGCAGGAGTCGGCACAAACTACTTTTATCTCTTTAATGCGATCGATCCTACCACCAGAAATAAAATTGCACAAAGTGGGTTTTTTCAACAGTATAAAGATAATTTTGGCCAGCAGGTAGGTGTTTCAGCGAACATTCCAATCTTTAATAAAGGAATTACAAAATTAAATGTTGAGCAGTCAAAAATAAATGAGGAAATCGCAAAAACTACCTTGGCGCAGCAGAAACAAGATGTTTTACAAAATGTTCAAAAGGCCCAGTTTGATGCAGAAAGCAACTACGAATCTTTCCTTGCCGCTTCGCAAGCCGAGAAAAGTTCAAAACTTGCACTTGATTTTGCAGAGAAAAGTTATAATGCTGGTCGCGCCACGATTTATGACCTTAACAGTGCCCGAAATAATTACGCAAATGCTCAAGGAAGTGTTGCACAAGCGAAATACAATTATCTTTTCAGCTTAAAATTATTGAACTTCTATGCTGGGATACCACTTTCTCTTTAGTGTTTTTAACGGTACTTTTGCAAAATGTCCATCTCGCTTTTAGAAAAATATTTACCCGAAAACTGTTTGCCTTACCTTAAGAAATGGTTCGGTGATTACGTTATTCACATAAAAATCACACGGGGCAGAAATTCTAAACTGGGCGATTACCGAAAAATGGCGGACAAATCGCATCAGATTACTATTAATTCCACTTTACAACCACCACTTTTTTTCTTCGTGCTTACCCATGAATTAGCGCATCTCATAGCCTTTGAAAATTTTGGAAACCGTATTTCGCCACATGGACAAGAATGGAAAAATACTTTCAGAATAATGCTTTTAGAAAGTTTTGCGGTTTATGATGAAGATTTAAAACCCATCATTTTAAAATTTTCAAAGTCGCCGAAAGCTAATTTCATGTCGAGTCCGGAATTGGTAAGATACTTTCACATTGAGGATTATGAAGATGAAAGTTCCTACATTGAAGATTTAGAAATCAAGGACCAATTCATTTATAGAAAGCAGATATATATCATTGAGGAAAAACGTAAAAAAAACTATCTTTGTATACAGCTCGATACCGGTAAGAAATATATTTTCAAACCTTTGGCTCGGGTAGAAAAAATAAGCTAAATATGTCTAAATCAAATAATTACTGCGTTATAATGGCGGGAGGCGTCGGAAGTAGATTCTGGCCGCTAAGTACTCAAAAATACCCGAAGCAGTTTCAGGATATTTTAGGAACCGGCAGAACCATGATTCAGCAAACTTACGATCGTATTCGAAAAATCGTCCCTATCGAAAATATCTTTGTTATTACGAATAAAGAATATATCTCACTTACTGTGGAGCAACTTCCGGAAATAAATGCTAAGAATATTGTAGGTGAACCGATGATGAAAAATACGGCCGCCTGTAACATTTATATGGCCAAAAAAATTGCCGCAAAAAATGCTAATGCGAATATTATTGTACTCCCAGCAGATCATTTAATTTTAAAGGAAAATATATTCTTAAAGAAAGCTGAACTTGCTTTTAATCTGGTTGAAAAAAACGATTATTTAATTACTTTAGGAATTAAACCAACACGTCCTGATACCGGTTATGGTTATATTCAGTTTGTTGAAGAAAAGAATTCTCAGTACTATAAAGTGAAAACCTTTACTGAAAAACCAGATTTAGAAATTGCGAAAACTTTTATAGAAAGCGGTGATTTTCTATGGAATGCAGGAATTTTTGTCTGGAATGTCAAATCCATTCTTTCGGCTTTCAACAATTATTTGCCGGAAATGTCAGAGAGTTTTGAAAGTTGTGAATACAATTCTAAAGAGGAAGAAAGCTGTATTGATATCATCTATCCAAAGGTTAATAAAATCTCTATCGATAATGGTATTTTGGAGAAAGCTGAGAATGTGTATGTTATTCCATCTGATCTTGGCTGGAGCGATTTAGGAACCTGGACTTCCATTTATGAGAATGCCGATAAAGGTGAAAATGGAAATGCCGTCAATACTAAACATGTCGTTATTTACAATTCTAAAGGAAATTTAGTTAAACTGCAAAATGAGCATAAAGCGGTTGTCATCGATGGATTAGAAAATTATATCGTGGTTGATACAGAGAAAGCTCTTTTAATCTGTCCCAGAGATAATGATCAATTGATCAAAGATTATGTGCAAGATTTAAAAAATTTAAAAAGAGGAGAGAAGTTTCTGTAAAAGCAGAATAAATCAGAATAAGAAATCCTTTCAGGAAACTGGAAGGATTTATAGTTTATATTAAAGCAATGATTTTTTGAATCTGAATTTCTTCTAAACAAGCCCAGTCTCCGCGATAACATTCCTTATCGCCAAATACAGAACAAGGTCTACACGTTAGATCTTTGACTTGAATAATGTCATTTTCACTTTGCCCATAACCCAGAAATCCGGCGTAAGGATGGGTTGATCCCCAAACTGAAATACAACGTGTTCCCACCAGACTCGCTAAATGCATGTTCGCAGAATCCATAGAAATCATCACTTCAAGTTCTGAGATCTTCTGTAATTCTTCTTTTAAGGTTAAAGTTCCGGCTAAGTTTTTTGAATTTGGAATTTGCTGTTGCCAACTATTAAGGATTTCCACTTCATTTTTTCCACCTCCGAAAAAGTAGATTTTATGATGCTCTGCCAGGATTTTCGCTACTTCTAAAGTTTTTTCCAAAGGAAGCATTTTGCCTTTGTGCTGTGCGAAAGGTGCGATTCCTATTCCATTTTTTATGGATGAGTTTGTAGGATACTGATGCGAAAGTTCTAATCTGAAATTCATCGCTCGAAAAACATCTGCGTAACGCTCGCTCGTTGGAGTCAGTTTTTTCTTATCTAAATTCCAAACGTCGGTAAGCTGTTCTTTCTCTTCTTTTCCTTTATTAATTTTATAGACTTTAAAACCATTTTTAATAAAAAATAAATCTAAAGTTTTCGTTCTTATAACATCGTGTAAGTCAGCAATGTAATCAGGCTGAACTTCTTTCAATAAAAATTTTCCTAATTTTCGTAAACCAAAAATTCCTTTGTATTCGTCAAAATCAATTCCTTTAAAAATAAGATTAGGAATTCCTTCAAATAAATCCTGAAAATTCTTGCGGGAAACCATCACCACTTCTACATCAGGGTTTTGCTGAAGAAACTCAGTGAAAACTGGGACCGTCATTGCGACATCACCAAAAGCGGAGAAACGGTATGCTAAAATTCTGGTCACGATTTTAATTGAAATGCAACGGCATAGAATTTAATCTGCTTGGTCATCGCCATCAAGCCATTGGCTCGGGAGGGAGAAAGAAATTCCTGTAATCCGATTTCTTCAATGAATTTGAAATCAGAATCTAAAATTTCCTGAGTAGAATGTCCACTGTAAATGGAAACTAAAAGAGAGATGATTCCTTTGGGTAAAATGCCATCTGAATCAGCATTGAAGTAGAGTTTGCCTTCTGTGAATTCCGCATCGATCCATACTTTGGACTGGCAACCTTTGATTAAATTATCATCGGTTTTTTTGTCTTCTGATATTCCTTTCAATTCTTTACCGAGGTCGATAATGTATTCGTATTTCTGTTCCCAATCTTCCATAAAAACGAATGCTTCTACAGTTTCCTGTTGTTTTTCTTTGATGGTCATTGCTCAATTCAATTTGCACAAAGATAGGAAATTAGGTGTTAGAAATTTTCGTCGGTCACCTGCTTGAATAATTTAAGGATTTTTGGTTCTTCTTTTTCCCAGCAAAGATCCCGTGAAGCTCTTTCAAGCTCAGGTTGATAGAATGCCCTTCCATTTTTAAGTATGGTTTCTATTTTTTGAGCAAGATTAATAGGTTCGTGGTTTTCGACAATTTCTCCCACTTTAAATTGATTATAAACCCTCATCATTTCTGGGAAGTTAATTAATACAAGCGGAACTCTGGCCTGAATACAATCTGCAACTTTATTTGGCAATGAATAAAGGTAGCTGACACCACCATTTTCCTCAATGCTAAGAGCAACATCAGCTGTTTTCGTAAGTTTTCTGAGTTCTGTCGGGATAAGCTTTCCGAGAAACTTTACCTTGTGCCCGAGATTTTCCTTTTCAACTAACTCCTCATATTCTTTTCTTTTCGGCCCGTCACCTGCAATTTTAAAAATGACATTATCTAAATGTTTAGTTGCTAGAATGGCTTGAGAAATGCCCCTAGATTGATTAATGACTCCTTGATAGAGTAAGATCTTTGGAATATTATTTGGAATCACAATTTTCTCGGTGATTTGTCTTGGGATATTTCTTACCACAATAGGATTTACGCCATATTTATTATTGAACCATTCTGCGTAGCTAAAACTTTCTGTCATCATATATCTGATATTGGGAACGTATTTCTGTTCTATAAATCGCCAGATCTTCTGAGTAAACTTGTCTTGAATGGCTGGCATTTCAGTAAAAATTTCGTGACTGTCGAATACTAAAGGAATATTTAGTTTTTTAGAAATGAGAATATTAGGTATTAATGCATCCAAATCATTAGCGAGGAGAATGGTGTTTTTATCTGCATTATTTTTCAGTTCTTTATACAGTTTCCAGTTAAACTCTGGATAGGCAGTCTTTAAAGATGATGAAATATGTTTTATACGTTTGAATTTATATGGACGTTGCATTTCGCCCGCACCTCCCCAATCATTTCCTATCAGAAATATTTCGTATCCATTTTTATAGAGTGTTTCACAAACTTTTTCAATTCTTTGGTCGGTATAAAGGCTGCTAAATGCTGAAACAATAACTTTCATAGTGGTAAGAATTACGTTTTTTTGATCAAATGATAAACCTGAATAAAACAGAGAATACCATTAGGAATAATAACTGGCCAAAGATAACCATTGAAAATACCATAGAGCACAAAAAAAGCGCAACCAATTAAATTGAGAATCCTAATTTTCTTGATTTCTTTTAAGGCAAAACTTGTCACCACGAAGATAGACGCAGCGTAACCAATATAGTTGGTGATTTCAGGAGTCATATTATTCTTTTTAGGGTAAACAAACGTAGTCATTTTCAAGGATATTAGGAAATATGTTACTGCCATATAGTCCTGATTTATATTTGGTAAAGTATTTGTAACTTTAATAAAGAATTCAAAGATTTTTATATATCTTTAATTAAACGACGAGAAACAACAATATGGATAGTCAATTTTCAAATGGTTTGGACCAAGTTTTCAAACACAGTAAGAACGAAGCAAGACGCTTGCACAGTGAGTTTCTAAATACAGAACATTTCCTGTTGGGAATGATTAAAACAGATAACTCTGCCAAGGAGATCATGCATAATTTGGGAGCCGATTTAACCCAAATCAAAAGAAAAATCGAAACAATGTCCGTAGCCAGTCTAAATCCATTTTCTGTAGAAAGTGAAAAAATATCTTTTACCAAAATGGCTGATCAGGCCATCAAAAGATCAGAATTAGAATGCAGACAATATCAAAGTTCAGAAGTCAACACCGTACATCTATTGCTCGGTATTCTTTATAAATCAGAAGATCCTACGACAAGTATCCTTAGTTCGTACGAAATCGACTATGAAAGAGTGACCAAAGAATATCAAACGATGCTTAAAAATTCGGGTCAAGATCCGAAAATGAGTGCGTACGACGATGATGAAGAACGTGAAGAATTCGGTCAGATGAGAAAGCCAACTGGAAATATCGGGACTGGAAAAAGTAAAACTCCGACCTTAGATAATTTCGGACGGGATCTTACGACGCTTGCGCGCGAAGGAAAACTCGATCCAGTGATTGGTCGTGAAAAAGAAATCGAGCGAGTTTCGCAAATTTTATCGAGAAGAAAGAAAAACAATCCACTTTTAATTGGGGAGCCAGGTGTTGGTAAATCAGCGATTGCGGAAGGTTTGGCTTTAAGAATTCAACAGAAAAAAGTATCGCGCGTTCTTTACGGAAAGCGAGTAATTACTTTAGATCTGGCGAGTTTGGTAGCCGGAACCAAATACCGTGGTCAGTTTGAAGAGCGAATGAAAGCCATCATGACCGAACTGGAGAAAAACCGAGATGTCATTTTATTCATCGATGAATTACATACCATTGTTGGAGCGGGAAGTTCTACCGGAAGTTTAGATGCTTCCAATATGTTCAAACCAGCATTAGCGAGAGGTGAAATTCAATGTATTGGTGCCACAACTCTTGACGAATACAGACAGTATATCGAAAAAGATGGAGCGCTAGAAAGACGTTTTCAAAAGGTAATGGTTGAACCAACTACCGTGGAAGAAACCGTACAAATTCTAAATCAGATTAAAGATAAATACGAAGATCACCATAATGTGACGTATACTGATGAAGCGATTTTAGCTTGTGTTAATTTGACAGCGAGATATATTACCGATCGTTTTTTACCAGATAAAGCAATCGATGCAATGGATGAAGCTGGATCAAGAGTGTATATTAAGAATATGAAAGTTCCGACAGAGATCATTGAGCATGAAAAAAGCATCGAAGAAATTAAGGAATTGAAACAGGCAGCTGTTAAAAAGCAAGATTACCTGGAAGCCCGTAAATTGAAAGATGAAGAAGAGCGTTTGCAAATGGAATTAAATGTAGCGCAAACGGAATGGGATAAAGAGGTGAAAGAGAAAAAAGAAATAGTTTCGGAAGAAAGCGTTGCGGAAGTAGTTTCCATGATGAGTGGAATTCCGGTTACCAAAGTAGGCAAAAATGAGCTGGACAAATTAGCTCTAATGGACGAAATGCTGAACGGAAAAGTCGTCGGTCAAAAAGAGGCTGTGAAAAAAGTGGTGAAAGCCATCCAAAGAAATAGAGCAGGATTGAAAGATCCAAACCGACCAATCGGTACTTTTATTTTCTTAGGAACAACTGGTGTTGGTAAAACAGAGCTTGCGAAAGTAATGGCTCGTGAACTTTTTGATTCTGATGAAGCTTTGATCAGAATTGACATGAGTGAATACATGGAGAAATTTGCAGTTTCCCGATTAGTCGGTGCGCCTCCAGGATATGTAGGTTATGAAGAAGGTGGTCAATTAACCGAAGCGGTTCGAAGAAAACCTTATGCAGTAGTTCTTTTAGATGAAATCGAAAAAGCGCATCCTGATGTTTTCAACATCTTGCTGCAAATTTTAGATGAAGGTTTTGTAACCGATTCTTTAGGTAGAAAAATTGATTTTAGAAATACCATCATCATTTTAACCTCGAATATCGGAACGCGTGATTTAAAAGATTTCGGTGACGGAGTTGGATTTGGTACTACTGCCAAAAAAACCAATACAGATGCAAGAGCCAGAAGCACGATTGAAAATGCGTTGAAGAAAGCCTTTGCACCAGAATTTTTAAATAGAATTGATGACATCGTGATCTTTAATAATTTAGAAAAAGAAGATATTGCGAAAATCATCGATCTTGAATTGGCTAAATTATACAGCAGACTTGAAAAGTTAAACTACAAAGTGGAGCTTACCGATGAAGCCAAAGAATTTATTGCTGAGAAAGGTTGGGATAAAGATTTTGGAGCGAGACCTCTGAAACGCGCAATTCAAAAATACATTGAAGATTTACTGGCAGAAATGTTAGTGAACAAAATTTTAACCGAAGGCGGCACCGTAGTTTTAAAACTGAATGAAGCCAAGGACGGTCTGGAGGGCGAACCCGTTAAAGCGAAAGCAAAAGCAAAATAATCTTTCAATACATTTTATAACAAAACCGTCCCGTCAAATATTGACGGGACGGTTTTTATTTTGATCTAAAGAATGTTGTGCTTATTTGATCTCGATACATCCAACTCTACCTCCAGCATTTCCGGTTGGTTGCGTCTTGAAATCATCTGCATCAGCATGAATGATAATCGATTTTCCCATAATATTTTTGGTAGCGTCATTACCACCCATTTTCCAGTTATCGGTTTTGAAAACCAGTCTAGCTGTTCCGTCTTTGTCTGCTACTAAATTTCCGATATCTCCCATATGAAACTCACCATGTTCCCATTTTCCGTGTTTTTCTGCGGTAGGATTCCAGTGTCCACCAGCTGAACTTCCGTCGGCTGCGGAGCAATCTCCTTTTTCATGAATATGAACAGCGTGAATTCCTGGAGTTAGTTTGTAAACATTCAAATCCATCGAAACGGTCTTGCCACTTTGCGTAAACTGAGCAGTTCCTTGAGTGTTGGTTCCACTTTTAGCATTAACGACGTAAGATTTTGTTGTGGTACATGATACAGCAAAAAGAGCGCTGCAGACCAACATAGAAAGGGTTGCGATTTTCATAATAATTTTATTTTAATTAATGTAATTGTAAAGTTAAGAAAATTTCACTTTCTGCATTTTAACAGTTCAGTCGTGAATTTTTACCGTTCAGTTAATTTAAATTTCAGCAAATCCCATTCCGTAATACATTTGTGGTATAAAAATTATAACCATGCAAACTTTCATTATTTCTAAAGTACTTCTTCTGGTATTGTTTCTGATCGGTGTTTTTTCTAATGGTCAGATCACTATTTCTGGTAAAGTTAACTTTAAAAATAAAGGAACTAGAGATATTTCAGTCACTTTAAAAGATTCCTATGACGGCACCACAACTGATGAGAATGGAAATTATTCCTTTAAAACCTTTGAGAAAAACACACAGATCTTGGTCTTTTCAAATCCAAAGTTTGTGGAAATTGAAAAATCAATAATTATTGGAAACGAAAATCTTACGGTCAATTCAGCTTTGAAAGAACAGATCTCAGAAATTGACGCTGTTGTTATTTCTGCCGGTTCTATTGAAGCCAGTGATAGAAAAAGAGCAACAACACTTTTAACTCCCATTGATATTTACACGACTGCGGGCGCGAACGGACAAGTTTCCGCCGCTTTAGAAACGCTACCCGGAGTTCAGAAAATCGGCGAGACCGAAGGTTTATTTGTTCGTGGCGGAACTGGCGATGAAACGAAATTTTTCATGGATGGAAATCTGGTCAACAATTTTTTCGGAAATTCTATTCCTGGAATTAAATCGATGGATCGGTTGAATACTTCTTTATTTAAAGGAAATGTATTTTCAAGTGGAGGATATTCTGCAGTTTATGGGCAGGCTTTATCTTCAGTTTTGGTTTTAGAAAGCATCGACTTTCCCGAGAGAAATTCAATTGATATCGGAATTTCACCCTTGTTTTTAACCGCTGGATTTCAAAATGTAAATGAGGAGAAATCAAAGTCCTTCGGAATTTTTGGATCTTATTCAAATCTGGGGTGGACGACGAAATTAATAAAGTTTAATAATGATTTTACCAAAGCTCCCGAAAGTTTCGGCACCAATTTTAACTTTAGAATTAAAAATAAAAATGGTGGAATTCTTAAATATTATGGAAGTTTCGACACCAACAAAATCGGTTTGCAATCAGAAAGTTTAGAACCCAATATCGATTTTGACAATACTTCTTTAAAGGGAAAAAACACTTTTCACAACTTATCTTTCAGACAGAAATTTGGAGAATATCTTGTAAATCTTGGAAGTTCCTACACTTTTAATTCAAATTTTATCGATCTCAGCAATATCTTTCAAGATGTAGAAATTAATCCTAACTCAATCAACATTAAGGGGAATTACTTTAATGCAAAAGGAATACTGGAAAGAAAAATCAATCGAATTTCCGCAGTTAGAGGTGGAATTGAATTTAATCAGGCAACTGAAAAAACAGATCTTGCATTTTCCCCTAATCCTTATCAGTCCAATGATCAAATTACGTCGGTCTTTGGTGAAGCCGATCTAGGATTTAGCAATCATCTCTCTGCTAAAATTGGTTTACGATCAGAATATTCGTCTGAAATCAATCGGTGGAACTTTGCGCCAAGATTTGCCATGGCTTATCGGATCTCAAAAAGCTGGACCAGTTCCTTGGCATACGGAATTTTCTACCAAAATCCAGAACAGAAATACTTCGGTGCGAACCCTTTAAATTATCAAAAAGCAGAACATTATATTTTGCAAGTTCAAAAATCCGAGGAAGGAAGAAGTTTTCGACTCGAAGCATTTTACAAAAACTACAGTGATTTAATTAAAACCAAAGTTTTAGATTATCGTCCGGTTGCGATTGATAATAATGGCGATGGTTATGCAAAAGGTATCGAGGTATTTTGGCGAGATAAAAAATCAATTAAAGATATTGACTACTGGATTTCTTATTCCTACTTAGATTCAAAAAGGAATTTCCAAAACTATGATCAGAGCTTATTTCCCAACTTTGCTGCTAAACATACGCTTTCGGTCGTTGCTAAAAAATTCGTCACCAATTGGAAAACAGGCTTTAATCTTTCTTATACGTATGCTTCTGGAAGACCTTTTTATAATTTTAAGACCAAGGATGACGGAGCTTATTACTTAAACAATCAAGGAAAACTGAAAGATTACAATGCGCTGAATTTCAGTTTAAATTACCTGCCAAACTTGGGTAAGAAAGATGCAAAGGCATTTACGATTCTCGTCTTATCTGTCAATAATATCTTAGGACAGAAGAATATTTACGGCTACCAATTTTCAAATGATGGCTTAAGAAGTCAGCCGATTTTGCCTTCTGCCAGTACTTTTGTTTTCATCGGTTGTTTCATCAATTTCGGGATCGACAGAACGCAGGATGCAATTAATAATAATCTTTAAGACGGTTCAGAAAACAGAATTGACCTTTCAGTCAGAAAAAATTTCATTCCCTTTTTTCCCGAATTATCTTTGAATCATCAAATTAGAAAACCAACTCATACAATTTAAAATCATGAAAAAATTATTTTTAACAATGCTTTTACTAGCAACCGTTAGCATCTTCGCTCAAACCACTTTTGATAAAGTAATGACCGAAAAGATCACGCAAATCGATCAATTGAAAACACCAGAAGATTTCACTGCTTTGTCCAATGATTTCACCAGAATTGGTGACAAGGAGAAAACACAATGGCTTCCTTACTATTACGCTGCACATACTTCTATTGAAAAAGGCAGAAACTTAATGCGTACCGGAAAACTTGATCAACTTGATGCGATTGCCATGGAGGCGCAGACTTCTTTAGACAAAGCTTCAGAGCTCAGTAAAGACAATGCTGAAATACTGATTTTGCAAAAAATGATTCATGGTTTAAAAATGATGGTCGATCCACAATCAAGATTTATGAGCGAAGGAATGTTGGGTGCAGATGCCCTTTCAAAAGCTGCTAAATTAGATCCTGAAAACCCAAGAATTACTTTATTGCAGGCCGAAGACGCTTACTACACGCCAGAGCAATTTGGTGGCAGCAAAACAAAAGGCCTCGCGTTGTTTCAAAAAGCAAAAGATCAGTTCGCAGCGTATCAGCCGAAAACAACTTTAGATCCAAATTGGGGAAGAGGTGAGGTTGATTATTTCCTGACCAATAAACCATAATTTAACAATTTAACTAAAATAACCTCCGGAATTTCTAGAGGTTATTTTCATTTGAGGCAAAGAATAATTTCACTAATTTTACGGCATGAAAAAAGACGAGATTGCTGACTTTTACGATGAATTTTCGACGAAACAAGTTAAAACCGGCGCCAATGAACGTTTGATTTCTTTATATAAAAGACTTAGTAAATTAGGCTTACAATCAAATTCAAAAATTTTGGAATTAGGTTGTGGGGTAGGCATCTTCACCAAGTTGCTCTCAAAACAAGTTTCTACTGGATTAATTGAAGCCGTAGATTTAAGTGAAAAAAGTATCGTAATTGCTCAAAACAAAATGAAATCGAAAGAGAATATTCAGTTTCAAGTAGCAGACGTCGTATCCTACCAACCCAGAAATTCAGATTTTGATTTTATCACTTTAATGGATGTTATTGAACATATTCCGGTAGACCAACACGATGTATTATTTGAAAATCTGGCGCAAATTTGTACAGACAAAACAGTAATCGCTATTAATATTCCAAATCCACAATATATTGGTTATGCCAGACGTAATCATCCCGAAAGTTTGCAGGTCATCGATCAGGAAGTCCATTTATTTCCTTTATTACAGCATTTTGAAAAGCATCATTTGGAATTGGTCTTTTTTGAAAAGTATGGTATTTGGGAAGTAGAAGATTATCATTTTATGGTGGTACGTAAAAAAAGAGAATTTAAACTCAGCCATCTTTCTGATCAGCGAAATCTTTCGGAAAAAGTCTTGAAAAAAGTAACCTCCAAAATCGACGCAATTAAATATCAATAATTGCTAAACAACCCTTTATTTGACTATATTATTAAAATGTCAGACATTATAAAACTTTTGCCAGATCATGTTGCCAACCAAATCGCCGCCGGTGAAGTGGTGCAGCGGCCTGCCTCTATTGTTAAAGAATTGGTAGAAAACTCCATCGATGCTGGTGCTACAAAAATAGAGTTAATTATTCGGGATGCTGGAAGAAACTTAATTCAGGTGGTTGACAATGGAAGCGGCATGAGTGACACCGACGCCAGATTTGCCTTCGAACGTCACGCCACTTCAAAGATCAGTACAACCGAAGATATTTTTAGAATTTCTACCAAAGGATTTCGTGGTGAAGCTTTGGCTTCCATCGCGGCCGTGGCAGAAGTAGAATTAAAAACCAAAACGCATGATGCCAAAATTGGAACTAATATCTACATTGAAGGTGGCGGATTTCAATTTCAAGAACCGATTCAAACGGCAGAGGGTTCTAACTTTTCGGTGAAGAATTTATTCTATAATGTTCCTGCCAGAAGAAAATTTTTAAAAAATAATAATATAGAATTTCGTCATATTATTGATGAATTTCAGCGAGTTGCCTTAGCTCATGAAAATGTAGATTTCGAACTTTTCCACAATGATGATATTATCTTTAGATTGCGAAAAGCCAGTATCTTACAAAGAATTGTAGATGTTTTCGGACGAAAATTACAACCACTTTTAATTCCAATTAAAGAGGATTTAGGATGGATTCAACTGAACGGATTTGTAGCAAAACCCGAAGGTGCAAAAAAAACCCGTGGCGAACAGTTTTTCTTTGTGAATGGAAGGTTTTTTAGAAGTCCTTATTTCAATAAAGCTGTTCAGGAGGCGTTCGAAGGATTACTTTTACCAGGATATATTCCGACTTTCTTTCTCTTTTTAGAATTGGATGCGGAGAAAATCGATGTCAATATTCATCCTCAAAAAACAGAAGTTAAATTTGAAGATGAAAACTTAATTTTTGCTTTGGTTCGATCCACGATTAAAAGGTCTTTAGGAATTTACAATGTTTCCCCGAGTTTAGATTTCGATCGCGATTCTGGAATGGACGCTTTTTTAAATCAGAAAAGCACCAGTGGCAGTTTTAAAGTACCAGAGATTGTAGTAGATCGCGATTATAATCCTTTCCGGGAAGAAACTGTTTCCGCTGGCGAAAAGGTGGCGATGACCGAAATGTATCAGCAAAACATTCAAGCTGAACCTTCTAAAATAAACCTTTTTGAAGAGGAAGATTTTGATGAAGATTTAATGCGTCTGCCAAACGGATATTGGCTCTTCAATAAAAACGGAAAAACTTTGATGCTCGACTTAGGAAGAATGCATCGCTTGATTGTTAGTGAAAGAAACGGTAAGAAAAAACGAACCAATGAAAAGCATACGCTTCTTTTTTCATTAGAATATCACATGAATGAGATCGAGAAAAATAAATTTCGGTCCATCAAAAAATACTTGCCCGAACTCGGTTTTGAAATGGTGATCGCCAATGATAATGTTTTGAGAATTGATGCTGTACCTCAAGGGTTGAAAGAAACGCAAGTGATCAAATTCCTTGAAAATCTTTTTGAAATATTAGAATATCGAACCGAAGATGAATTCCTCGGTTTTTATAATAATCAATGGAATAAAATTCAAAGCAAATCGCGTTTTGATTTCCTCTATAAAATGGATGCTGAGGTGGTGATCAAAGATTTCACCGGGTTGGGTTTTCCAGAATTCTTACCATCAGGGAAAAGATGCTTCATCGAAATTCCCTTAGACGACTTAAAAAATAAATTTTAAAATATGTTTCAAAATATAACACCGATCACCAGAAATATTATCATCATTAATGTGGTAGTCTTTGGTATCATGCTTCTGCTGAACAACGACGCAATTTTTATGAAATTTGCTGCCTTTTATCCTTTTTCACCCTATTTTAAGTCTTGGCAAATTGTTACCCACATGTTTATGCACGGTGGTTACATGCATATCTTGTTCAACATGTTTACGCTTTATAGTTTCGGGCCGGTATTAGAAAGAACGTTAGGAGACAAGAAATATATCATTCTGTATTTCGTCAGCGGTTTAGGCGCTTTCTTTCTTTATAATCTCTGGAATTTTGTTGAAGTTCAGCAGATTCAGTCCGCATTGGAAGGTTTCGGATTTAATACTAATGCCTATTTGTCGGGAGCCAGTGCATCTTTTAAAGGAAATGCCTCGGCAATTGCTGCTCAACAAGGACTTTTACAAGAATTTCAATCCATACTCACAACTCCAATGGTCGGAGCATCTGGAGCAATATTTGGCGTTATTGCTGCCTTTGCGACTTTATACCCGAATGCTGAAATTGGCATTATGTTTATTCCAATTCCCGTAAAAGTAAAGTATGTTTTGCCCGTCATTGTCATTGGATCTATAGTTCTTGGTGTTACCGGTAAAGTAGGAGGTGGCGGTATCGCACACCTTGCTCACGTTGGCGGAGCACTGATTGGTTTTCTACTTGCAAAATATTGGAAAAAAGATCAGTATCGAATTAATTAAAATATCCTTTTTGTGAAACTTTTCAGATTTGCTTTAGTCCTAATTCATTTATTCATCATTGTTTTACTGAGCGCGACTTTGTTTAATGATTATGTGTCGCCGAGCGTTTTTCCGTATTTAAATTTACTGTCTTTAGCCTTTCCGGTATTGATGATTCTGAATTTGATGCTGTGCCTTTTGTGGGTGATAGCGTGGAAAAAGAGAGCGGTGTTTTTCATCGTGATGACTTTAATGATGTTCACACCGATCAAAAGATGGATTAATTATAATGCTAAAGTTGCTGAGAAACCCAATCTAAAAATTGTTACCATGAATATGCATTTTGGCAGTTATGGAAAACAAAAAGTGATTGATTATTTACAAAAGACGGACGCCGATATTATTCTGGGACAAGAGGCAATAAAGAATTTAGATATTAAAGGATATCCGCATAAAATTGATGAATTTGCGATCCTGACTCTTAATTCAAAAACGGAAATCGTTAAGAAAGAAAAATTAGCAACCTTCAGCAACGGCAATGCTTTCTATGCTGATATTAAATTTAATGGACAAATAATTCGGGTGGTCAATATTTATCTCAATCCTTTTTCCTTCGATAAACAGGAGGTCAAACCAGTAGAGGATTTTCAAGAGAATAAAGCTAAAGTGAAGGATGTGCTTCGTAAGCTGGTGCCTACTTTTAAAATACATCAGAAGGAAATTGTCGATATTCGAAAAGCCATCGATGATTCACCCTATCCTGTGATTCTTGCGGGAGATTTCAATTCTGTTCCTAATTCTTATGAATATTATGAACTGAGCAGAGGTTTAATTGATCCCTTTTTAGAAGTCGGTCGTGGAAGTTCAACCAGTTTCCATGATTATAAATTTCCGATCAGGATTGATTATATTTTTACTTCAAAGGAAATAAAACCCATCAGTTATCGGGTGGATCGCTCCGTAAAACTATCTGACCACTTTCCGGTTATTGCTGAATTTAAAATTGATTAAAATGAGAACAACTTCTTTCATATTGATTCTTTTGCTCGTTATTTCCTGTGGCAAGAAAATACCCAAACAAAGTTTTGCTGCAGAAGAAAGTAATATTGGCACTCCGTACGATACGACTGCCATTGATTCCTTTTCTCAAGGCGCCACTTCTGTTGACGTTGCCAGAAAAATTAAAATGTCTTCCCTAAGATATCAGGATTCTTTAAAGAAGATAAAATTAAAAGCGGAGGAAGAGAATTTGCTTAATAAAGCTAAAACAGAAAAACTAACTGAGGAAAAGAAAGCAGCGGAAAAAGCCAAAGCAGCATTGGATAAAGCCAAGGAGAAATCAGTTGCTCCTAAAATAGAAGCTACCGTAAATCCTTAATTTTATTCTAAATTTGAGATATACTTAAATACAAAATTATGAAACAATATTTTTTAGGAGCAGCAGTGATCTCTTTAGGATTGATGAGCTGCACGAAATCAGAAGTGAACGTCCAAACGGTTGAAAATCCCGATGGAACAGTAACTACCACAACGACGGAAAAAGAACGTACGACCAGTTTGGATTCGGTGAGAATTAATGCAACGGTGGAGGATGCGAAGGAAAAACTGGATGCCGCCGCGAAAGATGCGGGTCAAACTTTTAAGCAGGCAGGCGAAGACGTAAAAGATGCTGCCGCCAAAGGAGCGGCGAAAGTAGAGAAAGGCGCGGAAAAATTAAAAGAAGATCTAGAGAAAAAATAAATAAGAATCTGCTGAATATCAGCAGATTTTTTTAGGCATTCATTTCTAATAAAGGCTCAATGTATTCGCGATCGTTGCTTAATCGTGGGACTTTATTCTGACCACCCAGCTTGCCTCTTTCCGACATCCATTGATAAAAAAGCTGAGGTTTCGCAACGTGAATAATTGGCTTTTTCAACGTCATATTATTGTATCTTTTTGCCTCATAATCTGAATTCACAGACTTCAAATGGTTATCAAAAACTTCGGCAAATCTTTCTAAGTCTGTTGGCTCTTCGGTAAATTCGATGATCCATTCATGAGCGCCACTTTGTCCCTGCTGCATAAAAACCGGTGCGCCGGTAAAATCCAGAATAGAGCAATCGGTTGCTTCACAAGCTTTTGATAGCGCAGTTTCTACATTGTCAATCATGAGTTCTTCGCCAAATGCATTGATGTAATGTTTCGTGCGTCCAGAAACTTTAATCCGGAACGGTTGCAATGAAGTAAATCGAACCGTATCCCCAATTAGATATCGCCAAAGCCCGCTGTTTGTGGTAATCACCATCGCGTAGTTTTTACCGATCTCTACTTCTTCCAAAGAAATCGCCTCCAGGTTATCTGGGTCAAATTTATCCATCGGAATGAATTCATAGAAAATTCCATAATCCAACATTAAAAGCATTTCTTCACTTCCATGTTGATCCTGAATTGCAAAGAAACCTTCGGAAGCGTTATAGATTTCGTAATAGTTAATATCTTTTCCGATGATCTTTTTATACTGTTCGCGATAAGGTTTAAAACTAATTCCGCCATGGAAAAACACTTCCAGATTGGGCCACAATTCAGATATACTTTCATGTCCCTTCTCAACTAAAACCCGTTGTAAAAGAACCATCATCCAGCTTGGGACGCCCGTTAAACTGCCTACTTCTTCATTGGTAACTTCGGAAATTATCGCATTAAGTTTAGTTTCCCACTCAGACATGAGCGAAACTTTTTTACTTGGCGTCGTTGTAATTTCTACCCAAAACGGAAGATTATCGATTAAGATCGCAGATAGGTCTCCAAATTTTGTATTAAAGTTTTCATAGAAATCAGCGCTTCCACCCAATCGTAAATTTTTATTAATAAAGAGTTGATTGTCAGGATGATTATTGGCGTATATAGAGATGAGGTCTTTACCCGCTTTCATGTGGCATAATTCCAAACTTTCATCAGTGATAGGAATGAATTTACTTTTAGCGTTGGTGGTTCCAGAAGATTTTGCAAAATTCTTGACCAAACCCGGCCACGAAACGTCACGTTGTCCCTGTCTTGCTTTTTCAATATAAGGTTCGAAATCTTCGTACGTAACGATAGGAACATTTTTGGTAAAATCTTCATAACTTGAGATGGAACTGAATCCGTGGATCTTACCGTAATCTGTATTCTCCGCGTAATAGAGTTGAGAAAAGAGCACCCCGTTTTGGGTTTCAATCGGATGGTCCATAAAATTCTGAATCTGATCAATCCTCTGTTTGATAAACCAATTGACTACCGTATTGAAAAGTGCTTTCGTTGCCATAGACACAAATATAATATTTTTCTACTGAAAGCTATTATGCTATGGATCACAAAAAAATTCCGCCTTGTGAAAAGCGGAATTTCTATTTTCACTAAAATCTAAATCTTAGCAATATTCTTCGTAAGCTCCTTGCAAGTTTGCAGCAATTGCTCCGGCAGGATTTCCTTCGATGTGGTGTCTTTCTAGCATGTGAACCAATTCACCGTCTTTGAAAAGAGCGATACATGGAGAACTTGGTGGGAAAGGTGCCAAATGCTTACGCGCTTCGTCAACCGCTTCTTTATCGTAACCTGCAAAAACAGTTACAAGATTTGCGGGTTTCTTATCTCCTGTCAAAGAGAAAACCGCGCCTGGTCTTGCTGCTCCGGCTGCACATCCACAAACAGAGTTAATCATCAAAAGAGTAGTTCCTTCTTTTTTGATGGCTGTGTTTACCGCTTCAGCAGAAGTTAAATCTTGAAAACCTTTATCGGTTAGTTCATGCTTCATTGGCATTACTAGATCATCTGGATACATATTTTTTTATTTTATGAGTTAAACTATAGATTTGCAAAATTAATTCTTTTTAAACAAACCTCTTTCCTATTAAAGCTATCAAAACAATACCAATTATCTATTGAGACTTATTGGCTGACTTTATTGTCAGTTTTTTGGCAAGATTGCCAATGGTTAATCCCTGAAAAATAATAGAGAACAGAACGATAATGTAGGTAATTGCAACAAACATATCACCGGAACTTTCCCGAGGTAAAGCTAAAGCCAAGGCAACTGAAATACCACCGCGGAGTCCGCCCCAAACTAAAATAGGAAAAGAATTAGTTTCAAAATTGACCCGCCGTTTTAGTAAAAAGAAGGGAATGCCAACCGAAACAAAACGCGCAAAAAGAACTACAAAAATTGCGATCACGCCGATGAGAATATAAATATTTTCAAAATTAATAACTAGTAATTCTAAACCAATTAAAAGGAATAAAACGGCATTTAGAATTTCATCCAGCATTTCCCAAAACTTGTCGATATATTCTTCTGTAATACTACTCATCCCGACTTCTCTACCGCGATTTCCAATAAAAATACCAGCTACTACCATTGCTAATGGTCCGCTGATGTGAAGTGACGAAGCCAACCAATATCCACCCATCACCATGGCTAAAGTAACCATGACTTCGACCGAATAATCATCGATCGTTTTTAAAATATAAGTTCCAACGCTACCGAGAATAGTTCCTAATATGATACCGCCACCTGCTTCTCGAAGAAATAGTAGGGCAATATCTGCAAAGCCCATATTCTCAAGACCCACTTTAGAGATCTCAAAAATAGCTACAAATAAAACAACCGCAACCCCATCATTAAACAAACTCTCGCCCGAAATTTTTGTTTCTAAAGATTTTGGAATATTGGCAGTTTTTAAAATTCCCATTACCGCAATAGGATCGGTAGGAGAAATTAAGGCTCCAAAGAGTAAGCAGTTAATGAAAGGAATATCTAAGCCGAACGCCTGTAAAAGAAAATACATTAAACCACCCACGATAAAAGTCGAGAGCAAAACCCCAATTGTTGAAAAAGCGATAATCGGAACGCGTTCAGACTTAATGTCATTCAGCCTGATATGAATAGATCCAGCGAATAATAAAAAGCTCAACATGATTTCCATTAAAATCGTGTAAAAGTCTATCGACAAAATCATTTCTTTGGTCTGCACGAATAAGTCGGGGAAAGAAGAGGCTGTCAAAACGATTCCCAAAGAAGTTAAAAGCGCAATAATCATTACGCCGATGGTCCTGGGAAGTTTCAGAAATCTCTTGTTGAAATATCCAAAAGCGGCAGCCAGAATGATGATGACCGTGAAGTAATGATAAATCTGCATAAAAAAAATTTAGTCAAATGTAGGAAAATAAAAAACCCGAAATATCAAATATTCCGGGTTTCAATCAAATCGATATGCAAAGGTTGTATATCCTAACTACTATTTAAGAAAGTAATTTTTTAGCCATATCAGAAATACTTTTTCCGTCGCTTTTTCCGGCAAGGGCTTTTCCAGCCATGCCCATTACTTTTCCTAAATCTTTGGCGCTCGTCGCACCAGTTTCTGCGATGATGTTTTTCATCGCTTCTTCCAGTTCTTCACTGGTCATTTGCTGCGGCAAATACTTCTCAATCACTTTACTTTGTGCTTCTTCCACTTCAGCTAAATCGCTTCGGTTTTGGGCGGTAAACTGGTCGTAAGAATCTTTTCTCTGTTTGATCATTCTTTGCAAAATTGCAATTTCCTGTTCTGCAGAAACTTCGGCTCCTTTTGCCTCTGTTTTCAACAATAAAATTTGAGATTTTACTGCACGCAAAGCATCTAAGGCTACTTTATCTTTCGCTCGCATCGCGTCTTTGATCGCGTCGCTGATGATAATTTCTAAACTCATAATTTTGATTTGGTGATGAAATGATTTGACGATTCGTTCTATAAAAAGCAAATCATCGTATCGTCACATTAATTTTAATCTACGTCTTTATTTAAAAAACGGTTTTCTCGAACCTGCATTTTCCCATCGCTTTCGGTAAGGTAATTACTGATTTTTTGGTCTGAAGCGTTTTCATGTCCGATGGAAATGTTTTTTCTACGGAAGGCTGGAATTGATTCAAACTCGTTTTCCGGTTCGAAGTTCTGATATCTAGAATTAAACTGTTTCAATTTATTTCTTCTCTCTACCACTTTGTCGCTGGTTGGCGTTTTATTGATGAAAGTAAAATCATCTTCTATGTCGAATGCTTTTGGTTCTACAACTTTCTCTTCTACCTTGGCTACGGGTTGGTGAACCGGTTCTTCTTTGATGAGTGCTTTGGGTTGCGGTATTTCAACTTTCGGCTCCTCAATCGGTTCGTTTACGAAAAAACTGAATTCCATTGGTTTTTCTTCCGTAAAAGTTGGTTTGTTGCTAATCGGAAATTCTTCTTTTTTATGTTCTGTTTCAAAGGTAAATGATTGTGAAGTTGGTTCTTCACTAAGATCATCGTCGTAAGTAAACAGATCAAATTCCGGTGTTTCTTCTTCCTGATGGAAACTTTCAAAAGATGGAGTTTCTTCTACAAACCGATGATTTTCAGTTGGAGTTTCTCTCTCGATAACCCGCTTCTTCTCTACGGTTTTCACTTGAAATTCATTGGTAGGAAAATCATCTTCATCATCTAAAATAAAAAGATTCTTCGATGGAGAATGACTTTTTGGAGTCTCCTGATTTTCAATATTGGATTTAAAAATGTTTTCTCTTTTCTTAGCTGGTTCAATTGAATCTGACAAAGTGAAATTTACTTTTTCAGTAATGCCGGTACTTTTTTGGTAATCTTTTGAGAAGCCAGTTGCAATAACCAATACACTTACTGCATCGCCTAATTCTTCATCAGTTCCAACTCCGAAAATAATATCTGCAGTATTGCCTGCTTCCTGCTGGATATGATCCATGATCACTCCGATTTCATCCATGGTCACTTCTTCGTTTCCACTTCTGATCAGCAAGAGTACATTTTTCGCTCCTGTAATTTTGTTGTCATTTAACAATGGAGAATCCAAAGCTTTTTTCACCGCTTCTTCGGCTTTATTTTCGCCTGAAGCAACGCCGTTCGACATTAATGCCGTTCCAGAATTCGCCAACACAGATTTCGCATCACGGAAGTCAATGTTCACATCGAAATATCCTGTAATAACTTCTGCCATTCCTTTGGCAGCGTTGGTCAACACTTCATCCGCTTTAGAAAAACCGGATTTAAAACCAAGATTTCCGTATTGCTGACGTAATTTATCATTATTAATAACAATGAGTGAATCTACGTTATTTCTAAGTTTGTCTAAACCTAATTCCGCTTGATCCAATCTTCGTTTTCCTTCAAAACTAAAAGGTACGGTAACGATTCCTACGGTAAGGATTCCCATATCTTTCGCCACTTTGGCGATGACAGGAGCTGCACCAGTTCCGGTTCCACCACCCATGCCAGCAGTAATGAAAACCATTTTGGTATTTTGTCCCATCGCCGCTTTAATATCTTCGATACTTTCAATCGCTGCTTTTTCTCCAACTTCAGGATCAGCTCCAGCGCCAAGTCCTTCTGTAATGGTTAATCCCAATTGTACTTTATTGGCAACAGGGTTATTATCTAAGGTTTGAGAATCGGTGTTGCAGATCACAAAATCTACACCATAGATACCTCTTTCATACATGTGCTTCAGGGCGTTGTTTCCACCGCCTCCTACGCCGATTACTTTAATTATTGATGAATTTCCTTTTGGTAGATCAAATGAAAATCCAGGAGTGTTTATATTTTCCATAGTCTTGGTTTTTTAATTATTCAACTTCTTCAAAGAATTTTTTTACGCTTTCCATTATTTTTTGACCAATGGTCAGTTTGTTCCGTCTTTTTTCTGCCGCTTCTTCCATCAGAGCGTCTTTAATCACCACTTCATCTTTGGCTACCATTTCATCTCCGGTCAAAACATCGTTGGACTTCTGTGCAACCTCAGGTTTTTCGGCTACATGCTCAGGTGTAGTTTTTTTATCGCGGATTTTCAAACTTTCCATTAGCAAACCAATAGCAGTTGCATATTCCGGGCCTTTTAAATGCTGGCTTTTATCATTGGTCACATATTCATTGGCAAAACCAATTCTGCTGTCGAATCCTGTGGTGTAATTGGCCAACTGACGAAGATGACGAAGATTTGAACCTCCACCTGTCAAAACGATTCCTGCAATTAGTTTTTTCTTTTGTTCAAATGCTCCGTACGCTTTCAATTCTGTATTCACCATTTCCAAAATCTCCTCAACTCTGGCACTCACGATTTGTGCTAAAGTTTTTAAAGAAATTTCTTTATCTGGTCTTCCGTGTAAACCTGGAATGGTCACGAACGTAGTATCTTTTTCTAATTCCGGAACGGCAGAGCCGAAATTCACTTTCAGTTTTTCTGCATGCTTTTCAATAATAGAACAGCCTTCTTTAATATCATCGGTAATAATCCCGCCACCGTAAGGAATGACGCAAGTGTGGCGAATAATATTATCTTTGAAAATAGCGATATCCGTTGTACCACCACCGATGTCGATGATTGCAACACCAGCTTCTTTTTCTTCTTTAGTTAAAACTGCTTCAGATGATGCCAATGGCTCAAGAGTTAAAGCTTCCATTTCTAGACCAGCCTCACGAACGCATCTTGCAATATTTCTAATGCTTCCCATTTGACCAACGACCACATGGAAGTTAGCTTCTAAGCGGGTTCCATGCATTCCAACTGGTTCCTGAATTTCGCCCTGAGAATCTACTTTGTATTCTTGCGGAAGAACATGAATGATTTCTTCACCAGGCAACATCACCAATTGCTTTACTTGATCTTTCAATTTTTCGATATCGTCATCCGTAATATACTGATCCGGATTTTCCCGCATAATATAATCGGAGTGTTGCAGCGAACGAATATGTTTGCCAGCGATTCCCACCGTTACTTTGTGAATGGGAACGCCAGAACTTGACTGTGCTTGTGATACGGCAGCTTTGATGGACTGAATGGTTTGGGAAATATTGTTCACAATACCTTTGTGAACTCCTAAACTTTTTGCAGTTCCTACGCCGAGAATTTCAATTTTTCCGTGGGTGTTTCGCCGTCCGACAATGGCCACAATTTTCGTGGTACCGATGTCGAGGCCTACTGAGTACTCGTTATTTTCCATTATATGTCGATTTGATTTTTTATCATTTTCAAAGGATTAAATCCTGTGCTTTATTCTATTTTTACTTTTGCCTTTGCTTTGCTTTCCGGCTTTTTTGGAGCTGGCTTTTCAACGGTCTTTGCCTTAGCTGGTTTCTTTGGCTCTACTTTTTTCACCACCTTTTTAGGTTCTGCTTTCAGCTGTGATGAGGCTTTTTTCAGCGCTTCTTCTTTTCTTTGATTAATAGCTGGCAACTTTGCCAATTCCTTTTTACCCACTGCAATGATGCTGTCATTTTCTTTAAAGTGAGGATTCAGAGTGGTGACGATCTGATTGTCGTACTTCACAGAAACCTTAGTGTACTTTTCTGGATTCTGGTGAATCAAATATTTTTCAACAAAAGCTTTAAATCCTTTTACTTTAAGGTCTATTTTTTCTAAATCACCAATTTCAACTTTGAAATATCCTTCGCTGGTGAGCAGTTCGTAATTGCCTTGCTTTTTAGCAATGCCGATGAAATATTTTTTACTGAATTCATCTTTATTAATTTTCGAAATCAATTCTGCTAACTTCACATATTCTGATTTTTTCACATTTCCCATCACCAACATGCACGGGAAAGAATAGTTTTTAGAAATCGGAAATTCAGTTCCTTTTTCATCTACATAAAAATCGCGATCGTCTTTATTTAAACGAAAAGCCGGAACTCTTTGCTTTATATCTAAATTCAGATTTCCATTCAAGTTTAAATAAACGTTTGCGCTGTCAACGGCTGGAAGTTGATTTAATTTTTTTTCTAATTCAGGAATATTGATGTCTCCAATCTTTTTGGTTGGATTCGACTTTTTTACCATTTCCTTTACATCTTTCTCGTCGATGAAATAGACCGGATCTTTCGTCTGAGCCAATTTGATCGTCACTTTTTCCATCGGCTTCTCGTTAAATCTTTTCAAGGAGAAACTCAGCAGAAATCCGAAGATAATTACAGTGCTTAAAATTTTTAATATTCTGAATTTATTTTTCATTTCTTATCTGAGAGCCATTCTACAATTCCGTCATATAAAGTGTCGATGTTTCCTGCACCAACAGTCAATAATACATCGAAGTCTTTTTCTTTAATTTTATTAAAGGCGTCATCCAAAGTGGAAACTACCTTTTGATCTAATTTTATTTTTTCTGCTAACCACTCTGATGTGATCCCTTCAAAATTTTCCTGTAATTCTCGGGCCGGATAAATATCCAACAGAATTAATTCATCAGCTTTATCTAAACTTTCTACAAATCCGTCCGCAAAATCTTTTGTTCTGCTGAAAAGATGAGGTTGAAAAACTACCAACAATTTCTTGTGTGGATAAAAAGTTTTAATGGAACCTATCACGGCATTTAATTCCGTTGGATGATGTGCATAATCATCGATATAAATTTTTCCGCTGTCGAAATTATGTTTCGTGTATCGTCTTTTAATTCCTTTAAAACTTTTAATTCCTTTTTTCAAAGTTTCGAAATCAACGCCAAAATTATTTAATAAAGCAATCGCTGCGGTTGCATTTTCAACATTGTGTATTCCTGGAATTTCCCAAACGAAATCATCAAATTCTTCAGTCGGCGTGTGGAAATCAAAATGAATTTTATCACCAATTTCTCTAATGTTATCGGAGTAATAATCAGCTTCTTCATTCACCGCGTAGGTTTTGGTTTCCCGTCCGATGTTGATTCCTTTTCTCACAAAAAGCTGTTGACCTTCCGGAACGAGATCCGCAAAATCACGAAATCCTTTTTGAATCGTCGCATCATCACCATAAATATCTAAATGATCAGCATCGGTAGACGTGATCACCGCCCAATCTGGTGAAAGCGTAAGGAAACTTCTGTCGTATTCATCAGCTTCAACCACTGAAATATCATTTCCATTAAAATGGAAATTTGATTTAAAGTTTTCCGCGATTCCACCTAAGAAACAAGAGAAAGGAAGATTGGCTTCCTCACATAAATGAGCAACCAAAGACGAGGTTGTTGTTTTCCCGTGAGTTCCTGCAATCGCTATACAATCGGTGTTTTCGGTAATCATTCCAAGAACTTTCGCTCTCTTTAAAACATCAAACTTTTGATCATTAAAGTGATTAAGAACATCCAGTTTTTTTATCGCTGGGGTATAAATCACTAAAGTATTTTCCGGCGTTAAATTTTTAATTTTATCATTAACGATGTCTTCAAACTGAATATCAATTCCTTCTTCTACCAAAGCTTTCGTCAACTTGGTGTGCATTTTATCGTAGCCCAAAACGGTTTTCCCGGACGCGTTGAAATAACGTGCTAGTGCACTCATTCCGATGCCGCCGATTCCTACGAAGTAGAAGTTTTGATATGTTGTTAGAGCTTTCATCTTATGCTTTGATATTTAAGGATGATAAAATTTCATCTACGATTTCTTCTGTGGCTAAAGGTTTTGCGAAGTATTTTAAATTCTCGCTCATCTCATTTCTTAACTTTTCGTTTTCACATATTTCCATTAAAGTAGTCCAAAATTTCTCTGACATTTCGGTGTCTTTTACCATTCTGGCCGCGTTCTTCTCAACCAAAGTCATCGCATTTTTTTTTTGATGATCTTCTGCTGCGAAAGGAAAAGGAACCAATAAAACCGGTTTCTGCGCCATTGTCAATTCTGAAATCGCAATTGCTCCAGCTCTTGAAACAATAACATCTGCAGCGGAATAAGCTAAAGCCATATCGGCGATAAATTCCTTTAATTGAATTTGAGGTTGACCGGAGATCTTTACATCTTCATTCAAACTTTTATAATCCAGTTTACCGGTTTGCCAGATCAACTGGAAATCTTTTGCTGCTAATTTTTCTATATTTTCTTTCCAACCATTGTTCAATGTTCGGGAGCCTAAAGATCCTCCAACAGACAAAATGGTCAGTTTGTTTTTATCTAAACCTAATCGTTCTTTTGCTGAATCCTTTTCAATTAAATCCGTAATAATAGTCTTGCGAATCGGGTTTCCTAAAAAGAGTGTTTTCGTTTTCGGAAAAAAATGATCCATATTCGGATACGCCGTGAAAACTGTTTTTGCTTTTCTAGACAAGAAAGTATTTGTTTTTCCTGGCAAAGAATTCTGTTCCTGAACAAAGATTGGAACTCCTAAGTTGGCAGCCATGTAAAGCGCAGGTCCGCTTGCGAATCCTCCCGTTCCGATAGCGACATCCGGTTGAAAGTCTTTAATTGCCGTTCTCGCTTTTGTAAGACTCGATAGTAATTTAAAGGGCAACTTGAAATTTTTCAACAAATTCCCGCGATCGAATCCAGCGATATTGAGACCGATAATTTTGAAGCCTGCTTGAGGAACTTTTTCCATTTCCATTTTACCATTGGCTCCGATGAACAAAAATTCTGCTTGAGGAAATCTCTTTTGAATTTCCTGCGCAATGGCAATTGCCGGGAAGATATGTCCTCCGGTTCCGCCGCCGCTCATTAGAATTTTTAATTTTTTACTCATCTTTTTTATATCCATAGGGTTGAAACCCTATGCTTAGTTAAATCGTCCCTTCAGGACTTTATGCGATATCATTTATTTCTTCAATACTTTGTTTTTTGCCCATTCCTTCTTCATCATACACCTGGATTCTGGAACTTACATTTAAGATCAATCCCAACTGAATATAAGTAACCAACATCGATGTTCCACCGTAACTGATCAAAGGCAAAGGTTGTCCCGTGACTGGAATCAGATTAATGGCGACAGCAATATTCACAGAGAGCTGCACGAAGATCATGGTCCCGAGACTCAACACCAGCAAACTCCCAAAGAAGGCCGGCATCTTACTGGCGATCATTACAATTCTGATGATCATTATTAAATAAAGAGCGATTAATACTGTTGCTCCAATAAAGCCGTATTCTTCAACAATAATGGCGAAGATAAAATCCGAGGCAGATTGCGGCAGCATTTGTTTTAAAGCACTTTTTCCAGGACCCATTCCGGTAATTCCACCGTGAACGATGGCCGCTTTGGCTTGCATCACCTGATAATTTTTTGCTTTGTCAACTTCGTCTTCGACCTGGCTTTCTTTTTTAGTAAAAGTTTCTACACGACTCATCCAAGTGTGAACACGGTTGTTTTCGATAAGGTCAGTCTTTAAAGCGACAAACATGAAAAGTCCGATCACCACAGATGAAAGCGCCATGAATCCAACAATATATTTTTTGTTGAGTTGACCAATTACCATTACAATCAATGAAACCATTAATATCATTAAAGCCGTAGAACCATTGTCTTTTGCCACCAATCCGAACACCAATAACACTGGTCCGAAAATGTAAAATATATTTTCAATCGGCAATCTTTCTCTTTTAATCGTCTTTGTTAAATATCTGCAGAGGTAAATGACCAACATTAAATAAGCGAAAGAAGAGGGTTGGAAAGATATCGGTGTGCCAGGAATTTTTAACCAACGCGAGGCAGATGCACCGTCAATTGTTTGCCCGGTAACCATTGTTAAACCCAGAAGAATTACGGTAATTGCTAAAAGAATACTGCTCAGTTTCCCGAGGTATTCATATTTGAAAACACCGACACCACGCATTACAGCCAAACCCAGCACTACAAAAAACGTATGCTTCATCAGGTGAGAAGTGGTCGTCCCACTATTCACGATATATTCTAAATTAGAACTCGCAGAATACACGGGGAATACCGAGAAGAACGAAATCAATAAGATCACGCTCCACAAGACTTTGTCGCCTTTTAATAATTCAAATTTGGTTTCTCTTTCCTGCATTTTAATCTACGATTAGTCGATTGCTTTTTTTAATACTTGGTTTTTAAATTGATTTCCACGGTCTTCATAATTATCGAATAAGTCGAAACTTGCGCAACATGGTGAAAGCAACACGGTATTGCCTTCTTCCGCCAAGGATTTTGAAATCCGAACGGCTTCTTCCATACTTGAAGTGCTATAAATTGCGTCTTTTTTATCTTTAAAGAAATCGATGATCTTTTGATTATCCAGTCCTAAACAAACGATGGCTTTAACTTTTCTCTTTACTAAATTTTCTATTTCGGTATAGTCATTTCCTTTGTCAACGCCGCCTACAATCCAAACGGTTGGCTGATTCATACTTTCTAAAGCGAAGTACGCTGCATTAACATTGGTTGCCTTACTATCATTAATAAAAGTAACTCCGTGAATTTGCGCAACTTGCTCTAAACGATGTTCCACCGCCTGAAAGGTCATCAATGAATTACGGATGCTTTCATTGCTGATCTTTAATATTTTACTGGCGATAGAAGCAGCTAAACTATTAGCGATGTTGTGGTTCCCGACCAAAGAAAGTTCTGCGATCTTCATCGAAAACTCGTCTTCAACCTTTACCGTGATTTTATCATTATTAAGGTAACCACCTTCACCTAATTTCTCTTTCAATGAAAAAGGGATTTTCTTAGCTCGAATGGCTAGTTGTTCCAACAGATTCATGCTCATCTCATCATCTTTATTGTAGATGAAAAAATTATCGTTCTCTTGATTTTCTGCAATTCTGAATTTTGCCATTGCATATTCTTCATAATTGTAATTGTACTGATCCAAATGATCCTGGCTCAAATTCAACAATAAGGAGATATACGGACGGAAATTTTGAATATCATCTAACTGGAAAGAACTTACTTCTAACACGTAAAAATCAAAATCATCATCGGCGACCTGCTTTGCGAAACTCGTTCCGATATTTCCTGCCAAACCGACGTTGCGATGGTCATTTTTTAAAATATGGTAAATAAGCGAAGTGGTTGTCGTTTTCCCATTACTTCCGGTGATCGCTATAATTTTCGCTTGGGTAAATTCAGCTGCAAATTCAATCTCTGAGGACAGTCGAATTCCTTTCTGATTAATTTTGAAAATAATATCAGCTTTCTTGGGGATCCCGGGAGATTTTATCACCCAGTCAGCCTCCAGAATTCTCGCTTCATCATGTTGTCCTTCTTCAAATTCAATCCCGGCATCAATCAGCTGATTTTTATATTCAGATTTGATCGCACTTTTATCTGAAAGAAAAACATTCAAGCCTTTCTTCTTCGCTAAATATGCTGCACCAACGCCGCTTTCTCCGCCACCTAAAACAACTATTTTCATATTGTGTTTTTAATTAAATAAGAACAAATTCCTTCTTATTTTTGCCTTGAAATTTAATTTCAATTTGATGATATCCCGCTCACGAAACCGTTTTATCTTACCTTTAAAGTGATTAAACAAATGATTGCGAACAATACTCCTATGATGATCATTCGGTTGACAATTTTACTTTCGTGGTAACCTTCTTTTTGATAATGATGATGAAGAGGCGACATTTTGAACAAACGGTTGTTCTGTGCGTACTCTAAACCATGTTTTCTCTTTCTATATTTAAAAGTCCCCACTTGCAGCATTACCGATAGATTTTCAATCAGGAAAATCCCGCACAGTACCGGAATCAGTAATTCTTTTCGAAGTATAATTGCCAAAACGGCGATGACTCCACCCAACATCAAACTTCCTGTATCTCCCATGAACACTTGTGCCGGATACGTGTTGTACCAGAAAAATCCGATCACCGCACCAACCAACGCAAGCGCGAAAATGGTCGTTTCACCCATGTTGGGTAAGAACATGATATTCAGGTAATCGGCAAAAATGATATTCCCCGAGAGATAGGCAAAAAGCGATAAAGTTAAGAGTATGACGACACTGGTGCCGGCGGTGAGCCCGTCGAGCCCGTCGGTGATATTTGCACCATTTGAAACGGCTGTAACAATAAAAATGACCATAGGAATAAAGATGATCCATGCCCATTCCTGTGCATCTTCTGGACTCATCCAAAATAAAATCCCGCTATAATCGAATTCATTATTCTTTACAAAAGGAACCGTAGAAACGGTAGATTTCTCCGTTTTCATAAAATTAGCTTCTACATTATTACGGTTGATTTCTTTGGCATCCGCATATTTTCTTTTCACCGTGATGTCCGGATGAAAATACATGGTAACACCAACGATCAAGCCTAAGCCAACTTGTCCGATTACTTTAAACTTCCCGCTAAGACCGTCTTTATTCTTTTTAATTTTCTTTAAATAATCATCAATAAATCCGATGGCGCCCATCCAAACGACGGAAATAATTAACAGAATAATATAAATATTTAAAATCCTTGTAAATAATAAAACAGGAATCAGAGTTGCCATAATGATAATTAAACCACCCATCGTTGGCGTACCTTCTTTTTGTTTTTGCCCATCTAGACCTAAATCCCGTACCAATTCACCCATCTGTTTATTTCGCAGATAATTGATGATTTTTTTACCAAAAACCAACGCAATCAGGAGCGACAATAAAACCGCCATCCCAGCACGGAAGGAGATAAATTTAAACATACCCATTCCCGGAACGTGAATCCCGTGGCTGTTTAAATATTCAAATAGGTAATATAACATAGTGTTTTATTTAAGCTTCAATTCTAATTATTTTGACATCAATCTTGCGAGTTCAATAATGGTTTCTTTATCATCAAAATGATTTTTCACGCCATTAATTTCCTGATACGTTTCGTGTCCTTTGCCTGCTACCACAATAATGTCTTTTGGCTCGGCAAATTTAATGGCCATTTTAATCGCTTCTCTTCGGTCTGGAATTGAAGTGTATTTGCTGAAGTTTTGCGGTTCTACACCCGCTTCAATTTCTTTAATAATATCTCCAGGATTTTCCGTTCGTGGATTATCGGAAGTAATGATTGCCAAGGTTGATTTACGGGTGGCAATTTTTCCCATTTCAGGACGTTTGGTGGTATCTCTATCGCCGCCACAACCAAATACAGTAATTAATCTTTCGTTTTTGGTTCTGATCTCATTAATAGAATCAAGCACATTTTCTAAAGCATCTGGCGTGTGAGCATAATCGACCACGAAGAAAATTCCACCGTCAGATTTTAAAGTTTCAAAGCGTCCATTCACTCTCGTTAATTGTGACATTGCGAGTAAAATATCGTCTTCATGAAAGCCACATTCTACGACAACTGAGTAAGCAAGAAGTAAATTATAGGCGTTGAATTTCCCCGTCAAGGTCGTCCAGAATTCTTTTCCATTAAAGTTGAGCAGCATTCCGTTAAAATCAACTTCTATAATTTTACCGTGAAAATCTGCCATCGTTTTCAAAGCGTAGGTTTTTTTCTTTGCTTTGGTGTTTTGAAGCATTACGTTTCCGTTTTTATCATCGACATTAGTAATGGCGATGGCGTCGGAATTCAATTCATCAAAGAATCTCTTCTTGGTTTTAAGATATTCCTCAAACGTTTTATGATAATCTAAATGATCGTGCGTAATATTGGTAAAGCCTGCGATCTTAAATTGTAAACCTTCCGTTCTGTGCTGATGAATTCCGTGGGAAGAAACTTCCATGAAAGCATATTCGCACCCAGCTTCAACGGCCTGTGCTAAAATTTGATTCAAACGAATCACATCTGGAGTTGTATGTGTTGACGGAATAACTTCGTCACCAATTCGATATTCTACGGTGGAAATTAAAGCTGATTTAAAACCCAGAGTTTTAAAAATATCAAACAAAAGAGTAGTGGTCGAAGTCTTGCCATTCGTTCCGGTTATTCCGATGAGGTTTAGTTGAGCAGAAGGATTTCCATAAAAATTAGAAGCAAGATGACCTAAAGTTTTTGCAGCATCTTTCACTTTTATATAAGTGATTTCCTCCGAAAGCTCAGCAGGTAAGTCCTCGCAAACAATTATAGTTGCTCCTTTTTCAATAGAAGAAGCGATGAAAGCATGACCATCAGAAACAGTTCCTTTTACAGCAACATAAAGTGCATCTTCAACTGCTTTACGGCTGTCGAAAATAAGTTCTGAAATCACTCGGTCTTTATTTCCGATAATCTCAAGGACTGGGATTCTGTTTAATATGTGTTCTAAGTTCATTTTACTTTCTGTATGGACAAGTCTTGCCAAGTCTCCAATTGTGTTTCCAATTAATTCTGCAATTGCAGATAGATTCTTTGATCTTTATTCATAATAGTTCCTTCTAAAGGGAACTGTTCTTTTATTTTTCCTACCCCTTTGTAATCAACGCGATAGCCTTGATTTTCCAATTGTGGAATAATATTTTTACCGATTAAGCCAGTTACGTTAGGCATCTGATTCTGTTTAACCGCAATTTTCACAGGTGCGTGAATCATTTTGCTTAGATCGACTTTCTTATCTACCAACATCGATTCTTCAATGTTTTGCGGAGTTTTTAAAAATGTTTTTCCGGCAATCTCTTTAAATACTGGTGCCGAAACGGTTGAACCATAAAAACCTTTCGAGTTATCTGGTTGGTTAATCATTACGATGCAGGTATATTTCGGATTGTCAGAAGGATAAAAGCCAGCAAAACTTGCTTGATATTTTGCAGGTCCCGGTTTCCAATATTCAAATCTGGCTGTTCCTGTTTTTCCCGCCATTTTTAAATTCGGTGTGAAAATACTCTTTGCCGTTCCTTTCTCCACTGCTTTTGTCAGAGCATTTGTCATTAAAGTAATGGATTTCTGAGAAGCCATTTTCTTTACCATCACCTGTGGTTTTGCTTCGTATAATGTTCGTCCGTCTTTTAGAATCTTTTCAATGAAAAGTGGTTTTAGCATTACGCCGTTGTTGGCAATTCCATTGTAAAAAGTGGTCAGTTGCAAAAGGTTGAAACGGGAAGAATATCCGTAAGCCAAAGAAGCTAAAGTCGCGGCATTCCATCTTTTATCGTCTGGTGTAACGATGTAAGGTTTCGTGATTCCCGGAAGTTCAATATCCATTTTATCGAACATTTTCCAACGTCTTAAATGATCTAAAAAGACTTGAGGCTTATCTGCGTAAAATTTGGTAATCAATTTCGCTGAACCGACGTTGCTTGATTTCGCCAATACATCAGAGATCTCATAAGTTCCGCCACCGTGACCATCGGAAATTCTTTGTTTAGCGTAGGTCCAAACGCCATTCCCAACATTAACGGTCGTGTTTTCATCAATAAATCCATCGTCCATTGCAGCAAGCAGCGAAACGGTTTTGAATGTGGAACCAGGTTCGGTCGCATCTTTCAGAGCGTAGTTGTAAGCATCCGCATATAATCCAGGTTCTGTTCTTCTTAAGTTAACCATCGCTTTTACCTTTCCGGTGGAAACTTCCATTACTACGACAGATCCGTGATCAGCATCGAAATGAACGAGTTGCTTTTCTAAAGCTGAATGAGCAATGTCCTGGATTCTTAAGTCGATGGTCGTATAAACATCCTGACCATCGATAGGTTCGTTCACTTTCCAGTAATCGATAGGTTTCCACTGGCTGGAGTTAACTCGTTGTTCCAGTCGCGTTCCATCAGTTCCCGTAAGAAATTTTGAAAAAGCTCCTTCCAGACCAGATTTGGCGATTTCATTATCCATCCCGATGGTTCCTGCTCCAATTTGAGTGGTTGCCAATTCTCTTTTGTAGTTTCTGTCAACGATAAATCCACCTCTGTTTTTACCTTTTTTGAAAATCGGAAATTGGCGAATGCGGTCGTAATCGTCAAAGTCAAGCCCTTTTACCAAAGAATAATATTGGTTTTTAGCTTTTTTCTGCTGATCAAACCGGTCTCTGAAATAGCTTCTAGGCTTACCGAACATAGTCGATAATGAATCGGTTAAAGCACCAATATTGTTAGAGTAAACGGTGTCTTTAATAATTTTAAAATCCAGATAAACATCGTAACGCATGACAGTGGTCGCTAAAATTGAACCATCTGATGCATAAAGGTTTCCTCTGGCTGCTTTTAAAGTTGCTTCGCGGTAATTTTTATTGATGTAATCGTCTTTTATTTCCTGTACATTGGTGTTTTGTAAAACCAGAATTCTACCCAAAAACACCACAAACAAAATAAAGGCAAACCCTGTAAAAAGGTAGCCCCATCTCAATGTGTTTGAGCGTTTTTTTTCAAATTCATTTTGTACTGCCATCTAAACTATCTAATTTTATCAATATTTTGTGTGGATGATTTTCTAATGATAGCAGTGAATCCTGCACCATTTCTTTTCCTAATTCTGATTCTAATTTTACTTTAATGAGTCTGCTTTGAGCATATGCATTTCTGGATTTAAACTCTTCGGTCTGCTCTTTTAAAACATTAACATGTTCGATTTTTGTACTCACCAAGTGGTTGCTGTAAATCATGATCATTAATAAAAAGAACACCAACACGAAATACCGGTAATGAATTTTTACTTCATCACGATTCAAGAAATTTCCTTTTATAATATCAATAAAAGTGAGTCTCTTTTGTGGGCGATTTGCTGGTCTTTTTGCCATAAATTCTAAATGAGTAATAAGTAATTAGCAATGGGTAATTATATTGCTGATTGCTTATTACCAGTCCTTTATAATTTTATTCCTGTTCTTAATTTTGCACTTCTGGCTCGGGAGTTTTCTTTTATTTCTTCACCATCCGGAACGACTGCTTTTGTTTGTAAAAGGTCAAATGTCTTGGCGTAATTACCGTAGATATCTCTAGCCGGTTCGCCTTCAAACATTCCATTTTTTAAAAATCTTTTGACCAATCGGTCTTCTAAAGAATGGTAAGAAATGGCAACCAGTCTTCCACCTGGTTTTAAGATTCGATGTGCCTGAACTAATAGTTCTTTGATCACTTCTAATTCCTGATTAACCTCAATTCTAATCGCCTGAAAAATTTGCGCGTAGACCTTATTCTGCTTAAACTGCGGTATGTAGCTGAACAGTTTTTTCAGATCTTCTGTAGTTTCAATTGGTTTGTCTTTTCGGTGGGCAACGATTTCTCTTGCTAATTTTCTTGACTCTCTGATTTCACCATATTGAAACAAAATATCTGCGATATGATCTTCTTCGTATTCATTGATGACTTTTTTCGCATCCAACATTTGCATCACGTTCATTCTCATATCTAACGGCGCATTGCTTCTTGTTGAAAAACCACGTGCAGCTTCATCAAACTGATGAGAAGAAACTCCAAAATCAGCTAAAACTCCATCAACTTTAGAAACTCCGTACATCATTAACGCATTTTCTAAAAATCTAAAGTTTTGATTGATAAGCGTAAATCTTGGGTCGTCAATATTATTTTTCAGTGCATCCAGATCCTGGTCGAAACCATACAGTTTTCCTTTTTCAGAAAGTCTACTCAGGATTTCACGCGAGTGACCGCCACCGCCGAAAGTACAGTCGATGTAGATTCCGTCTGGATTTGTCACCAAATCATCGACACTCTTCTTCAGCAAAACAGGATTGTGATACATTTTTATTAGTACTAGTATATTGTTTTAAATTTCTTCGAACGGTCTATAATTCCTCTTCATCAAAACTGATGGAACCCATCACTTCTTCAGCAAGTTTCGCGAAATCCTCTTCGGAAGTTGCGATAACCTTTTCATATTCATCTTTATCCCAAATCTCAAAAAGTTCTCCTGCGCTGGTGATCACCACTTCTTTTCGAAGATGAGCAAAAAGCGTAAGGTCTTTCGATATTTGCAATCGTCCTGCATTATCAGGTTCTACGATTTTCACTCCCGCTGTAAACATTCGGATGAAATCTGCATTTTTCTTGATGAAGCGGTTCAGCTTATTGAGTTTGCTCATCAGCTGTTCCCACGCTTGCATTGGATAAACCTCCAGACATGGTTGAAAAACAGCACGTTTAACTACAAAAGATTCATCGCCGAAATCTCCCATCTGTTTTACCAAAGATGAGGGGAGTTTCAGCCGACCTTTATCGTCTATTCTGCATTCGTATGTCCCGATGAAATTCTTCATTTGGGACAAATTTATATAAAAATTTCCAAAAGCTCCCACTTTTTCCCACTTTTTGACTTAATGTTAATAAGTTTTGAATTTTATATTAAAGTATTGATTAAAAAGTAGTTAAAAATTGAATTTAATTTTAAGCTAGAGAAGTTGGTAGTTCGGTTGAAAAAACCTAAATTTATTTTATAAAAGATGCCGAATCAATTTCATTTGGCGTTTAATTTGTATTTTTGCAAACGCTTATCGCGTATTATTTATGATATTTAAAACAAAAAAGGACAAGAAGTTCGCTTATATAGAAGCTGGAGAAGGTGACCCTGTGATTTTATTGCATGGTTTAATGGGTGGTTTAAGTAATTTTGATGATACCGTTAATTACTTTGCAGAAAAAGGATTTAAGGTTTTTGTTCCTGTGCTTCCTATATATGATTTACCAGTCCTAAACACCAATCTTACTACCATTGCAAAATATGTTGCAAAGTTTATTGAGGAAAAAGTTGGCAGATCTTCAACGATCGTAGGAAATTCAATGGGCGGTCATGTAGGTTTAATCCTTACACTGGCAAGACCTGATTTGGTTACGAATTTATGTCTTACCGGTAGCTCTGGATTATACGAAAAGTCTTTTGGCGATAGTTTTCCCAGAAAAAGCGATAAAGAATATATCAGAAAGAAAACAGAAGAAGTTTTTTTTGATCCAAAAGTGGCAACCAACGAATTGGTGGAAGAAGTTTTCGCGGTGGTGAATGATAGAATGAAAGGAATTAAAACGGTGATGTTAGCGAGAAGCGCCATTAAACATAATATGTTGAATGATTTACCTAAAATTACGATTCCAGTTTGTCTGATTTGGGGAAAGCAGGATAATGTAACGCCTCCAGAAGTAGCCGTTGATATGCATAAATCTTTGCCTAACTCAGAACTGTTCTGGATTGAAAATTGTGGTCATGCAGCGATGATGGAAAAGCCAGCCGAATTTAATGATCTGTTATATTCTTGGCTACAGAAACAGAAAAAATAGTGAAGTGGAAGTTTAACCTTCCATTTTTCATTTAATTATATTTTTAAAAAGACACCGATTATGGTTATCAAGACAGCAGAATTTGTAAAAAGCAGTGATAAATGGCAGGATTGTCCTGAACCAACGATGCCAGAATATGCATTTATAGGAAGATCAAATGTTGGGAAATCATCATTGATCAATGCTTTGATGAATCATAAATATTTGGCGAAGACTTCGGGAACTCCTGGGAAAACCCAATTGATCAATAATTTCGTTATTAATGGAAGTTGGTCTCTAACCGATTTACCAGGTTATGGATACGCCAGAGTTTCAAAAACAATGCGTCGCGATTTTGAAAAATTAATTACCAACTATATTCTCAACAGAAAAAACCTGGTCAATCTTTTTATTTTAATTGATTCGCGTCACACACCACAAACCATCGATATTGAATTTATTGAATGGTGTGGTGAAAACGGTATTCCTTTTTCAATTGTGTTTACCAAAGCAGATAAGTTGAAGCCTACTGTCATTGCGGCAAACGTTGAAAATTACAAAACAGAACTTTTGAAAACATGGGAAGATCTACCTGAAATCTATGTTACTTCTGCCGAGAAAAAAACCGGTGGTGAGGGAATTCTGGACTTTATTACCAAGACCAATGAATTCTTAATGCACAATCACGTTAAGTTCTAACGCACCTTCCTTATCTTTTTTAAAAATGGAAAATTTCATTTGGAAAATTAAAACCTTTGATGAACTGTCAGCTCAGGATTTGCATGCTGTTCTAAAAGCAAGAATTGATGTTTTTGTCGTAGAGCAAAACTGTCCTTATCCAGAAGTTGATGGTGATGATCCAAAAGCTGTTCATCTTTGGGCGGAACATAATGGTAATGTTGCAGCTTATTGCAGAATATTTCAACCAGGAATTAAATATGATGAAAGTTCTATCGGTAGAGTTTTAACTACTCAAAAATATCGAAATATCAATTTAGGAAAAGCCTTGATGAAATTTGCCATCGCTACAATCGAGGCAAGATTTCGAACAAGCTCAATACGAATATCTGCACAGGACTATCTTCTATCCTTTTATACTGAACTGGGTTTTGTCGCAACAGGAAAAAGTTATCTGGAGGATGAAATCCCGCATTCTGAAATGCTGAGGTCGTTAATATGTTCAGATAAATAATCGCTCAATTTCCTTTAAAAACTCAAAACTTTCAAATACTACATCCCTATTGTTTTCTTCGTTTCATTAAAAAAGTGTCAATTATTTTTGGTTTTCATTTGTAAATTATATACTTTTACAAAAAATCAATTAACTTTTAATATTATGAAAAAAATTTTACTAACGGGTTTTGCACTGGTTTCAATGGTGTCTCAAGCGCAAACATGGGTGGATCAAGCTACAAATTTTCCTGAAAATTTTGGTGTTGATGAGATTTCTTTAGTGGATGCAAATACAGTTTGGACATTTGCTTATGACGGATCAGGTGGTGGCACTTATCCGAAGATTGTTTCCAGAACTACAAACGGTGGTACAACCTGGACCGCTTCTACCATTAATGGTCCTGGATCAAATGCTTTAATTTCAGATCTTGATGCACTTGATGCAAATACGGCTTGGGTGGTAACTGCACCATTTGCAGCTGGAACGAACGCAAATAGAATGTGGAAAACAACCAACGGCGGTTCTACATGGACACAGCAAACTATTGGTTATGTTGCCGGATCATTTGCAAACCATGTTTATTTCTGGGATGCAAACAATGGCTGGACAAGTGGAGATCCTTTAAACGGGAAATTCGAAATGTATAAAACCAGCAATGGTGGAACTTCTTGGACATTGGTTCCAGGAGCACCAGCGCCTGATAATGGAGATGACTTTACTTACGTAGGTTTGAAAGAAGTAGTTGGTGATAATATCTGGGTTGGAACGAGTTTAGGAAAAATTTTACGTTCTACCGATAGAGGAACATCCTGGACAGCAAGTTATAGTCCAGCGTTAGACTTTGGTGGGGTAATTACTTCAGGTTCTTCTGGCGCGTTTGCCTTTAAGGATGGAACAAATGGTCTTTTAGTTACGGTAGACGGTGCAGATGCCGTTTTAACTACACAGGCAGCTTTGTATTCAACATCTGATGGTGGTGCAACTTTCGATCCAATAACTCCAACTGGACCTTGGTATTTTGGTGATATCACTTATGTTCCAGGAACAGCAAATACTTACGTATCTACAGGTATTAATTCAGGAAAACCTGAATGGATGGGATCATCATATTCTACTGATGGAGGACTAACCTGGACTGCAATCGACGCTGGACAGCAAAGAGGAAAAGTTGCTTTTTTAAATGCTACCACAGGTTGGGCAGGACAGTTTAGCGATGGACCTTCAGGACTAGAAGGAATTTTAAAATTCAATGGTAATTTAAGTTTAGGCGTTTCAAACAATGCAGTTAAAGCCGGATTACAAATTTATCCAAACCCTGCGGGCGACGTTGTAAATATTTCTGCTAAACAAGAAATCCAAGCGATTACTATTATTGACCTTTCTGGTAAAAGAGTACAGAGCTTAAAACCAGCAAAACAAATCAATGTATCTTCTTTAGCAAAAGGAACTTATATCGTACAGGTTCTTTACATAAATGGATCTGTTGAGAATACTAAATTAATGAAAAAATAATCTTCATATTATTTTCTATTGAATGGATGAGAACTTTCTCATCCATTTTTTTTTGATACGACAGAAGTAAAATGAATTTCTTAAATTAGCAACTTAAATAAATTATTAAATGAAAAGAATTTTTTTATTACTCACGTTTATGTTGAGTTTCCTGCAATTGAAAGCAGATGAGGGAATGTGGCTTTTAAGCATGATTAAAAGATTGAATGGTGTCGATCTTAAAAAAGACGGTTTAAAACTAACACCCGAAGAAATCTACTCGGTCAACAATTCCAGTTTAAAAGATGCGATCGTACAATTCGGTGGCGGCTGTACGGCAGAGATGGTTTCTAAAGAAGGTTTGCTATTCACCAACCACCACTGTGGTTACGGTAATATTGCAGCGCTTTCTACTCCAGAAAAAGATCATTTAACCAATGGTTTCTGGGCAATGAAAAAAAGTGAAGAACTTCCGTCAAAAGGACTTTCTGTAAGATTTATGGTGAGAATGGATGATGTTTCTAAAAGAATCAACGCCAAACTGAACAACAACATGTCTGCTGAAGAAAGAAATGACATCATTAGTGCAGAATATAAATTGATCCAGGCTGAAAATTCAGAGAACGGAAAATATACAGTTGTAGTAAGAGATTTCTATAACGGAAATGAATTCTACTATTTTGTTTACCAGGATTTTAAAGATGTAAGATTGGTAGGTACTCCTCCAAACGCATTAGGAAAATTTGGTGGCGATACAGATAACTGGGAATGGCCAAGACATACTGTAGATTTCTCTGTGTTCAGAGTATATGCAGATGCCAATGGTAATCCAGCAGAATATTCCCCAAGCAACGTTCCGATGAAACCTAAGCATTCTCTTCCTATTTCTTTAAAAGGTTACAAACCGGGAGACTTTGCAATGATTTTAGGATTTCCAGGAAGAACAAACCGTTTCTTAACTTCTTACGGAATCGAGCAAATGGTTACTAAGGATTATCCGGCTTGGGTAGAAGCTTCAAAAATGGCGATGGATGTGATGAAGAAATACATGGACAAAGATCAAGCTACCAAGATTGATTACGCCTCACAGTACGCTTCAGTAGCCAACTACTGGAAAAACAGACAAGGAACAATTGATGCCGTGAACAAAAACGGAACAATCGCTGACAAGAGAAAACTGGAAGGAAAATTCGAAACCTGGGCTTTATTGCCAGAGAACGAAGCAATGTACGGAGCGGTCTTGCAAGAGATCAAATCGAATATCAGCCAGACTTCTGAGCGAAATAAAGAGCGAAATTATTCTTCTCAATTACAGAGAAATGCAAAATATATCCCAATTGCTTATCAATTAGGTTCTGTTTTGAAAACATATGCTGATCAGGATGAAGCAGGAAAAGTTGCAATGAAAACCAAAGTAACTGACCAAATTGATAGAGTATATGATAAATTAAACGTTAAACTAGAAGGTGAAATGTTGAATTCTATGGTTCAGCTTTATCAGCAAAGAGTGGGTAAAGATGTTGGGTCTCCAACCTTACTTGCTGCAGATGCCAAAAATCTTTCAACGATGGCTTTCGCATCTATTTTTGCTAACAAAGAATCAGTAATGAATTTTGTAAACAATCCTGACCGATTGAAAATTGATGCAGATCCTTTAATGAAAATGGCCAATGCTTTTGTTGAAGATCAGAAATTGAGCGGTGAGAAATATTCGAAAATTGATGACGCTTTAGCTAAAAACAGCAGAATCTTTTTAGATGGTCTTAGAAAATCTCAGCCAGAAACAATGTTTTACCCAGATGCAAACTCTACCATGAGATTGACAACAGGTAAGATTACGACACTTCCGGAGAGAACAGATAGAAATTATGCTGGTATCAAAGAAAAGGATAATTACTACACTGAGATCAACGGAATGGTAGCGAAGCATAAAAAAGGAGATGAGGAATTTGAATTGCCTCAAAGATTCCTTGACTTAGTTAAGAAAAAAGATTTCGGACAGTACAAAGATAAAAAAGGCTTCATGCCTGTGAACTTCTTGTCTGATAATGATATCACAGGAGGGAATTCTGGTTCTCCGGTTCTTGATGGTGACGGAAACTTATTAGGATTAGCATTCGACGGAAATAGCGAAGCTTTGAGCGGTGATATTATTTTTGATCCGAAATTGCAGAAAACAATTAACGTAGATGTAAGAATGGTTCTTTGGACTATCGAAAAATACGGAAATGCAGGTCACTTAATCAGTGAAATGGTTTTGGTAAAATAATTCGATTAACAATTGTAAAGGCCGCTGAAGTTTTTCAGCGGCCTTTTTTTATCTTTATTAAAAGTGATTTATATTATTCGTAATTAGATTGTAATAACAAATACTTAAAGTGATTCATGGAATTTGATGATTTTATAAAGGAGAAAAAAACAATAGACTTAGCGAGAGCAAATGTTGATGCCTTGAAATATTTGGTGTTTTTTCTAGTGATTTTCGCCGTGCCTTTTTTTTTGATCTGGGGTTTTAAAATTCCAGAATTAGACTCGGAAAATTTAATTCTAAAAGCGTTTACTCCTTTGTTTGCATTGCTGGTTGGGATTATTGTTCACGAACTGATCCATGGGTTTTTCTTTGCGTTGTATGCTTCCAAAGGAATGAAGGCCATTAAGTTTGGGATTCTCTGGAAGACATTGACGCCTTACTGTCACTGTAAAGAGCCTTTGAAAATCAAGCATTACATCATTGCCTTGCTTGCTCCATTAATAATCTTAGGAATTGTTCCTGCGGTTATTAGTTTGATGAATGGCAATTTATTTCTGTTAGTCCTGGGAATTATATTTTCCGCCGCCGCAGCCGGAGATCTTATGATTTACCTGCTTATTAACAAAGAAAATCCTGAAGATTATGTTCAGGATCATCCGTCGGAAGCCGGTTATTATATTTTTAGAAAAAAATAAAGCGAAGTTAAATCTTCGCTTTTTATATTAGTTAACTTCGGGTCTGAGCATTCCCAAATCTCCAAAATGTTTTTTGAATTTTGCAACCTTTGGTCCTACAACTGCGCTGCAGAAAGGTTGGGTAGGATTTGCCTCGAAATATCCTTGGTGATATTGTTCAGCGGGCCAGAATTTCTCCAATTTTGTGATTTCAGTTACGTATTTCCCACTATATTTTCCAGAAGCTTCAGAAAGTTTCAGCGCTTCTTCGGCTCTCTGTTTTTCAGCTTCATCTTTGTAAAAAATAGCTGAGCGATACTGGGTTCCGATATCATTTCCCTGTCTGTTTAATTGCGTCGGATCGTGTAAGAAATAAAAGACGTCCATCATCTGCTCGTAAGAAATGATCTTGGGGTCGTAAGCCATTTGTACGACTTCTGCGTGACCTGTTTCTCCGGTGCAAACTTCCTCGTAAGTTGGATTGTCCTTATGTCCTCCTGCATATCCTGAAGTGGTCGATTCTACACCTTTCAATAAATCCAGTACGCTGTCAACGCACCAAAAGCATCCGCCACCAAAAGTCATATATTCTAAATTTTGATTGTCCATTTTTTATTTTTAAATTAAAGTTTTTACTCTTGAAATTGATCAATTTGTGAGAGTAAGAATTAATATTTTTTAATTGATTAATACTAAATTTTATTTAAAATCAATGACGATTAAAAATATTTCTTAGTTCTATATTTTTAGGAATACCAAGCCAGTCACTTTTCCCAAACCAGAGCGCTGGCTCCGAGAATTGCAGCATCAGCTTCATCGAGTTCGCTGAAGACCAGTTTTACCTTATCTCGAAAGATGGGTAAAAGATTTCTTTCCATGTGAAGTTTAGTTGGTTTCATGATAAGATCGCCAGCTTTGATGACGCCGCCGAAAAGCAAGATTGCTTCAGGTGAAGAGAACATCACGAAATTGGCCAAAGCTTCTCCTAACTTCTGACCTGTATATCTGAAAACTTCTATTGCCGTGGGATCTCCTTTCATAGCACATTCATAAACCACCTTCGAATCGATCTCCGGTTCTGGATAATCGTTCAACATTGAATGCGGAAATTCTGCACGCATCTTTTTTGCCGTGATCGTGATTCCAGTGGCTGAGGCGTAAGCTTCTAAAGAACCTTCTGAGCCTGTGCTCCAATGTTTTCTACCACCAGGTTTTACGATGGTATGGCCCAACTCTCCAGCAAAGCCATCATGTCCGTAAATTAATTGGCCGTTAGCGATGATTCCACTACCAACGCCGGTTCCTAAAGTGATCATGATAAAATCTTTCATTCCTCTGGCGGCGCCAAACATCATTTCTCCTAAAGCTGCAGCATTGGCGTCATTGGTCATTTTACAAGGAACTTCAAACTTCTCCGTCATTAGCTTTGCAAACGGTATAATTCCTTTCCAGTGAAGGTTTGGAGCTTGTTCAATAGTTCCTGTATAGTAATTAGCATTGGGTGCACCGACTCCAATTCCATCGAATTGTCTTTGGCCGCAATGCTTCATGATCAAAGGAGAGACTTCATCGTACAATGCATTTATAAAATCATCTACAAGAGGATAATCATCAGTTTTGAGTTTTCCTTTTTCTAAAATTTCGCCACGGTGATTTACGAGTCCGTATTTGGTATTGGTTCCACCAATATCAACGCCGAGTGCTACTTGCTTGGATAGGTCTATTAATGCCATTAATGAAATTATTTAGTCACTAAAATTACAAAAAATATAAGGAATAAAATAAAAAAACTTCTTCAATCGAATTGAAGAAGTTTAAAATATAATTGGTGAATTCTTACGCTGGGATCTCTCCTTTGTACAAGAATGAAATAATTTCTTTGTTCACTTTTTCTACCATTTCGGTGAAAAGATAAAAAGATTCTTGCTTGTAAATAACCAATGGGTCTTTCTGCTCGTAAACTGCACCTTGAGAAGAACGTCTTAGATCATCCATTTCTCGTAAGTGTAATTTCCAGTTTTCGTCGATAATTGCCAGAGAAATATTTTTCTCGAAATCATTGATCAATGAATCACACTGCGTATCATGAGCTTCTTTCAAGTCAGTAACGATGGTCATTGTCTTAATTCCATCGGTGAAAGGAACCTGAATCATTTTAAACATCGAACCTTGGTTTTGGAACACATTCTCGATAATTGGAAATGATTTTTCTTTCAAGAGATTCAACTTCATTTTGTAATCTTCAGTTGCTGCTTTGAAAAGAATATCCGTTAATTCTGGAACCTGTTTAGTTTTGAACTCACTTTCAGTAAACGGAGCTTCCATGGTGAAATATTTAATGATCTCATGTTCGAAATCTTTAAAGTCTCCTTCTAATTTCCCTCTCGTAACCAATGATTCTGATACGTCAAAGATCATGTTTGAAATATCATATTTCAAGTGATCACCGAACAAGGCGTTCTTTCTTCTTTTGTAGATAACGTCACGCTGTTTGTTCATCACGTCGTCATATTCCAACAATTTTTTTCTGATCCCGAAGTTATTCTCTTCTACTTTTTTCTGGGCTCTTTCGATAGACTTAGAGATCATTCCATGTTGAATTACTTCACCTTCTTTATGACCCATTCTGTCCATCATTTTCGCTATTCTTTCCGAACCGAAAAGGCGCATCAAGTTGTCTTCCAATGAAACATAGAACTGTGAGCTTCCTGGATCTCCCTGTCTTCCGGCACGACCTCTTAACTGTCTGTCGACACGTCTCGAGTCATGTCTTTCTGTACCAACAATTGCTAAACCTCCGTTTTTCTTAACTTCTCCTTGCAATTTGATATCCGTACCACGACCTGCCATGTTGGTTGCAATGGTTACCACTCCTGGACCACCGGCCATTGCTACGATTTCTGCCTCTCTTGCGTGAAGTTTCGCATTCAATACGTTATGCTGAATTTTTCTCAACTGTAATGCTTTCGATAATAATTGAGAAATTTCTACTGAGGTCGTACCCACTAAAACTGGTCTTCCGGCAGAGGTTAATCTTTCAACTTCTTCGATAACTGCGTTATATTTTTCACGATTCGTTTTGTAAACTAAATCCTGTCTGTCATCTCTACTGATCGGTCTGTTGGTAGGAATTACCACTACATCCAATTTATAAATTTCCCAAAGCTCACCTGCTTCAGTTTCTGCCGTACCTGTCATCCCTGCCAACTTGTTATACATACGGAAATAGTTCTGTAGGGTAACGGTTGCAAAGGTTTGGGTAGCAGCTTCAATTTTTACATTTTCTTTCGCTTCGATCGCCTGGTGAAGTCCGTCAGAATAACGTCTTCCTTCCATGATACGACCTGTTTGCTCATCGACGATCTTCACTTCACCATCAATTACCACATATTCGTCATCTTTCTCAAATAACGTATAGGCTTTTAATAACTGACTAAGCGTATGAATTCGTTCTGATTTAACAGCGAAATCACTGAAGATTTTTTCTTTGGCTTCGAACTCTTCTTCTTTAGATAAGTTCTGTCTTTCTATTTCGGCGATCTCTGTTCCGATATCGTTTAAAACGAAGAAATCTTTATCTTCATTTCCAGCAGACATGTATTCTACTCCTTTATCGGTTAGTTCAATCTGATTGTTTTTTTCATCAATAACAAAATACAAATCCTTGTCAGCAAGGGGCATATCTTTGTTATTGTCCTGCATATATTGTCCCTCCACTTTTTGAAGAAGTGCTTTGTGCCCACTTTCAGAAAGGAATTTAATGAGCTGTCTGTTTTTAGGCAAACCTCTGTATGCCTGAAGAAGTTTGAATCCTCCTTCCTTTGTATTTCCGTTGGTGATCAGTTTTTTTGCTTCATGGAAGATTGCACTTACGGTCTTTTTCTGAATTTCGACGATTCGGTCAATGGATGGTTTCAGCGTATCAAATTCCTGACGGTCTCCCTGCGGAACCGGACCAGAAATAATCAACGGTGTTCTTGCATCATCTACTAAAACTGAATCTACCTCATCGACAATGGCAAAGTTTAATTCACCCTGAACCAATTCAGAAGGTGAAGTAACCATATTGTCTCTCAGGTAATCAAAACCAAATTCGTTGTTGGTTCCGTAAGTAATACTTGATTGGTAAGCTTTTCTTCTAGCGTCAGAGTTTGGTTGGTGATTATCAATACAATCGATCGTCATCCCATGAAACTGATAAATTGGACCCATCCAAAGGGAGTCACGTTTTGCCAGATAATCATTTACGGTTACTACGTGAACACCTCTTCCCGGAAGAGCGTTTAAATAAATTGGTAACGTTCCCACTAAAGTTTTACCTTCACCAGTTGCCATCTCCGCAATTTTACCGCTGTGCAAAACTACACCACCAATGAACTGAACATCGTAGTGAACCATGTCCCATTTAATTGGTGTTCCAGCTGCATCCCAATGGTTTTTCCAAACGGCAGTATCACCATCTAATTCAATAAAATCTTTGGTTGCTGCAAATTCCCGGTCTAGCTCAGTTGCGGTAACACGAATTTCTCCGTTTTGTGCAAGTCTGCGAGCGGTTTCTTTGATCAGCGCAAATGCTTCTGGGAGAATTTCGTTCAGAACTTTCTCTTCAATTTGATAAGAGTCTTTTTTCAAAGCTTCAATTTTTGTAAAAAGTGCTTCTTTCTCATCAACGTTCGTAGAATTCTTGATCTGTTCTTTGGTTTCTTCTATCTGTGACGTAATAGTCGCAGTTGCAGTTTTTAATTTCTCTTTAAACTCAGCAGTCTTAGCCCTTAGTCCATCGTCGGATAATTCTCCAATTTTTGGTTCTACTGCTTTTATTTTATTTAAAACTTTTTTTGTTTCCTTGAGGTCGGTTACATTTTTGTCACCAAGAAAGCCTTTAAGAACATTGTCTATAAATCCCATAGTATTTGCTTTAGGCTTTATGCGAGGGAGCATGCAGCCATTTTAAAATTTTAATTTTTAGAATTTTTCTAAAATGTAAAAGTCGATTGTCGAAACGACGATCGACTGTGTTTTTTTAATATTCATCTTCATTCCAAAGGAAATCATCATCGGTTGGATAATCACTCCAAACCTCTTCAATAGACTCATAGATCTCTCCTTCGTCTTCGATGGCTTGAAGATTTTCTACCACCTCCATTGGTGCACCTGTTCTAATTGCGTAATCAATAAGTTCCGCCTTCGTCATAGGCCAAGGTGCGTCGCTTAAGTAAGAAGCTAATTCTAATGTCCAATACATATAATATAATTTTTTGCAAAAATATAAAAATCAACGACATAAAAGATGTTTTTGTCTTTGATTTTCAACAAACTTTGATTAATTGTTAATTTTTTTTCATGAACCATTTCTCAAAAACCATTCCACAAACTTTTTTATGCCATTTTGGAAATGGGTTCGTGGCTGATAACCGATTAACGTTTTGGCTTTGTGGATGTTTGCATTGGTTTTTTGTACATCACCGGCTTGGAGTGGCAGATTTTTTTTGACTGATTTTTTTTCTAATTCGTTTTCAATAATCATCACCATTTCGTTCAAATTGATGACTTCATTTTCGCCTAAATTGATAATTTCATAAACTTTGTCTTTAGTTTCAATATAACATATCGATTTGTGGATTCCTTCAATAATATCATCGATGAAAGTGTAATCTCTCGCCGTAGAACCATCGCCGTAAAATGGAATTTCCTGTTTTGAAGAAATGAGTTTCGTGAATTTATGGATCGCGAGATCTGGTCTTTGTCGTGGTCCATAAACGGTGAAAAAACGTAAATGGATCATATCAACTCCATACAAATGGTGATATACATGTCCGAGAATTTCGCCGCATTTCTTTGTGGCAGCGTAAGGTGAGATGGGTTGGTCTACGGAATCATCTTCTGAAAAAGGCGTTTTTTCATTATTGCCATACACGCTGGAGCTGGAAGCATTGATGAATTTTTTAACTTCAAAATCTTTACACAGTTCCCACAGATTCATGGTTCCTTTGATATTCACTTCCTCGTATTCTAAGGGACGCTCAATCGACGGACGTACGCCCGCTAAAGCAGCCAGGTGAATGATTAAATCAATCTTATGTTTTTGAAAAATCGTCTGTAAACCCTCTTTATCTCTAATATCCTGGTAATAAAGCTGGTATTTTTTTGAGGAGGTTTCAAAGATTAGTTTCTGGATATCTAGCTCTTTCTCGTGGAAAGAAAACTCAAGTGTTTTACCAACAGATTCTAAAGTGTTCTTAATTTTAATTTGATAATCGTAAAAATCATCAAAATTGTCAATGTTAATGACAGAATGTCCATTTTTCAATAAGTGTTCTACCAAATGGGAACCTATAAAACCCGACCCGCCTGTGACAAGATAATTCATGCTGTGTGTTTAAAACGCTAAGGTATGGATTTAATAAAAAATCTGTTCTTACAACTTTTAAATCTTTTTGGTTTTTTTAAAATCAAAACTGACCTTTTAATACCGAGATAGAATGACATTAAATTAAACTAAGTCATTCATTATAATAGACTTAAATACTATTTCTGTTTGTTTTTTTTGTAATTTTGTTATCCTAAAAACCAAAGTTATGAAACACCAAATCATCAATTATGCGCTAGCGATTACCGCTACAGTTCTTATGATCATCTCATGTAGTAAGAACGAAACTGTAACGCCCCAAATGGATAATCCCGAAGTGGTTGTGACAACTCCAGATCCATTATTAGAGAATGATTCTACCAACTTAAGCTATGATTCTGCTACCGTAGAAACAGCTGTTGGAGTTCAGGATGAAGAGCAAAATGCCATCGAAGCTGAAAAAGCAGATACTGAAAAACTGAATAAAGACAAAGAAATGATGAAGTAGCATTTTTTCTTTTATCATCTTAAAAACATCCTCATCCAGGATGTTTTTTCTATATTTGACTCAAATATTTACGCATGAAATTCACGGGACAAATTCTTAAAATGGCGACCCAAAACGGGCAGCCTATTCAATACTTTCTGAACCTTTCACACGATTTAATTAATATGAATCAGTTAATTGGTAAAAATATTAAATTGAAGCATATTGGCTACGAGTGCGTAAGTTGCAGTAATGATGAGAAAATTTATAGAATGGGTTTTTGCAAAAAATGCTTTTTCGAAAGTCCTTTTGCCAGTGAATCGATTATTCGCCCAGAATTGTCAACGGCTCATTTAGGTGTAGGTGAACGTGATCTAGCGGTGGAAGAATCCATACAATTAAAACCTCATATTGTTTATTTGGCTTACACTGGCGATGTAAAAGTTGGGGTAACCAGAGAATCTCAAATCCCGACCAGATGGATCGATCAAGGTGCTACTTTTGCGTTGCCAATTGCCAGAACTGAAAATCGCTATGAAGCCGGAATGATTGAGGTTGCCATGAAAGAGCATCTTAACGATAAAACCAACTGGCGAAAAATGCTGGAAGATGATTTCGAAGATGATTTGGATCTGGCTGATTTTCGGGAAAAAGTAAAAAATTATTTTCCAGATGATTTCAAAAATTTCTATTCAGAAAATGCTGAAGTTATGCGATTGGATTATCCTTACGAAGCGCCAGAAAAAATTACTTCTTTTACTCTAGATAAGAAACCTGAATTCGAAGGAATACTAAATGGTATTAAAGGGCAGTATCTTTCTTTCGAAGGTGGAAATTTTATTAATGTAAGAGGACATGAAGGTTATGTTGTTGAACTGGAAATCGGATGAAATACTTGTTGTGCTTATTAACTTTTCTACTGATTTCTTGCGAAACCAAATCGCAGGGATCTAAAGTTGATTTGTCAAAAACAAACATTTCATACCAGGAAATTGATAAAGAAACCGGTTGGAAAAGAGTATTGCTTATCAAACCAAATAAATGGGGCTTCATTGATGATAAGGGAGAGATAAAAATTCCGTTTGTTTATGATTTTATAAATCCGTTTGAGAATGGAATTGCATATTCTAAAAATGGGAATAATGAATTCTTTGTCAATCCTAAAAATGAGATCGTCATCAAAGGTGATTACGACAAGATGGATGTTTTCTCAAACGGAATAGCAGGTGTTGAAAAGAATAATAAAGTCGGTTACATCAATCCAAAAGGAGAATTAATAATTCCATTGAAATATGACACTGGCGGATATTTTAATAAAAATGGATTAGCTGAAGTTTCTCTCGGTAAAAAATATGGTTTCATTAACCAGCAAGGTCAGGAAGTGATTTCGATAATTTATGAAATGGTAAAAAGCGAACAGCTTGATGATGTAGTTATTGTTCGCAAAAATGACAAATGGGCTTTTTTCGATAGTAAAGGAAAACAGCTTTCCGACTTTTTATATCACGACGTTCAACGTGCCTGGAAAAATGACCGAACTACTTTTTTTGAAAATGGTCCTGTGTCTGTAAAGCAAAATGGGAAATATTCTTTCCTCAACAGAGATTTAAAGCCTGCTTTTTCGAATGTGGTTTTTGATTCTGCAACTTCTTTTGATTCTAACAGAAATGCAATTGTAATGAATAAGGGGAAATTTGGAATTATCAAAGATGACGGTCAATATGGTGTTCCGCTTCAATATGATTTGATTGAAAATTTTAATTCTAATGGAAATCCTAATCCGGAATTTTATTTTTTTGAAAAAGGAAATATTAAAGGATTATTTAATAAGAATTTGAAGAAGATCGCCGAAGCTAAAAGAGATGATTATTCCAGTTCATTTTCTCTTCAGGGGGATTATATTTCGTCTCAGAATTTTAAAGGAAAGTATGGTTTAATTGACGCAGAAGGAAATGAGAAAATTCCATTTATTTATGATGAAGGTTTATACTTTGATAGAGATGATTATTCAATTGCGGAGAAAAATAACCGATTTGGGATTATTAATCTCAATAATGCAGAATTAGTACCAATAAGTTATCAGTCCCTAGATCCTGTTTTTGATCAGTGGGATGAAAAGCCAAAAGGCTCTGCCAATTACTTTGTTGCAAAAACTGAATATGGAGCAAAAATCATAGACCTTAATAACAAAACAATTCTGTCAGGTTACGACTCGACTGATCCTATTTTTAATGATCATTTTAAACTTATCGTTCAGAAAAACAAAAAATTCGGAATTGTAGATTTAAAAAATAAGATCATTCTTCCAGTGGAATACGATGAAATTTCAAACTGGACAGAATACGGTCCGAGACGTTCTAAGTTTATTGTAAAGAATGGAAAAACTGGATTAATTGACCACGAATCTTTTAAGATCACAATTCCACCTATTTATGATCAATTCAGATATTTAAATGGTTTGATTTTCGCTAAGAGAAATAATAAGGCTGGAATTATAACCGAAGACGGAAAGGTTCTCTGTGATTTTATTTATGATGAAGTTTATCCTAATGAAACTGATTTTTATGGATATGCTAAAAATGAACCCAGAATTTATGCAAGAAAGGGAAATTCTTATTTTCAGATCGATGCCAAAGGAAAAGTTTTAAAATCAGGTTTAAATAGGAAAACAGTAATCGAAAATGGTCAGCGGCCACTTATTTTAAAAGAAGTAGAAGAACCATTGCATCCTCCGAAACCAGCTCAATAATTATTCAATTACAATAAATGAAGAAAAAATATATCCGCTTATTTTCAATAATTTTTGGGATTCTGCTGTTGCTTTTTCTCCTTGTTAATTTTGGCCTTAATTTTTGGTTGAAAAGTAACTTGCCACGATATATTAAGAACAATTCTGAATATATTATTACTTACAAAACCCTGGACGTAGATGCTGGAACGGGAAACATTATCTCGACAGGCGTTACGGTTAATAATCAAAATCCAGATCGCACGGATAAATTAGGTTTGCAGGGAACGATTGATACGCTGTCGATTTCCAGATTGGGAATTTATGATCTGATTTTTTCAAAAAGCATTACAACAGATGATTTAACGCTTAGGAATCCAAACCTTAATGTAATTCTCGCCAAACCACTTGATGCAAAAACGGGCAAAAAAGCAGATCCACCGAAATTTAAAAGCATTGTAATCACCAACGGAAATATTCAAATATTCCGTCATACACAACAGAAAATTTTGTCAGTGAAAGCCCTGGATTTGTCGGTTGAAAATCTTCAAATGAAAGAAAAGTCTCTGGATAATCAGTTCCCCATCGCTTTTGAAAAGTATCATCTGAAAGGCAATAATTTCTTTTTCCGTCCAGATAATGTTTACGCTTTCACGGCTCAGTCGATCTCCACTGAAGATGGACAAATGAGCGTGAAGAATTTCGCAATGATCCCACTTTTATCTTATAAGAATTTTCTAAAGTATTATCCGAAAAAGCGAAATCTGTTTGATGTAAAGGCGACTGAAATGAGCTTTAAAGATATTCTTATTAAAAAAAATAAGCTATCACTCACCAACGTGAAATTTGAGAATCCAGACATTAAGATGTTTACGACTGATGTGAAATCAGATGAAAAGAAAAAGAGTTTCACTTACGATGTCAATCTGGAAAATGTACTTCTTAATAATGCGAAGATCAATATTTTAAAATCCAATGGAGGATCATTGTTTGGCGCGGATCAATTGACGATGAAAATTACGCGGTTGGTGATGAATGATGAAACAGCGAAGGGAAATATTCCTTTCCAGTATGAGAATTTCGACATTCAGGGAAAGAATATTAATTATGGTTCGGCAAGTCAACATGTAAAAGTAGCCAGTTTAAAAATTAATCCAAAATCTGCAGATTTGCTGAATGTATCGGTAAAACCAACTTCAATTCATTCTGACAAAACGAGTTTGGATGTAACGGCGCAACGGCTTCAACTCAACATTAATAAATGGGAGTTTCTTAAGAATAAATTGAATTTAGATATTGAAACGGTTTTAGTGAATCAGTTAAATGGAAAGATTAAAAGCGCTCATAATCCAAAGAAAAAGAAACCGACTTTTGAGGGAATTCAGTTTCCGTTGAAGATAAAAAATGTAGTTGTTAAAAATTCCAATATAGAAATTGACAGTAAAAATCAACCCTTGGTTTTTAAAGTTTTGAATGCGAATATTCAGCAAATCGAAATGAATGACCAAACCATCAAAGATGGAATTCCATTCAAAACCGGTAATTATAGTTTAACCACCAGAAATTTTAATTATAAAACTAAATTTTACAATCTCTCCGCCTCGCTTTTAAAATTGAATAAAAATACTGTTCAGATCTCTAATTTTGCGATGAAGCCAACTGTTTCACGCGCACAATATATTCGAATGATTCCGTCGGAAAAGGATTTATATGATTTAAAGATTAATCAAGTAAATGCTACTGGTAAATGGGATTTGGTTTCGGAAAAGAAATTTCTAGAGGTTGAAAATGTTAGTTTAAATAATATGGAAGCGAATGTTTTCCGTAGTAAAATTCCGAAAGATGATTTGACAGATAAGCCGATGTATTCTCAATTGTTGAGGTCCATCAAGTTTCCAATGTATGTCCGGAATTTAGATATTAAGAATTCAGTTTTAGAGTATGAAGAAGATACGAAGAAAAGTGATGGTCCAGGAAAACTGATCTTCAACGATTTGAACATGAACGTGAAAAATGTCAATTCCGGAAAGATGAAAGGCAAACCAACGGTCGTTCCGATTTTGATAACGTGTAAGTTTATGAACGCATCACCGATGAATGTTAAATGGAGTTTTGATACAGCGAATAGGAACGATGCATTCACGATCTCAGGAAATATTGCCGATTTGCCCGCCTCGAGGATTAATCCTTTTATAGAACCTTATTTAAAAATTCAGGCTACTGGATTAATATCTGATTTGATTTTTAATTTTAAAGGAACACAGCACGGAATCAATGGAACTTTGAAAATGGTTCATCAAAATCTAAAAATCGCTATTCTGAAACAAACTGGCGAAAAAGATAAAATTCTGTCGGCAGTCGCTAATATATTTGTGAAAACAGATTCGGGGAATTATCCAGAATCAGTTACCGTTGAAGAAGTGCAGCGCGATAAAACAAAATCATTCTTTAATTTATTTTGGAAAGGAATTGAGCAAGGTTTGAAGAAAACGCTCATTGGAAAGAATGCGCCGAAAACGGAACAATCCATTAAAAACACTGTAGAAAATACCAAGTCTGCCTTGGAGCAAAACAAAGTAGAATTGCAGCAAACCAAGTCCGAAGTGAAAGAAAAAGTGAAAACAGTGAAGGGGAAAATTCAGGAAAAGAAAGAGGTTGTAAAAGAGAAAGGGATTTTTAGAAATCTTTTTAAGAAAAAATCCGACTCCATTTAATAGGAGTCGGATTTTGAATTAGTCTATATTATGTTCGTCGTTCTCCTGTATGGGTATTTTACGCAGAAATAAATCGAACTCCTCGCCGCTGTAATTACTTTCTGCACCGTAGGAATCTAAAATTGTTGCCAATTCTCCATCCTTATCTTGCAATAAATAAAGGACAGCATTATCGTCAGGATTGCTGTCTCCTTCAAAACGATAAGATTTTACAATAATCAAATCATCTGGCTGATATATTTTCTCACCGTCTCCCAGAATCATCTGATTTTGGTCATTCATACAAATTTCCTTGGTAATACCTCTTTTAATTAAAGTGTTTAGAACTTGAGATAAAGTCTTTAAATTGTGATTGTCCATGATAGTATATTTGAAAATAGAGTAACAAAAAAAGGACCATCGATTTATTGAAAGGACTTTACAGCAAGATGATTGTATTTCCTGAAAAGATTTAAAGAAAATAAAATTTGAAATAAAATCGGAAGTATTAAACAAAAAAAACGCTGCTAATCAAATGATTAACAGCGTTTAAAGTACCTCGGACGGGACTTGAACCCGTACATCCTTACGGACACAGGATTTTAAGTCCTGCGTGTCTACCAATTCCACCACCAAGGCAAAAAGTGGAGCGAAAAACGGGATTCGAACCCGCGACCCCGACCTTGGCAAGGTCGTGCTCTACCAGCTGAGCTATTTTCGCAATAATATTTCTTAGAAACGTGCTGGTAAAAGCTACAAATATTTCTAAAAAATGGTGCGGATGAAGGGACTCGAACCCCCACGCCTCACAGCACCAGATCCTAAGTCTGGCATGGCTACCAATTACATCACATCCGCTAACTGAACTTCTTCTCTTTTTTTGTGAGTGCAAATATAAAAGAAAATTTCTTTCTAAAGCAACTATTTTTTTTAATTTTTTTAATTTTTCAAAAATAGACCCAGAACTTTCTTTTTAAGTTCCTTTTTATTACTTTTACACCTTTAACGAATTTATATATGGAATTACAAGGAATAATAAAGAAAGTAGGTGAGGTTCAGACGTTTCCGAGCGGTTTTCAAAAAAGAGAAATGGTTATTGTGACCGAAGAACAGTATCCTCAACCGATTAGCATCGAGTTTTTAAAAGATAAAGGTGATTTACTAAATCAACTTAACGAAGGTGATAAAGTGAAGGTTTCCATCAATATTGGGGGTAGAGAATGGACTTCTCCGCAAGGTGATGTGAAGTATTTCAACTCAATCACCGGTTGGAAAATAGAAAAAGTAGATTCAATGACTGGCCATGAGCCAACTCAAGCCACTCCTTCATCTTCAACAGCAGCTCCTGCGCAAGGATCTAATGTGTTTGAAGAAGACGAAGATGATTTACCTTTCTAATATTGAAATTTAAAATTAATAAAATCCTGCTTTTACGGCGGGATTTAATTTTCACATGATACTGCTTGACTCCAACGAAATCTCTTTTCCTGATCCCAATCTTTTAGAGTCAGAATCGGGCATTATGGCGATAGGTGGCGATCTGTCACCCGAAAGATTGTATTTCGCTTATCAACTGGGGTTGTTTCCATGGTATAATCCGGGCGAAGAAATTCTTTGGTGGTGTCCCGATCCCAGATTCGTTCTTTTTCCTAAAGATTTAAAAATATCTAAGTCGATGCGGAAAATTATGCGGGATGAGGTTTTTACTTTTACCGAAAATACATGTTTTCGCGAAGTCATCGAAGAGTGCAAAGATACTTTTAGAAAAGACCAAGACGGGACCTGGCTTTCTGAAGAATTAGTAAAGTCAATTGTAAAACTGAACGAAGTAGGAATTGCAAAAAGCATTGAGGTTTGGCAAAATAATAAACTGGTTGGTGGATTCTACGGCATTCAAATAGGAAAAATATTTTGTGGCGAAAGTATGTTTGCAAAGGTGAGCAACGCTTCCAAAGCTGGATTTATTCATTTCATCCAAAGTCAAAAAGAAAATTTAGAATTAATTGATTGTCAGATTCACTCCGAACATTTAGAAAGTTTAGGTGCAACCATGATTTCAAAAAAGGACTACTTAAACCGATTAAAAAACAACAACAATCATGAATCCTGAAAAAGAAAAATGGGTTTTGCTGATAACGCTCTCCATTATTTGGGGTTCTTCATTTATACTTATTAAAAAATCACTGGAGCACTTTAATCCTTATGAAGTGGGGGCTTTGCGCGTTTTAATTGCCGGAATTCTTTTGCTTCCACTGGCGATCAGTAACATTAAAAAATTTCCTAAAAAACATTTGAAGTGGCTTATTCTCGCGGCAATCACCGGTAATTTTATTCCAATGTTTTTGTTCCCGATTGCCGAAACTGCCGTTAGCAGTAGTATTGCGGGTATCGTCAATTCGATGATGCCGATCTTTGTTATTATTGTCGGATTTTTATTTTGGAAATTTTCAACTACAAAAAGACAATTGATCGGCGTAGCGATCAGTTTTTCGGGAGCCTGCATCTTGGCGTTTTCTGGTGGTGAAGGTGGCGAACTAAAGTTAATTCCAATCGTTTTACTTCTCGTGGCAACTTTAGGCTATGCGATTTCAATGACGACTGTAAAGTCTAAACTCAGTGATATTCCTGCAAAAATACTTTCTGCTTTCGTATTTTCATTTGTTTTAATTGTCCCGTCGCTTATCTCTTTGGTGATCGCAGGATTCTTTAATGACCTACAACCGAACAAAGATTTGTTTATTGGATTAGGCTTTGTGAGTTTACTTTCAATCTTCGGAACTGGCTTAGCGATGATGTTGAATTATCGTTTGCTTAATATATCCACGCCTTTGTTTGCATCTACAGTAACTTTATTAATGCCTGTTGTTGCGGTGATCTGGGGGATGTTAGATGGTGAAACCCTAACTCCGATGCAGTTTGTAGGCGCATTTGTCATTCTTGCGGGACTGATTTTCTTAAGAGCGAAAGTGGAGAAAAAAGAAAAACCGCAAGACCCGAAAGTCGTGCGGTTTTAAATAAATCTAATAAAAAGTAAAAATGAAAGGCGACAAAGATATATAATTAATATTATAGTTTCCAAATTTATTTTCGTAAATCTTATTTTATTTTAAAAAGACCCTTTCTCTTTTAATATTTTGCTAAATTTGGCTAATGTTTATCAAAGATTACATTTCTAAAGATTATCCGGCGTTCAATACCAGTGCTTCCATTGAAGAGGCAAATGAGGTGGCTAAAGAATTTGGTTATTCTCATATCTTTATCAAAAAGAAAGGTTTTTATCTGGGCGCGTTAAGTCAGCAATTCTTAGAGGAAAGTGCTGAAGGAACTTTGGCAACCTTAGAACATCATTTTGAAAAATTCGCTTTGCTGGATGATGGAAATATTTTAGATTCAATTAAACTCTTTCATACCTTCAACAGCAACGTCGTTCCGATTATTAATAAACTGGAAAAATACCAGGGATATCTTTCCTGCGATGATGTTTTCTGCGAGTTTGCGAAATATCCTTTGTTTTCAGAAAACGGAGCGTTGTTGGTTGTTCAGATCAATAAAAGAAGTTATTCGATGACCGACGTCTGTAAAATTGTCGAGTCAAATAATGGAAAGATTTACGGATGTTATATCAGTGCGTTCGTCGAAGATGATGTGCAGATTACTTTAAAAATAAGCAGCGAAAACCTAAGTTCAATTGATGAAACCTTTGAAAGATATGGTTACAACGTCGTCCTAAAATACTATGACGACGAAAAAGAAGAATTATTGAAAGATCGTTTTGGATTTTTTCAAAAATATATGGAATTTTAATAAAGATGAAGGCAGCCATTTACTCTCAAAAAAATGATTTAGATACGTTTTTGTATCTAAGTAAATTTGTTTCCGAACTCGAGAAAAGAGGGGTTCAGGCAGTGTTGTATGAGGAAATGGCCAATGCAATGCAGTTCTCGAAAAACTTCGAAACCTTTGCGCATAAAGAAGATTTGCGCGAAATGAAAGTAGATTTGTTTTTCACCTTTGGTGGCGATGGAACAATTGTTAATTCCCTGCTTTTTGTTCAGGATTTACAAATTCCTGTGGTCGGTGTAAATACGGGAAGACTTGGTTTCTTAGCAAGTTTTACGAAAGATGAAGTTTTTTTAGAACTCGATGGAATTATTAAAGGAGACATGAAAATCAGCGAACGATCGGTGATTGAAATTATCTCGCCGAACAATTCGATGTTTTTTCCTTTTGCTTTAAATGACCTCACCATTTCCAGAAAGGAAACAACCGCGATGATTACGGTGGAGTCCTATATTAATGGTGAATTTTTAAATACTTTCTGGGGCGACGGAATTATCATTTCTACCCCAACTGGCTCCACCGCTTATTCTCTTAGTTGCGGTGGTCCAATTATCACACCCAGCAACAACACGTTCGTTATTACGCCAATTGCACCACACAATTTAAATGTTCGTCCACTCATTGTTAATGATGATGTAGAAATTCATTTAAAGGTAAAAAGCCGCGTTCCACAATATTCGCTTTCGCTGGATTCCAGACTGTTTCATATGGAAACCGATGTAGAAATCATCTTGCGCAAAGCCCATTTTAAAATACTCCTCATTCATCCGACTAACCTGAGTTTCTACGAAACAATCCGTCAAAAACTGCTTTGGGGTAATGATAAAAGAAATTAAATATTTCACTTAAAATCCTTAACTTTACTGTTCCTAAAACAGCAAATAATAAATCTATAAAAATATCAGTTATGAGCAAGAAATTTCCAGCAGGAGTTGCCACAGGGCAAATGGTTACAGACATTTTCCAATACGCGAAGGAAAATAAATTTGCACTTCCCGCAGTGAATGTGATTGGTTCAAGTAATGTAAATGCAGCCTTAGAAACTGCCGCAAAATTGAACTCACCGATCATTATTCAGTTCTCTAATGGAGGCGCTGCTTTCAATGCAGGAAAAGGTTTAAGCAATGACGGTCAGCAAGCTGCCATTTTAGGAGGTATCGCTGGCGCAAAACATATTCATACTTTAGCAGAAGCATACGGAGCAACCGTAATTTTGCATACTGACCACTGTGCAAAAAAATTATTGCCTTGGATCGATGGTTTAATGGATGCCAACGAAGAGTTTTTCGCACAAACAGGAAAATCGCTTTATTCATCTCATATGCTTGATTTATCTGAAGAATCAATCGAAGAAAATATGGACATGTCTTGCAAGTATTTCGAGAGAATGGCAAAAATGGGAATGACTTTAGAAATCGAACTTGGGATTACTGGTGGTGAAGAAGATGGTGTTGATAATTCAGGAGTAGATTCTTCAAAATTATATACACAACCAGATGAAGTTGCTTACGCTTACGAAAGATTAAGTGCAATCTCTCCAAACTTTACGATCGCAGCAGCTTTTGGAAACGTACACGGAGTATACAAACCAGGTAACGTGAAATTAACACCAAAAATTCTTGATAATTCTCAGAAATTTGTTTCTGAAAAATTTGGCCTTGGAGCAGAACCAATTAACTTCGTATTCCATGGTGGATCGGGTTCTTCATTGGAAGAGATCAGAGAAGCTATTGATTATGGAGTAATTAAAATGAATATCGATACTGATTTACAGTTTGCCTATACTGAAGGAATCAGAGATTACATGGTAGAAAAAGTGGAATATCTAAGAACGCAAGTCGGTAACCCAGATGGTGCTGATTTACCAAACAAAAAATATTACGATCCAAGAGGTTGGGTGAGAAAAGGTGAAGAAACCTTTAGCACAAGATTGGTTCAGGCATTTGAAGATTTGAACAACATCAACACTCTTTAAATATAAATTTCAGATTTTAAATAAACTTATTTGTTTTTAATCTAAAATCTAAAATCTAAAATTTAGAAAAATATGGCATTCGACTGGTTTAAAAGGAAAACACAGAATATTACGACTTCTACGGAAGATAAAAAAGACGTTCCCAAAGGACTTTGGCATCAAACGCCGAGTGGAAAAGTGGTAGAACACGAAGAGTTGAAAGCCAATAATTATGTGTCTCCAGAAGATGGGTTCCACGTAAGAATAGGAAGTAGAGAATTCTTTTCGATTCTTTTTGATGAAAATAAATTTACAGAACTCGATGCTAATGTAGAGAGTGTAGATATGTTGAACTTCAAAGATACCAAGTCTTACACCGACCGTTTGAAAGAAGTAAAAGCGAAAACGAAATTAACAGATTCAATCAGAAATGCAGTTGGAACGGTTAATGGGGAAAAGATGGTCATTTCTTGTATGGATTTTAGTTTTATCGGTGGATCATTAGGTTCAGTGATGGGCGAAAAAATCCGAAGAGCAGTTGATTATTGTATCGAAAACAAACTTCCTTACATGATCATCTGTCAATCTGGTGGAGCGAGAATGCAGGAAGCCACCTATTCCCTAATGCAATTGGCAAAAGTTCAGTCGAAGTTGGCGCAACTTTCAGAAGCTGGTTTATTGTACATCGCTTATTTGTGTGATCCTACTTTTGGTGGAATTACCGCATCATTCGCGATGACAGCAGATATCATTATGGCAGAACCAGGAGCTTTAATCGGTTTCGCTGGGCCACGTGTTATCCGTGAAACTATTGGTAAAGATTTACCGGAAGGTTTCCAGACTTCCGAATTTTTGCAAGAGAAAGGATTTGTAGATTTCATCGTTAAAAGAACGGAGATCAAGGACAAAGTTTCGAAAACAGTAAAACTTTTAAGCCACGTTTAAAAGAGTTTAAATATTTAATAAAATCTCACCTCATTGGAGGTGGGATTTCTTTTTATGAGGAACATCAAAATTATATTTAATGCTTTAAAATCCTTGAGTTTCAACAAGATCATGAAACTTTTGCGATTGACGCTTCCGCATCCGCTATTTTCAATAATGGGATTTTATGCCACGCTCAGAAGTTTCACTTTAGCTCAAAAACATTTTCCAAAAACCCATTCCAATAATGGAGTAGGTAATGCTTTTCGACATTCGTTGTGGACTTGTTTGATCATGATGTATTGTTGCAAGATCTCCTCTCCCAAGAAAGCTTTGGAATATTGTAAGAAAATGACCGATTTACATGAAGAACTTTTCCCTAATAAACCATTAGAAACGAAAATGGATCTTCACAATAATGAGGTTGGAATGAATTACTTCATGCAATTACTTCCAGGCGTTCATCGACAGTTTTTTGAAACCAGTTTTTTCGTTAAAGACTTGATTGATAAAACGAAAACAGCCAAAGTCCTTCAAAGCCTGGATGATGAATTCAAAGATGAATTGGTTTATCTAAAATAAAAACCCCGACCAAAGCCGAGGTTTACACTATCAAATACAATTATTATTTTTCGTCTACCTTTATGTTAAAGGCGCTCCAACTTCTAAATCACAACGGTGATGAGGTTGTCCGTGTGCCGGATTATTAGCAGGCTTCGGACCTGTTGCCTGAACTGACGCCGGCGCAGAAGATGGTGCTAAAGAAGGTGAAATCGGATTGGTGTTAAAACTGTTGCTTGCAGCCGTTTGTTGTGGTACAACTTGTTGCGGCGCTTGCTGTGTTGGTGCACTGTCAATCGGCGCTCCGACAGCTATTTCGCAACGGTGATACGGCAGACCATGTTCTGGGTTCAAAGCTGGTTTATCACTTGGAGTATTCGCTGCAATTGCAGTAGCGTCTTGTGAAGTTACATCAGCACTCGTCTTTGCAACACTCACATTTGTTGAATCAGTTGCCGTCGCTGTAATAGCTGCGTTTTCCGTCGTAGATGCTTCTTTCTTATCGCATGAATAAAGAAGTGTCGCACTTGCTATTAATAAAGGTAATATTCTCATCTTTTCTTTTTTTTCAAAAATAGGAAATTTAATTAGAACTTAAAATCTACACCGAAATATACATTTGCTCCCATAATTGGCGCGTAAACCATTCCCGCATCAAAGTAGTTTCCGAAAGGATTTTCGGCATCAATGATCGGATTGTCCTGTGTATAACCTAACAGGTTTTCTCCACCAACATAAGCACGAATACTTTTATTAAAGTTTCTGGAGATCTGCGCATTAAGTGTTGAGTAACTTTTTGAATATTCTGGTATTCTGTATTCTAAAGGATTAGCATTTAAGTTCGGAAGTTTCTGTTGACCAATTAACTGTAGGGTCGCATCCATATTCCAGAAAGCACCTTTGTCTGTTTTATCGGTCGAATAAGAAGCATTAAAGAATCCTCTGTTTTTTGCCATAAAAGGAATTTCTCTTTGGCCATCGATGAAATTTGCCTGTACATCATAATACTTATACGCCAATCTCATTTCTAGATTCTTCGCTGGTGTAAAATCCAACTGGGTTTGAAAACTGTTGGCAAATGATTCTCCTTTTAAATTGTAAAAGACGATTTTTTGCGGGGAGATATCCAAATCTGTCAAAACTTGATTTTGGAAATCTGTTCTAAAGAAATCTGCTACTAAAGTTGCTTTTCTATTGAATAATCTAAATTCCTGCTGAAGACTTGCTCCGTAATTCCAAGCAATTTCTGGTTCTAAACCATTGATCTTACCACCATTTTCCAGGATCTCTATCTGTCTGTTCGATCCGAAATATTGTTGACTTTCTGCGAAAACGTTAGCCGTTCTGAAACCTCTTCCAGCTGAAAGGCGAAGAATTGTTTTGTCAAAAAGGTCATATTTAAAGTTCACTCTTGGCGTAAACTGCGTGCCCGCTAAATTGTGAAAATCTGTTCTTGCACCAGCAACCAAAGTATATTTTAAGCCTGTCAAAGTATATTCGAAAAATACGCCAGGAACGGTTTCGGTTCTTTTATAATTTTGAGTCAGATAATCTTCATCGTACTGATCATATAAAAAACTTGCTCCGGTTTTAAATTTATTGTTTGAGTTGCCAATGATACTTTCAAAAACCAAGTTCGAGTAGAACGTATTTTGATTTCCCCAATAATTTCTGTTCCCGAAGAAACTATCCTGTTGATGCGTCGTAAACTGATTCATCCAACCAATACTTTGGTAAGGTTTACCTTTGAATATGTAGCCGGTTTTATTCCAGATCTCAAATCTTGAAAGATCGATTCCAACTCCGTAAGCACTTTGTTGTGAACGATCGATCTTTTTGTCAAATGCAGTCTGTCCGCCAAACCTTTCATCTTTTACAAAGCTGATTCCGAAATGCGTTCCTAATCCTGAGCCTTCCAAATCATTATAATTTAAAAGATAGGCTGCATTGATTTGGTTTCCTGTCGGCTGATCTAAAAAGCCATCATTATTGGAATCTTTTTTCCCAAGAGTTGCATTGCCATGAAGCAAAACCGATTGATTCCACTTACCGTTCAATTGAGAAGTAGTTGTAATATTGGTTTCTAATCTTCCGTTTGCGTCACCAAAAAAGTTGACTGCGGTTTCGGGTTGTTCGTTAAATTTCAACAGTTCGGTATTGATCTGTCCGGTAATACTTTCGTACCCGTTTACTACGGTGCTTCCACCTTTTGTTAACTGGATTCCTCCGATCCATCTTCCTGGGATTAAGTTCAGTCCGTATGGTGCTGCTAATCCACGAATCGATGGCAAAAGTTCTTTGGTTAGCGAAGTGTATTTTTGATCCAAACCTAACATTTTCAATTGCTTTGTTCCTGTTACTGCATTGGTAAAAGAAACATCTACGGTAGCATTGGTTTCAAAACTTTCAGATAGGTTACAACATGCAGCTTTCAATAATTCTTTGGTCCCGATATTAAAAGTCAAGCTCGTTTCTTTTCTACTTAAAGCCGTGGCATCAGCAAGTCTGATCAACCGAACTTCTTCAATCGATTTATCGAAATGATCGGCATGTTGCGTGAAATCTTTTTTCGGTGCGGGCGCTTCTTCTTCATGATGAACCAGATCGCTTTTCACACCTAGGGGCAACTCGCGGTCGTACAGACAACATCCAGGAAGATTTTTATAGGCGTCATCTTTGGTCGTATATTTTTCGTTATCGTGTCCGACTTCTGCGATTTTTTTCAAAATTGTATCTGCTGAAGTTTTAGCAGGATCGAAGTTTAAGGTTACGATTTGTGTATCTGCGTCCCAGCTAGATGAATCGGCGCCAGCACTTGCGGCAGCTTTTTCAATTCTTGCTTTACAAGATCCACAATTTCCACGAACAAAAAATTGATTATCCTTCTTTAAGGGTTGATCAGAAAAACCTTTTTTAACTGCTGGTTCTTCATCATGGTGAACCAAGTCGCTTTTTACACCTAGTGGTAACTCGCGGTCGTACAGACAACATCCAGGAAGATTTTTATAGGTATCATCTTTGGTCGTATATTTTTCGTTATCGTGTCCGACTTCTGCGATTTTTTTCAAGATCTTATCTGCTGACGTTTTTGCAGGATCAAAGTTTAAGGTTACGATTTGCGTATCTGCATCCCAACTGGATGAATCGGCACCAGCACTTGCAGCAGCTTTTTCGATTCTTGCTTTACACGAGCCACAATTTCCGCGAACAAAAAATTGATTGTCTTTTTTCGCTGCTGGAGTAGCTGTTTCGGTTTTAATAAAAGAAGGAGCTCTTTCATAAAGACAGCAGGAAGGAAGGTTTGCATAAACAGCGTCAATTGCGGTGAACTTTTCGTTGTCGTGTCCGGCATCTGCAATTTTCTGTAAAATTTGATCCGATGAAGTTTTATCAGCGTCAAATTCTACTGCAAGCTGTTGCGTTGTTGAGTTCCAGTTGGCAGTTTTGGCGCCTGTTTTTTTTGCGGTACTTTCAATTCTTTCTTTACACATCGCGCATTCACCTTTAACCAGGAAAGTTGATTTAGTGATGGTTTGAGCGAATAAAAAGGAAGTAAATAATAGGGAGAATAAGCAAAGACTTTTTAACAAAGTTTTCATTTTTATAATAAGTTAATTAACATAATAAGGTTGCCGAAAGAACATTCTTTTGGCTGTTTTGTAATGTGTTAACTTAATTTAGGCGGTTGCCAAATGTTTTCAATATTTGATGAGAAATAAGAATTCCCGTATTCAAAATTGAGTTTCTGAATAAAGAAACGATGTTTCAAATTCATACTAAATTCGGGAGAAAGGTAATTCATAACACAATTTACAGTGCAGGAATTACATTGGTTACAATCATCGCCACAGTGGTTTTCTGGGGAATCATTTGTAGAGTTTTCAGAATGACAGGAAGTAGTCTTTTTTGCTTTGCAGCAATCATCTTTAATTACTTTCTGATCACAGCATTCCACGGTACTTTGAGCAAAGACCATTTGCTTGGGAAGAATAAAAATACTCAACCCCAAAACAATAAAAAATATTTTCAAAGTTCTCGACATGCTTTTGCAAAATTAATAAATATAAATGACCTGACCTTAGAACCGTTAAATCTTCTTAATTAACGTTAAAAAATTATCATTCAATTGCTTGATAACTAATTAATTGTAAATTTGCCTACTTAAAATCATTTAACATAATAGAGAATGAAGAAGGTCTTTTTACCCTTAATAACTGTTTTGTTTTTCGCTACATCCTTCTATAAAGTGGAGGATTTAAAGAAAACCACAACAGAAAATCCTTTAAAAACCCAATCACAAAATTTAGTCCTTACCTCCGAGCCGAAATCCACAGCAAGCTATGCGGAAGAAATTTACAACGCGATCGGTTTCGATAATATTAATCAACTTCAGTCCGATGTTTTTACAAAAGCTTATTTAGGTTTTATCAATCTTAAAAAAGAAGGGAAGCTGGATCAAGATTCGCATCTCCTCACCATCTGCGATTTTTCATTGTCATCTGCGGAGAAAAGACTTTGGATCATCGATCTGAACGAAAAAAAAGTGCTATTTAATTCGCTGGTAGCACACGGAAAAAATACAGGTGAAGAATTCGCTCAGAAATTCTCAAATACTGAAAGTTCTTTGCAAAGTAGTCTTGGTTTCTATATCACAGAAACGACTTATAACGGTTCTAATGGCTATTCACTGAAACTTTTAGGAATGGATTCTGGTTATAATGATGCGGCCTTGCAACGTGCAATCGTGATGCATGGCGCTGATTATGTAAGCGAAGATTTTATTAAAAACCAAAAACGTCTTGGTAGAAGTTGGGGTTGTCCTGCAGTTCCCAGAGCTTTGGCTGAACCGATTATCAATACGATCAAAGGAAAGAATTGCCTTTTCATCTATTATCCAGACAATCAATATTTGTCAAGTTCCAAATGGTTGAAGGCTGAAGAAAGAATTTAACAATGATAAAAATAAAAATCCCGGTTAATAAACGTTAACCGGGATTTTTTGTGATCTATTTCAATTCAATCGGATTGTTATTCTTTTTGAGTTCTTCTTTTTGTCGCTCCTCCATTTGTTTCCGCTGATTCGGATCCATTTGAATTCTCATGTTGCCACGGCCACCACTGGCGGAAGAAATCGCTGCCATCGGATCTTTTCTAAACTGCTCTTGTTGTTTTTCAAAAGCGGCTCTTTTAACAGGAATCGTAGAACCTCTTTGCTCGAAACTTGCAATTTCCGTAATTTTTTTGGCTTCTTTTAAATCGAAACTATAGTCGCCTTTGGAATCTTCAACTTTAACGATCAATCCTGGCAATCCTGAAAATTTATAAGGGCCGTCTTGAAAAGGTATTTCTGTCGAAAACCAAGCGAACCAAGTTCTGCCTGCAAATTTTGTCTCTGCTTTTTGAGTTTTATATTCGCCAATGGTCGCAGTTTCCGGCAGGATCTTCCAATCCATTGGTCGGTCTTCTTCGTAAGCGTATTGATCGCGCAGAATTCTTGCTTGATATAATTTCTTTCCGGTTTTATAATCTTTTTCTATAATGAAATCCAGGTTGCTTCTTAAATTTTGCATCTGAGTTCTATCAAAATTAAAACTTCCGGTTTGTCTCATTCTGCCGATAATAGAATCTCTCTTGATTCTGTTTTCTCCATAGAAAATCGAGTTTGCTCCTGAGATATCAAGATGAACGATTTCTGATTTTGTATTATTCCTATCCGTAGAATCAGGTTTCATGGTAACTTGATACACGAAACGGTTCGCTTGCGAAAAAACAATTTGAGAACAGATAACCAAAATTAGGAGTGCAATTTTTTTCATTTTTTAATAATTTGTTTTTTGATACTCAACGCTGGTAAAAGTTAAAGATTCACGTCTATGAGATTGATAGACAAATATACCGAAGCAAATTTGATATTCATTATATTATTAGTAATTTTGCAATCTAAAATGATTCTAAATAAAAACAATGATAAAAGTAAGCGATCTAGCAAAAGAAAAAGCCATTCAGTTAATGACTGAAGACGGCTTCAAACCTTTTGAAGATTATATCAGAGTCGGCGTAAAAAGCGGCGGGTGTTCCGGTTTAGAATATGTACTGAAATTTGACAATGAAAAAACAGATTCAGATCAGATCTTTGAGGATAATGGAATTAAAATCATTGTCGATAAGAAATCAGTACTTTATTTAGCAGGAACAATACTTGATTTTTCAGCAGGGTTGAATGGGAAAGGTTTTGTATTTAATAATCCGAATGCAAACAGAACTTGCGGTTGCGGTGAGAGTTTCTCACTGTAAAACATTTAATTTTTACTAAAAGAAATGGCAACAAAATATACAGAAGACGATCTTAGGGTTGATCTTGAAAATCAGAAATATGAATACGGTTTTACCACGGATATCGAATATGACGACTTTCCGAATGGTTTATCAGAAGAAATTGTGAGAATGATTTCGGCGAAAAAAGAAGAACCGGAATGGATGACCGAATGGCGATTAGAATCGTACAGGATATGGTTGAAAATGGAGGAGCCTGATTGGGCCAATGTTACTTATGAAAAGCCTGACTTTCAATCTATTCGATATTATTCAGCGCCAACCGTAAAACCAGAATTAGCAAGCTTAGATGAAGTTGATCCTGAATTATTGAAAACCTTTGCTAAACTAGGAATCAATATCGAGGAGCAGAAAAGGCTTTCTGGCGTTGCGATGGATATTGTGATCGATTCGGTTTCTGTAAAAACTACTTTCCAGAAAACGTTAAAAGATAAAGGAATTATTTTCTGTGCAATTTCTGAAGCAATCAGAGATTATCCGGAATTGGTCCGTAAATATATTGGAAAGGTGGTCCCAAGGGGTGATAACTACTATGCAGCTTTAAACTCAGCCGTATTCTCTGACGGAAGTTTCTGCTATATTCCAAAAGGCGTTAAATGTCCGATGGAACTTTCTACCTACTTTAGAATAAACAAATCAGGAAGTGGACAGTTTGAAAGAACATTACTGATCGCTGATGAAGGAAGTTACGTTTCTTACTTAGAAGGTTGTACTGCACCGGCAAGAGATGAAAATCAATTACACGCCGCCGTAGTAGAATTATTCGCTATGGATGATGCTGAAATTAAATACTCAACCGTACAAAACTGGTACCCTGGAGATTCAGAAGGCAAGGGTGGAGTTTTCAATTTCGTAACAAAACGAGGAATTTGTGAGAAAAATGCAAAAATCTCCTGGACGCAAGTTGAAACTGGATCATCCGTAACTTGGAAATATCCAAGCTGTATTTTAAAAGGTGATAATTCTGTTGGTGAATTTTATTCGATCGCGGTTACCAATCATCATCAATACGCTGATACGGGAACCAAGATGATCCACATCGGAAAAAACACCAAGTCAACGATTATTTCTAAAGGAATATCTGCCGGGAAATCAAACAACTCTTATAGAGGATTGGTGAAAATGATGCCTTCCGCAAAAGGAGCGCGTAACTTTTCACAATGTGACTCTTTATTGATGGGAAATGAATGTGGAGCGCATACTTTCCCTTACATCGAAGTGAAAAATACAAGTTCGCAACTGGAACACGAAGCAACAACTTCAAAAATCGGTGAAGATCAGATCTTCTATTGTAACCAAAGAGGAATCAGTACAGAAAAAGCGATCGCTTTAATTGTCAACGGTTTCGGAAAAGAAGTATTGAATAAATTACCGATGGAATTTGCCATCGAAGCACAGAAATTATTAGAGATTTCTTTAGAAGGTTCAGTTGGATAAACCAGGAACTGGTTTAATATCAATATTCCCGTTCAAAATTCGGGGAAACGAATTTCAGAGAAAATAATCATAACAGTAAAAAAACAGGAAGTAATTAACTTTTAAACTATCTAATTACCTCATTTCATATTATGTTAAAAATTAACAACTTACACGCTAGAATCCAAGACGGAGCAGAAATCTTAAAAGGAATCAATCTACAAATAAATCCAGGTGAAGTTCATGCCATCATGGGACCCAACGGAGCTGGTAAATCTACTTTGGCTTCTGTTATCGCAGGAAAAGAAGAGTACGAAGTGACCGATGGTGAAATTCTTTTCGAAGGAAAAGACATTATCGAAGATGCTCCAGAAGAAAGAGCACATGAAGGAATTTTCCTTTCATTTCAATATCCAGTAGAAATTCCTGGAGTTACCGTTACCAACTTTATCAAAGCAGCCATCAACGAAAACCGAAAAGCAAAAGGTTTAGAAAATATGTCTGCAAAAGAAATGTTAGGTTTGGTAAAAGAAAATTCTGAAAAATTGAACATTAAAAGAGAGTTTTTGAACCGTTCATTGAATCAGGGATTTTCTGGAGGTGAGAAGAAAAGAAACGAGATTTTTCAAATGATGATGTTGAATCCGAAGTTGGCGATACTTGATGAAACCGATTCAGGATTAGATATTGACGCTTTGAGAATTGTGGCAGACGGAGTTAACTCTTTCAGAAAAGAAGGAAACGCTGTTTTGTTAATTACCCACTACCAAAGACTTTTAGATTATATCGAGCCTGATTTTGTTCACGTTTTAGCCGACGGAAAAATCATCAAAACTGGTGATAAATCACTTGCTTTTGAATTAGAGGAAAAAGGATACGATTGGCTTTTGAATTAATTTGGAATTTGTAAACCACAAATTTCCTTTTAAAATGTCGAATTTCAAATCAATACAATGGCTCTATTAGAAAATATACAAAACAACCACGCTGCTTTTTTAGATACGCTTCAACACCGTTTTCTGGATGAGACCCGAAATGCTGCCTTGAAAAAGTTCTTTCATTTTGGATTTCCAACTAAAAAAGACGAGGAATATAAATACACAAACTTAAGAGAAATCACCGAGAAGAATTATAATTTCTTCCCAAATGAAGCTCACACCATTTCAAAAGAACAAATTGCAGAACTGCATTTGGGCGAAGAAAACTTCGACTGGATCGTTTTTATTAATGGCAAGTTGCACAAAGAATTATCAAAAATTTCTATTGAAAATGTAGAATTGCTTTCTTTCAATTACGCTTTAAATGATCCGAAACATAAAGATGTTTTCGATCAGTATTTCAATACCATCGCTGACCAGAATTTAGCGTTTACGAACTTGAATACTGCTTACTGCAAGCAAGGGTTTTTCTTGAAAGTTCCAAAGAATGTTGTGATTGAAAAACCAATTCACGTGTTCTATATCTCTCAAAATCAAGACGAAAATACGTTTTACAATACGCGTAACTTACTGATTGCAGAACAAGGTTCCAAAATTGAAGTGATCGAAAGTCACCACAACTTTGATGAAACTTATGTTTTTACCAATACAGTAACGGAGATCTTTACGGCACAAAATGCGAAAGCAGATTGGCACAAAGTACAAAATGACAGTGATACCTCTTATATGATGGATCATACTTTTGCAAAACAGGAACGTGATAGTTTAACGACAGTCAACACGTTTTCGTTTGGTGGAAAATTGGTGCGTAACAACTTAGATTTTATTCATAACGGTGAGAATATAAACTCGTTTATGAATGGAATTACCATTATCGATGGCGATCAACTGGTTGATCACCATACTGCCGTTCATCACAAGACGCCAAATTGCGAGAGTTACCAAAATTACAAAGGAATTTACAAAGGTAAATCTCACGGGGTTTTCAATGGTAAAGTTTACGTAGATAAAATCGCTCAGAAAACCAATGCTTATCAGCAAAACAACAATATTTTGCTCGACGAAGGTGCATCGATTGACAGCAAGCCACAGTTAGAAATTTTCGCAGACGATGTGAAATGTTCACACGGTTGTACAGTCGGTCAGTTGAATGAAGACGCTTTGTTTTACCTTCGCGCACGTGGAATTTCCAAGAAAGAAGCGCAGGCGATGTTATTGTTCGCCTTCGCCAATGACGCAATGGAAAATATTGATATCGAACCACTCCGAGTGAAGATCTCCAAACTTCTTGCAGAGAAATTAGAAGTAGATATGGAGTTCGAAGATATTGAGTAGAGTCTCGTCCTTAAAGACGAGCGGTCGCAATCTTGAACAAGCTAGAAACATTTGTTTTCAAAACGAAAAGATAATCAATCAGTAGAAACGGGCTTTTAGCCCGTTTTTTTATTGCAACAATGAGTTTTGTTTAGTCGAAATGTATATTCTAACTAATTTATCCACGCTAAATATTTACTAAAAATTATCTGTAATTTGCGCCGTTGTTCAGTGAAACGCTTTTGCGCCGTAATTTTTCAAAATGTATTTGTCTTTGCGTGAAAAAAGAAATACAGAAATAGTAATATATTTATTTTAAGTCATGAATTTAGAACCTATCAAAAATCACATCAACGCCTACAAAGAAAACGACCAGATTCTCGATGCAGCTCATTTTCTCATCGACTCATTCGGGCTTAAAAATGAAAATTTCGCAGGCTTCGGTTTCCGTCCAGAATTAGAACCGAATAAAATGTTACTTACTACAGAAGGCGTTCTCGGTGAAAAACAAATGGTGATGATTCCCCGAAACCTTTTCGATTTCGATCTGAATTTAGTTGCAAACATGGTGGCGCACGAAATGTTACACGTTCGACAGAAAGCGCGAGAAACTTTAGTAGAAGATAAAAACGAAAGAGAATTTCAGGCTTATTACGAAATGCTTTTCCATAAACAATTTCCCCTCGTTCCTGATATTTCAGATTTTCATAAAAAATTCTTCGGTGAAAAAGCTTTGGAATATTATAAAAGAATGGGAGAGAATTCGGAGTTGCAACGAAAGTATTCAACTCAGAAAATTGAGGTTGAGAAATTAATTAGTGCTCTTTAATTTACCCAATGATTGAAAGTTTTAATGACTTTCCATTTTCCATTGATTTTTTTATAGACAGAAGTTTCACCACCGCCCCAAAGTGGTCCACAAGAAATAGAATTGATCACAATGCAGATATTCCTCTCTTTATTGAACTAAGGAATCGAATAATTTCTCAAACATATATCGCCAAATTCTGCTCTGAATTTTTTCCAATAGTCTTTTGCAGATATATAGTTTTCTTGCGACTTCTGAAATTTCTGAAATTTTTCTGTATCAATAAATTCAACTTTAGATGTGATTTTAGTAGGTTTAAAAATAAAATCAGAATTTGTATTTAATTGAATTTTGATATATGCCAAGTCATCTTTTGTAAAAATGCCGTTCTCAGGTAAGTATATAGGTCCGTGTGAACTTGGTGGAGGTGGTTCTACTATTTTGTTTTCTTTTTCAGGTACTATTTCTCTGAATTTTAGATCGACTGGTTTTGAAATATTATATAAATATTTTTCAGTATACGCTGATGCTTTATTTCCAGCAATATCTTCTGCAATAAGTTGGTTTAAAACCTCATATTTCAAGTCTAAAGTTTCGTCCTTTTTCTCACATGAAAAAAAAAGAAAGAGATATTAAAAGAAGAAACAATATATTTTTTCTCAACTTTTGATGTAAATTATTCAAGAAATCCTTCCAAAATCTCACACGCAGATTTCGGTAAATTCGTTCCTGGACCGAAAATATAGTCCGCTCCATTTTCATAAAGAAAATCATAATCCTGTTTTGGAATTACGCCACCAACAACAATAGTAATATCTTCTGCACCTAGTTTTTTTAATTCTGAAACGACTTCAGGAACCAGATATTTATGTCCGGCAGCCAAAGAGGAAACGCCCAAAATATGAATATCATTTTCTACCGCCTGTTTTGCAACTTCTTCAGGAGTTTGGAATAAGGGTGCAACATCGACATCAAATCCCATGTCGGCAAATGCTGTGGCTACTACCTTTGCGCCACGATCATGTCCGTCCTGTCCCATTTTCACAACCATAATTCTTGGTCGTCTTCCTTCGTGCTCTTCAAACTTTTCAGTTAAAGCAAGAGCTTTGGGGAAATATTCATTTTTGCTTGCATTCATGGCATAAACTCCTTGTATGGTTCTGATATTCGCTTTGTAACGCCCGAAGCTTTCTTCCATTGCGTCGCTCATTTCTCCTAAAGTCACTCTTCGTCTTGCAGCTTCTATGCAGATTTCCAGAAGATTTCCTTCGCCAGATTTTGCAGATTCTTTTAATTGATCTAAAATCTCTAGAACTGCTTCAGGATTTCTATCACTTTTTATTTGATGTAATCTTTCTATTTGTTTACGACGTACTTCAGAATTATCGATATCTAAAATATCCAATTCCATCTGCTTTTGAGTCGATTTGAAAGAATTTACACCGATGATGAATTCTTCACCACTATCGATTTTTGCCTGTTTTTTCGCAGCAGCCTCTTCAATTCTCATTTTGGGAATTCCGGCTTCGATAGCTTTCGTCATACCGCCTTCTTTCTCCACTTCATCGATGAATTTCATGGCTTCATCGATCATTTGCTGAGTCAGACTTTCGACCAGGTGACTTCCGCCCATTGGATCTACGACGTCGCAAATTCCACTTTCCCGTTGTAAAATGATCTGCGTATTTCTGGCAATTTTTGCGGAATAATCGGTTGGTAAAGCAATCGCTTCATCCAAAGCATTTGTATGTAAAGACTGCGTTCCACCCAAAGCGGCGGATAAAGCTTCGATGGCTGTTCGTGTAATATTATTGAAAGGTTCCTGTTCGGTTAAACTCCAACCTGAAGTTTGGGAATGCGTTCTTAAGGCTAAAGACTTCGGATTCTGTGGATTAAATTGCGTTAATAAGTCTGCCCAGATAAAACGAGCTGCCCGCATTTTCGCAATTTCCATAAAATGATTCATTCCCACGGCCCAGAAAAAAGATAAACGGGGAGCAAAATCATCGACTTTCATTCCGGCTTTCATTCCGGTTCTCACATATTCTAAACCATCTGCTAAAGTGTAAGCCATTTCTAAAACCGGCGTTGCACCAGCTTCCTGCATATGATAACCTGAAATAGAGATCGAATTAAACTTCGGGATATTTTGAGCCGTATATTCGAAAATATCAGCAATAATTTTCATGGAAGGCGTTGGCGGATAAATGTAAGTATTTCGCACCATGAATTCTTTTAAAATGTCATTCTGAATGGTTCCCGATAATTTATCCTGAGAAACTCCCTGTTCCTCTGCAGCGACAATATAAAAGGCTAAAACCGGTAAAACCGCTCCGTTCATCGTCATTGAAACCGAGATTTCATCTAAGGGAATCTCGTTAAATAAAATTTTCATGTCTTCAATGGAATCGATGGCAACTCCGGCTTTTCCGACATCACCTTCAACTCTTGGGTGATCAGAATCATAGCCTCGATGCGTGGCCAGATCAAAAGCAACAGAAAGACCTTTTTGTCCCGCGGCTAAGTTTCGTCTATAAAAAGCGTTAGATTCTTCCGCTGTTGAAAATCCCGCATATTGGCGAATCGTCCAGGGTTTTTGAACATACATGGTGGAATAGGGACCGCGTAAATAAGGAGCAACTCCAGCAGAATATTGTTTTTCTGTTAATGTTTTTGAATCATTTTCGGTGTAAGAAGATTTCATTTCCAAGCCGTCTTTTTCAAAAAAGTAGGGAAGTATTGCTTCCGACTTAAGAGAAAAATCAGGATTTTGGTTTTGTATTTTTTGACGCATTTTGTTGGCTTTAGAAAAAGTAAAGTTAATGATTTCCAATTTCTTTTGAATAGTAATTAACTTTGGACTCAAAATTGTGAAATGACATTATTAAAAAATAAAAAACCCACATAAATGTGGGTTCAATAAAAACTAAAAGTTTTAATTATTTTGTGATATCGCCATCTCCATCTGTTGCATCTTTAGCAGCATCTTTTACTTCAGCTGCACCTTCTTTGATTGCGTTTCCGGTAGCATCTACTGCATTTTCTGCAGCATTGTCCATTTCATTGATTGTTGAATCATTAGTAATTGGCAAAGAATCGTTGTCTACGATAACTACCGAAGCAGTAGAGTCCATGTCAGAATCTGTGCTAACAGTTTCGGTTTTTTTACAAGAAGTCAAAGCGAAAGCTGCAACTGCACCTAAAATAAAAATTGATTTTTTCATAATACTAAAATGTTGTAATTTTTTCAAAGATATTAAAATATTTTAAACTTGATTAGTAATTGTCTTCCTCGCCTTTCATTTTCTCAGCATTCTCCGCCATAATCACAGCATCGATCATTTCCTGGATATCACCATTCATATACGCGTCAAGATTGTACATTGATTTGTTAATTCGATGATCGGTCACTCTTCCTTGAGAATAGTTATAAGTCTTAATTTTTGCAGAACGGTCACCAGTGGAAACCATTGATTTTCTTTGAGCGGCAACATCACCAACTGCTTTTTGCAATTCGATATCGTATAATTTGGTACGAAGCATTTCCATTGCTAATTCACGGTTGGCCAACTGGGAACGTGCCTGCTGACAAACAACGACCATTCCTGATGGTTTGTGCGTTAACTGAACTTTTGTTTCTACTTTATTTACGTTTTGTCCACCTGCACCTCCAGATCTTGAAGTCTGCATTTCGATGTCGGCCGGATTTAATTCAAAGTCTACTTCTTCAGCTTCCGGTAAAACGGCGACTGTAATTGCTGAAGTATGAACTCTACCTTGTGATTCCGTTTCAGGAACTCGTTGTACACGGTGAACTCCAGATTCGAATTTCATGATTCCGTAGATTCCGTCATTTCCTTCTACTCTCAAAATCAATTCTTTATAGCCTTTCGAAGCTTCACTGGAATCGGTGATTTCGTGTTTCCAACCTTTTGATTTGAAGTACATGGCGTAAGCTCTATAGACGTCTTCCACAAAAATTGCAGCTTCATCTCCACCAGTTCCGGCGCGAAGTTCAACAATTACATTTTTATCGTCGGTTGGATCTTTCGGAATTAAAAGCACTTTTAACTCTTCTTCCAACCCCGGAATTTTGTCAAGCATTTCGTACTTCTCCAGTTTCGCCATTTCGACAAACTCTTTGTCAGAACCATCGGCGATAATTTCGTCGGATTCTTCAATGGTTTTAAGAGCTTGCATATATTGATCGAAAACGAAAACGATTTTTCCTAAGTCGCTGTATTCTTTATTTAACGTTGAATATTTCTTTTGGTCAGAAATGATTTCGGGCTGAATAATGAGATCTGCAACTTCGTTGTAGCGTTGTTTAATGGCTTCGAGTTTCGGTATAAGTGACTTTGACATTTCTGATTTTTTGTAGTGTGCAAAGATAAAGAAAAATGAACCAAATTAAAAGAATCAATTTTGGTGTGGAAAGAAGACTGAAACTTTATTCTAGTCCCGATGGAAGTGGCATCCTATTGTGGAGCAGAGCGGAACAATAGATATAACGGACAGCGGGTGAGAGCCTGACAAAAAACGAAAATGGTGACACTCCCAATAAAAAAATCAGTTCCTAAAAATAGAAACTGATTATTATATATGATTTTGCTTTGTGATTGCTTTTCCCGGAATTAAAGTGGGAAAGCAATGACATCAACTAGTGATGACCGTCGGTGTGAAGAAATGGACCACGCCCTTTTGGGTTGCTATAAAGAAGTTCTACTCCTTCTTGCTCGGTTACTAATTTTCTTCTTACTTCTTCTGGATCAAATTCTTTTGTTTTTCCGAAATATTCCGCCAGTCCAGCAGTAAGCCAAATTGGGATGATATATCCGAAGAACATGAAGATACACCAGAATCCTACGAGGAACATGATTACGAAATAAACGGTCCAAAGGAACTGGTAGAAAGGGAAGAATGATGATAATAATACCATTGTAATAGATTTTAGGCAAAAATAGGATAAATTTCGATGAGGACAAAAGATTTACACCTGATTTTTACAATTTAAATTGATTATAAATTTTGTTAATGGGCAATAGATTCAAAGAAGTCATTCCCTTTGTCATCGGTAATAATAAAGGCTGGGAAATCCTTGATCTCAATTTTGCGAACGGCTTCCATACCAAGTTCTTCGAAATCAACAACTTCTACAGCGGTAATGTTTTCTTTTGCTAAGATTGCAGCTGGTCCACCGATTGATCCGAGATAGAATCCACCGTATTTATGGCACGCGTTGGTGACGTCATTGCTTCGGTTTCCTTTTGCAAGCATGATCATGCTTCCGCCGTTTGCCTGGAATTCATCGACATAAACATCCATTCTTCCGGCAGTAGTGGGGCCGAAACTTCCGGACGCCATTCCAACTGGAGTTTTTGCGGGACCTGCATAATAGATCGGATGATTTTTAAAATAGTCGGGCATTGGTTTTCCGCTGTCTAACAATTCTTTGATTTTTGCGTGGGCGATATCGCGGGCAACAATTAAAGTTCCATTCAATTTCAAACGGGTTTTAATCGGATGTTTTGATAGTTCTGCTAAAATTAAAGGCATTGGTTGATTCAGGTCGATAGAAACTGCTTCTTCTAAATGCGGTGGTGTTAACGGTAAAAACTGTTTTGGATTAATTTCTAATTGTTCTAAAAATATTCCGTCTTTGGTGATTTTTCCTTTAATGTTTCTATCAGCAGAACAGGAAACGCCCATTCCAACCGGGCAACTTGCAGCATGACGTGGAAGACGAATTACACGAACATCATGCGTTAAATATTTTCCACCAAACTGTGCTCCAATCGAACTTTCCTGGCAAATTTTCTGAACTCTCTTTTCCCATTCTAAATCACGGAATGCCTGACCACCAATATTTCCTTCTGTTGGAAGGTGATCGTAATAACCGGCACTTGCTTTTTTTACCGCGGCTAAATTGGACTCAGCAGAAGTTCCACCAATAACAATCGCTAAATGGTAAGGCGGACAAGCCGCAGTTCCCAAATCCATAATTCTTTCTTTGACAAACGCTTCTAAAGAACTATCATTTAATAAAGATTTTGTTTTCTGATAGAGGAAAGTTTTGTTGGCGGAACCTCCACCTTTTGCGATGAATAAGAATTTATATTCGTTTCCTGTTTCGGCGTAAATGTCGATTTGCGCAGGAAGGTTTGAACCGGAGTTCTTTTCTTCAAACATTGTTAAAGGAACAATCTGAGAATATCTTAAGTTCTTTTCTTGATACGTATTATAAATTCCTTTAGAAATCCAGGCAGCATCTTCCACGCCGGTGTAAACATTCTCCCCTTTCTTGGCGACGCAGATCGCTGTTCCTGTATCCTGGCAAGAAGGCAAAGCTCCTTCAATGGCAACAGCAGCATTTTGTAAAAGATTATATGCTACAAAACGATCGTTATCTGTAGCTTCAGGATCGTCGATGATTTTTCTGAGTTTGGCCAAGTGGGAAGATCGAAGCATAAATGAAACATCTGCTAATGCATTCTCTGCCAACAGTTCCAAGGCTTTTGGGTCAACGTTTAAGATTTCGCGGTTGCCTAATTGTTCAGTGGTTACATATTCAGAACTCAATTTTTTATATTGAGAGTCGTCTTTTAAAATTGGAAATGGCTCTTGGTAATGGAATTCCATAGTAATAGTAAGTTTTTTGAAAACGTAAAATTAAGAAAATTTAAGATTGTTCTGCTATGAATAAAATAAAATTGCAGGAACAGAAAAGGTGAAGACGCCGCCTTCACCTTTGTTAAGAAAGATTGGAAGTGTTTCTCTCCTCTTTCATCATTTGTGTACCGCAAATTTAATCATTTGCATTGACATTTGTTGTCAACCACCTACGTAGGACGATACGAGTTGTTAGAAATCAGCGATTTATCCTCCTCGTATAGCTGAACCATTTCTTTGTATTTTTCTGCAACAAGGTCTTTTAGAAGATCTGGCTTTAAAACTTTAGCATTGGACATCCATTGAAAGATCCAGCCAATCAGTTCTCGGTTTATTCCGCAATTCATGGTCATAAGGAAGTTTCCGTTTTCTAATTTTTCAAATTGCTGAGTTTCATGCCAAAATAATTTGGTCACAAACCTTCCTGTACGCTCACTTAAAATGATTTCAATCTCATACACTTCGTCATTAATGTTTTGAGTAATTCCGAATCTTTTTGACAATGCAACTTCTAAATGATGAACGTAATCGTTATTTTCAAAAAGATCATTGGTTAATTTATATTGTTCGATCTGATCTAAACCTAGGACGACCAACTGACAATCATCTTCAATAAAACCCGAAACATGAACGACGCCACGGTGATATAGAATCTGCACGGGATAAAAAATCTGGGGAAATGCTACTTTTTTTGAAAGAGAAGTATAATCATAATTGATAGAGATCAACTGCATTTTTCTTTTGTTCTGAATACTCCAGATACAGTCGTCTAATATTTTATGATAATCTGTAAAAACCGTTCCTTCGTAGAAATGACTTGATTTAATCTGAAGTTTTGCTACGTTTACAAAATGCTCAAACTGACTCTTACTGTGTTTCTGATAAAAAAGCCGAACGATTTTTCCGAGAGAATTTTTTCGGGATGAAATAACAGATAGTGGCAGGAAGTTTTGAAAAAGGATATAAGAGTTAATATCAAATTCGGTCAGTGGTTCTTCATTATTCTCATATTCCAATTTCCAGGTCTTGCGGTTTTTTTCACCAATAACCACCACCAGTTTTTCATTGGATGGAATAACAGAGTTTTCCAGATCATAGAGATCCCGATAAAAGGTGCGCGCTGAAATTTGGATATTATTTTTCTGAGCCCAGTTTTGAAGCATATCAATGGTTACGGGCCCAGATTTCAAACGACTGTAAATCATCATCAGTCTTTTTGACTTTTCCGACATTATCTTTTAATTTAATTTTAAAATTAGCGATTTTTAACTGGAATGATTGGCTTTATAGATATAAGTTGTTGATTTTTATCATCAAGTTTTTTTGCCTGTCATTCTTAAAATCATTATTTTTAAGAAAATAAATTTAAAAGTAATGAATTACAGAGTAGAAAAAGATACCATGGGCGATGTGCAGGTTCCTGCAGACAAATTTTGGGGTGCACAAACCGAACGTTCAAGAAATAATTTTAAGATCGGTCCAGAAGGTTCGATGCCCCATGAAATAATAGAAGCCTTTGCGTATTTAAAAAAAGCCGCGGCTTTTACCAATGCTGAATTAGGTGTTCTTACCAATGAGAAACGAGATATGATCGCGAAAGTTTGTGAAGAGATTTTAGAGGGAAAATTAAATGATCAGTTTCCACTCGTAATTTGGCAAACTGGTTCTGGAACACAATCGAACATGAATATCAATGAAGTTGTTTCGAATAAAGCTCACGTGAATAATGGTGGAACGTTAGGAGAGAAATCTGAAATTCATCCGAACGATGATGTGAATAAATCTCAAAGTTCAAACGACACTTATCCGACAGCCATGCATATTGCAGCGTATAAAAAAGTGGTTGAGCATACTTTACCGGCCGTAGAAAAGCTGAGAAATACTTTGCACGAAAAAGCAGAAAGTTTTAAAACAGTAGTTAAGATCGGACGCACTCATTTGATGGATGCAACACCTTTAACTTTAGGTCAGGAATTTTCAGGTTATGTAGCGCAATTGGATTATGCGATGAAAGCAATCACCAACACCTTCGAACATTTGCAGGAAATAGCTCTAGGAGGAACTGCGGTTGGAACAGGTTTAAATACTCCAGATGGTTACGATGTTTTGGTTGCAAAATATATTTCGGAATTTACCGGACTTCCGTTTGAAACTGCGCCCAATAAATTTGAAGCACTTGCCGCTCACGATGCTATCGTAGAAACACACGGTGCTTTAAAGCAATTGGCGGTTGCATTATATAAAATTGCGCAGGATATTCGTTTCCTGGCGTCTGGACCTCGTTCTGGAATTGGCGAAATTCATATTCCAGAAAATGAACCTGGTTCTTCAATTATGCCCGGGAAAGTGAATCCAACGCAAAACGAAGCGTTGACCATGGTTTGCGCGCAGGTTCTCGGAAACGATACCACGATTTCTTTCGCTGGAACTCAAGGGAATTTTGAACTGAATGTTTTCAAACCGGTCATGGCGTACAATTTTTTACAATCTGCTCAATTGTTAGGAGATGCTTGTATTTCGTTTAACGATCATTGTGCCATCGGAATTGAACCGAATGAACCACGAATTAAAGAATTGGTTGAGAAATCCTTAATGTTAGTCACCGCTTTGAATACGCATATTGGTTACGAAAACGCCGCAAAAATTGCAAAGACCGCGCATAAAAACGGCACGACTTTGAAAGAAGAAGCGGTAAATTTAGGATTACTAACAGCGGAACAGTTTGATGAATGGGTGAAACCGGAGGATATGGTTTAGATTAGACTTTTAGATAATAGACTGATAGACAAATAATGCAAAAACTCTGGAGGTTCTCCAGAGTTTTTTGTTGATATGAATTACTATGAAAAATTTATAATCCAAGAGCTAAACCGATAACTAAAGCTTTATCGTTCGGAAAGTAATTGCCTTTAAAATAATTACTGAAATCTTTCTTAACGAAAAGACTAAGGCTGTTATAAGAAAAAGTAAGTTGCCCGCCGTACACAAAAGGATTCAGCTGATAGTTAGAGCGGTCGCGGAAATCTTCAGCATCTCCACGAACGATGTTATTGGTTGACATTTTCACGCCGCCATAAGCATTGGCTGCAATTCTAAATCCGCTACCGTAAGGTCTATACTGAATATCCATGCCTGCATTCTTCAGTTTTGAGAAATTGTATTGTAATCCTATTGGAACCATTAAATAACCAGTTCGCATTTTGTTTTTATCGACGTTTCCGCCATAATCTGCAACAGAAACTCCACCATTAGCGTCTTTGGCAAAAAATTTATTATTGTCCAAACGAACGGTTCTCCACGAAAATCCCAACCCTGAAATTAAACCCCACGGACTCATTCGGTCGAATTGATAATTCAGTTTAAAACCAACTTCCAGATTATTGCTGTAAGCTATATTTTTATCGAGGTCATTATCGGGTTGATCATTAGTCAGCGTCATAATTCCATAGGAAACGTAAGGACTTAGGTTTCTTACAGCGCGGAATTTCTTCATCAGTTTCGCTTTTAATTCTTCCTCAGAAGTGATATCAGAATTCAATAAAGAATACCGAACCTGCTTTTGAATCACTTCATCCAGATCAAAACCTAAAGCTTCAATTCGTTCATCTATTTTCATGGAATAACGGTCTGCGATGTCTGCTTTCTTTTTATCGAATTCAACTTTTGGTAAGTTTTCTTTGGCTAAAAAGTCAAGTTCCAGTTCCATCAACTTCTTTTCCTCCTGAATAATATTATTGATTTTCGATGCATATTCTTCTACCTTCTCTTTCACAATTGGACTCAATTCTGTATCCTGTTTGGTTGGGAAATTGAGTCTGATGTTAACCTGAGCGTTAACGGAGGTGGCGTATAAACATACCAATCCCGTCATGATAATTTTCTTGATCATATTATTAATTTTTAAAAGTTTAAAAGTAATTTATTTTGAGTTCAGGTCGATAGTTGCAACGTTGCTTCCGTCTTTGGACTTTTCAATAACATCTTTGTGTTCGACTGAAAAAAGCAGCGTAGACGGATCCACAAATCTTTTTCTCTTGATCGGAATTTTAGACGAATCGATAACTGCAACACTACTAGAAAGTTGATTTTGTGTTATTTCTGGAAGGATTTGTTTCTGTTTGATTGAAGGGATCTGAGTTTTGACAGCAACCACTTCTGGATCAGAGATTTTTGTTTGTTGAGGTTGGATAACTGGGTTGATCTTATTTAAACTAGACTCTTTCTGTTCAACTAAGAGTGGCGGTGATTCCTTTTGAATTATATTTTCTGGTTGAGAAATCGTAGGTTGAGCAATTGTTTCTACTACTTGAGGTTGAGTAATTTCTTCATCACCACTATTAACCAACACTATTCCTAAAGTTAAAAGTGAACCTAAACAAGCCGCCACTAAAAACCAATTGATCCTTGTTCTTCCGGAAGTCGGTGTTGAAGTCTGACTTTCAATTTCAGACCACAGATCTCTGGTCGGTGCGAATTCCCGTTCGTCGATCTGTTTCTTGATTTCGTGCTCGATATTATATTTCGGAGTATTCATTTTTCAAGTTTTTTTGTTGCTGAAAGTAGATTTTTCTTAATTTCTCTTTGGCTCTAAAAAGCTGTGTTTTGCTTACCGATAAAGAAATGTCTAAGATTTCAGAAATTTCCTGATGCGAACAACCTTCGATGACATAAAGATTGAAAACCATTCGATAAGCATCTGGAAGTTGATCTAAAAGTTCTTGCGCATTAAAGTTACAATCGGTTATTTCCTCGTGAAAGTCCTCCAAAATAGAAGGGTGAATGTCATCAATATAAAAGACGGTTTTATGGCTTTTAATAAAATTAAGACATTCGTTCACTACGATTCTTCGGGCCCAACCTTCAAGATTACCATCTCCGCGAAAAGTTTCTACACTTTTAAAAACTTTACAAAAAGCTTTGATGACGCAATCTTCAGCCTGATAAATGTCGCTGACATAACTTTTACTGATACTTAAGAATTTCTTTACATTTTGTTCGTAGAAGATCTTCTGCGCAGCCGGTTCCTGTTTTTGCAGGCGGCTTAGCAAATCATCTTTTTTATGGTTGAACAAAAGTTTCATATAATTCTCTTTCTACTTTAAAGACACTGAAATTGAAAAAAGGTTACAGATAAACTTACTTTTCTTTTTATAAAAATGTAAGTGATTGATAATGAATTAAAAAAAAATCCATTTCCTGTTGAAAGAAAATGGATGATTATTTTGAATTTAGATGGAAGTTTCAACAGAAGTCGTAAAGAAATCTTCTAGTTCCTTTAGAGTTTCTGGTGTGGTGATAATATCTTTCACCAATTGACCTTTATCGAGTAAAACAATTCTGTTGCTCACTTCCGTCGTGTGTGCGAGATCATGACTCGAAATTAAAAAGGTTACCTGTTCATTTTTCGTCCAGTCTTTAATTAGTTTTTTCAATTTAATTTGAGTGGAAGGATCGAGGTTGGCAAAAGGTTCATCTAGAACAATGATTTCCGGAGTGCCAATCAAAGCACCAACAATTCCGACTTTTTTCTGATTTCCTTTTGATAGATCCCGAACGTATTTTTTTGCATTTAAAATTTCACCATTGAAAAAATCGGTAAATTGTTTTAGGAATTCATCAACGCTGGCTTTGGTTTGTCCACGAAGTTCGCCTAAGAAATAGAAATATTCTTCGGGAGTTAAATAACCAATCAGAAAAGTGTCATCAATAAAAGCAGAAACTTTCTTTTTCCAGATTTCGTTTTCATTGACTTTGTTGCCATCGATTTCTATGAAACCTGTCGTTGGTTGTATTAAATCAAGCAGTAAACTGAACAACGTCGTTTTTCCGGCGCCGTTATTTCCGACCAAGCCGAAACTTTCTCCTTTTGGGATCACAAGATTTTCGATGTGAAGTACTTTTTTCTGGCCGTAAACTTTAGATATATTTTGGATTGAGATCATTTGATAATTTTTTAAATTGAGAATAACTGATTATGCGTTTTTAAAGGAATTGAGTGTTGAATATTTTTCAGTTTTATAGACTTTAACAATGATATCGAAGATTTTATCTCTGATTAAAAATCCGATAATCCCTAAAATTCCTAAACTTGCCACCGCTGGATAAATGCCGAAGAAATATTTCACTACCGCGAAAACCGCCATTGGTAAAACCATCTGTGGAATCGTGAGTAGGATTGTTTTCATGTTGAAATTATTGCTGCCACCACCGAACGATTTACTTTTTGAGTTGAGGTCAATTGGTTTTTTATTAAAGGCACCTGCCAAAAGCGTGATGTAAGAATTAACGCCTAAATTATACAATCCGGCGGCGAAAAGGGTGAGATAAAATTCCCAACTGATCAAAAGATAGAGAGAAGACAGAATCATTGAGACTGAAATGCCGATAATAATCAAGGACCATTTTCCTTTTAAATATTCCTTGTACGGAACATTTGACGTCATCATAAGAGGATAATAAGAACTGTCCCAACTTGGGACGCGCTGACCAAACATCAACATGAATCCGCCTGTAACAAATATTCCCATAAATACCTGCATGAAACTACTGTCATATCCTTTCGTGAAAGTAAGTAAACCGTAAAACAAAAAGAAAGTACTGGCGATCAGAGCAGATTTTGCAGCTTTACTTCTCTTTAATAATCGAATATCATTGTTGATAAAAGTTCCCATAACGCCATAACGATCGAAGAAGGCGATGTTCTCAGTTTTACCTTCTGCTACTTTTAACTCCAGGCCTTTGTCCAAATAAAAGTTTTTATAAATTTCTTGATAAGCGAGATAAGCGACTAAAATTGCTAAAAGAATTGGGATCAAAAAAACACCTGCATACTGATAGAAACTATAGAAGACAAGTTGAGAATAATAAGAGAGTTCAATAATTTTAAAATATTCTAAAGCAGCTAAGCCCGCCATCACACCGACGACAGTGTACAAAACCACATCTTTTCCATTCAGTAAAATATTCAGAAAATTATTAAAGTAGAAGATGGCAAAAATACCAATGGTGAACATAAGCACGTGAATGATCGAGTAACCTCCATCGTAAATAAGCAAGCCAGCAAATGGTAGCAAAAACAATAGATTTCCCCAGTTGAAGAAATTAACGAGAATTTTAATGACCGTATAATTCACTATTTTTTTCTTGCTAATTCCTAAAGTAAGAAATGGTTTGATGTTTTGCGTGGGCATTTGCTGCAAAAAATAGCGAACGATCAAATCGAAAGCCCAATAGTAGATGAAAAATTTACAAAAAATCAGCAATGGATCGGCCATCATTTTTTTCTTGGCGAAGAAATAAAGGATAAAAGGCAGTGCTACGAAAATCGCGCTGAAATAAGCCATTCCGAAGAACATCAGAATTTTCATTCCAAGGTTAGCTCCGAATTGTGGATTTCGTATAAAATTTTTGAATTCAAGTTGTAGAAGTCTCCAGTACATAGTCTTACTTTTAAAGATAAGTCTAAAAATAAGTAAAATGTTACAGAAAAATTACTTCATTAACTCTTTTGCTTGTGAAATTGCAGCCTCGGTGATTTTACTACCCGATAAAAGTTGGGCAATTTCCTGAAGTTTTTCCTCTTGATTCAAAGAAATGATCGTCGATTGCGTTTTACCGGAAACTTCCCGCTTGATCACTTTGTAGTTGTCGTTCCCTTTTGCAGCGACTTGTGCAAGGTGACTGATCACGATGAGTTGCATGTTCGCGGACATTTCTTTCATCACATTTCCGATCTCTTCCGCAACTTTTCCAGAAACTCCAGTGTCTATCTCATCCAGAATTAAAGTTGGAAGCTCCGAATTTTCTGCCATCAGTTTTTTAATGGAAAGCATTACTCGGGAACGTTCACCACCAGAAATTGCAGTTTGAATTGGTTTTAAAGGAAAACCAGAATTTGCCTGAAATAACAGTTGAATATTTTCTTTTCCGAATGAATTAAAGTTTTCAACATCAGTTAATTGAACTTCAATCTTCGCTTTTTCTAAACCTAATTGATTTAACAATTTTTCTGTTTTCTTAATGAAACCAGGGATTGATTTTTTGCGATTGGTAGATAATTCAGTGGAAGCTTTTTCTAAACCTTCAGCGGCAAGTGCGATTTTCTGCTCGGTTTGATTGATCAGGAATTCTAATTCTGCAAAACCAGTTTGTTCATTTTGAATTTCATCTCGAACTTCTATTAATTCTTGAACTGAATTTACTTTATGTTTTAAAAACAGAGAATTTATTTTGTTCAGTTGCAGCGATAATTCAGAAAGTGCTTCTGGACTGGTTTCCATCTTTTCTGCTTCATTTTGAAGGTCGAAAAGCAAATCTTTAAACTCTACAAACTGTTCTTCTAACCTTTGATTGAGTTTGGAATATTGGTGTGATAAAGAAGCCACTTTTGAAAGTTTACTTTTCACATCCAGCAAAGAATCGAGGACACCAATTTCTTCAGCATCCATTTTATTAAAAATTAAAGAAAGATTTTCGATAATCGTTTCCGCATTTTCTTGTTGACTCAATCTGCTTTGGACATCTTCTAAATCAAACAGATCCAAATTGACTTCTAATAATTCTTCTAACAAAAAGATTTTGTAGTCGCTTTCTTTATTTCCGTCAGAAAGCTGATTTTTGTAATGCTCAATTTCTTTGACCAACTTTTTGTAATCAGAAAAATCCTGCTGATATTTGGTGATCAACGTTTTATTCTTCGAGAGTCCGTCAATCATTTTGAATTGATATTCTTCATCAAACAAATTGGAAGTTTCAAATTGCGAATGAATATCAATAAGTTTTTCAGAAAGCTTTTTTAATATTTCTAAAGTAACGGGAACATCATTGATGAAAGCGCGCGATTTGCCCGTTGGTAAAATTTCACGTCGAATAACGGTGTTGATTTCAAAATCTAAATCGTTTTCGTCAAAGAAAGTTTTAAAATTTTCTGTGATAATAAATTCCGCTTCAACGACGCTTTTCGTATCAGTGCTTTGAATCGATTTTACATCTGCTCTTTCTCCTAAAATCAAACGAAGTGCTCCCAGAATAATTGATTTTCCCGCACCAGTTTCTCCCGTAATTACCTGTAAACCTTTGTTTAAAGTAATTTCGAGTGAATCTATGAGAGCGAAATTTTGAATGAATATTCTTGAAAGCATATTTTGAAAAATCGATTACGTAGTTTTAAATTAAACTTCGGACTGCAAATTTAAGACTTTAAAAGAGATTATGAAATACAAAACGAAATCAGAATCTTCTAAAACGCCGATATTAACAGAGTTTTAACAATGTGAGTTTTGGATTTTATTTTTAAATGATGAAGAAAAGTAAGCTGGAAATTATTTCCACTTATTCCATTTCGTGTCGATATCTTTTGGAGATAAAATGGTGAAAAGTGCTTTTAAATCTGCCATATTGACGTTGGCATTATTTCCACTATTGAAGATGTCAAAAATTTCCTGCTTTTTGGTATCGATGAAAATATTCACCGGATAATTCATCTGGAAATTACTTTCATAAGTTTTCAACAACATCAATGCATCTGCAATAATTTTCTTCCCAGAAGATTGATCCTGTTTACCCAAATTGTCTAAACCTGCTCGATGGTACGTGTAGTAAAGATTTCGCAAGGTGTTCTGCTCAGGTTTCAACATATTATCAACCAGCGCTCCTCTGGTCCTTGTTCCTTCCATTAAAGACCAACCCGCGAAGTTTTGATTCTGTGCGTTGTTAGAAATTTTCTGAGCTTTTTCAAACCACTGTTGTCCGCCACGAACTTTGTAGCTGTCGCCATCGTAACCTAAAATCGTGTAAACATAAAAGCTGATCACATCAATTAAATTCTTTCCGGAAAACTGTCTTTCGTTAAAAATAAGATTTTCATTTTCAGTATAATCAAAACTAAAGTTGGTATCGTTAAGATTTAAAAGTGGTGTTTCATAAGTCGTATTAAAAACCGGACGAACGGCTTGTACCACAATGCTCGCTTTGTAATTACTGCTTCCAGCTTTCTCATTAATGACTATTGCGAAATTACATTTGATCTTCTCAAAATTCTGCAATTTTTTCCCAGTCCAACTTGTGTTATTGATGAAATCTCGTAAATTTTTCTCTAAAGTTTTATAAGCTTGCATATTACTGCCGCTCACTTGTTGCGTATTGACTTGCACATTTGCCAAAAGTTCTTGAGAAAAACTCAAGTGAAAGGAAAATAGAAGGATGAATATCGTAAAAAGTTTCTTCATTTTTAAAGTAAAGTTTGATAACGGAAATTTAAGGATATTATTTCGAAATCTGTTCTTCCACAAAATTTAAAATATCCTTGGCAACTTCTAGTTTTGATTTCAAAGGAAATTCGGTGACGCTGGATTCTGTGATGATTTTTATTTTATTGGTTGACCCTTTAAAACCGGCTCCTTCATCGCGAAGAGAATTCAAGATAATCATATCCAGATTTTTTTTCTGAAGTTTACCTTTCGCATTTTCTTCCTCATTTTGCGTTTCTAAAGCAAACCCGACCAGGAATTGTTTGGTTTTCCGTTCGCCCATCGTTTTTAGGATATCCGGATTTTTGACCAATTCGATCGTCAATGAATCATCGTTTTTTTTGATTTTTTCCTTAGCAATTTCTTTTGGAGCGTAATCGGCAACCGCAGCACTGGCAATGGCGATATCCACGTTTTCGTAATATTTAAAGACTTTAGCAAACATTTCTTTTGCTGAAGTTATACGATGAATTTCTATGTTGTGATGACTTGTTTGTTCAGAACTTGGCCCTGAAATAAGAATTACTTTTGCGCCACGATTGGCAGCTTCTTCTGCAATGGAAAATCCCATTTTCCCGGATGAATGGTTTCCAATAAATCTTACAGGATCGATTGCTTCATAGGTTGGTCCAGCGGTGATTAAAACCGTTTTGCCTTCCAGACTTTTATTAACGTTAAAGAATTCTTCAATGATTTGAGAAATAGTTTCTGGTTCGGCCATTCTTCCAACACCTGATAATCCGCTTGCTAATTCGCCATCTTCAGCGGGAATGATATGATGGCCAAAATCCTCAGCCAATTCTAAATTCTGTTTGGTAGAAGGATGTTGATACATATCCAGATCCATCGCTGGGGCAACAAAAACGGGGCATTTTGCTGACATATAAGTAGCTAAAACCAAATTGTCGCACATTCCGTGAACCATCTTGGCTAAAGTGTTTGCGGTACAAGGAGCCATAACCATAACGTCTGTCCAAAGCGCCAGTTCCACATGATTGTTCCACGTTCCATTTTCAGAATAGAAATCGCTGTACACCGGATTTTTAGAAAGCGTAGAAAGCGTAAGTTTTGAGACAAACTGTTCTGCAGACGGCGTCATTAAAACCTGTACTTCTGCACCTTTTTTGATGAAATCTCTGATGAGAAAATTAATTTTGTACGCCGCGATTCCACCGGAAATACAGAGGAGGATTTTCTTATCTTGAAGTTTCATTAATTAGAATTTTAAAGTTGAACGAATTTACTTAAATTTTTATAAACACATTTTAATAACAGAAACGATATTAAATATAAAAGTCACAAAAACAAGATGTTCTGTGACTTTTTATAAGTTTTAAAAGAAAAAGAAATTAGTTCTTTTCTTCCGTTTTTCTGTAATAGATTTCTTCGTCTAACCATTCTTGAATTGCAATTGAAGTTGGTTTTGGAAGTTTTTCGTAATGTTTAGAAATCTCGATTTGCTCTTTATTTTCAAAAACTTCTTCAAGCGTTGAATTATGAACAGCGAATTCATCTAATTTGTTGTGAAGTTCAGAGCGGATTTCTGCATTGATTTGCTCTGCTCTTTTTCCCATCACTACGATTGCTTCGTAGATAGAACCTACGTTTTCTTCGATTTTATCTCTATCGTAAGTTATTGTACTTAATTCGGCTTTAGAATCTTTTACGCTCATTTTCAGTTGGTTGTTATATTTTGAGTTTGCAAATATACGGATTACTTTTTGATTTTGAAAGTAGTTGCTGGAGTAGGAGTTGCCAAAGCTGCGCTGTCTCTTCTTCCTTGCTCGGCACTGCGTTTGTCTTTTTCCAGATTCATCGCCGCTTCAGCTTCTTGCTGTTTGTCTTTCATTTCTTTATTTCTGGCTTCTACTTTCTTCTCCAATTCAGCAAAAGTTTCTTTTTCTTTTACTAATTTGCTTTGAAGGTCAGCAGCAGTTTTTGCATTATCAGTTCCCGGCACTTCTCTTTCGATTTGTTTGGTGAACGATAAAGCAGTTTCGATACGGTCTTTTTTCAAACCATAAACTGAATTTACAGCCAATTCATATTTGGATTTCAACATGTAATCGTAAATCTTCGTACGCAGTTTGGTACTTGGGAAATCATCTAACACATTTTCAAAAGCCGTACTTGCAGCTTTATAATCAGCCATCTTGTAGTATTGCTTCGCGTTTTCGTAAGCCTTAAATTCTAATTTATAAGTCAACTCATCAATTAATTTATCGATGTTCTTCGATCTCTCAGAATCGGGATAGTTGTTAAGGAAAGTTTGCATTTCATTAATCGCTAAATCCGTACTGGTTTGATCCAGGTTGTAATCCATACTACCTTCGTAGTAACATAATGCCGACATGTAAGCTGCTTCTTCTGCGCGGGCATCCTGTGGAAATGTTACTGAGAAATTCTTGAATTGGTGCCCAGCCAATTTGTAGTTCTTATCGTAGTAATTTGCGTACGCAGAATTATAAACGACATTTGCAGCGTCATCTGTTCCTGCTACTAAGTTGGAAAGTCTTTCATAAAGAGCCAAAGCGTTGGTCCACTTTTTCTTTTCGAAATTTTCGTTCGCTACTTTTAAGATATAATCTTTATCTGCACTTTTCAATGCTAAATCCTGTTGCCTGTTGCAGGCAGATAATGCAAAGAATGCAAGTGTAATAATCAAATACTTTTTCATAAATATAATATAGCAGACCTTATTATTAAATGTAATTTCTGCGGTTCAGGGTGCAAAAATATAACTTTTTTATCAATAGATATTTTTTTATGATAATTTAACTATTATTTTAATCCGGTTGGTACCCTAAAAGGGAAAAAACAGTCACTAAAAGGTTTGCCAGGATCTTTTTCTCAGCTTCTTCCAGGTAGTTTTCTTCTTTACCAGAAACATAGAGCTCGTAGAAGTTTTTATTTCGAATCACGAAGAGTGATGAACCGACAATTAACGTCAGAATATCTTCTGGTTTCGGCGCATTTGTAAAAACGCCAGATGCAACTCCTTTTTTAATGACGTCATCAATTTTGGTTGTAAAAGTAGTATAGAATTCGAGTAGATCTTCTTTTAAATGTTCGGTATGACGAAGTTCTTGTGTTACAAAACCGTGAAAATAATTGAATTTAAATAATTGATTAACCACATATTTTATCAATTCTTTCATCTGCATTTCTGATTTTCCTTCTCTGATAATCTCAGCAAATTCTGCAAAACTCTCTCTGGTTTTTTGCACTCGATATCTGTAGAGATAAGACATCATTTTTTCTTTTGACCCAAAATAATAGGAGATCATAGCGACATTAATGTTGGCGCTGGTAGAAATGTCGCGGACAGAAGTTCCCTCGAAACCCTTTTTAGCAATGAGTTTTTCAGCGACGTTAAGTATATGGATTTGTTTTTCAGTAAATTTTTTTTTCATCGGTGTGGTTGTATTTAGTAAAGTTAAATAAAATATAATACAATTTAAAACAAATGTTTAGTCAACAGGAATGCCTTTTTTGTTATTTTTGAGGATGACTTATTTCGATTTCCATCATCATCATTTAGAAAAAGAAACCGGAATTTATAATTTAGGTTTTCGAGAAAGTATTCCAAACGGTTTTTTTTCTGCTGGAATTCATCCACAGTTTAGTGCTGAAAATTTTGATCAGAAATTTGATTGGTTACAGAAAGTTTCGCACCATGAAAATTGTCTGGCAATTGGGGAATGTGGTTTAGATGGACTTATTGATATTGATGATGAAATTCAGGAAAACGTCTTTCAGCGGCAAATTGAATTAGCCAATGACGTCAATAAACCTTTAATTATTCATTGTGTCAGAAGATTTTCACAATTGATTAGCTTTCAAAAAGAAGCAAACGTTCCACTAATTATTCACGGCTTCAACAAAAGAAAAACCATCGGTGACGAATTACATAAACACGATTTTTATTTAAGTTTTGGAAAATCTGTGTTGCAAAATGTAAATTTGCAGGAATTTGTGAAACAGTTTCCGACTGAAAAACTTTTTTTGGAAACTGATGCTGAAGATTTTGAAATAGAATTGCTCTATCAAAAAGTAGCAGATTTACAAAGTATGAAACTAGAAAATCTGGTCCAACAAATTGAAGAAAACTTAAAAATATTTAATATCCCCATTGATGATAAATAAAGAGTGGCTCGAACGAACAGAATTACTGATTAAAGAGGAAGGTTTAGAAAAACTGCAGAATGCAAATCTTCTGGTAATTGGGTTGGGCGGCGTTGGTTCCTTCGCGGCTGAGTTTTTAGCGAGAGCTGGTGTCGGAAAAATGACGATTGTTGATGGTGATACGGTTGATTTAACGAATATCAATCGGCAACTTCCAGCCTTGAAATCAACGATCGGAAAACCGAAAGTAGAAATAGTTGGTGAGCGACTTTTAGACATTAATCCAGATTTACAATTGACTCAACTCAATCAGTTCTTAAATCCTGAAGACATGGAAACCATCTTTGATCATCAGCATTATGATTACGTGCTGGATTGTATTGATAGTGTTTCGCCAAAGGTTACCTTGATTTTAAATGCACGCCGAAGAAAAATTAAAATCGTTAGTTGTATGGGTGCCGGTGGGAAAATGGATCCGTCCAAAGTTTTGGTTCGGGATATTCATAAAACCCAAAGTTGCCATCTTGCGAAACAGGTTCGGAAACGCTTGAAAAAAGAAAATATAGACAAGGGAATTCGGTGCGTTTTCTCTACGGAAATTCAGGATGAAGAAAGTTTGAAAATGACTGATGGTAGTAATTTCAAAAGGTCTTTCTACGGAACGATCAGTTATATACCAGCAATTTTTGGGCTGTATGCGGCAGCGGAAGTCATTAATTATTTAATAAAAAAAGATGAGTGATTTCAAACTTCCGAAAGAAGAAAAATTGAAACATAAAAAACATATCGGTTTGCTTTTTGAAAAAGGCAAATGGAAAACGTGCGGTAATTTGCGAATTATGACGCTGAATTTAGAGATGAAACCTCAGGAAGATTTCTCTTTTGACCATCAAAAAATAGGAGTTTCTGTTTCTAAAAAACATTTTAAGAGAGCGCACGATCGCAATAGAATCAAAAGATTATTGCGAGAATGTTATCGTCTAAATAAAGACCTCTTTATAGAAAAATTTGGAACGAACTCATTATCAATGGTTTTTTGGGTTTCCAAAGAAATGCCAGATCATTTTAAAGTGGTCGAAGAAAATTTTTTAAAACTTTGTGAATCAATAAAGTAAATGCAGAACCATAGCACGTTTTTTGTAAATTTGGGTTACTAATAATCTAAAAATTCACAAAGATGTTTGATACTATTCCGTATTTGCCCTATGTTTTGAGTGCTTTTATGGGCATTGGTTTAGCTGCGGCAACTGGTTTTCGAGTTTTTCTGCCCATGTTTGCGGTAAGTCTTGCTTCTTATATGGGTTGGATTCCGATGAACGAAAATTTTCATTGGCTTGCCGGCTTACCTGTTTTAATTACTACGGGAATTGCGATGGTAGTTGAAATTCTCGCTTATTACATTCCTTTTATTGATCACCTTTTAGATACGATGTCGATTCCGTTAGCTACGATTGCCGGTTCTGTCATGTTTGCGAGTCAATTCGCTGATATGGGAACATTTCCACAATGGGCTTTGGCTTTGATTGCAGGTGGTGGCACTGCTGCTGCAATTAGTTCTGGTTTTGCTGGAACTCGGGCAGCATCTACGGCGACAACTGGAGGTTTGGGAAATTCTGTGGTTGCGACAACGGAAACTGCTGGAGCCGGAGTAATGTCCATTTTGGCAATGGCTGCGCCAATAATCGCATTTATCGCGACCATTATTTTAATTGTTCTTGTCTTGGTTTTAGGTAGAAAGCTTTGGCGGAAATTTCGAAATTTTAATACAGATCGAAATTCAAAAACCATCAATGTTGAAGCAGTCAATCGGAAAAATATAGAATGAAAATAACCCACTATTTGTAGTGGGTTATTCTTTTATTTATTCTGACGTAATTCTTTGATCTGTTTGATCTTATCGTTGAAGTGAGGTTTTTTATCAGGATGTTTTTCGGATAGAATTCCAAAGGCTTTAATCGCTTTCGCGTAGAGCTTTTGTTCGGTGTAAAGATTGGCCAATGTCTCCGTCATCAAATGGGAAATATCGTCATTCCTTTCTTTAATCACGAAATCTGATTCTTCTTTTAATTTCGAAATTCTCGGTTCTTTTTCGATGAAGTTTTCAATCACTTTATTTTTAATTTCGGTAATTGAAATTTCAATTTTTTCCTTTGCAACTTCTTTAGTTCTATCGATTTTTAACCAACTTTGCCACGTATTGATAAAGTTCGGAACATTGCTGTCTTCCAATATTTCAGTTGGTTTTTTCTCTTCAACTAAAGGTTGAATGTCTTCCTTCTTGTTTTCTTTTTCCAGCGCCGAAACGTTTTGAGTAAAGAAAGACACATTGAAAATTGGACGTTCAGCAGCTGGAGTTTCCTCTTTTAAAGTTTGCTTTTCAGCTTGATTAATAATCGAAGGTTTTGGCGTTTCAACTTCTTCTTTTTTAACAGAAATTTCCTCTGTCTTCTTAGAAATTAAAGCATCTGGAATATTGGAAGAGAAAGACATTGGCTTCCACTCTGGTTTCTTTTCTTGATCAGCTTCTACTTCCTTCTCAATTGATTCTTCAACAATTGAGGTAGATTGTAACTCCGTGATTTCTTCAGTTGATGGTGGTTCTTCTACGACTATTTCCTCTTCAAGATCTTCTTCTTTTTCAAGATCTTCAGGTCCTCTATCTGCGGCTTTTTCAAGGTCAAAACTTTGTGTTTCAGAAAAATTAACTTCAGCACTTTTCGGCGTCTCGTCCTTCTCTTCAGAAGGTTTTTTCTGCGATTTCGACGCTTTCATCTTTGCTTCTACTTCTGCAATGAGACGTTGCATTTCGGCTTCATGTTTATTTAAAGCAGGTTTTTCAACTTCTTTAAATTCTTTTTTCTTAGGGTTAGAAGTAATTTTGACATCCGGTAAAAACTCAGCAGTGGCATGAAAACTCAATTTACTGCTATCTTCAATCGTAGGCTCTTCTTCAGAAATAGTCTCTTCTTCAATAATAACTTCCTTACTGAAATTTTCAACGGCAGTAGTTTCGGTAAAGTTATGGACCTCTTCTGTTTCAGAATTTTCGGTAGGCGTTTCTACTTTTACTTCTGGTAAAAACGCTTCGGTTTCATGAAAACTTACATTAGATGGATTTTCAATTAAATCTTTTTCTTCTGAAATGATTTCCTCTTTAACAATGATTTCTTTACTAAAGTTTTCGGCATCATCAGTTTCTGAAAATTTTGGAAGATCGTTTGTTGCTGCATCTTCAATCGATGTTTCTACTTTTACTTCTGGTAAAAACGCCTCGGTTTCATGAAAACTTACATTAGATGGATTTTCAATTAAATCTTTTTCTTCTGAAATGATTTCCTCCTTAACAATGATCTCTTTGCTAAAGGTTTCGGCATCTTTTGATTCTGCAAATACAGCTTTTTCTGCTGGATTGATCGCAACTTCCGATTTTTGGGTTACAATTTGTCCAGATTCGATGGTCGATTCTAAATCAATGATTTCAATTTCACGCTCTAAAAAATCTTCTTCGCCTTCAAATAAAATTCTGTTCAATTCACCGTTAACGAAAACGGGTTTTGGAGCTTCAATTTCTTTAGACTCAATTTCCGTGAATTTATTCTTTGGCTCTTCTGTTAAAACTTCATTTTCGGCTACTACTTCTGGCGCAGTTTCAATTTCGGGTTTTGTTTCTTCGACAAGAACAGATGAAGGTTTTGATTTTTCTACTGAATTAATCAACTGATAAAGAATTTTTTTATCGGTCGTATATGCTGCGGTTACAGAAAGTTCGTTGGCGTAATTTTCTGGCTTCAAGCGATGCGTTCCCAATAAATGCAAGGCACGTAAGCTTTGAGTGTAGGGATGTTTATTGATCTCACCGTTCAGCAATTCCAAATCTTTAATTTGAAATAATTCTGGGTTTTTTGCTAATTCTAAAATTCTTCCGTTCATTACCAATTGGCTACAATATCATTAAAAATTTTATTGATGATTCTTTCATTAACCACTTTAACCTGAGAAGTTTCGATAGTATTAATGTCTAAATCGCTACTGAAAACTGCTTCGTCAGAATAAGTTCGGTCGAAACTTTTACTTTCCTCATTCGGAACATTGTTCTCGTAGTGGACTCTAACCGTAATGGTCAGTTTATTTTGGGCTGCCTGAATATTTCCACCTGGCGCGTTGACCGAACTGGAAATAGTCGTTGGCGTGATCGAATAATCGGTAATTTCTCCCTCGATCAGAATGTCTGGTTTTTCCTTCGTTCCTTTTAAAGTTGTTCGCTGCAAAAACCGATTTTGAATCGCCGTTGAAAATTCCTGTGATAAACTCGCATTCATCAGGGGTGCATTGTTTGGGAAATCGCGAATTTCAATCGTCTTCGTTTCTGGACTTAAAGAGGAACCCGTGAAGCTGTAACAATTTAAGACTAGAAAAAATATAGAAAGTAGAGAAAAGACCTTCAGTCCTCTCTGCAACGTATCATTTGTTAGCTGAAACTGTTTCATTAGTCTTCTAAATTATATTGTTTGATTTTACGATACAAGGTTCTTTGAGAAATTCCCAATTCATCTGCCGCTTTATTTCGTCTGCCTTTATGTTTGTCTAACGCTCTGACGATCAATTCTCTTTCGTTGTTTTGAAGCGATAGTGAATCCTCTTTTGTTTCTTCAATTTCGATATCTTCTACATCTTCGTAATCTTCATCTGCTTTGGAAATCACGGAATTTTGATATTGCTTTTGGTTTTCAAAATAAAGCATTGAGCCTGGATTTTGAACTTGCGTATCTGGCGTAAAAACTCTGTTGATCAGATTCTTTTCCTGATGACTGAAATCGCTGTTTTCTCGATTTTTGATCAATTCGGAAGTTAAGGATTTTAAATCATTCAAGTCATTTCTCATATCAAAAAGGATCTTGTACATGATCTCTCTTTCTGAATTAAATTCGTTGGAAGAAATGCCACTTCCTTTTTGAATAACCGCTGGAAGCTGCGTCTGCATTGGAATGTATTCGGCTAACTTAACAGAATTTACTGACCTTTCCTGTTCAACAACCGTCATTTGTTCTACTAAATTTCGCAACTGACGGATATTTCCAGGAAAGGGATAGTTTTCTAAATACTGAACGGCATCATCACTTAAAACCAATTCGGGCATTCTGTATTTTTCGGCAAAATCAATGGCGAATTTTCTGAAGAGCAAATGAATGTCTCCTTTTCTCTCACGCAAAGCGGGCATATCAATTTGCACCGTATTGAGTCGATAATATAAATCCTCCCGAAATCTTCCGTCATTAATAGCGCGTAACATATTAACGTTGGTTGCAGCTACGATTCTTACATTTGTTTTTTGAACTTGCGAAGAACCTACTTTCATAAACTCACCACTTTCTAACACGCGAAGTAAACGAACTTGCGTTTGGACAGGTAATTCTCCAACTTCATCTAAAAATATAGTTCCGCCATCTGCTACTTCGAAATATCCTTTTCGGGTTGAAGTTGCTCCGGTAAATGCTCCTTTTTCGTGACCAAAAAGTTCAGAATCAATGGTTCCCTCTGGAATTGCACCACAGTTGACGACGATATAAGGTTGATGTTTTCTCTTGGATTCTCCGTGGATAATTTTAGGAATAAATTCCTTTCCAACTCCACTTTCACCCATTACCAAAACAGAAATATCTGTTGGAGCAACCTGAATTGCTTTTTGTAAAGCACGATTGAGAACCGGATAATTCCCAATGATTCCGAAGCGTGTTTTTATAGATTGTAAGTCTGTCATTTTTCTTTATATAATTTACAATGTAAAAATTACAGTGTTTTTTTAAGTATTCTCTTCTAAGAGCTTTTTCAAACGATTCGCTTTTATCTTGACAAAAGTTAATTCCTACGGTTTTGTTTTCGTCTGACCAATTTCAGATTTCACAGACACTGTCTGCGGAATTTTATTTTGTAAAACAGCAGAAGGTGTCTGCTGAATTTGTTCGGAATAGAAAATGTGAAAATTTCTCATTTGTCGCAAATTAGTTTCGGAAAAACCTTTCCCAAATTTTTCAGTTAAATGAACTGATAAATCTTTCAACAAATTCTTTCCATATTCTGCGCGGTTTTCTCCACCTTGCTCATCTTCTACAATCATTCTACCGATTTCAAAATAAGTAAGAACGATGGTTTGATTTACTGCCACAACAACTTTCTTCCGTGCATTTTCTAACAATGCCGAAATGTTTTTTAAAAGCTGGATTTTTTGTAAATCTTTCATTCGATTTTAAAGAATTATCCTTTGTCTTTTTACTATTCTCTTTTTTCTCGCTTTGCTTGCAGCCCGAGTTGAAAGGAGCTCTTTTTGCACGGAGCAAAGCGGAGTGCAAAAAAGAGGGAGTGGAAGGCGGAAATGTCTGCCATAAAAAAAATTCAAAACAAAAATTTGATTTTGCCAAATGTCTGCTTCAAAGAGCTAAACTGTTTTCCCTAAAAGTGTTCCCTGTGTATTTCCGTGCACGAAAACGGTCACAAGGTCACCTAAATTCTGACCTTCGAGTTTATCGAAAACGCAAACTGCATTTTGAGAATTACGGCCTTTCCATTGGTTTTCATTCTTTCTGGAAGTTCCTTCGATTAAAACTTCATGGTTTCTACCAACGTAACCCTGCATTCTTTTACGGGAAAGTTCACCTTGTAAAGCGATAACTTCTGCTAATCTTCTTTGTTTAACGTCGGCCGGAATATCATCGACCATCTTCTTTTCTGCCGGAGTTCCCGGACGCTCGGAATAAGAGAACATATAGCCGTAATCGTATTCTACTTCACGCATTAAGCTTAAAGTTAACTGATGATCTTCTTCGGTTTCACCACAGAATCCGATGATCATATCCTGGGAAAATGAAACTCCAGGAAGCAATTCTTTTGCTTTATTGATGAGTGCTAAATATTCTGCTCGCGTATGTTGACGGTTCATTTTCTCCAACATTCTGTCGCTTCCACTTTGAACCGGAAGGTGAACATATTTGCAGATATTGTCGTATTTCGCCATGACTTTGAAAACTTCTGTGCTCATGTCGTGCGGATTGGATGTAGAGAATCTCAATCTCATTTTCGGAACTGCGAGCGCCACCATTTCCATCAATTGCGCAAAATTAATTGCGGTTAATTGCTGAATTTCACTGGCTTTTTTAAAGTCCTTTTTGGCGCCACCTCCGAACCATAAATATGAATCTACGTTTTGGCCGAGTAGCGTAATTTCTTTGTAACCGTTGTTCCACAGTTCTTTACATTCTTCAATAATCGAATGAGGATCGCGGCTACGCTCACGTCCACGTGTAAATGGAACAACGCAGAACGTACACATATTATCGCAGCCACGCGTGATCGTCACGAAAGCTGTAACGCCGTTTCCGCCTAAACGAACCGGACTGATATCAGCATAGGTTTCTTCTTTGGATAGTATAACATTGATCGCATCTCGGCCGCCTTCAGTTTCCTTCAATAAATTGGGTAGATCTCTGTAAGCGTCAGGTCCAACAACCAGATCAACTAACTGCTCTTCTTCTAAAAACTTAGTTTTCAAACGTTCAGCCATGCAACCCAAAACGCCCACGGTTAAGCTTGGTTTTTCTTTTTTCAAATTTTTGAATTGAGAAAGTCGCATCCGAACCGTTTGTTCTGCTTTGTCACGAATAGAACACGTGTTTAATAAAATTAAATCTGCTTCTTCGGGAACTAAAGTCGTATTGTAACCTTGGTCGTTTAGGATGGAAGCAACAATCTCAGAATCAGAGAAATTCATCTGACAACCGTAGCTTTCCAGGAAAAGTTTCTTTCCGTTTTCTGGTTTTTCTGCGATAGCGAAAGCTTCGCCCTGTTTAGTTTCGTCTATATATTTTTCTTGCACCGTAATAAATTTTTAGATTTTGAATTTTAGATTTTAAATTCAAAACACGAGTGCAAATATACAAATTTCTATGACAGAATGGCAGATTAGTGAAAAGTAAAATGAATCGGAATTCTAAGGTTAGTCTTAATTGGAACGCCATGAAAACTTCCCGGTTTCCACTTGTATTTTAGATACTGGATTCCTTTAATAATGCTGGCGTCAAATCTTTCGTAACCGGTTTTATCTAAGAGTCGTACGTTTTCCATTTGACCGTTCTCATTGACTTCGAACGCGATTCTGAGGGTGAATTCTCCGTTCGTGTTATCTAAATTTGGGATTCTGATCGCACCGGTAAATTTGTTTCTGAATTTCTGTAAGCCTCCAGGGAATTCGGGTCGGGTAATGTGTTTTGAAGCTGCATAACCATCAGTGAAATTTTCAAATAAATCATCCAAATAAATGGGGAACTCAGCCACAGCAGGCATTTTTTTATCTTGGTAAATCGCGGGATTCCAGCCAGTCATTTCGGGCAATACTTTTTTAATGGTTTCGTAAGTGCATTTGTTCTTCTCTAATTTTTCTGCATTCTGTTCCTTCGCCATTTTTATGGAAGCATCTTCGTAAACAACTACTTTCAATACATACATTTCCTGTCTGTTTTCACACGGAGTAATATTCTTATCTTTTAATATTTGATGGAAATCTTTATAGAAAGCCACATCACCGCCAATGTATGAAACCTGATTTTCAGGATAACGCTCTAAAAACTGAGCACAGACTAAGGTGGAAACTAGTATTGAAAGCAAATAAAATATTTTCATGCGGTCGATATTTTAGTAATTAATCGTGATCGTATACTTCGGTCGTGAAATTAATTTTATAGTAATAAATAGAGTTTACAGCTTTGTTTTCTTTTTGGGCTGGCTGCCAGTTTTTATGTGTTTTGCGCAGTACATAATTCAAATCATCCAATAGTAGTTGATCATTTTTGAATTTCGGTTTAATATCTATGATTTTAGCCAAGCCATTCTCATTAATATAAAGAGCAAAAGTAACGACTCCATTAATGACATAGTTTTCAGCTACCGTATAAGTGATTGCACGCTTGAAATCTTTATCCAACTTTTCTTTTCCTAATTTGTAAAAAGCATCTTTCTCCCAATCTTTAGGAATTGTATCTGTTTTTTGTTGGGCGCCAAATAATGAAGCGGCAAACAGTAAAAGAAACAAAAAGGTGTTTTTCATAATTCTTTAAATTGGCGCTTTTTTAATTTGCGAAAGCGATCGGCAATCTGAATTTGTAGCGTACGGGGATTCCGTGAATAGTTCCCGGTTTCCATTTGTTTTTTATTTTCGAAAGCGAAGTAATCAGCATGTCGTCGAAAACTTTTAAGCCGGAAGATTGCGCCAGCTTGATGTTGCTCATGCTTCCATCTCTTTCAATATAAAACGTGGCTTCCATCCGGAAAGTTCCTGTAAAATTATAACCACTAATATCAATGCCCTGAAAAACTTTTTTTCTGAATTTTTGTATTCCGCCTTCGTACATGGCCATTTCTAAATCGTTAACCGGATCGTATCCTTCTGGCAGGTCACTAAAAAGTTCATTTGGAATGATCAAAAAGGTAGTAGCCGCAGCCACTTTTTGGCCATTAACTTCTGCGGGTTTCCAACCTTTTAAATGTTTTACCACTTGTTTTGAAAGTTCAAAAGTACATTTGTAGGTCTCTACAGTCGGGTCTTCTGATTTCACATATTTGATGGTTTTATCAGGATAAATAACCAGTCGAAAATGTAAGTTTTCATTTTTATCTGCACAGGGTTCAAGTTTCTGGTCTTTTAAAACTTGTTGAAAATCCTTGTAGAATTGAACGTTTCCACCAATGTAACCTGTTTGATTATCGGGATACTGTTCGTGAATCGTTTGGGCAAATAGTGAGGAACTGCAGAATAAGAAGAGTAAATGTTTTAGCATCAAATATTTTTATTAAATATAAAAAAAACTTTGTGACTACTCACAAAGTTTTAAAAATATAGTTTTGGTTCTTTTTAAACGTCAATACTTTCAGTAACAAAGTTGAGTTTAATTCTAATTTTAGAATCTACGGGTACGTCATTGCATTTTGACGGCGTCCAGTTCTTTTTGATTTTTCGGACTGCAAATTTTAAATCGCGTAAAAATCCTTCGCTGTTTTCAACTTTTGGAATGACATTTAAACCGGTAACTTTTCCTTGTTTGTCAATATCCATTTGAAGAAAGAATGTTCCATTGACCACGTAGATTTCCCGATCCACATACGCCGAAATATATCTGAACAACTCTCTATTGAAAGCCGCATCACCACCTTCGAATTGTGCTCGTACGAATTGTGAATCATCTGCACAGGAATTGACTTTATAGTAATCGTATGGTTTTTTAATGTCAACTCTAAAGAAGTTTTTACTGCTTTCCGAGAAGAAATAGCCTTCCTGTAAATCTTCAATTTCTTGCGCTTGAAAAAATACGGTAGCGAAAATCATTAGAAAAAATAACCTTTTCATCCTATTTAATTTAATAAGTAAATTTACGAAAAAGCCTGTGATAAAAAAGGTTCAGGACATGACATTTATAGGACTTCAATTTGATTTTTCAGCAAATCCTCAAATTCTTCTCTTCGTCTGATCAAATGTGCTTTTCCGTCGAAGAACAAAACTTCAGCGGGTTTTAAGCGTGAATTAAAGTTGGAGCTCATCTCAAAACCATACGCTCCGGCATTTCTGAAAACTAAAATGTCACTTTCCCGTACTTCATTTAATTTTCGGTCCCAAGCGAAAGTATCGGTTTCACAGATGTTTCCTACCACGGTATAAATTCTTTCGGCACCTTTTGGATTAGAAAGATTTTCGATGATGTGATAAGAATCGTAAAACATCGGACGAATTAGATGATTAAATCCGGAATTGATTCCCACAAAAACAGTTGCTGTCGTTTGTTTAATAACATTTGATTTGACCAAAAAATGTCCGCTGGTGCTCACCAAATATTTTCCAGGTTCAAACCATAACTCGAATTTTTTGCCTGTTTCTTTTTGGAATTCAGCCAGGACTTTTTCTACTTTTTTACCCAACGTTTTTACGTCAGTTTCCAAATCACCTTCCTGATAAGGAACTTTGAAACCGCTTCCCATATCGATGTATTTTAAATCCGGGAAATGTTCAGACATTTCAAACATGATTTCTAAACCTTGAATAAAAACTTCGGGATCTTTTATCTCACTTCCAGTATGCATGTGGAGACCTTCTATACGAAGGTTGGTTGATTTCATAACTCTGGTGATGTGACGAAGTTGGTGAATCGAAATTCCAAATTTTGAATCGATGTGCCCTGTAGAAATTTTATGATTTCCGCCCGCGTAAATATGTGGATTAATTCTCACAAAAATCGGATAGGAGTTTCCGTATTTGTTTCCGAACTGTTCTAAAATCGAAATATTATCAATGTTGATATGAACTTTTAAAGTCATCGCTTCTTCAATCTCCAAAAGATCAACGCAGTTAGGCGTGAAGAGAATTTTATCAAAAGTGAATCCCGCTTTCAAACCTAATTTTACTTCATTAATGGAAACGCAATCTAAACCAGCACCCAAATTTTTAATATATTTTAAAATATTAATGTTCGTCAAAGCTTTTGCGGCGTAGAAAAACCGGGTACTTTTATGAAAAGAAGACGTTAGTTTTTCATAATGATTTTTGATGCTTTCTGCGTCGTAAACGTAAGTTGGTGTTCCGAATTCCTCGGCGATTTTCATTAAATTTTTATCGGTCATAAAATCTTGTTTTTTTAAATTAAAAAAGCAGACCCCAAAAAGGCCTGCTTCACAATATTATTAAAATACCTGCCCTTAACCCACGTAGTTCGCTTTAGAGAAAAACTTTTTCCCTTTTGCAGCAACCTTTTTTATAGAGTTAAGAACGTTCATTATTTTGTTTCGTTAAATTCTTGTCAAAAATAAAATTTTTAATTTAATTCTGTACTATTTATTTTAAAGGAATTGGCGCAATTTCAAAATCTCCTCTCAAAAGTCCCATTTTAAAATCATTTTGCAGATCTGCGGTTAAGAAATCGATTTCAATCTTTAAACTTGATAATTTTTGCAGGGATTCTATTTGGGTATATAAGTCGTAAAACCCATAAGAACTTAATTTTCCTTTTTCGAAAAGGAAGAATGATTTTTCACCTAGTGTTCTTCCGGTTGACAGCCACAACTCATCTTTCTTATTAATGGCGATCAATTGTTGTAGATTTTTTAATTCTTTTAAATCGCCTCGGCTTTTAATAAAACTCACTGCTTTTATTCCTTGCGTAAAAGATTTGAATTTTAATAACGGTTTGTCAACTTGCTGATTACTGATTTTATCGACGAAATATTGCTCACTTTTATGATAAAGACCGAAGGCTAATTTCTCGCTCTTTTTCAAACCTTTAGTTCTCATCATTAGTTTCGCCAGTATATCATTGCCGGTTAATTCGTATTGAATTTGCTCCACGTCTTCCTGAATCGTAATCCATCGTTTGGATTTGGAATGAAAAACTCCCTTTGAAAATTTATTTAAATCATCTACAAAATCAGAAAAAATAATTTTTCCGTCTTGATCCTGAAAATAGAGAATCCCTTTTTCTGCAGGCAAATCCTGGGTAAGATCGCGAACTTTATTCAGATAAGATTTGGCGTTAACCTCATCATGATGTTGTTGAATGATTTCCGAATCCTTGTCTTTGATCATTAATAATTTGAACAATTCTAAAGTTGCTTTCGCATCTCCCGACGCGCGGTGTTGATCAACCAACGGAATTCCTAAGAATTTCACCAGCTTTCCTAAGTTGTAACTTTCTGCCGCGGGAATTAATTTCTTGGCTAACGGAATCGTGTCTATCGTGTTGGTTTTGAACTCATAGCCTAACCGTTTGAATTCCTGCCGCAACATTCTATAATCAAATTCGATGTTATGTCCAACCAAAGTCGTATGCTCCGTAATTTCGACCACTCTTTTTGCTATTTCATGGAATTTCGGTGCAGTTCTAACCATTTTTGGCGATATTTTCGTCAATTTCTGTACAAATGGCGTGATGTCACTTTCGGGATTGACCAAAGAAATAAACTGGTCGATAATACGATGGCCGTCATATTTATACACGGCGATTTCGATGATGCTTTCTTTACGGAAAGGCGCACCGTTGCTTTCTATATCAATTACTGAATACATTTATTTTAGTTTTTCACCTAAATTCAAGAAATGATCTTTAGGTTTTTCAAATATAAAAAAAACAACTTAAGTAAATATTGGATTTTCCCGCAGATCTTCATGGATTGAAATACCGCAGATTTACGCAGAATTATAGAAGGAAGAATCAGTGGAAATCAGTGGAAAGAATCAGCGGAAATCAGCGCGAAAATATTAGAGTTTTCCAACAGATCTTCGCAGATTGAAATACCGCAGATTTACGCAGAAT
>DIBY01000001.1:0-154898 GCA_002415135.1 Flavobacteriales bacterium UBA5040 | reverse complement strand
GATTTACGCAGAATTATAAAAGGAAGAATCAGCGGAAATCAGCGAGAGAATCCGCGTTCATCTGCGGGGGAAAATTTCTGCAATTATAAATTATTCACTTTTCTAAAAATACTTTTTGAAATATCATCAGAATTAAAATTTACCAATAAACCCAATTTTAAACCAGAAAGTTTCAGATAAGTGATCAATTGTTTGTGATGTACATCTAACAAGTTTTCTACCGATTTTAGTTCAATAATCACTTTGTTTTCAACCAAAATATCCAATCGGTAGCCAATTTCCATTTTTATTTCTTCATAAATCATGGGTAAAGCAAGTTGGTTTTTAACCTCTAAATTTTCTTTTTTTAGTTCATAAACCAATGCTGCTTCGTAAGCACTTTCTAAAAGTCCAGGTCCAAGTTTGTTGTAAACAGTAAAAATACAACCTCGAATTTTATAAGACAGTTCGTTTTCTTCCATTAACTTGGGTCATATCAATGTTAAAACATGTTTATCGTCTTTTTCCGGTGATCATTCCTAAAGCAAACTTGCCGAGTTCTCGGGCAAAAGTATTCATAAAAGTTTTTCCGGCTCTACTGCCAATCACTTCTTGAAAAACGTTGGGTTGCTCTTTTGTGACGGATTTTTTTATTGTTGGGGCGACATCTTCTACCGCTTGGTCCATTCTGGTGGTCAACATTTCGTAGGCAGAATCTTTGTTGACGGTTTGCTCGTATTTTTGCACCAAGGCAGATTTGCCCGTTAAATCCGAAACTTCCGACTCGGTCAAGATATCCATTCTACTTTCGGGCGAAATGAGAAACGTATGAACCAAAGGAGTTGGAATTCCTTTTTCATCTAAAGCCGTGATGAATGCTTCACCAATTCCCAGATTTTGGATAAGTTGTCCGGCATCGTAATATTCGGTGATCGGATAATTTTCTACTGCCTTCGAAATTTCTTTTCTGTCTTTCGCCGTGAAACCACGCAACGCATGCTGAATTTTCATTCCCAGTTGGCTCAAAACATTTTCTGGAACGTCACCTGGGATTTGAGTAATAAAATAAATTCCAACTCCTTTCGAACGGATGAGTTTTACCATCGTTTCAATTTGTGCCAATAAGGTTTTGCTCGCTTCTTTGAAAATAAGATGTGCTTCATCGATAAACAGAACAAGTTTTGGTTTTCCGCTATCGCCTTCCTCAGGAAAGGTCATATAGATCTCTGCGAAAAGAGAAAGCATAAAGGTAGAAAAAAGCTGGGGTTGACTTTGGATATTTTGAACTCTTAAAATATTGATCACTCCTTTTCCATCGCGGATTTGTAATAGATCATGTACGTCAAAACTCGGTTCGCCGAAAAACTCGGTTGCACCTTGTTGTTCCATAGCAACGATTGAACGTAAAATTGCACCTAAAGAAGCCGGTGAAATAGAACCGTAACTACTTTTTAAATCTGCTTTTCCACGGTCGTTATCAGTGAGGTATTGCAGTAATTTCTTCAAATCCTCGAGGTCAATTAATGGCAAACCTTTATCATCTGAATATTTAAAAACAATCGACATGATACTGCTTTGCGTATCATTCAAATTTAAAATTTTACTTAAAAGCAAAGGTCCAAATTCGGTAACCGTCGCACGAAGCTTTACGCCTTTCTCGCCAGAAATTGACATGAGTTCCACCGGAAAAGATTGAGCTTGATAAGGGAGTTTTGTTTTGGAATATCTGTCAGTAATGATGGCGTTTTCTGTTCCTGGTTCTGCAATTCCAGAGAAATCTCCTTTAATGTCTAAAACCAAAGATGGAATTCCGGCGTGCGAAAGTTGCTCCACAAAAACCTGAACCGTCTTTGTTTTACCCGTTCCCGTTGCTCCAGCAATTAAGCCATGACGGTTGATTGTTTTTAAAGGAATAGTTACATCAACTTCCGTTACGACTTCACCATCGAGCATCGCTTTTCCTAAAGTGATAAATTCACCTTTTGGGGTATATCTTGTACAAATTTCCTGGATGAATTTTGCTTTATCTACCATCTTTAATTTATTTGAATGGATAAAGATAAAAAATAATAAAGATTATAAATCGATTGACAGAAATTTCTTAATTGTGGTAACTGATGAATGTCATTTTTAATTAAGATGGAAAAGTCTTAATTTTGACTCGTCATGAAATCCATAACAACGGTCATATTATCACTTATCATATTTGGAGCAAGTTTTCAGAACTCGCTTTTTATGATCGATTATAAGATTAACCAGGATTTTTATGAAATTCATTGTGTGAACAAGGACAAGCCCAATTTGAAATGTCACGGGAAATGTCAGATGAAAATAGAGAGTGAGAAAAGTACGAACCCTTTTAATTTGGTGAAATACGCTTTCGAATTTAATATTTTGCCGACCGCACCTGCTGATTATTTTATTAAAAAGCAAAATTTGGCTCCTGCTGAAGCTGGTAATTTCACTTACCAAGAATTGTTCATTCCAGAAATTTCTTTAAGTATTTTACCGCATCCACCGCAAGTGTAATTTGATCTACTCCATGAGCTTCTTCTTTTTCGATTGAAACAGGAGTGGTTTAACCTACTCTTTAAAAGAGAAAATCTTAAATCAAATTATCACTTAAAATTCAAAAAATGAAATTTTCATTCAAAACTCTATTTGCCTTATTGGCAATGACATTCCTTGTAATCTCTTGTCGTACCTCTGATGACGATTCTGTCGAAATCATTAATCCAAACACAGAAATCGAAGGCTTATTAAAAATTAAAGAAGTCACCAACGATACTCACCTTATCGAATTGTATTCTAAAACTGGCGCAACCAATTTGGGCTACAATGATATTAAACTTCGCATTAAAAATAAAGCCACCAATCAGTACGAAAAAAACGCAACCATTACTTGGAAACCGATGATGCACATGACTTCAATGATGCATTCATCCCCAAATTCTGCGGTTCAAAAAGTAAGCTCTGACGGATCTTTGTATGCTGGTTACATCGTTTTCCAAATGCCAGGAAATGCAACCGAATACTGGGACTTGAAAATTGATTATACGATCGGATCGAATTCTTACACTGCAACAACCGTAATTAATGTTCCTGTTGAAACCAAAAAAACAGTGAATGCTTTTCTGGGAAGCGATGGTGTGAAATATATCGTGGCTTACATCGAACCCAAATCTCCAAAAGTGGCAGTGAATGATTTGACTGTCGGCGTTTGGAAAATGCAGGATATGATGACATTCACTGTGGTAGATGGTTACACGGTAAAAGTAGATCCAAGAATGCCAGGAATGGGAAATCACAGTTCGCCCAATAATGTTCACCCAACACAAACAGCTGCTGGAAAATTATACAATGGTAAACTTGCTTTAACCATGACGGGTTACTGGAAAATCAACTTGCAGTTAGTAAAAACTGATGGAACTGTTGTAGGCGGACAGGAAGTTACAGAAACCAATCTTGCGAGCACCATATTTTTCGAAATCGATTTCTAAATTCATTACAAAAATAATCAAGGCTGATTAATCCAATTTAAAGTAATTAGTCTTGATTTTCTATAATTTTTTTGAGTTAAATCTTTTTAATTAAAGGTTTACAGTCATCCTACTAATCAAAAGCTTTATCATGAAACGATACGCACTTGTGAATATTTTTGTTCTTCTGTTTACCAATGGTTTTGCACAGGAATATTCATCAGACTCTATAAAATCACAACATATTCAAGAAGTTATTGTGATTGGAACTACTAAAATTTCCAGCAAAGAAAATAAACCCTTAGGCTCAATTGATGAATATCTGCAGAAATCGGCGAAGGTTGATATGGTAAAACGTGGCGCTTATGCCTGGGAACCACTGATTAATGGATTGCCGACGGAAAGAACTTTAGTCACCATCGATGGAATGCGGATTTTCGGTGCGTGTACCGATAAAATGGATCCTATTACTTCCTACATCGAAGTTTCTAATTTGATGGAAGCCAGCATTAGTTCAGGTCAGGAAGGATCTTGCCACGGAAATACCATTGGCGGTTCTATTGATTTGAAAAGAAACAAAATGATGTTTGGTCAAAATAAATGGAACTTTAATGTCAACAGCGGTTACGAATCAGTGAATCAACAAAAAATATTTGGTGCCGGGACAAAATTTAAATCAGAGAAATTCTACACCGACGTTAATTTTATGACGCGCGATGCAGAGAATTACAAAGCTGGTGGCAATATCGAAATCCCTTATTCTCAATTCCAAAAAATAAATATTTCCGGAATTTCTGGAGTGAAGTTGGGTGAAAATAAATTGTTAGAAGCGTCTGTTATTTATGACAAAGCCAATGATGTCGGTTATCCTGCTTTGCCGATGGATGTTTCAATTGCTGAAGCTTTGATTACTTCTTTAAAATTCCAGATGTTGCCAGAAAGTGATTTCTTGAATAGTTGGGAAACCAAAGTTTACTTCAATAATGTCATGCACAGAATGGATGATACCAAAAGACCCAATGTTCCTATTCACATGGATATGCCGGGTTGGAGTAAAACTTATGGTTACTATTCTCACTTGAAAGCAGTTTTTAACAGCCATAATTTATTATTGAATGTCAATGCGTTTTACAATAAATCCCGTGCAGAAATGACGATGTATCCGGAAGACAAAAGCGAAAGACTAATGTTCATGTTGACGTGGCCGGATGTGCGAACGCTTGCTCAGGCACTTTACTTAGAAGATCAAATTAAAGTGACCGAAAATTCTAGTTTGAAATTATCAGCCTCTGTAACGATGCATCAGAACAAGATCGAAAGTGAATTTGGCTTAAACAGTTTACAGATTTTTTATCCAGACATGAATGCAGAAAAAACCAGAGTTTTAAAGAGTTTAGCTGCGAATTATCAGTTTGATAAAAATGGATTTCAGGCCGGGTTTGGTTTAGGATATGGCGATCGCGCGCCGTCGGTTTCTGAAGGTTATGGATTTTATTTATTCAACAGTTTTGAGAAATACGATTACATCGGAAATCCTAATCTCAAAAACGAATCTTCCTTAGAAGCCAATGCTTTTGTAGGCGTAAAAAAAGACAAATACAGCGCTAAAGTTTCGTCCTCTTATTTTCGTATTTCTGATTACATCGTTGGTAAAATAATTGACAATTTAGTGCCGATGACGATTGGCGCAAGTGGAGTCAAAAATTATACTGCTTTAGATTACGCCACTTTATTTAATATCAGTTTATCTACAGAACTACAAATCGCTGATCCTTTAAAATGGACGACCCAATTCGTTTATACCAGAGGAAAAGATAATGAGAATGGTAATCTGCCTTTTATGAGTCCGTTCAGTTATCAAACTTCTTTAAGATATGAGAAGAATAAATTTTCCTCGGAAGTTGCCGTTTTTGGAAACACAAAATATCAGGATTTTGCACCACAATATGGAGAGTCTGAAACTCCAGCTTACACGATTGTCAATGCGAATTTTGGATATTTACTTCCTTTGGGTAAAACTAAAATTTATACGAAGATCGGTGTTGAAAATATCTTTGATAGAAACTTCACCACCTATTCAGATTGGAATAAGATCCCACAGCCCGGTCGTAATTTCTTTATCAATATGAATTTTACCTGGTAATACTGGAAAAATTAAGACCTGCCAAATGTTGGCTTTTCTAAAAACAGGTTCCCGAAAAATTTCTGTAAATTTGGTAGATAACAAAAAATAAAATCATGAAAAGAACGGATATCATCAACATCATTATCGAAGAACAAAAAGTCGTTATCGAAAGTTTAAAACAATCGGTTGAGCGTTACAAGATTGCGTCTGATCTTGATGAAGAAAGCACTCATGATCCCGAAGATTTTTCCCAGCAAACGCAAGCAAAAGATATGCAGCTTCGGTATGAGAAAACACTTAGAGAAGCAGAACAAACCCTTGCTTTTGTAGAAGGGGAATTGAAAGAAAAACACGATAAAATTGAAAAAGGAACGCTGGTTGAAACCGATCAAAACTTCTTATTCGTCGGAATTTCTGTGCCTCCTTTCCAATATGAAAATAAAGAAGTGCTTGCCTTTTCTGATCATGCTCCAGTTTTCCAAAATATCAAAGGAAAAAATAAGGGTGATACCGTAGAAGTTGGTGCAAAATCGCTTCAAATTATAGATTTTAGTTAAATGAGTAATTGGTCTTGTGTAACTTCGGTCACTGTTTATGCAAAAATTAAAGAGTATTTTTGCTAAAATTATTTAGATGGAGTTATTAGGATATTTTTCTGCAATCGTTATTGGTCTCGTGATGGGATTAATAGGTGGTGGTGGGAGTATTTTGAGTGTACCGATCTTTGTTTACGTTTTTGGGTTTGATCCAATCACGGCGACAACGCTTTCCCTTTTCGTCGTTGGAGTGACCAGTTTAGTTGGTTCAGCAGGCTTTATCAAAGAGAAAATGATTGATTTTCAAACGGCGTTCATTTTCGGTATTCCATCAGTTTTGGGTGTTTTGTTTTCGAGGAGATTAGTTCTGCCCCATTTGCCAGAATATATTATCAATCGCTGGGGAATTACGATGACCAAAGACATGTTCTTGCTTTTTCTTTTTGCGATTCTAATGTTGATTGCCTCGACTAAAATGATCCGTAAAAACGAAAGACCTTCAGGCAGAAAGCAAAATGGAAATAATTACACAATTCTAATATCACAAGGACTTCTGGTCGGAATTATAACGGGATTGATTGGAGCGGGTGGCGGATTTTTAATTGTGCCAGCATTAGTGATGCTCATTGGTTTGCCGATGAAAAGAGCCGTTGCAACATCTTTGTTTATTATCGCCATGAACTCTATTTTAGGATTTTTAAGCACCATGAAAATGGTGGCTCACGACTGGACTTTCCTATTGACGTTTTCAGCCCTTTCTGTGCTGGGTATTTTTGTGGGAATTGCATTTGCAAAAAACGTAGATGGTCGGAAATTGAAACCAGCATTCGGTTGGATCGTACTGATCATGGGATTATTTATCATTATTAAAGAAATATTTTTTAAACAACAAATAGCAATATGAAGAACTTATTGATTTTTACCTTGGGACTGTTTTTACTAACAGCATGTAAAAAAGAAAACACAACCAGCAACACAACTACGGGCTCCGTAAAAGACCCTAATGAAGTTAGTTTGGTTCAGGAAACAACCAAGTTAAAGAATGACAAAGGCGAAGTAATTGGGGTTACTTATTTTGCACAAGGCGAAAATATTGCCGTGAAAATCGAGCAAAATGGTAAGCCTGAAGAAGTCCTGATCGCTAAAAAAATCAATACCAAAGGCGAACCTGTTTTTGCTAATGAAAAAATGATGTGGGAAGGAGCTCTGGGATCTGGTGGAAAAACAACTGACGGTCAGGGAAATGTTACCGAGTACAGGGAGATAGAAGAGTAAGTAAAAAACTTACGTTTATATAGAAATATAATATTAACTGAAAATTCTGCTTTATTTTATGGGGAATTTTTATTAATAAAAATATAATTATGATGACAGTAGAACAAATTTATACAGGATGTTTGGCTCAGGGAGCATATTATATTGTTTCTGAAAATGAAGCAGTAATCATCGATCCTTTAAGAGAGACCAAACCTTATACTGATCGGTTAGAAAAAGATGGTGTTCAATTAAAATATATTTTTGAAACTCATTTTCATGCAGATTTTGTTTCTGGGCATGTTGATTTATCCAAGAAGACGGGTGCGCCAATTGTTTACGGACCAACGGCAAATCCTGATTTCGAGGCAATCATTGCCGAAGACGGACAGATCTTTGAAATCGGAAAAATCAAAATAAAAGTATTGCACACGCCAGGTCATACCATGGAAAGTTCAACTTATCTGTTAATTGATGAAAACGGAAAAGAAACTGCAATTTTCAGTGGAGACACCCTTTTCTTAGGCGATGTTGGACGACCAGATTTGGCGCAAAAAGCAGCGAGCATGACTCAGGAAGAATTGGCTGGAATTTTATACGACAGTTTACAGAATAAAATTATGCCTCTTGCTGATGATATAACGGTATATCCAGCACATGGCGCAGGTTCTGCCTGTGGTAAAAATATGCAAAAAGAAACCGTTGATACTTTAGGCAATCAAAAGAAAACCAACTATGCTTTGAACCAACCCAACAAAGAATCTTTTATTAAAGAAGTTCTGGACGGTTTGATGGCGCCACCAAAATATTTCGGAATGAACGTTGCGATGAACAAAGGTGGTTATGAAGATTTTGATACCATTCTTAAAAAAGGATCACAGCCAGTTGCAGCTCAAGATTTCGAATCCGTTGTAGAAGACACAGGAGCTCTTATTTTAGATACTAGAAGTGCAGCAGATTTTCAAAAAGGATTTGTTCCCAATTCGATCAATATTGGATTGCAGGGAGATTTTGCACCTTGGGTTGGAGCCATGATCGTCGATGTACAACAACCGATTTTATTGGTAACTGATCTAAATGCAGAAGAGGAAGCGATTACACGTTTAGCCAGAGTCGGTTTCGATAACGTTATCGGATATTTGGATGGTGGTTTTGACGGCTGGAACAACTCAGGAAATGAAGTAGATACGGTGAACAGAATTTCTGTTGAAACTTTTGCAGATCAATTAACAGCAGATGCGAAAGTGATCGATGTGAGAAACGAGACTGAATATGCTGCCGAACATGTTGATGAAGCATACAGCAGACCGTTGGTTGATATTAATGAATGGGTTGCAGATTTAAATCCAGACGAGCATTTCTTCCTGCATTGTGCAGGTGGATACAGAAGCATGATTGCTGCAAGTATTTTGAACTCCAGAGGAATTAGAAATTTTACAGAAATAGAAGGCGGATTTAGTGCCATTAAAGAAACCAGTGTTCCTAAAAGCAATTTCGTTTGTCAAAGCAAAACTTTAAAATAATGAATTTAAAAAATCTTTTAATTATAGGTGCGGTTTCACTGGGATTATGGTCTTGTAAAACTGCAGTGCCAATGCCACACGCTTCTCGCACAGAAGTGAAAGCAATGGTTACGAATCCAGCAGCCACTTTGGTTGATGTTCGGATTCCAGAACATTTTGCTGAAAAAACAGCTCCAGGTGCAATTAATATTCCTTTAGCCCAAATTGAAGATAATCTTGACTTTTTCCGAAAACAAAAACAAGTTGTGATTTTCTGTAACAGCGGAAAACAAGCTGCACAGGCAGTTGAAATTTTGAAAAAAAATGGAATTCAAAATGTTTATGATGCGAAGACACTAAAAAATGTCACTGCAATTAACAACGAAGTAAAATAAACAATTGTGAAGATCTTGCGGAGTTGAATCCGCTTTAATTCACTCCATAGTTGTAATGAACGACGTTTTCTCTCTTGATCAAAAAACGCTCGATAAAAATTATTGGGAAGAAAGGTGGGAAAACCAATCAACAGGTTGGGATATTGGTTACTCCTCGCCTGCAATTGAAGAATATATTTTACAATACTCCAATAAAGGAGCGAACATTTTAATTCCAGGTTGTGGAAATGCATATGAAGTAGAATTTCTTTGGAATCTCGGATTTACAAATATTACAATCTTAGATATTTCGAAGACAGCCGTTCAGATCTTAAAAGATAAATATCAAAATAAGAAAGGAGTCACGGTAATTTGCGAAGATTTTTTCAATCATCAAGGCAAGTATGATTTGATCATAGAACAAACTTTTTTCTGCGCACTTCGTCCTGAGTTACGACCTCAATATGTAGAAAAAGTGCATGAGCTGCTTGATGAAGGCGGAAGAATAGTTGGCCTACTATTTAATAGGAATTTTGAAAAGGACGGTCCGCCATTTGGGGGAAGTGTCTTAGAATATCAGAATCTTTTTAATGATGATTTTGATATTCAAAAGATGGAAGAATGCTATAACAGTATTCCATCGAGAAAGGGAAGTGAGATTTTTATTAACCTCAAAAAAAAGATTTAAAATGATGAATTTTTTAATAAAATATAAATTTGGTTTAGTTGGAGTTCTAGTTGGTGGAATTTTAGGATACTCTTATTATCATTTTATCGGCTGTACAACCGGAAGCTGCGCAATTACGTCAAAACCATTTAATTCAACTGCATACGGAATGGTGATGGGCTATTTGATGTTTTCCGTATTCCAAAAATCTAAAATAAAGGAAGAGCATGTTTGATTTTATTAAAAATCTTTTTAACTCTAATAAAGTAGATTATAAAGAACTTTTGGTTAGTGGTGCTCAAATAATTGATGTGCGCACCCCTGCGGAATTTAATGGTGGACACATCAAACAATCGAAAAATATCCCTTTGCAACAACTGCAAAGCGAAATGAAGAAACTAGATTTGAAAAAGCCAATCATTACTTGTTGTGCCAGCGGAATGCGAAGTGCTTCAGCGAAATCGATTCTTCAGCAAAATGGTTTCGAAGCTTATAATGGAGGTGGTTGGAGTTCGCTTCAAAATAAATTAAACCAATGAAAACACTATTTCAAACCTGGACTTTGAGTAGATTTCTCTATTTAGCTGCAGGTATATTTTTTGTTCTCATCGCCGCGAATGATCGAGTCTGGTTCATGATTCCATTCGGCTTGTATTTTATGGCGATGGCGATATTCAAATTTGGGTGCGCCGCAGGAGCTTGTCAAGTCCCACAAAAAAAGGAGGAAGAATAAGCTAACTAAACTTCTAGGTGAAAAATTATTATTAACTATTTAATTTAAAGTGATGTCACAAAAATTTAAAGAACTTATAGATTCAGAACGTCCTGTATTAATCGATTTTTTTGCAACCTGGTGCGGCCCTTGCAAAGTGCAGTCTTCGGTTTTAAATACCGTAAAAGAGAATATTGGGGATATGGCCAGAATTGTAAAAATCGATATTGATCAGTTTCCATCGATAGCTGCCGAATATGGTGTTCGTGGAGTACCAACTTTAGCAGTTTTCAAAAAAGGGGAAATGCTTTACAAAGAAAGTGGAGTACACGATGTCAATACTTTAACGACCCTTTTGAATAAGTTTGCTTCTTAATTGAATTTAATCTGATCAATGAAAAATTTCCTTTTATATTATAGAAGGAAATTTTTCAATTATAAAAGAACTCATCCCTATCTGATAGAAACGGAAACTTCGTTATAAACTCCTGAAGTTTTTCTAAATCTAAATTCGCCGATACAATATTGTTATCTGTTTTGGAGATTTCTGCTCCATCAGCGGAAAAGCAGTACGAACTTTCCGGATATTCCAGATTGTTTCCATCAGTTCCGATTCTGTTTAATCCAAAAACGTAGGCCTGATTTTCAATCGCCCTCGCTTTTAATAAAGTCTGCCACGCATCAATTCTGCTTTTTGGCCAATTGGCGACGTAGAGTATAACGTCGTAATCACCATTGTTTCGGGAAAAAGTTGGGAAGCGTAAATCATAACAAACTTGCAGTAAAATTCGCCAACTTTTATAGCTCACAATGACGCGCTCTTTCCCTGCACTGTATTTTTTGTCTTCACCAGAGTAGGAAAACAGATGTCTTTTATCGTAGGATGAAAAATTTCCATTAGGCTCAACAAAGTAAAAACGGTTGAAGAATTTTCCTGCTTCATGAATAGAAGCACTTCCGCAAACAACGCTGTTTTTATGTTTGGCAAATTGTTTCATCCAAATTAGGGTTTCTTCGTTTCGATCGGCGATCTCTTCTGGTCTCATATAAAAGCCAGTAGAAAACATTTCAGGCAGCATTAGAATGTCTGCTTCAACATTTTTAAAGGATTGCTCTATTTTTTCATAATTTTCAATTTTATTTTTCCAAGAAATATCTAAATTTAAAGCGGTGATTTTTAAAGCGTTCATTTATAAATTATTTATAATGTCAATAAATATACAATTTTTTAACATGAAAAGTTAATATTATCATAAAGTGGTCTCGTTTTTGAATGGTGAATTGTATCATTAAATAAATAACATTAAAAATTTTAACATTATGAAAAAGTTACTCTTAGTATGCTCAATGTTCTTCTTAGGACAAATGGCATTTGCACAAGCATGGCAAGGAAAAGGCGATCAAAAAATCCAGGTTGGATTTAATGGTTGGGGTTATGGTACAGGTATTACTGCTACTTACGATTATGGTTTATCTAAACTAATTTCAGTTGGTGCGGGTGCTAATTTCTTTTTTGACCACGATAACGACAAATATGCAGATGATGACTTTGGAGTATTCGGTAGATTAAACTTTCACTTACAAGAGCCATTAGGACTTCCTTCAAACTGGGATATTTATCCAGGTATTGATTTAGGTTTATTAGGTAAAAGCGGAACTTATTTCGGAGCGCATTTAGGAGTAAGATATTTCTTCAACAATAATGTTGGTATCTTCCTTGAAGCAGGAAATAACGGAGCAATCGGAGTTTCTTTCAACTTGTAAGGAAATCAGATATATAAGACAAAAGGTTCTCATTTTGAGGACCTTTTTTGTTGGGCATACTTTTGATAATTTGTATCTTCGCACTCTTTAAAATAAATTAAATCTATTCAATGACATTAATACAGTTATTTCAATTTATATTGAGCATCTCAATTCTGGTGGTTCTTCACGAATTGGGACATTTTATTCCAGCGAAACTTTTTAAAACGAAAGTGGAAAAATTCTATCTTTTCTTTGATCCCTGGTTCTCTATTGCAAAGAAGAAAATCGGTGACACCGAATATGGAATCGGTTGGTTGCCTTTTGGTGGTTATGTGAAAATTGCCGGTATGGTTGATGAAAGTATGGATACTGAACAGTTGAAACAACCTGCTCAACCTTGGGAATTCAGAAGCAAGCCAGCGTGGCAGCGTTTGATCATTATGTTGGGTGGTGTTACGGTAAATTTCTTTTTGGCCTGGTTCATCTATTCTTCATTAAGTTATTTTAAAGGCGAAAAATTTCACGATAACTCAAAGTTTACAGACGGAGTTTCTGTCTCTTCGGCAGGTCAAAAAATGGGTCTGCAAAACGGAGATAAAATCCTTAAAATCGATGGTAAGCCAGCTGAAAGAATGGAAACCTCTACCATCAACATGCTTTTTGCAAATGAAGCAACTGTTTTAAGAGATGGTAAAGAAGTGACGTTCCCGGTGAATGAAGATGGTGTGGCAGATGTATTGGCAGAGAATGAAGCTAAAATGTATTTCGGGCCACGTTCTCCTGTTGTTATTGACAGCTTATTTCCGAAAGGCGCTGCTGCGTCTGCAGGATTGCTGAAAGGGGACAGAATCGTTGGAATTAACGGAAACTCGGTGAAGTTCTTTGATGAATTAGCACCGCAACTTTCACAATTAAAAAATAAAGACATTGTTTTAGATATTGAAAGAAATAATGCGCCACAGAAAGTGAACGTAAAAGTTACTCCTGAAGGCAAGCTTGGATTCGCTAATGATACTTCTTTCGCCCAGCAAGCATTTGACAAAACAGCTGTCAATAAAAAATACACTTTAGGAGAGGCAATCCCTAGAGGTTTAACCAGAACGATTGATGTGTTGACGATGCAGATCAAACAATTCAAAATTGTTTTCAACACCAAAACTCAAGGTTACAAAAAAGTATCAGGACCCATTGGAATTATCAAGATGATGCCAGAAACCATCAACTGGGAGTTTTTCTGGAGCTTTACGGCGATGTTTTCGGTATGGTTGGCTTTCCTTAATTTAATTCCGATTCCGGGATTAGACGGTGGACACGTAGTTTTCACCCTTTGGGAAATGATCACTGGAAAACCGGTTCCTCAAAAAGTTTTAGAAAATGCGCAGATGATAGGCGTGATTTTCCTAATGGGACTCATGGTTATCATCTTCGGAAATGATATTTTAAAATGGATCACAGGAAAATTTTAAAATTTTCTTGAATTTATTTTGGCAAGTCTAAAAAAGTTTTTATATTTGCAGACGCTTAGCGCAAAGAGCAACACTCCTCCTTAGCTCAGTTGGTTAGAGCATCTGACTGTTAATCAGAGGGTCCTTGGTTCGAGCCCAAGAGGAGGAGCAAAACCATCACAGAAATGTGGTGGTTTTTTTATGTTTATGTTTGAATGAAATGTTTTCTATGTCGTTGATTTACAATCTAATTTTATTTAAGAACAAGAATTTTAAGCTGCTGAGTTACTTTATTGATCTTTTATTTTCCAAAGAAGATCACTTTTAAATATGGTTTGATTAGAGGAAAAGGTGGAAGATAATATTGAATGAGATAGAAATACGCACGACCAACAAGTTAAGTTCTTCGATCAATATTTTACAAAAAAGATCAAGTCAACAAAAAACCCATCTTTCGATGGGCTTATTTATTCAAATTTCATGGTAATAGGAACTTCTAGTACTGATTGTACTGGAATGCCATTATATTCTGCAGGTTTCCATTTTCCTTTATTGAGTATTTCGTAAAACGTGATTGTAGTTAAGAGGTTAAATTCTCTATAATCTCCAATAGCGGTAATATTACTCACATTGCCATTTTCATCTACAAGAAACCGAACCATCGTTCTAACAACGCTGCCTTCTAAGGTCACAGCATCCGTATTAAAGTATTGTCCAATCATACTTCGAAAACTATTGATTCCAAATTCATATTCTGGAGGTTGGGTATATTGGTTTTGATAGCGCAAAACATCTACTTTCTTCTCTGCTTTCTGAATTTCTTTAATGGCCAGCTCATAACCTTCGAGTCGGTCCATAATAATCTTTACCTCTTCTTTTTTTCTATCTATAGAATAAACCTTATCGTATTTTTCAGAGATCTCTTTAGATTTTTGTTTGTAAATATGATTTAATTCTTCAACTTTCGCAAGTTGAGCTTCATGAAGTATAAAAGACAGAATGCTAAGAAGAACGAATGCTTTTTTCATTTTATCTTTTCTTCACCGCTCTCGCGATGTTGATAATCACTTTCACTGCTTTCTCCATTGATTCTAAACAAACATATTCATAAGGTCCGTGGAAGTTGATTCCGCCCGCAAAAATGTTTGGACAAGGCAAACCCATATAAGAAAGTTGTGCTCCGTCTGTACCGCCGCGAATGGCTTTAATTTTAGGTTCAATGTTCGCGTCTTTCATGGCCTGTTCTGCAATATCCACAATATGCATTTTTCCTTCGAATTGCTGCTTCATATTGCGGTACTGTTCTTTTATTTCAATTTCCGCAGTTCCTTCTCCAAATTTTTTATTGAAGTCTGAAACTACATCAGTGATATGTTTTTTTCTTGCTTCAAATTTTTCATTGTCGTGATCGCGAATGATGTACTGAATTTTCGCTTCAGAAACATCTGCTTTAATGTCCATTAAATGATAGAATCCTTCAAATCCTTTAGTAGTAGAAGGAGTTTCGTTCTCCGGAAGCATTTGAACAAATTCTGCTGCCAACAAAGATGCGTTAACCATTTTTCCAATTGCGTATCCAGGATGAACGCTTAAACCATGAATTTTAACAACCGCTCCGGCTGCGTTAAAATTTTCATATTCCAATTCACCAACTTCGCTACCGTCCATCGTATAAGCCCATTCTGCGCCAAATTTTTTCACATCGAAGTGATGTGCTCCTCTTCCGATCTCTTCGTCAGGCGTAAACCCGATCGCGATTCTGCCATGTTTAATTTCGGGATGTGCCAGTAAGTATTCTGCAGCCGTTACTATTTCAGCAATTCCTGCTTTATCATCGGCACCGAGTAAAGAAGTTCCATCAGTTGTAATTAAAGTTTTCCCGACATAATCTTTTAGAGTTTCGAATTTTGAGGAAGAAAGAGTGAATCCGGTTTCTTTGTTTAAAATTAAATCACCACCATCATAATCATCCCAAATTTGAGGTTTTACATTTTCTCCATTAAAGTCAGGCGAGGTATCATAATGCGAAATAAATCCAACAACAGGTTCATCGTCATTTTCTAAATTTGATGGAACATAAGCGTAAATATAGCCTTGCTCGTCCATGGAAACATCGGTAAGGCCGAGCGTTTTTAGTTCTTCGAAAATATATTTTGCAATATCCCATTGTTGTGGAGTAGAAGGTGTAGATTCACTTTCTGGATCACTGGTTGAATATATTTTGACATAATTAATGAAACGGTTTTGTAATTTCAGTTTCCAATCGAGATTAAATTCTATGGTAGTCATAATTGCATATTTTTAACAAAGTTAAAATTTTACGTTGAGGTTAAGGTAAAGATGTCGAATTTATTTAGGCTGAAGTAGAATGTGAAATTAATTTAAATATATAGTAGTCAGTGTTTTAAAATATTTTAAAATTTATTTAATGGTTTTTTAAAGTTTTGGTATATTTGAGAAAATCAAAAAATAGAAATGTTTCTAACCGAATGTCCACGAGATGCCATGCAAGGTTGGGGTGAATTTATCCCGACGCAAAAGAAGATTGATTACATTAATTCCTTAATGGAAGTAGGTTTTGATGTGTTGGATTGTGGCAGTTTTGTATCCCCGAAAGCGATCCCTCAAATGGCAGATTCAGGAACGGTGGTCGATGAAATTGATAAGGGTGTTTCCAATACAAAACTTTCAGTCATCGTGGCAAACTATCGTGGCGCACAAAAAGCGCTCAGTCATCAGGCGGTAGATATTGTAGGATTTCCTTTTTCTATTTCTGAAACTTTTCAATATAGAAATACCAATAAAAATCAGGAAGAAGCTTTTAATGATATTAAAAAGATCACTGAACTTTTAGAGTCAGATGGTCGCGTTTTAAATGTTTACTTTTCAATGGCTTTTGGAAATCCATACGGTGAAATGTGGAAGGCAGCAGACGTAGATTATTGGGCTCAGCGATTTAATGATATTGGAGTTAAAAATATTTTGCTTTCCGATACCACAGGAACCGGAACTTTAGAACAAATCGAATTACTTTTTAAAACAATTCCTGAAAAATATAGGGACATCGATTTTGGTGGACATTTTCATAATCGATACGAAGATTCTTATAAAAAATTAAAAGCCGCCTACGATAATGGCTGCCGTAGATTTGATTCTGCAATAAAAGGAATTGGCGGTTGTCCGATGGCAAAAGATGATCTGGTTGGAAATATGCCGACTGAACAGGTCATTAATTTTATGGCAGTTGAAAAGATCGATCATACCTTAAATTTACTCAATTTCGAAAGTGCTTATAATAAAGCGAAGGATATTTTCCATTTTTAATAACAGGAGAAGTATGATAGATGCTTTGTTTTAAAAGTTAAACGAATTCGTTATCTTTATCATAAAATAAACACAATACTATGACCTCAACAATTACTTATTTAGGTGACTTTAAGATCGTTTCACAACACGAGAAATCGGGCGCCACGATTACGACCTGTGCGCCATTAAGAGAAGGTGGAACTTCAGAATTATTTTCTCCCTCAGATATTTTTGGGATCTCTTTTGGACAATCAATGTTAATGGCGGTGGCTGTTTTGGGAGAACCAAGAGGAATCAATATTATCGGCGCAACTTGCGAATTGAAAAAATCAACTCATCCAGAACCAAAAAGAATCGGAACGATTTTTTGTATCGTGAGAATTCCGGGAAAATTTACGGATGAACAGAAGAAATTTATTGAAGATACGGCGCTTAACTGTCCAGTAGCTTTATCAATTCATCCCAATGTTCAGCGAACGGTGATGTTTGACTTTGAGTAAAAAACTTTTATAAAATAAAGAATGCCGGAGATTTCCGGCAATTATTTTTTAGAACATCCCCAATTCAAATCGGGCTTCTTCACTCATCATATCTTTGTTCCAGGAAGGTTCAAAAGTGAGTTCCAGATCGACTTCTTTTACATCTTCCACTTCCGTTACTCTTTCGCGAACTTCTGCAGGTAAACTTTCAGCAACCGGGCAATTTGGTGTCGTTAAAGTCATAATTACTTTCACCGCACCTTCGTCAGAAATCTGTACATCATAAATTAATCCTAATTCATAAATGTCAACGGGAATTTCTGGATCATAAACTGTCTTGAGAGCTACAATAATATTTTCACCGATTTCGGCAATCTTTTCGTCTGTATATTTCATCTAATTGGGGAACGTTTAATTTTCGCTTTTTTCTAATAAATCTTCCTGACGCATGCGCCGAAAAACATTTGCCAAAGTTAAGACATCTTTTTCACAATATTGAACGATTCTAAATAAGTCTTTCTCTATGTAGTAGATTGATGCTACCATTGAGCCATCGATATCGTCTTTCGGAGTTGGAATTCCGAAGAGATGAGCCAATAGTTCCAGTGAAATAAAAGATTTATAATCACCGAACTTCCAAAGTTCCATCGTATCTAAATGGGCGATTTCCCAGGGTTTTTTTCCGAACATTTGAAAAGGAAGCGGCGGTTGCATTCCATTAATTAAAAAGCGTCGGGCGATCCAGGGAAAGTCAAACTCTTTTCCATTATGAGCGCAAAGAATAACGTCCCGCAGTTTTGGGCTGTTAAAGATTTCACCAAATTCTTCCAGCAGTTTTTTTTCATCGTCTCCGTAGAAACTTTTGATCTTAAGCTTTCCGTTTTTTTCTACTATTCCAACAGTTATACAGATGATCTTCCCGAACTCTGCCATGATTCCACCTCTTTCGGTGTAATATTCTTCCGCGGTAAATTCTTCTTTACGCTGGAATTTTGTTTTTTTATCCCAAAGATATTGATCGGTTTCATTTAAATCCTCCCAATTACCAAATTGTGGAACGGTTTCAATATCCAGAAATAATACTTTTTCTAAAGGAATATTTTGAATCATAATCTTAGTTTTTAACATTAGTGTTACCCAATAGATAATCCATTCTCAACTGGCAATGTCGTACTCAAAATGGTGACTTCTTTATTTTCACCAATAACGCCCAATATTAAACATTCACTAAAAAAGTTGGCGATCTGTTTTTTAGGAAAATTGACGATTGCAATAATTTGCTTTCCGATGAGGCCTTCCTTTTCATATAAATCAGTGATCTGTGCGGAAGATTTTTTAATTCCGAGTTGTCCGAAATCGATTTCTAATTGATAGGAAGGATTTTTAGCTTTTGGGAAGTCAGCTGCAGAGAGAATTGTTCCCGTTCTGATATCGATTTTCTCAAAATTATCCCAACTGATCTCAGGCTTTATCATTATTTTAAAATTATTTTACAGAAACAATATAGTCGTAAACCATTTGATGTTGCTCCTCATTTAGTTTTGCTTTCGGCGCCATCGAGTTCATAATTCCGACCCAATCCTGTGCATTATGATCGCTTGGGTTTGGGAGATCATGACATTTCCCACAAGAATTATCAAAGACAACTTTTCCTTGAGCAAGATGTTCGGCTGTAATCGTTTTTGTTCCGGCAACTCCTTGTTTTGGACTACAAGAAAACAGAATTCCTACGGCACTGACGACGGTAATTAAAAAATAATAAGTTGAACTTGTCTGATTTCTGGTGAGGATCTTCATTTTCTTAAATTTTAGTTTATCCAAAAATAGGCATTTTTCTTTTTAAATTTATTTGGTCGCCATAAATTAAAATGGCGTTTTCTAAATGATCCATAAATAGAAATCTTCCATTCTCTAAAAAGCCCAATCACAAATGAAATGATTTCACAAAAGATTTGTATTTTTGAGTCAATGAAAACCCTTTCTAACCAAGAACTCATAAAAGGAATACGGTCCGGCGACAAACGATTGCTCGGAAAAGCAATCACGTTGGTAGAAAGCAAAAAATCAGAGCATCGTGCGCAAGCGGAAGAGCTTTTAAAAGAACTGTTGCCTTTTACCGGAAAGTCTGTTCGGGTTGGAATTACCGGTGTTCCTGGCGCGGGAAAATCTACTTTTATTGAAAGTTTTGGAAAGTTGGCGATTCAACACGGAAAGAAGGTGGCAGTCTTAGCGATTGATCCCAGTTCCTCTCTAAACAAAGGTTCTATTCTTGGCGATAAAACCCGAATGGAACAATTGGCAACGGAAAAAGATGCTTTTATTCGTCCCAGTCCAACTTCTGGATTTCTAGGTGGCATAGCCAATGCTACTTTCGAATCGATGTTGATCTGTGAAGCAGCTGGTTATGATTATGTTTTAATTGAAACAGTTGGCGTTGGTCAAAGTGAAGTATTGGTTTCCGACATTACCGATGTTTTTTTATTTTTAAAGATCATTGGTGGTGGCGATGAACTTCAAGGTATTAAACGCGGAGTTATGGAAATGGTAGATCTAATCTTCATTAATAAGGTGGAAGAAGATAACAAGCTCAAAGCGAAAAACACGAAAATTGAATTATTACGGGCCCTGCACTTTCTACCATCAAAAGAAGAAAACTGGAAAGTTCCTGTGCTGCTCGGTTCTGCTTTAAATAATAATGGATTAGAAGAGGTTTATGAAAAGATTGAAAGCTTTATCAATTTAAAAATATCAAATAACACCTTCGAAGAAACCCGAAAAAAGCAAGCAGAGAAACGCTTCGATTATTGGGTTCAGGAATATATTTTGCAAAAAACAAAATCCGATCAATCAACCGGAAATTTTTACGAAGAGCATAAAAAAAATGCTTCTGAGTTGAAATCAAATCCAAGTTCAGAAGCAAAAATTTTTGTGGAGAAATTATTAATGAAATGATTTAATTTTTTGCAATAGCATTATTCGTTATATAACCTCTAAAGGAAGATGATTTTCGAATACTAGAATCAACCACTAAAAGACTTTTTCCATCTTTAAAAACATCAATTTTAATTTTAACAGGATTGGTAATATCATTAGCAATTATTGTTAAAGTAGTTTTACCATTTTTATTAATTTTTTGATCCACGGTAAAATCAGTAGAAATTAATTTTATAAATCCTGAATCAGAAGTAGTATATTGAATAGTTCGGGATGGATTTGTCTTCCATTCTTTATTTAAGCCCAAAAAATACGGAAGAAATATTTCCAATTTATTATTGGTTACTGCTACGCTGTATTCTGCATCTAAAGGTGTAGATTTGCTTCTTACAAATACTTTACGTTCTCGAAAGTTTGGAAGGTTTTCCCAGGAGTTTTCTTTTCTGCTAATGTCTTCAAGAGTATAATTGTAGCCATCATAATTAGCTTCTTCAGCAATAAAAGTAAAGTTTTCAGTGTTTAGCAGTTTGCTTGTTTTATTATCAACAACCGTGCTTTGAGAACTACAAGATGCTAAGATCACAATTAAAAAAAATGAAAATAATGTTTTAGATAGATTTTTCATATTGATTTTATTTTAAATTAGTAATAAGAAGTCTAAGCTATGACTATTAATTGAATTAACGAAATCGATTTTCATTGCCTAATTCACAATAATGCAGCTGTCGTAAGATATCGTTTGACAATCCTTGGAGTCAATCTTTTGAGAAGCGTAAGATCCTAACAGTGATAGGTAGAAAACTGTACTAAATACACGGGATAGATTTTTCATATTTATTCTTACTCTAAGTTAATAATAACAATACGAAACTATAACTATTACTTAAATTAATAAGCTTACTTTTTTCTTATTGAATTCGCAGTGATGTAGCCGTCGTAAGATATCGATTGGCGATCGTTAGATTCGATCCAAACATAGGTTTTTCCATTTTTGAAAACCTCCATATTAATATTTCGAATATTTTGCTGATCATTGGCAACGATGGTAAAAACAGTACTTCCTTTTTTACCTTCTTTTTTGTCCACTGTAAAATCTTTAGTTGTAAAGCGATACGAGTTTTTACTGGGATCTAGATTTGCGGTGTACATTCTGCCAAAGTAAGGTAATGTCACTTCTAATTCATCTGTTCTGATTTCAATGGTGTAGCCAGAATCCAGATTAAGCATTCTGGAGGAACTGCCGCCTGGAATTGAGTTCATTACATTGACTACGTCAAGATTGTTAGGGTTGGCATGCTCGGCAACAAAAGTGAATTGGTTCGTTTCTAACAAGGAGGTAATGTTTGCTGGTGTGATATTGTTTTGCGTGCTGCAAGAAAAAGCCAAAGTCATCGTAAGAAAAGAAACAAATGTTTTTAATAGATTTTTCATATTCGCTTTTATTTTGAATTAATAATAACAATACTATGATTATTTGGATATAAAAAACTACTTTTTTGTTATTAAATTCGTAGTGATGTAACCATCATAAGAAATGGATTGTTTGTCATTAGAGTCAACCCATACATGAGCTTTCCCATTTTTGAAAACCTCCATATTCATCTTTTTAATGTTTTGTTGATCATTAGCAACGATGTTAAAAACAGTACTTCCTTTTTTTCCGTCTTTCTTATTAATTGTGAAATCTTTAGTTGCGAAATCTTCAGCTATAATTTGATAGATTTTTTTATCAGGCTCTATATTTTCAGTATACATTTTGCCAAAGTAAGGTAATGTAACTTCCAGTTCATCTGTTCTGATTTCAATAGTGTAGCCAAAATCCAAATTAAGCATTTTGGAAGAATTGGTGCCAGGGATTGAAGCCATTATTTTAACAACCTCTGGATTAGTGGGATTCGCACGTTCTGCTACGAAAGTAAATTCACCCTTTTGTAAAAGTGACTCAACTGCTGCGAACTTCTCTATGTTCTGGGTTGTGCAAGATGACATGACGATAAATCCCAACAGAACAGTCATTATTTTGAAGATTGTTTTCATAACTTTTTAGATTTTTAATTATTCATCAATAATTATGCTGAATAACTGTGGTGTTTTTATAAACTTAATTCTTCACAGCGATATTTTGTGCTATAAATCCTTCGTAAGATACAGACTGATCGGTTTTTGTATTGATTTCAACCGATGTTCTGCCGTTTTTGGTGACTTCGATAGCGATTTCTGATATCAATTTTTTATCATTCGGTAAAATGGTATAAACCATATTTCCTTTCTTAGTTGTTGTTTGTTTTAAATCGAAGTTGGTGATAGAGAATTGGTTGGCATCCTCATTTCTTAAAGATGTTTTTAATATTCTGCTCAGGTAAGGCAGGTAAATTGTTAATTCATTATCTTTAATATCAATCGTATAACCAGGTGAAAGATTAACCATTTTTCTTGACGGATATTCTCTTAGAAGTGGTGGTGCATTAAGATCCTTTGTAACATAGTCAACATTGTAATGTTCTACAAATGCACGGTCAGCATTAAAAGTAAATTCGTTAAATGGTAATTCAGCCATCCCGTTTTCAGCTTTTACTTGAGGTAGGGCAGCACATGAACCTAAAATGGATATCATAAAAACAGCAGCAAAAAATTGAGATAAGATTTTCATATTTATTTTATTTAAATGTTAGTTCAACTAAGATAGAAAAATATTTGAACATTTTGGAATAAAAATTGTTTACCCCTTTGAAATCATTTTTTTACTACTATGAAAAATTTAAATAAATTATTAGGAATCAGTGTGATATCTGCTATGATGATTGCATGTACTACCAACCCAATTACAGGTCGAAAATCGTTGCAGCTAGCGAACGATCAAGAAATTTCAGCAATGGCACTTCAGCAGTATCGCCAGACTTTATCCGCAGCGAAAGTTATTAAAGGAACGACGCAGGCAAAAAGCGTTCAGAACGTAGGATTAAGAATTAAAAATGCTGCGAATAACTACTACCGTGGAATTGGACGAGAAGCCGATTTAGCCAATTACCAATGGGAATTTAATTTAATTGATGACAAACAGGTTAATGCTTGGTGTATGCCAGGTGGTAAAGTAGCGGTTTATACTGGTATTATGCCAATTACTAAAAATGATACAGGTTTAGCAGTAGTGCTAGGTCACGAGATTTCTCACGCCATTGCAGGTCACGGAAATGAGAGAATTTCACAAGCGATGGTCGCTCAGTATGGAGGCGCGATTTTAGGTGGTGCAATTTCTAACAATCAAATTGCGGCTATTTTTCAACAGGCTTATCCGTTAGGTGCTCAGGTTGCATTATTAAAATATGGACGTAGCCAAGAATTGGAAGCTGATGAAATGGGACTTTACTTGATGGCGATGGCTGGATATGATCCAAGAGAATCTCAACCGTTTTGGCAAAGAATGGAAGCTGCTTCTACAGGAAACAGACCTCCTGAGTTTTTATCAACTCACCCGAATCCAGATACAAGACGTGCAGATTTAGAACGTAATATGCCAAAAGCTTTAGAATACTATAGAGCAGCAGGTGGTAAAAAGTAAGACTTAATTATAATTATAGTAAACCTTCCTAAAAATTTCTTAAATTTGGGAAGGTTTTTTAATTTAAACAAACATGAAAAATTTAACTTTTATAGGCTTTCTTCTTCTTGGTTTAGCATTTTTGCTTTACTATATGTTACCTGAATTTTCCTTTGTGAAGCTCTTTGAACCGATTAGCTTAATGGGTATTTTGGCCGGAATAGGAATAGGACTAATTATTGGCGGCATCGTTGGATACGTTAGCAAAGGAACAGCTTTAAAGCAAGAAGAGAAAAAAAGAGAAATCAAACAGCTTCGAAAAGTGAATGAAGATCTGGAAAAGCAAGCTGCAGAATTGGCGAGGCAACAGACCGCTACTTATACAACAACGACAGAAAATCAAAATCCTCCGAATTATTAATTCAGAGGATTTTTTTTATTTCTTAAAAGTTGATGTTCCTTAGAACTCATAACCTAAACCTACCATGAATAAGCTTGGTCGGCTATCATAACGAATCGTTTCGTTCGTATTGGTATTGATGAAATCTCTTTGGTCTTCTGTGAAAGCTCCTTCATATTTGGCGCTTACGATCAATTTTTGAAGTTGAACTTGCGCTCCAAACTGGTAACCAACCGTAAAGTCTTTTGTCGCATTTTCTTTGAAGTCAGCGAACTGATTGTCTGTAGATAGATTGTAAGAAGCAACAGGTCCAATAAATACACCTAAGTTATCTCCTAATAATTTATATCCTACCAAAACTGGTACGTCAACTCTGTTACTTTTCGCTTCCAAAGTGACACCTGAGACAGGAACATCAAATTCAGTTTTGAAGGTAGTGTAATAGATTTCTGGCATCAAGAAGAAAGAGGCCGGTAAGTTTACTTTAGCCGAAAGTCCAACATTAAAACCGACGTTGTTTTTGCCTGCTTCATTGTATGCTCCTACGGCACTTCCTTTAATGTTTTCCCAACTTGGAGAATCTGTTTTGAAAAGTAAGTTTGCTTTCCCTGCGAATTTAATCTGTGCAGAAGTAAGAACACTTGCACCGATTAAAACGATGCTAAAAAATTTATTCATTAGAATGAGGTTTTGTTATAATATTGTCAATTGAGGTTTTGTTGGTCTTCATGAAATACTCCCGTAATTCTTTGAACAACTCTGAGGAGTAAACGAAATCGATCAGGTTTTTATTGCCTGCATTAATCAGGATGTCTTTATTGCCTTCCCATTCTTTTATCCCCATTCTTAAGTACAGAATGTTTTCACCAATCGTCATCACCGAATTCATATCATGCGTATTAATGATGGTTGTTGTATTATATTCTTTGGTAATCTCTAAAAGCAGATCATCAATAATGTTTGCGGTGTAAGGATCGAGTCCTGAGTTCGGTTCATCACAAAATAAATACTTAGGATTATTTACAATCGCTCGCGCTATAGCAACCCTTTTTTGCATTCCACCCGAAATTTCTGAAGGATATTTTCTATTGGCTTTTTCCAAATGTACCCGACCGATTACTTCAAAAGCGCGTCTTTTTTTCTCACGGAAAGTTAAATTGGTAAACATATCTAAGGGGAAAGTAATGTTTTCCTCAACCGTCATGGAATCAAAAAGAGCACTTCCTTGAAATACCGTTCCGATTTCGGCACGAAGTTGCTGCTTCTCGTCTCTCGACATTTTGTTAATGTCTTTTCCATCAAACAAAATTTCTCCTGAAGTAGGTTGGTAAACATTCAATAAGCTTTTAAGAAAAACGGTTTTTCCAGAACCACTTTGCCCAATGACAAGGTTCACTTTACCCGTTTCAAAATTGCTCGAAATTCCTTTTAAGACTTCAACTTCATCAAATCTTTTCTTTAAATCTTTTACTTCAATCATTAGCTTAGGAACATTTGAGTTAATATTAAGTTCATGATAATAATGGCGACAATGGTCCAAACCACCGCTTGGGTACTTGCACGACCAACTTCCAGCGAGCCTCCTTTTACATTATATCCAAAATAAGCGGGGATGGTCGCAATTAAAAAAGCAAATACAGCAGTCTTAAAAAAGGCGTACCAAATAAAATGTTGCGGCATATACATTTGAATTCCCGTGATATAATCGGCTTTGCTCCAACTTCCGGTTGCGAGTCCTGCTAAATATCCACCCCAGATTCCAAATACAATACTGATTGCAATAAGTAAAGGATTAAAAATTACACTGGCTAAAATTTTGGGTAAAATTAAAAAGTTAGGAGAATTAACTCCCATAATGTCTAAAGCATCAATCTGTTCTGTTACACGCATTGTTCCAATACTTGAGGCAATATACGACCCAACTTTCCCGGCTAAAACAACTGAAATAATTGTTGGTGCAAATTCTAAGATCAACACCACTTTAGTCGCGTATCCAATAAAGGAATTTGGTATTGGAAAGGAAGAAGCGCTAAAGTTATTAAACATTTGAATCGCCACGACCGCTCCTACAAAAGTGGAAGTGAAAAGGACCAATCCAAAAGAGTTTACACCTAAATCATAGATCTCCCGCATAAATAACTTGCCGAATATGGATGCCTTCTGCGGCCTTTTTAGTGTTTTTCCGAGAAGAATAATATAAGCGCCAATTTGGCTTAACAGATTTTTTAGCATGCTGCAAAATTAGTGTTTTTTATTTTTTGATGGATGTTTTTTTAATTGGCATTCTTATCTCCACCGATAACAAGAAAAACAGTTTTAAAAATAATAACGGAGTCCAGGACTACAGTCCAGTTTTTAACGTAAAACGCGTCGGCTAGAATTCTTTTTTGCATTTCAATGTCCATGTTTCCTTTGTCACCACGCAATCCATTAACCTGAGCTAAACCAGTAACGCCAGGCTTTACCAAACTTCTTATGGAATACCGTCCTATCTTTAATTTATAGAAATCATCGACCAAAAGCATATGAGGTCGGGGACCAACTACCGACATGTCTCCTTTTAGAACATTTAAAAACTGCGGCATTTCATCTAAACTGGTTTTCCGAAGAAATTTGCCAATTTTAGTAATTCGTTTATCATTTTCTGCTGTTGTTTTACTAGTACATTCACCATTGACATTCATGGTTCTAAATTTTATACAGCTAAATACTTCATCGTGGAAACCATATCTTTTCTGTATAAAGAACACCGGACCTTTACTATTTAATTTGATGAGAATTGCTATAATTGGGAAAAGCCAACTGCAGACAAATATCAAAATACAAGCAGAAAACAGCAAATCAAAAGCTCTTTTCAGAATAACGTTTGTTAAATAATCTAATGGGAATTTTGCACGGACTAAAATAGGTTGCGTCTCGATATATCCTAAATCATATTGAAAGAAATTGTTCTTAACAATACTCGGAATTAAGGAAATACGCACTTTGTGAAGCTCAGCTAAGTTATAAATTTCCGCTTCCTGTTCTTTTGTATAGGTCTTAAGTTCCGTCGAAATGTACATGGTATGAATTCCATTAAACTTCCAGAATTCTACGAGTTTTTCAAAATTAGCGAGATGTTCTACCGGAAAATCATGAATTTTGAAACCATAGTCTTTTCGTTCTGCAAAAATATTCTTTAGAATTTCTGAAGACGAATCATCTGACAGAAACATAATATTTCTAAAGTTAAGTCCCTTGGTTCTAATATATTTTAACGTAAAAAATAGAGTGGATTTAATGAGGAAAAGTAAGAAGAATAAGCTGAGCGCAATTAAAAACCGATCTTGTTTTAGAAAATCATTATTGCTCACTTTCGCCAATAAAATCACACCGAAAATAAAAATAAAGATATGGGTGATCAGTCGTTCCAAATAAATGGTGTACGTAATGTTTCGTGCAATAGAGTACAGTTTCGTCCGGCTGCTCAATAAAACCCAGTAAAAAATAAGCAATACAATAGACAGGATATTTTGTTCGGAATTTTCTTCAGCGAAAAGATGATCATTATTTCTCAGAAAAAAATAAACAAACACTGACGCTATCACAACGATATCGATGAGAATAAAAATGGTCTTAAAATATCGAGAATATCGAATTCTTTGCATACCGGATTTTAACTAGAAGTAAATCTAGTATAATTTATGGAATATTCAAATATTTGTGCGTTTGGACCGATGCCTGCCATCTTGGATTTGCCAAAATAAAATCGATAAGTTTAGGATAGATTTCCTCTCGTTTGCTCCATTCACTTTGCAGATAAAGAACGCAGTTTTCAGAAACTTTTGCAGCTTGCTCTTCGGCAAATTTCAGGTCATTGTTGTTAAAGACGATCATCTTCAACTCATTGGCTTTGGCATAAATTGCTGGCTTTGGTAATCCGGTTTTTTTTGGTGAAAGCGTAATCCAGTCCAAAGTCCCACTCATCTCATAAGCGCCAGAAGTTTCGATATGAATTTCGCAACCCAACTCTTTTAATCTGTTTGTTAAAATTTCGAGATTCCACATTAGTGGTTCTCCGCCAGTTAAAACGATGGTTTTACAAAAACTCGCTGCAGTTTCTGCGATTTGTTCGGTATTCATTAAAGGATGTAAATTAGGATCCCAGCTTTCTTTAACGTCGCACCAGTGACAGCCGACATCGCAACCACCTAATCTGATAAAATAGGCCGCTTTTCCGGTATGGGCGCCTTCGCCTTGTAAAGTATAAAAATGCTCCATCACTGGGAGCATTTTACCTTGTTTTAATAAAATATTTTCTTCTTCTTTAGTCATTGTATACTGAGGTTTTATAAGCCAATAGTGTGTTTTTCATCAACATGGCCCGGGTCATTGGACCAACTCCGCCTGGTACCGGCGTAATCCAACTTGCTTTTTCTTTGCAACTTTCAAAATCGACATCACCGATCAATTTGTATCCTTTTTCAGACTGATCTTCAACTCGCGTAATCCCAACGTCAATGATGATCGCGCCGTCTTTGATCATATCTGCTTTCAAGAAATTAGGATCTCCTAGTGCGGTAATAATGATATCTGCTTTTCTTGTAAACTCCTCAATATGAGGTGTGTATGAATGCGTAAGAGTTACGGTAGAATTTCCAGGAAAATCTTTTCTCCCCATCAAAATACTCATCGGTTTTCCAACGATTCTACTTCTGCCGATCACTACGCAGTGTTTTCCTTTAGTGTCGATTCCATACCTTTCTAATAAAGTAATTATTCCGAAGGGTGTCGCCGGTAAAAACGTGTCCATTTCCAAAGCCATTTTCCCAAAGTTTTCTGGGTGGAAACCATCAACATCTTTTCGTGGATCAATCGCCATAATGATTTTTTCCTGGTCAATTTGTTTTGGTAAAGGCAATTGAACAATAAAACCATCAACATCTTTAGACTTATTCAGTTCATCGATTTTCTCCAAAAGTTCTGCTTCAGAAACGGTGCTCGGGAAATCTACCAACGAAGATTTGAAACCAACTTCCTTGCAATCCTTAATTTTATTATTAACGTACGTCATGCTCGCGCCGTTTTTTCCAACCAGAATCGCTACCAAATGAGGTGGACGTCTGTGGTTTTCAACGATTTTATCAACGTCAATGCGAATTTCTTCTTTAATTTCTTTGGAGACTTTCAGTCCGTCTAGAATTTGTGCCATTTCAATTTTACTTTAGATTTATTTTAGATTTACTTTTTCTCTTTATAATAATGGATCAATCCGTTGGTAGAAGAGTCATGTGAAGTTACGGCATCGGTACTTTTTAATTCTGCTAAAACTTTCCCAGCCAATACTTTTCCTAACTCAACACCGAATTGATCAAAGCTGAATATATTCCAAATAATTCCCTGCACGAAGATTTTATGTTCATATAATGCGATCAACTGTCCTAATGAAAAAGGCGTTAACTCATTGAACAATAAGGAGTTTGTCGGAGTGTTGCCATGGAATACTTTAAAGTTAACCAGTCTGTTTACTTCATCTTCAGAAAGACCGGATTTTTCTAATTCTGCTCTGGCTTCTACTTCTGTTTTTCCAAAAGCTAAAGCTTCAGTTTGGGCGAAAAAGTTAGCTAGTAGAATTTCCTGATGATCAGATATCACGTTGCAGGATTTCACATAAGCGATAAAATCTGCTGGAATTAATTCTGTTCCCTGATGGATCAATTGATAGAAAGCATGTTGCCCGTTCGTTCCTGGTTCTCCCCAAATAATTGGTCCGGTTTCATATTCTACAAATTCGCCGTTTCTGTCCACGCATTTTCCGTTGCTTTCCATATCGCCTTGTTGAAGATACGCGGGAAAACGATCTAAATATTGAGAGTAAGGTAGAATTGCATACGTTCCAGCATCGAAAAAGTTTCGATACCAGATTCCGGTAAGTGCCATTAGCACGGGAACATTTTCTTTGAAATCAGCAGTTTGAAAATGAACATCAGTTTCATGAGCTCCTTTCAGTAATTGTTCAAAATTTTCGTATCCTACAAAAAGCACAATGCTTAAACCGATCGCGCTCCAAAGTGAATATCTTCCGCCAACCCAATCCCAGAATTCGAAGATGTTTTCTTCTGCAATTCCGAATTTTTTCACGGCTTCTGTATTGGTAGAAAGAGCTACAAAATGTTTCGCCACATCATCTTGTTTCCCCGATTTTAAAAACCATTCTTTTGCAGATTCTGCATTGGTCATTGTTTCTTGAGTCGTAAACGTTTTAGATGCAATAATAAAAAGCGTAGTTTCAGGATTTAGATCCTTGGTTACTTCTGCAATATGATTTCCGTCTACATTAGAAACGAAATGAACATTCAATCTTGTCTTGAAATGTTTCAAAGCAGAACAAACCATGACAGGTCCTAAATCAGAACCGCCGATTCCGATATTGACGATATCTGTAATTTCTTTATCTGAAAAACCTTTGTGTTCGCCAGAAATGATTTTCTCGGAGAACGTTTTCATTTGATTTAAAACCCTTTTAATCCCTGGTTTAATATTTTCACCATCAACTAGAATTTCTTCGTCTGAAAAGTCTCTCAAGGCAGTATGCAGAACTGCTCTATCTTCTGTTTCATTTATTTTCTCTCCTGAAAACATTGCGCTGATCGCAGCTTTAACATCACATTCTTCAGCTAAACTTTGTAAAAGATCGAATGTTCTTTGATCGATCAGGTTTTTAGAAAAATCGAAAAGATAATCTTCTCTTTTTACGGAGAATTGATTGAACCTTTCTGGATTATATTGAAAAAGCGTGCGGAGTTCAAAATCATTTTGAGCAAAATGATCCTGTAGATTTTTCCAGGCTTGCGTTTGGGTAGGATTTATTTTTGGTAACATGATAAAAAATTTAAATGATTGATTTTAAAGTGTGGAACTTTCAAAATCTTTGCAAATTTACGGAAAAATAAAACCTCCGAAAAAGATTCGGAGGTTGATTTTAAAGTGAGCCTTATTTAAGAATTTTGATCTGAATTTTCCATTTTTAAAGTTTCTTTTCTCCTTCTAATAAAATACAGTACTATTAAAGAAATCAATATAATTGGCCAAATGGTGACCAAGCCGATCACTAGTTTTTGAATCAAATAAAAGCCTTCTACAAAAGCATTTTTGACATCGTAGAAAAAGTTGAATTTGTATTTGTTATCAATATTTCTGGTGTTGGTAATGGCGATTTCTGCAACTCTAAGTTTGGGTTCTTTCAGATAGATGTCTACAGTGCTGAATTTAAGATTGTCAGTCATTTCAAAGCTTGCAACCTTTTGGTAATTCCCTTCCAATTGATTGTCGTCATCTATTTTGACTTTATTTTTGTCGGTTTTTAATTGAGAAATATTTGTTCCGGTTTTCGCATTTCTTTTTGCTTCGAGTTCTGCTAATTTAATGTTGGCAGTTACGTCTTCAGCCGTGATGTTTCGGGTATTAAGAAATAGCTTTTTATCATTGATGAAAGTCAGCAGGTCTCCCAATTTCTCAGTAGGAACTCTTACCTGCATGGTGTTTTCTGTTTGAAATTTTCGAACTAAAGTTGCATTTTCATCAGAAGTATTAAAGGTTTCTTCTGCAACAATGTTAGCATTTAATCTGCTTGAAGTTACAAATCCACCCAAATTCTTTAGCTGTTTTTCTATGGAAATAGTTGCTTCATAAACATCTTTCACTTCCATATTGACGTCGGCAGATTTGATGAATTGTTTGTCTTTAACTTGTAGTGTTGCGACAGAGGATATGCTGTCAGAAATTTCTGGCGTCGCAGTGTAGTCGGTGTCAACTTGATCGTAAGCGCCAATAGTTTCTGTTTTATTACAAGAAAAAATGGTGGTTAAAAGTAGAGATCCAAGAACGATTTTTAATGTTGGAGATTTCATAACGGAATTTTTTATTGATTAATTAAATCAAATGTCCGCCTGAATTCTTTGTAAAGTTTGTAAATGAATTTTATAGTTCTTGTAAAATCAATTTGCAATACAAGTAGCTGATAAATAACAAATTAAGTGTTTTATTCTTTTTCTTCTAGGGTGATTTTCTTGGTCAGTTTGTATTTCCGACGCGTTTTATTAAGTCTGCTCTCTTCTCCTAAAATTTTCCCCCAAGGTTGTAATCCTTCCACTCTTTCAAAAATAATTTTTAAAATGGCCAAAAAAGGAATACTCAGAAACATACCTGAAATCCCCCATAATTCTTCTCCAATTAGAAGACCAATAAAAGTGAAGAGTGCATTGATCTTCACCTTCGATCCTACAACTAAAGGAAGAATAAGATTTCCATCAATCGCGTGAATTACCAGATAACCGATTGCAACCATCAATGTATGGTTGCCGCCTGTTGCAAATGAAATGAGACAAGCGATTAAAGCTGAGAATATAATCCCGACATACGGAATCACATTCATTAGACCAGTAAGAACTCCTAACAGAATTGCATATTTCACGCCCAACACAGAAAGCAAAATGGTGGTTAAACTGCTGACAATAATAATTTGAATGAATAATCCAGAAATATATTCCTTAATTATTTTTTGGATCTCCATAATTCCTTCATTCACTCTTTCAAAATGTTGCTCATTAAATATTGAAATAATGAATTGGTATAAAAGTCGGCGGTAATTCAAAATAAAAATGAAAAACAACGCACTGAAAAGAAAAAAGGCCATCGTCGATGAAAACATCGAAACGGTGAAGCCTAAAATAAGTGCCGTGGAAGAAAGTAAATTTTCTAAAGCCTGATTGATGTAAGACATCTGTTTGGCAAAATTGACGTGGAACGTGTTAGATACCCAGATCTGTAATTGATTAAAAGACGACGAAACCTGAGCTTTTAAAACAGGGAAATCATTGGCAAAATCACTGAGCTGCGTCGAAAAGAAATAAACCAGTCCCGATAAAACGGCCATCATAAATAGTAAAGAAGAAAAGGTGGATATCGTTCTCGAAAACCGCAACTTTCTTTCTAACCAATTAGCAAATGGAAGAAATAAAAGAGCCATCAATATTGAAAAAAATAAAGGAGCCAAGACTGTTTTTCCGATTTTAGCCAAATATCCTACAGCCAAAATGCTGATGAGTATCAAAGCCAGTCGCAATACAAAAGGGAGTTTTATTTTCATTTTGAAGCAAATATTTAATTGTGCAAAGATATTTCTTTTTTAGATTGGGAGACTTTAATATGACATAAATACAAGTGATCTAGAACAGTTAATTTTGTCATGTATTCAGAAAAATTTATATCATTCTTTCAAAAAAAATTGACAGAAAATTAATTGAGAAAGGTATGCTCTATAATCATCCTTTAATTAGGAGAAATCATGCAGATTTAGGAATTTAACATTGTGTTAATGTATAAACGGAAATGAAAGTCGATTTTTGCAATTCAATAAAACGTTTGTAAATGGAACAGATTTATATTATCATGCTTGTTGCCTTAGGAATATTAGCGATCATCGATCTGGTTGTTGGGGTGAGCAATGATGCAGTAAATTTTTTAAATTCGGCAATAGGTTCGAAGGCCATTTCTTTTAAAATCACCATGATTGTTGCGAGTCTTGGTGTTCTTATCGGCGCCATGTTTTCAAGTGGGATGATGGAAATCGCACGAAGCGGCATCTTTGTTCCGAGCATGTTTAGCTTTAATGATGTCATGATTATTTTTCTTGCCGTTATGATTGCCGACATTCTTTTGTTAGATGTTTTCAACAGCTTGGGATTACCCACTTCAACCACCGTTTCTATTATTTTTGAATTATTGGGTGCGGCAGTTTGTCTGGCAGTTTATAAGATCGTGACCTCCGATGAAAGTTTAGATAATTTGGGTGCATACATCAATACCCAAAAGGCCTCTATGATTGTTTATAGTATTCTTTTGTCCGTATTTTTATCTTTTTCGATTGGTGGTTTTGTACAATATATTTCCCGATTAATATTCACCTTTCATTTTGAAAAGAAGCTTAAATATTTTGGGTCCATTTTTGGTGGTGTCGCAATCTCAGCAATTACTTTTTTCATTTTAATTAAAGGTTTAAAAGGAGTTTCATTCATATCGGAGGAACAGTTTGCGTGGATCGATCATCATCAATTTTTCATTTTAGGTGGTAATTTTATTTTTTTCACGGTCTTATCTCAAATATTAATTAGTTTTTTCAAGATTAATATTTTGCGGGTGATCATCTTGATTGGAACCTTTGCTTTGGCGCTTGCATTTGCAGGAAATGACTTGGTTAATTTTATTGGAGTTCCTATCGCTGCTTTCAATTCTTATGAAATTTTTAGCGGAAGTGGCATTTCTGGCGATGACTTTATGATGGGAGATTTGGCCAATAATGATATTGTCGCTCCTTTCTATTTTTTATTGTTTGCGGGCGTGATCATGGTCGTTACCCTTTGGACCTCAAAAAAGGCGAGAAGCGTTATAGAAACTGGCGTCAATTTGTCCAGACAAGGTGATGGTGTAGAAAAATTTACTCCGAACACCATTTCCCGCGCCATCGTAAGAGCTGGAGTAAATATTGGAGAAGGCATCAATCATTTTTTACCAAGAAGAATACAAATTAGGATCAATAGAAGGTTTCAAAGCGTACCGAAATCTACTAAAAGAACAGCCGACGAACCAGCTTTCGACATGGTAAGAGCTTCGGTTAATTTAATGGTTGCAAGTATCTTAATTGCAATTGGGACTTCGATGAAATTACCATTATCTACTACTTATGTTACCTTTATGGTTGCCATGGGAACCTCGTTTGCAGATAGAGCCTGGGACAGGGAAAGTGCAGTTTACAGAATTGCGGGCGTTTTCAAAGTGATAGGTGGCTGGTTTTTCACAGCGATTGTTGCATTTTTATTGGCATGTACGATTGCTTATATATTGAAAATAGGAGAAGTATTCGCTTTTGTGGGGCTTTTGCTTTTGCTGGCAATAATACTTTACAGAAGTTCTAGAAAATATAAAAAGAAAGTCGCCGTGGAGGCAGAAATAAAAACATTGCGTAGAGAAGATATCGGTACCGTTAATGAAATGATTACGGAAAGTTCTGCACAGATAGCAAAGGTTTTTAATAAAACCAATTCTCTTTATAGCAGCTTAATCCATAACATCAGTTCCTACGATTTAGCGTTGTTGAAAGCGAATAAAAAAGAGCAGAAAAGTTTAGAAAAGGAAGTAGATGAGTTGAAAAGCAATGTATTTTATTTGATTAAAAACTTAGATGATAACTCTGTAGAAGCGAGTAAATTTTATATTTTGATCTTAAGCTATTTGCAAGATATGGTGCAGTCTATCGATTTTCTAACCAGCAATAGTTACTCGCATGTTCATAATAACCATAAACCTTTAAAAGAAAATCAGATCAGTGATCTAAAGACCATTGATTCTCAAATGAGTCAGTTATTATTTCTTTTAGAGGAAAGTTTCAAATCTGATGATTTTCATAAGATCGACTTAATTTTAGAAGAGAAAAAGATGGTTTTGAATACCGTATCTGAACTGATTACAAAGCAAATAATAAGAATTCGAACCACAGAAACGAGCCCAAAAAACAGCAAATTTTATCTTGCATTACTGCTTGAAACCAATGATTTATTAAAGTCTATCATGAATTTGTTAGAATTATTTAAGGAGTTTAATCAAATTAATAAAGGATAAGTTATTTTAAAGAGGTCAGAAAATAATCCTCTATACCAATCAAAATAGATTTTTAGTAAACTGGAAATTGATTAAAAAAAGATTCTGCAGTAATGCAGAATCTTTTTTGTTACGAATCTATACGATTTAAATGTCAATATTTTATCGATGTAAAATGAAGAAAATTAAGACTCTATCGCCAAATCAATTACTTCGCTCATTCGGCTTACATAATTGATTTTTAAAGTTTTAAGATAATCCTTTTTAATTTCTTCGACATCTTTTCGGTTGGCTTCGCAAAGGATGATTTCCTTGATTCCAGCTCTTGCTGCAGCGAGAAGTTTCTCTTTAATTCCACCAACTGGCAAGACCTTTCCTCTCAAAGTAATTTCGCCCGTCATTGCTAAATGCGATTTTACTTTCTTATTTTTAAAACTCGATACAATAGAAGTCAGCATCGCGATTCCTGCAGAAGGTCCATCTTTCGGCGTTGCACCTTCGGGAACGTGAACGTGAATGTTGTTTTTTTGAAGTTCTTCGGAGGAAATTCCCAATTCATCATGTTTCGCTTTAATGTATTCCAACGCAATGGTCGCCGACTCTTTCATCACGTTTCCAAGATTACCGGTCATGGTCAAATTTCCTTTTCCTTCACTCAAAATACTTTCGATAAATAGAATATCACCACCAACTTGAGTCCAAGCCAGTCCAGTAACGACTCCAGGAACGCCGGTGATTTCAGACAGGTTTTTCGGCCTGGGAACACCCAAGATTTCATCCACTTTTTCCACTGTGATTTTTGGGTCGTAGGTTTTTTCCATCGCAGTTTGCAAGGCAACCCATCGGGCAACTGACGCGATCTGCTTTTCTAAACCACGAACGCCACTTTCAGAAGTATGCGCATCGATGATGTGTTTGAGCTCAGCATTGCCAAGTTTGAAAGATTTTACATCCAAACCATTTTCTTCCTGCTGTTTTTTAATGAGGTGTCGTTTGGCGATTTCTACTTTTTCTTCTAAAGTATAACCAGCGATCTCAATGATTTCCATTCGGTCAAGAAGTGGTCTCTGAACTGTTGAAAGTGAATTTGCTGTGGCTATAAACATTACTTTCGATAAGTCATAACCCATTTCCAGGAAGTTATCGTAGAAAGAATTATTCTGTTCAGGATCCAAAACTTCTAACAAGGCAGAACTAGGATCACCGTGAATTCCAGTCGCGATTTTATCGATTTCATCTAATACAATAACTGGATTAGAGGTTCCCGCCTTTTTAATCGATTGCAGAATTCTTCCCGCCATCGCACCGATATAGGTTTTTCTATGACCACGGATTTCCGATTCATCATGAAGTCCGCCTAGAGAAAGACGTACATATTTCCTGCCCAAAGCATCAGCCACAGATTTACCAAGCGAAGTTTTACCAACTCCCGGAGGACCGACCAAACAGAGGATCGGAGATTTCATATTGTTTTTCAATTTCAGAACAGCCATGTGCTCTAAAATTCTTTTCTTAATATCTTCTAAACCGTAATGGGCTTTGTCTAAAACTTTTTCTGCTTTAATAATATCGAAAACGTCTTTGGAATATTTGTCCCAAGGCAGATCGGTAAAGAAATCAAGGTAGTTACGCTGAACATTATAATCCGGAGAATTTGGATTTTGCCGCTGAAGACGGTTGATCTCTTTTTTGAAATGTTCGTCAACTTCATCGTTCCATTTTACCTTTTTGGCTTTTTCGAAAAGTTCTTCAACGTCAGATTCGGGACCGCCACCTAATTCGTCCTGAATAGTTCTAATTTGCTGATTTAGGAAATATTCACGCTGCTGCTTGTCAAGATCCTTCGATGTTTTATTATGAATATGACTTCTCAGCTCTAACTTACGAAACTCGTCATGCATTAATGTATAGCATTTTTCAGCCCGAATCATCAAACTTTTTTCTTCTAAAAGTTTCTGCTTTTCGTTCGGCATAAAGCTCGCATTCGAACAAATTAAATTAAGCAGATCTTCATTATCGGAAATGTTTTTAACGGCGAAATTTGCGGCACTTGGAATATTAGGGTCAATGTCAATTATTTTCAACGCCAGATCTTTTATATTTTCCAGTAGCGCTTCGTATTCCTCTTTTTTCTTGGTCGAAGAATCTTTTAACTTGGTGATTTTCGCTTTGAAGTATGGTTTTGTTCCTGTAAATTCTTTTACTTTAAACCTTTGAAATCCTCTCGTGATAGCAGTTATGTTTCCTTCTGGAAGTTTAATGATTTTAATAATTTTCGCTAAAGTTCCGACCTGGAATAAGTCACCCGTGGTAGGATTTTCAATACTGGAATTGTTCTGAGTCAGGATTCCAATGTATTCATTGTTTCTTTGTGCTTCTTCTAAAAGCTTAATCGACATTGCTCTCCCAGCCGTGATCGGGATGATCACTTTTGGAAACATCACCATATTCCGCACCGGAAGGATCGGAAAAATGGTTTGCTCATTACTGTCATCAGAATCTTCCATATTCGAAAGATTAATTTCTTCAGATAAAATACTGAAACCGTCGTCTAAAATTTCATCAAAGTTGATGTCTTCAAATTCTGTCATAATATAGGATAATGACAAATTGTCATTTTTTATAGATCATTAAAGGTGTTTACCAGTTTTCTCGTTGAAAAGTACGGGTATTAATAGGGTCTGTATAATTTCACAAGCATTATGCCAAGCAAAATTTTAGACAAATTTACCGCAGTAAGCAGGATGGATTTAAATAAGTAGACAATTTTTTTTCTAATCTGTTAAAAATGTGTATTTTCGCAAACTGATAAAATTATACAAAAAAGATGGCAATTTTAGGACAAATAAGAAACAGACCTTGGCTTTTGATGGGGATTATTGCAGTAGCAATGTTGGCTTTCGTAGTGAATCCCGATAGTCTTGAAAAGCTATTTGGCGCAGAACCAGGTGTTTACGGTAAAGTAAATGGAGATGAGATTACGAAAGAAGATTTCGATGATCAACTTTTCATGCTTCAGCAACAGGCTCAGCAGCAAGGACAACCTACAAAAGGGTTAGAAGAGCAGACTTGGCAAATGTTGGTACAGTCTAAACTCATCAAGCAACAGTTTGAAAAAATGGGTCTGACTTTAACAGAAGACATGTTCTGGAATCAACTGCAGTTTGATCCTATGTTTGCACAGAATAAAGAATTATTCGACGAGAAAGGCAATTTCAAAGTACAGGAATTGAAAGGTCAGGTTGAACAAATGAAAGGAACCAACGTTGAACAATACAACAACTGGTTGAAAACAAGAAAATCGATCGAGTACAGAATGATGGCAAGACAGCTTTTTGCAAATGTAACCACTGGGATTACGGTAAGCAAAAAAGAAGCTGAAGAAATCATGAAAGAAAGAGATCAGCTGGCAGATATTGATTTTGTAAAAATTGATTACGTAGCGTATGATCAAAAAAATCCGGTTAAAGTAACTACCAATGATTTGGCTGACTACATCAAGAAACATCCAATCATGTTCAAAAGAGATGCAAGCAGAAATTTAGGAATTGTTTATTTCCCAGCGGCTCCAAGTACAGAAGATGATACTGCTTCTCAGGCAGAGATCAACAAATTATTCACTCAAGGAAGTGATATGAGTGGAAAAGAAAGTTTTCAAAATACAACAAACGATTCTATGTTTATTGCTTTGAATTCTGATTTACCATTTAACCCAACGTATTTTTCACAAGATCAGTTGCCAATGGCAATTAAAGACAAAGTTGCGACAGCAAGTGTGGGAACTACTTTTGGACCTTACAAAGAACAAAACTTTTATGTTGTTTCTAAAGTATTAGATAAAAAACCATCTGACTCTACCTTATCACGTCATATCTTAGTTTCTTACAAAGGGAATCAAGCAGGTGGCGATGCGACAAGAACTAAAGATGATGCTAAGAAGTTAGCAGATTCAATTGGCGCTGTTGTAAAAGCAGATCCAAGTAAATTTACAGAGTTCTTAAAATATTCATCAGATCCAGGTTCTGCCTCACAAGGTGGGAGCGTAGGTTGGACAACCCCTGCAACACCATTTGTACCAGAATACTTAAGTTTCTTAGCGAATAATGGTAAAGGAGCAACTCAGGTTGTAGAAACTCAATACGGTTACCATATCATCAATATTGAAGATAAGAAATCAGGAGCAATGACTTACAAGGTTGCGAACCTTGTGAAAGCAATTAAAGCATCTGATAAAACAGAAAATGAAGTTTATACAAAAGCGACTAAGTTTATTCAGCAAGTTCAAGGAAAGAGCTTCAACGAATTTGCAAATCTTGCTAAAAAAAGCAACTATAATTTCTCTAATCCAACTGAGGTTGGTAGATTCCAGGGTCAAATTCCTGGTCTAGGAACTGACAAAGATGAAGACGTTATTGCGTGGGCTTTTAATAAGAAAAGAAACAAAGGAGATACGGATATTTTCACTGTAGACGGAACGGGTGACAGAATTGTTGCTTTTGTTAATGGTGTACAGGATGCAGGAGCTGCAGATCCAGAAGCAGTAAGAGGTCAAATAGAACCGATCGTGAAAAATAAATTGATGGCTAAGCAGATTACCGATAAAATTACTGCTGCAAAAGCGACCAGTTTAGATCAGATCGCAAAACTATTCAGTGTGACAAAACAGTCTGCACAAGTGAATATGTTGAATCCACAAGTTAACGGTGCAATGGAGCCGAGAGTTGCTGGAGCTGCATTTGGAGTTGCTAAAAATAAATTGTCTAATCCTGTTGAAGGAATGACTGGAGTTTATGTAGTTCTGAAAAAATCAGAAACAACTAACAAACAACCGGGAGACCTTAAACAAATGACTGAAGCGATCGCAGGACAAAACTCTCAACAGTTTGGTCAGGCGTTATTGAAAAGCTTACAGGACAATGCGAAAATTAAAGATTACAGAATAGAAATTTACAATCAAGTTTCACAACAGTAAATTTTTATATAAAATAATTGATAAAGCGACTTTTAAAAGCCGCTTTTTTTTGTGCCCTATTCAATACCTTTTACAATCAGTTTATTTAAAATGTATTATATTTGTCCACTAAAAATTTAAGAAAAGTGAAATTCACAAAAGAAATAAAAGCAGGTCTAATCGCACTTTTAGCAATTATCGGATTCGTATTTTTATTCCAGTTTATGAAGGGTAAAAGCCTTTTCACAACGGATAATATCTTTTATGCAAAATTTGATAATGTTGAAGGTTTAGCAGCTTCAAATCCAGTTTCTATCAATGGTTTAAGAGTTGGGCAGGTTGATAATATCATACCGGTAACTGAAAAAGATGGGAAAATACATTTTGTTGTAAAAATTATTGTTGACGATAATTTTCAGTTTTCTAAACAATCTAAAATAGAAATTTTTGAGCCGGGATTGATGTCTGGTAAAGAAATGCGAGTGAATCTCGCATACGGACAACCAATGGCAAAAGATGGTGATACGCTGTCTGGAGAATTTCAACTTTCGATGTTGAATAATATTTCTTCTCAAGTTGGTCCCGTGAAAGATCAGCTACAGGTTGTTTTGAAAAGAGTAGATTCTTTAACCAATAACGCCAATAAGTTATTTGACGATCAAAACCGTGCAGAGATCGCTGCGCTACTAAATAATCTAAATAGAACTGTTGCATCATTTGAGGGAACATCCCGGCAAACCAATGCGCTATTGGCAAACAATGATCCACGAGTGCAGAAAGTTCTTGACAATGCTAATCTTGCGACGTTAAGTGCGAAGTCAGCCATTGATAAATATGGTCGTGTTGCAGATGAGGTTGATGTTCAAAAATTAAATAATACCATTGATAAGTTAAGTCTTACTGCCGATAAATTGAACGGTGTTATCTCTGGCATACAAAACGGGGAAGGAAGTCTTGGTAAACTCACCAAAGATGAGCAACTTTACAATAATCTAAATGAAACTGCCAATAATATGAATAAATTGGTTGAAGATTTAAAAGCAAATCCGAAAAAATATCTGAATTTCTCAGTTTTCGGTAAGAATAACAAAGACTAAAACCATTCAATATGCAGTATATTGACAATATTATTTTCTTTATCGCCCTTGTTGTAGGGTTTGGACTTTTCTTTAAAAGTTTGAAGGAAATCTACCGAAACATTCAGCTAGGTAAAGAGAGCAATCGTTCTGACCAAAAGCCAAAACGCTGGGAAACCATGGCGAAAGTTGCGCTCGGCCAAAGTAAAATGGGAAAAAGACCAGTTGCTGGATTTTTTCATGTGATTGTTTACGTTGGATTTGTCATTATTAATATTGAACTTCTTGAAATTATCGTTGATGGAATCTTCGGAACCCACCGATTTTTAGCCAGTATTTTCGGTAATGGATTATACGGTGCTTTCACTGCGACCTTAGAAATTTTAGCTTTACTCGTTGTGATTGCAGTGGTAGTTTTCTTTATCAGAAGAAATTTCTACGGCATCAAACGTTTTCAAATGAAGGAGCTTTTTGGGTGGCCAAAAAACGATGCGAACTGGATCTTGATCATTGAGTTTGCTTTAATGTTGGCATTCTTTAGCATGAATGGGGCAGATTGGGTTTTACAGCAGAGAGATCTTCTTTTAGCTCATGGCAGTTTTCCAGTTTCGGCAAATATATTAGGTCCGATTTTCCAAAATTTTGGAGATTCAGCTTTAGAAATAACAGAAAGAGGAGCGTGGTGGTTTCACTTTATTGGGATTCTGTTCTTCATGAATTATCTTTATTATTCAAAACATCTTCATATTATTTTGGCTTTCCCGAATACGTGGTACGCTAATTTAGATCCAAAAGGAAAGTTCAACAATTTAGCTTCCGTTACGGCTGAAATTAAATTGATGATGGATCCAAATGCTGATCCTTACGCAGCGCAGCCAGAAGCTGATCCTAATGCTGTTCCAGATAAATTTGGTGCGAGTGATATCTTTGACTTGAGTCAAGTTCAATTACTCAACGCTTATTCCTGTACGGAATGTGGTCGTTGTACTGCGGTTTGTCCAGCAAATATTACCGGTAAAAAATTGTCTCCACGGAAAATCATGATGGATACGCGTGACAGAATGGAGGAAGTTGGAAAGAACATCAATAAAAATGGAAAATTCGTAGATGACGGCAAAAAGTTATTAGACGATCATATTCTAAGAGAAGAACTTTGGGCCTGTACCACTTGTAACGCTTGTGTAGAAGCTTGTCCGATTTTGATTGATCCACTTTCAATCATTGTTGAAATGCGTAGATTCTTGGTGATGGAGCAGTCTGCTGCACCACAGGAGTTGAATCAAATGATGACCAATATTGAAAATAATGCCGCGCCTTGGCAGTACAATCAGGCAGATCGCTTGAACTGGGCAAAAGATTAAGGAATAAACTACTAATTTAATAATGGGTCAATAATTAGAATTGCCACATTAATATTTTCATAATTTTAAGAATGGATTTCACGATAAAAACAATGGCAGAATATGCTGCCGAAGGAAAAATGCCCGAAGTACTCTTCTTTGTAGGATGCGCCGGGAGTTTCGACGATCGAGCAAAAAAAATTACCAAAGCACTTTGTAAAATTTTACATAAAGTAGGAGTGGAATTTGCCGTTTTGGGTCAAGAGGAATCTTGTAATGGTGATCCTGCAAAACGCGCTGGAAATGAATTTGTGTTTCAGATGATGGCGCATACCAATATTGAGATCATGAACGGATATGGCGTTAAGAAAATTGTAACTGCTTGTCCACATTGTTTTAATATCATTAAAAATGAATATCCAGGATTAGGTGGAAATTATGAAGTTCTTCATCACACCCAGTTTCTTAAAAAATTAATGGAAGAAGGTCGCCTCAAAATTGAAGGTGGAACTTTTAAAGGTAAAAAAATTATCTTCCATGATCCTTGTTATCTCGGACGCGGAAATGGCGAATATGAAGCTCCAAGACAACTTCTGCAAAAATTAGATGCAGAACTGGTAGAAATGAAACGTTGCAAGTCCAACGGATTATGTTGTGGTGCAGGTGGAGCGCAAATGTTCAAAGAGCCAGAACCAGGAGATAAAGACATCAATATCGAAAGAACGGAAGAAGCTTTGAGTGAGAGTCCGAACATCATCGCAACGGGTTGTCCTTTCTGTAATACCATGATCACCGATGGTGTAAAGCATTTCAACAAAGAAGAAGTTTCCGTAAAAGATATTGCAGAACTGTTAGCAGAGGCTGACGATTTATAAGGAAGTAAGAAAAAGGTCTGAAGTAGGAGGGACGTAGTCCTACTTTTCTCGTTTAAATAAAAACTTTAGGCCCAAGAATTCAGCCTTCAAAAAATTCAAAAAACATGAAAATAGAAGAATCAACCATCGTAGAAACTAATGATTATAAGGTCATTATTTATCCTGCTTCAAGATCTTTTACACCGAAAGAAAGCAAAGTGGTCACCGAGAAATTATTTGATTTTTTGGCAACTTGGGCCGCACATGGTAAGCCGCTTTCTTCTCATTTTAAAATTGAAAAAAATCAGTTCATCGTTGTTTGCGTTGATGAAGATGTAGAGGTAGCTTCTGGCTGTTCTATCGATGCTTTAGGAGGTGTTATGAAAGAAATTGACCATGAGTTCCAATTAGGTTTATTCGATCGAATGAAAGCTACTTTTGTTGAAAATGGTGAAGTAAAAACTTTAAAACTTCAGGATTTTAGAAGTGGATTGAGAAATGGTGAGATCTCTAAAGATATTGAAGTGTACGACTTCTCGAAAAATACCTACGTTGCATTTCTAAGCGATTTTCTTTTGCCTTTAAGAAGAAGTTGGGCGGGAATCTATATCGACTAAAAAGATACTTTAAAAATATTTAAACCCTTTGAGTTATTACTGAAAGGGTTTTTTGTTGCTAAGAAATCGAAACTTTTTAGAAATTTAAGTTGATGCTTTCGGGTATTCTCCGGTTGAAAATAGTCTTTGTAAAATCTTCCATGTATGGTTCTTTTTTTTTGATTACTGTACACGGGTTTCCAACTGCGATCGAATTGGAGGGAATGTCTTTTGTTACGACAGATCCAGCACCAATAACGACATTATCACCAATATTAACTCCCGGAAGAAGGACTGAATTTGTTCCGACAAAAACATTATTTCCAATAATGATTGGAGGGCATTTATCATGAACAGAGTGATTGTCATGATTGTGATTAGAAGAGATCAGAGAAGTTCCAGCTCCAAAACCAACATTACTGCCAATGATAATGCCGTTATTAGCCTGAATGTATATATTTGGATTATCACCTGGATCGCACAAGATACCTTTTTTAATTTTTGGATAATTTCTGATTTCTGAAGTGAAATGTACTGGCCAGGGAACTGCACCATTAATACGTAGAAATTTTTGTGGTAAAGTGTAGGTGAAAAAAAGTACATGTGGAAGCAAGTAATCATACTTCTGACGGTAGTACTGCGGATAGAAAAAGTTATTAATTCTATTAAAAATCTGGTACTCAATAAATTTTTTGATTAGATTCATTTTTTTTAAAAAGTGTTAGGATATAAAAATACAAAATTCCGTAGCCGATGAACAACATTGAGGAGAAAGCCGCTACCAAATATGTAATTCCTTTTTCTCTTCCGATGTAGATAGCAATAATATTTACAAGTAAAAGATAAATATTAAAATAAAATGCAATTTTATTTTTTTTAAGAATGGTCAGAATGTCTGAGATAGGATTTATGAGGCTTCGACTAAGATATCCGAAAGACATGATGAAGATAAATAGGCCTAAACTTTCCCAGTCCTTATTAAAAAATATTTCTAAAATAGGAATTCCGACAAGGTTGATTAGAAAATATAAAATAAGAATAAAATAGAAATTTAGAAGACTCATCTTTTTGGTATACTTAAAAAGTTCATTTGTGTCTTTTTGTCTATTATTAATTTCTGCAGCCTTGGGATAGTAAACCATCGCAATTGACGACGAAATCATCATAAGCGGAACTGATATGATTTTTACAGCCAATGTAAACTCGCCTAATATTGAACTTGCAAAATAAAGTGAGATTAAAATGGGCATGATATTATTCCCTAATGCATTAATGAGAGTAGATGGATAAGTATATTTTAAAAGTTCCATTCTCTTTTTTACAGTCTGAAAATACAGCCTAAAGTTTGGGATTGAAAAATGTTTTTTTGAGAAGAAAAATGCCGCAATAAATGCACTGAAAAAACCTAGCAGACTACCGATGACAAGACCATTTTCTATTTTAATAAAAACGAAAAGTACTTGGAATAGAAAACTTATCACAGCATCAGACATCGTAAGAAACGATACTGTCTTAAATTGTTTTTTTCTAGCTAACAAAAACTTGGAATTATTCGTAAAAACAGAAAGATAACCTGTGAAAATTCCTAGTATTATGATGCTTTTTGGAATTTCAAAAGGGATAAAAACCAGACCAAAACAAAAAAACATCGCTCCCACGGAAAGAAGCGAAGAAGAACTAAAAATATTATTTATATTTTTTTCATTTGGTTCTAAAATTATTAAGTGTTCCTGCGCAAAGCCCAGTAAAACACTAATGATGCTCGTAATACTAAGATAAATACCAAAGATACCATATTCAGCAGCACCATAATATTTGGCCAACACCAAACCGCCAATTACCAACACAAATTTAGAAATAAAATTTCCCTTAAAAATGGTTGTTATGTGGTTATCGTTTATTCTTTTGAATTTGTTGAAGAACATTCTGGAAGTATAAGAAAACAAATATATAGTTATAGAATTAGAAAAAAGAAATACAGTGAATTTTTTAAGAATGTAATCTTACTTAAGATTTTTTTTATTGGACTTTATGGATTATTGATTATACTCTTTATTCTCATTCTATCTTTATTGGAAAGATTTAAAATAAATTATCTTTGCATCAATGAAAAATGTATTTTTTTTAACAATAATCATACTTTCTGCTTTTCTCTCTTGTAGAAGCGACGACGATTCGGTGCAGAGGATTGATCAAGTGATTAATCTTTATATTGATTCTTTAGGTCAGGATATGCTGAATTCTAAAGTGCCTGGATCTTACACCAATTCCAGAATGAATGATGTGTACGGTTTGACAGATAATGCTCCCGTATCATTTACCATTAAAAAAGATGCAGATACGATTAGTTATATCGAATATCTTGCAGGTGCAAAAAGAATAGGAATTGATTCCAGCGGAACTTCTAAAACCTACGAATCGAAAGTGGCCCTATTTTTAACTAAGAAAGTTAATGATTCGAATAGAGTCACCAATGATACCATTACCATTCAGTATTTGTCTACACCAGAACTTTTTCAGGTTTCGAAATTATGGTATAATGGCGTGCTTCAGTTTACTAAAGTTGAAGGCCAACCAAACACAGTGAAAATCGTCAAATAATCACTAAATTTGCACTTCGTTCTTCTGTTTTAGGAAGAGATTTACAGAAATATACATCAATTAGATATGTTACAAGTTCAGTTTTTGCGTGAGAATAAAGATCGCGTTTTAGAAGGTTTAAATAAGAGAAATTTCAAACAGACCGATTTGATCGAGGAGGCGATTTCTGTAGACGATGGTCGCAAAAAATTGCAGTTTGACCTCGATGAGAATTTGGCGGGTATGAATAAGATCTCCAAAGAAATAGGTCTTTTAATGAAAGAAGGTAAAAAAGAAGAAGCTGAAAAAGCAAAATCTAAAACGGCTGAATTCAAAGAAAATTCGCAGGATCTTCAACAAAAATTGAAAGCTGCAGAAGGCAGACTTTTAGAGATTTTGTATTTAATTCCGAATATTCCTTACGAAAAAGTAGTTGCCGGAAATGGTGCGGACGATAACGAAATTATCTATCAATCTCATGATGTAGAAGGTTTAGGAGAAGGTGCGATTCCCCATTGGGAGTTAGCCAAAAAATATAATATTATCGATTTTGAGTTGGGTGTTAAAATCGCTGGTGCAGGATTTCCTGTTTATTTAGGTAAAGGTGCTAGGCTTCAACGTGCGTTGGTTCAATATTTTTTAGATAAAAATGTTGACTCCGGTTACATGGAAGTTAATCCGCCACACGTGGTGAATGAGGCTTCTGGTTACGGAACTGGGCAATTGCCAGACAAAGAAGGTCAAATGTATTACATCAATGAAGATAATTTATACCTTATTCCGACAGCAGAAGTGCCGGTGACGAATTTATACCGTGATGTAATTATCGATGAAAAAGATTTACCAGTTAGAAATACTGCCTTCTCCCAATGTTATAGAAGAGAAGCGGGTAGTTATGGTGCTCACGTTCGAGGTTTGAACAGATTGCATCAGTTTGAAAAAGTAGAAATTGTGCGTATTGAGAAACCGGAGAATTCTTATGCCGCTTTGGAAGGGATGGTCGAGCATGTGAAATCAATTTTGGTTGATTTAGAATTGCCTTTCAGAATTTTAAGATTGTGTGGAGGTGATACTGGTTTTGCAGCTGCAATGACTTACGATTTCGAAGTTTGGAGTGCTGCTCAGGAAAAATGGTTAGAGGTTTCTTCGGTATCGAACTTTGAGACTTTTCAGGCGAATCGTTTGAAATGCAGATACAAAGCAGATGGCAAAACACAACTCGTTCATACGTTGAATGGTTCTGCGATGGCGTTGCCACGAATTATGGCAGCGTTGTTAGAAAATAATCAAAATGCAGATGGAATTAAACTTCCGGCGAAGGTTGCAGAATATGCTAAATTCGATTTAATCAGTTAGCATTTAGAAATCCTTGTAAAAAGCAAAACCACCGAAATTTCGGTGGTTTTTTATTATTCTGTGGTGATAATTATTTGTTTGTCTTTATCCTTTAAGACATTCTTTTCATCAAGTACATCATTGCTTCTGAGATTGATCTGAATGGTTCTTTTATCAATCTGTTTGACGTTATCGTGTTTGCCAGCGATTGATTTTATGGGCTTTTGAAATTTAATGGTATTAGAGAAAGTAATAGGAAACATTTTCATCATTCCCATAAGTCCTTCGGCCATTTTTTTTCCGTAAACTTCAATAGAATCACTTTTAGTCGTTGGATTTTTGATTGCCTTTTGATCTGCAGTTCCTTCAACTTTAGAAAGGAAAGAAGCAGAATTTAATTGATCCGTATTGATGGTTAAAGTCTTACCATCCCATTTGCCGACATTTTGTAGAGGAATGTTTTTAAGTTCTTTACTTTGATTCAGTAAAGCGCCGATCTCTGTCGGTAACAATTTATCATATTTTAAAGACAGGCCGTAGATTTCGCCTTTATCTTTATTGATTTTCATAAACATTTTGTGAAGAACTTTCACTGAATCTTTATTGACGGTAATCAATCCGTCTTTTTGAATATCGTATAAACTTTGCCAGTCAGTCGTGAGTTTCCCAAATTCTTTTGAATTTTGAAGAACGTCCTTTTCATCGCCCATCATGTTCATCATTCCAAGCATACTTTTATCCATTAATATGTTGGATTCCATGCTGGAGGCTGAATCTTTATAATAAGTAGTTTCTGTATTTACGGAGCAAGATTGTACTAAGATGAGTCCAATGCCTGAAACCCAAAGTCCTAATTTCTTAATCATTTTTAAATTTTATTGGTAGAAGTGATTGATATTCAAAATAGATACCAAAGAATTCTTACTAAAATTTAGGGGAGAAAAGTATTAATGACAGCTTTCGTGGTTGCCTTCAAGATGGTCGGACGAGTTGTTGTGAATCACCTTCATGGCTGCACTCTTGGGAGAAAGATAAGGGATTCCTATTTCCATGCCGCGAAGAATAAAAAGTCCACCTAAAATAATCATCATTACTGGGACAAATTTGAGGATTTTAATACGGAAAGCTGTAGTCATTAAATTTCCTAACAACACGACCATGAACATAAATGGAAGTGTTCCTAAACCGAACAGTCCCATGAATAAAGCGCTTTGCCAGATTCCACCTGAAGCTAAGCTTGCAGTTAAAGCCATATAAACCATTCCGCAAGGTAGCAGTCCATTCAACAGTCCCGTCGCAAATCTAGATCTGTAATCTGCCTTTTGAAGCAACTTTGATAACTTTAATTTAACCTTTAATAATGATGAAGTAAGAAACGGAATTTTCGAAGCGAAATCTTTCCCACCAAATGAAAATATAGCCATTACGATCAAGAGAATACCAACTCCGATTGTCAGATATTGTTGAAAACCTGCCATCTGAAAACCTTGACCCACAATGCCTAAAATCGCTCCTAAAATAGAATAGGTCACAATTCTTCCAAATTGGTAGGTCAGATTTTGGAGGTAATAATTGGTCGCCTGTTTTTTGGTAAGTCCTAATGATAAAGCAATAGGTCCGCACATTCCTATGCAGTGGAAGCCAGAGGCAAATCCTAATCCTAAGGCTGAGATAATAAGGGCTATTTCCATAAAACGTCGTAATCTACTTGATACGGTATTTCAGCGTGAGACCATTTTATTTTTAGGGTGTAAGGGCCTTTTGATATTACTGCTTTCGGAACAAGAATTTCATTTTTAGCGTCTAGATTAATTTCCTTCTTCACATCAAGATTAGCATCGTCCGTACGGAAAAGTTCAAATTTGACATTTTTGTTTTCGGGTGCGACCTCGGGCGGGAAACTTATTTTCATTCCTGTTGCCAGTTCCTCATATTTTGGAATTTCGGGAAGTTTCGCAGCATTATTTTTAGCGTCGATCACTTCTTGATAAACCAATTCGTCGCCGTAATAGTCATTAGATACTAATTCAGAAGTTTGCTGGCCATACGTAAATCCGAAGACCATAAATAATATGAATGCAATAAAAAGACCTAAAGCGAGAGCAACGCCATGTGCCCATGAAAAATTTTTGAACATAATTTTAATTAAAATTGAATTTTAAAAGGTCCTTCAAAACTGGTTTCAAAAGAATCTAATAATTCTCCTTTGGTATCGTAAACGCCAATTTTTACTTTTTGTTTTGAAAGTTTAATTTCTTTTTCAGGAAAGCTTAAGTTAACCGTTCCTTTAGTAATCTGATCTTTTTTCAGAAGAATACTTTCCTCACCACTTAGCTTAATTTTACCGTGTTCCGGCTCGATCACTTTGATGGTAACCATTTGGTCTTTAGTTGATTTATTTAAGAAAGTATAGTTGTAAATATTCGTAATATTTCCGTCTCTTACGAAGAAAGTAGAACCTGCCGGTTTGATGAACTTCGCTTCCATAGCTCCTCTATTTCCTAATAAAAATCCAAGAAATCCTATCATTAAGATTAAAACACCAGTGTAGGCTTTCATTCTGTTAGTGAATCTGAATGGTATTTCTTTTTCTATTTCGTCTTCAGTTGCGTAGCGGATCAATCCTTTCGGAAGACCAACTTTCACCATTACTTCATCACAAGCATCAATACACGCCGTACAGTTGACACATTCTAACTGTTGACCATCTCTAATGTCGATTCCGGTTGGGCAAACTACTACACATTGGTTACAATCGATACAATCTCCTTTTCCTTCTACTGCTCGGTCTTCCCCTTTTCTCCATTTCGAACGGTTTTCACCTCTTTTGAAATCGTAATAAACATTAATTGTTTGCTTATCAATTAATACTCCCTGTAATCTACCATAAGGACAAACCAAAGTACAAACCTGTTCTCTGAACCAGGCAAAGGTAAAATAGAAAGCTGCTGTAAATATAATCATGACCATGAAACTCGAGAAATTCTCAAATGGTCCTTGCTGCATAATGTTGAATACTTCTTTGTAACCCACAATGTACATGTACATCCAGTGCGTAATGACTAAAGAAATAATTAGAAACAAAAAGTATTTCAATGATCGTTTCCAGATTTTTTCTGCATTCCATTCCTGGCGATCCAGTTTCATTTGTTTATTACGGTCGCCTTCAATAAGGTAATCTACTTTTCTAAAAATCATTTCCAGAAAAATAGTTTGAGGACAAATCCAGCCACAAAAAATCCGACCAAAAACAACAGTAAAGAGAATAATGAAGATGATGGAAGTAATTGCACCTAATGCAAGAATAAAGAAATCTTGCGGAAAAAATGGTTGACCTAAAATGAAAAATTGACGGTCAAGGATATTAATTAGTAAAAACGGGTTTCCATTAATTTTAATAAAGGGAATTCCGAAAAATAGAGCGAGTAGAATAACAGCTACTAAAGTTCTGTAGTTGGTAAACTTACCAGCAGGTTTTTTTGGGAAAACCCACCTCCTTTTACCAGACTGTTCCATCGTCCCAACAGAGTCTCTGAAAGTTTCTGCTTCGATTACCTGTCCTTGTCCACCTCTGAAATTATTATCTTCTGCCATTTCCTATCTAAATTAAAAAAAACATAATCCGTTACCTTTATTTGATTAAAGATAACGAATTATGTTTCATAGTAAAGTTGTTTTTTTAGTTCTTATTTTTCCCAGGTTGCTGGAGTTCCTTGCGGAGCTGCACCACCATTAGCTACCGTAATCGGAGGCTGTTCCTGATTGATGTGGTAAATATAAGCTGAAACATCTTGGATATCAAATCCTGTAAGTACTCCATTTTTACCAAACGCCTGCATCGCTGGATTGTTTGGACTTCCGTTTTCAACCATGTTGAATACATTTTTAAACAACGTTTTTTCCGGTTGATTAATCCAGGCATTATCCGTTAAGTTTGGTCCAATTCCACCAGCACCGCCAGCACTGTGACAAGATACACAGTTTGTTTTAAATACTTCTTCACCCGCTGCAATATTATCCGGAGAATATAATGCGTCATCTATTGTTGGAGGAGGCGTGTTTTTTACATATTCTGCAATACTTGCAGTTTGCGCTTTATACTCTGCATCATACTCCACATATTGATGGGCGAAATCTGTGGTGAAGTAAGAAATCATATAAACGACACAGTAAGCGATTCCGAACCAGAATAGACCCAACCACCATTTTGGTAATTGATTATCCAGCTCCATAATTCCATCAAAACCGTGATCGATAAGAATATCTTTTTCTTCTGTCGTAGATTGCTTTTTAAAAGCACTGGCATACAAAGATTTAAAGTAAGGTACTTTTTTCTCTTCTAAATATTGCGCTCTTTCAGCATCTGTTAACTTCTTAAATTGATCGTTTTCAATCAAGTCACCAATTGCATGATGAATCATTGCAAGGATGATGCTTATTACTACCGTACCCCAAAAATAAGGAGATGATAGGAAAGTCGCTTCTTGTACAAACATATAATACACGACCAATAAAATCGTCAGGATGGAAGCGATGCTTACATATACGGGACTTCTTTGTTTCATAATAGTTTAATTTTTTAAATTAAAGATTTTGATCTTCAATATCATCATCTAAAGGGGCATTTGCTTCTTCGTCGTAATGTTTTTTCGGTCTTGAGAAAACATAAAACACAATACCTAAAAAGAAAATTAAAAATAATATCATGGATAACGTTGAGTAGAAACCAACATTTTCGCCGTTTGATAAGATGTCTTTTACACTTTGAGGTATCATTTGCGCTCCTTTTTAAATGAATTAGTTTGTACTTGCGGTTTGAATTTCAGTTGTTTTGATATCCGTTCCAAGTCTTTGCAAATAAGCAATTAAAGCGATGATCTCTTTTTTCTCTAGTGGAACAAAGTTAGCACCGTCTGCTTCTTTTTTATCTGCATAAGCTTTTTTAACGTCAGCTGCTTCTGAGAAAATATCTTTCACAATTGCTGCTGCCTGGTTGTCTGCCCAAACATCTGCCGAGTCAACTTGCGCTTGAGTGTAAGGAACATCAAATGTATTCTTCATCAACTCAATTTTAGCAACCATTTGGCTTCTGTCTAGATCTCTTGCGATTAACCATGGGTAACGTGGCATAATCGATCCTGCTGAAGTTACTCTTGGATTCAACATGTGTTTGTAATGCCAAGAACTTGGGTTTTTACCACCTTCTCTATGCAAATCCGGTCCAGTTCTTTTTGATCCCCAAAGGAAAGGTCTGTCATAAACAAATTCTCCTGCTTTTGAGTACTGACCATTTTTACCGTTGAATCGTACTACTTCATCACGGAAAGGTCTGATCATTTGAGTGTGACAAGAGTTACATCCTTCTCGGATATACAAATCTCTACCTTCTAATTCCAGTGGTGAATATGGTTTCACCGCGGCGATCGTTGGTACATTTTCTTTAATTAATAACGTAGGTACAATTTCTACGAATCCTCCAATTGCTACCGCTACAAAAGATAGAACGGTAAGAAGAGTTGGCATACGTTCGATCCAAAGGTGAAGTCCTTCGCCTTCTTTTCTTTGATTTGAAATTTTTGCTAAGGCTGGAGCTTCTGCAGGAACGTTCTTTTGGAAAGATCCGCTTCTAACTGTTGCAACAGCGTTTACACACATCAAGATAGCACCTGAAATATAAAGCAATCCACCTACGAATCTCATTTCGTAATAAGGAATAATTGCTGTTACGGTATCTAACCAGTTTTTGTATAGTAAAGTTCCGTCTGGATTAAATTGTTTCCACATTAGACCTTGGGTAAATCCAGCGATGTATAAAGGAACGGCGTAGAAAATAATTCCTAAAGTTCCGAGCCAGAAGTGCCAGTTGGCTAATTTCACAGACCACAATTTGGTTCTCCACATGATTGGAAGTAGGTAATAGATCATACCGAAAGTCATAAATCCATTCCATCCCAATGCTCCTACGTGAACGTGACCAATAACCCAGTCTGTGTAGTGTCCAATTTTATTTAAAGTTTTCGTTGCTAAGATTGGTCCTTCAAAAGTGGCCATACCATAACAGGTAATCGCTACCACGAAGAATTTAAGAATCGGGTTTTCTCTAACCTTATCCCAAGCACCACGAAGCGTTAGTAAACCATTCAGCATTCCTCCCCAAGACGGTGCAATCAACATAATTGAGAATCCGGTTGCTAATGCCTGTGCCCAACCTGGAATCGCAGTGTACTGCAAGTGGTGAGGACCAGCCCAGATGTAAACGAAGATCAATGACCAGAAGTGAATAATTGATAATTTGTAGGAGAAAATAGGTCGGTCTGCTGCTTTAGGTAAGAAGTAATACATCAATCCTAAAACCGGCGTTGTCAATACGAATGCTACCGCATTGTGACCATACCACCATTGTACCAGGGCATCTTTAACTCCTGCATAAGCTGAGTAAGATTTCCATCCTGTAAATGATAAAGGAACTTCTAAGTTATTGAAGATGTGAAGCATTGCGATCGCAACCCATGTTCCAAGGTAAAACCAAATGGCAACATAAAGGTGACGAACTCTTCTTTTAATGATTGTTCCGAACATGTTGATCCCGAAAATCACCCAGATAACCGTAATCAGGATATCAATTGGCCATTCGTGTTCTGCATATTCTTTTGAGGTGTTGATCCCCATTAAGAAAGTAATAACTACCGCTACAATCATCAATTGCCATCCCCAGAAGTGAATCCAAGAAAGTGTATCGCTATACATTCTTGTTTTCAATAGTCTCTGCAATGAGTAATAAGCTCCTGCGAAGAAACCATTACAAACGAATGCAAAAATTACCGCACTGGTATGCAGCATTCTAATACGACCAAAACCAAGAGCACCGTGGCTATTGATCAGACCTTGTAGATTCCCACTTTGCAAACTAACAATAGTTGCATCGTCCGTTCCAAAAAAATATTCTGGAAGTTCTGGGTAGAATAACATTAAAGCTGCCGTAAGTCCTAATAAAAATCCAACAATACCGAATACTATTGTTGCATAAAGGAAGGCGCGGACAATGTTATTGTCATAACTAAACTTCTGTGTTTCCATATATACTAATCACTTTTTACTTTATCTAAATTCTCTTTCGATTCTGCTTCTTTCGAAGCGGGTGAATCTTCTTTTATAATTTCTGACTCTAGCAGTATGCGAACTGCGGGAGATTCATCGTCCTCAAACTGACCATTTCTTGCACTTATTATAAAAATGATCAAGAAAATTACAGCTAAAGAGACGCTGCAAAGAATCATTAAATATAATATATCCATAACGTTTGCAAATTTAGTTTTTAACCGGTTCAAATTTACTTAAAAATTATGATATTAGTCATTTAATGTTAAATATCGTTAATTTAAATTATTTCTAAATAACTGACCGCAACCCCTTTATTGATTGATTTTAAAATATTTAGCCGACCTTATCCAAGTCGCAAGCGAGGTGAAAATCACTACACTTATTGAACTTATCGGCATTAAAATAGCCGCTACCAATGGAGATAAGTGCCCTGTAACAGCCACCGAGACCCCAATTACATTATAAAACAAACTGATTGCAAAGGTGAATTTTACAATTTTCACCGCGTCTTTTGACAGATCAAAATATTTTTTAAGCTCATTTATTCGATCTCCAGCCATAATGACATCTGACGACGGCGTGAAAGAATGCGTGTCATCTGCGACTGCAATTCCGACGTTACTTTGTTTTAATGCTCCTGCATCATTTAATCCATCACCCAGCATCGCTACTTTTTTCTTATCATCATCCTGCAGGATTTTGATGAAATTCAATTTGTCTTCGGGACTTTGATTAAATTTCATTTTCTCCACATTCGGAACCAAAGATTTTAGCGAACTTTCTTCCGAAGAGTTGTCACCACTTAAGATATTAATGTGATAATCGTTTAATTCTGAAAACATGTCAGACATATTATTTCTATATTCGTTGGTGAAAATATATTTCCCTAAAAACTCACCGTCTCTGGAAATATAAACTGCCGTTTCGAGGTTTTTTGAAGTCTGTCCGATAAAAGTAGCCGAACCAATTTTATAGACTTTTCCTCTAACAGTACCCACATATCCTTTTCCAGGAGTTTCTACAAAGTGTTCGATTGGGAAATATTCCTCTTCAATTTCTAAGAAATGATATAAACTTTTTGATAAAGGATGGTTGGAATTTTTCAGCAAACTTTTCAGATTCTTTAAATCAAACTCAGGAATCTCATCACCTTCAAAAATAATATTTGCTTTTTTGTTATGCGTGATCGTTCCGGTTTTATCAAAAACAAGAGTGTCGATTTTTGCTAATTTCTCAATGGTCAAAGTGTCTTTTACGTAGAATTTATTTCGGCCCATGATCCTCATAATATGTCCTAAAGTAAATGGAGCAGACAATGCCAAAGCGCACGGACAAGCCACAATCAATATCGCTGCAACAACTTGGAACATCTTTTCGAAATCATGTTGTCCCCAGTAAATTCCTGCAATCAAAGTGATTCCCAAAATGACAAAAGTAAAATATTTACTGATTTCATTGGTCATCGTATCCAATCCAGTTTCGTATTTCTTGAAGGCTTCTTTATTCCAAAGTTGCGTTAGGTAACTTTGATTAACGTTTTTAATCACTTCCAGTTCCAAAATAGAACCGACTTGCTTTCCGCCGGCAAATATTTTATCTCCTGGCTTTTTTGGGATTGAAGCGCTTTCACCTGTAATAAAACTATTGTCAATATTCCCTTCACCTTGAATTAAGATCGCATCAACCGGAATAATTTCCTGATTACGAACCATAATTCGGTCGCCAATATTTAATTCATTTAAAAGAATGTTTTGCTGTTTTCCCTCGAAATCAACTTTCGTAACAGCGATAGGATAGAAGGATTTATAATCCCGGTCGTAAGATAAAGCATTATACGTTCTTTTCTGAAAGAGTTTTCCCATCAACATGAAAAACAAAAGACCACATAAAGTATCGAAATATCCAGGGCCGTAATCGGTTAGAACTTCGTAAATACTTCGGCCATAAAGCATCAAAACTCCTAAAACAATTGGAACATCAATGTTGACGATTTTGTTTTTTAAACCAAACCAAGCCGATTTAAAATAATCAGAGGCGGAATAAAAAACAACGGGCGTCGCTAATAGAAACATGATAAACCGGAACATGTTTTTATAGGTGTCCATCCAATAATCGGTGGTTCCCATGACCTGTTCTGCGTATTCTGGATAAGAGAAGAACATTCCATTACCAAAAGCAAATCCGGCAATTGCCAGTTTTACAATTAAAGTCTTGTCGTACAGTTCTTCCTTTTTCTCGGCAGTTTCTAAATTGATCACCGGCTTATAACCTAAATCCATCAGAAATTTAGCAAGTTCACTCAGTTTCAATTCATTGTGATTAAATGAGATTTGAACGTTTTTGCGAGTGAAATTGACCTGCGAATAATTAATGTTTTTATTTAAAGTCTGTAAACTTTCAAGTAACCAAATGCAAGATGAACAGTGGATTACAGGGATTTTAAAAGTAACTAAAGTAGTGTTGCCTTCAGAGAAGTCAGTAACTTTGGTGAAGACTTCGGGAGTATCTAAATAATCAAACTGCGAGGCGTTGTCGTCATTAGGTCTGATCCCAGAACTCTTGTTCAGTTCATAGAAGTTTCCCAAATCATTCATGTTCAGAATTTCATACACCGATTTACATCCATTACAGCAAAAGGATTTCTCATCGAAGTTAATGCGCTCTTTGTCTATGGTTTGCCCACAGTGAAAACAGTTTTCTGACAATTTATTAAAAGTTGAACGCACAAAATTATGACAAATATATTTGTGTTAGGGTTTTAAATATCCTATTTTTGCTGATAAATGTCATGCAATTATGTCGTTAGAGAAACAAACCCTAATCGAAGAGAATTTACAGAAACTATTTAATGATGAGTCTTTTAAAGAAATGCTTTCTTCAGAAGATTACGAAAAATATATTTCTGCAAAACAAATTTTAAAATTTAACAAAGGCGGAATTATTTTCGAAGATGGCGAAGTTCCAAACGGAGTCTTTTTCTTAAATAAAGGAACGGCAAAATTATCGAAACAAGGCGTTTACGGAAAAGATCAAATTCTTCGTTTTATTAAAGAAGGAGATTTAATCGGTTACCGTTCTTTGCTTTGTGGCGAAGATTTTCAGGCAAAGGCAGAAGCCATGACTGAAGTGGAAGCGACTTTCTTACCATCCGATTTGTTTTTACAAATGTTAGAAGTGGCTCCAAAGTTCTCTTTCGTAATGTTACAGAAGATCGCCTTCGAATTAGGTGAATCTTCCAATACCGTAACGTTCTTAGCACAAAAGACCGTTCGTGAAAGACTGGCCGAGATCCTACTTTTATTAGAACAGAAATTAGGAACAGATCCTGAAGGATTTATTAAAATTTCTTTAACCAGAGAAGAGATCGCCAACATCATCGGAACGGCAACTGAAAGTGCCATCCGTTTAATTTCTGAATTCAAACAGGATAAATTGATCGAAGTAGAAGGACGAAATATCAAAATCCTTAACCACGAGAAACTAATTAGACTAGGCCACGTGGTGATCTAATGATGTGTCGATTTTGCAGATGAGTTAATTTAAGTTTAAGAACTACTTTTGATCATAAACTGGTTCTTTTAAAAATTTAAAAACTCCTTCGGCATTAATAAACCATTATTTCATCAACCCATAATCACACCAACCCATCATCCCCTTAAATTATGTCTGTACATTCAGAAATAAAAAAAATTACCACCGAGACTTTGCGAAAAATGAAATTCGACAAAGAGAAAATCACGATGCTTACGGCATACGATTTTACAACTGCGAAAATGGTGGACGCCGGTGGAATTGACGCGATCTTAATCGGAGATTCTGCTGCCAACGTTATGGCGGGACATGAAACAACGCTTCCAATTACTTTGGATCAAATGATTTATCACACGCAATGTGTGGTTCGCGGCGTAGATCGTGCTTTGATCGTTGCCGATTTACCTTTTGGTTCTTATCAAAGTAATTCTGAAAAAGCTTTGGAATCTGCCGTTAGAATGATGAAAGAAGGTGGAGCGCACTCTATAAAAATTGAAGGTGGAAAAGAAATCGAAAAATCAATCACCAAAATTATCAATGCGGGAATTCCAGTAATGGGACATTTAGGTTTAACGCCACAATCGATCTACCAGTTCGGAACTTATAAAGTGAGAGCAAAAGAAGATTCGGAAGCTGAAAAATTAATGAGCGATGCCAAGTTGCTCGAAGAATTAGGATGCTTTGCTTTAGTTTTAGAAAAAATTCCAGCTGATCTGGCGAAAAGAGTTTCTGAAAGCATTTCTATTCCAACAATCGGAATTGGCGCTGGCGCGGGTTGCGACGGACAAGTTCTTGTTTACCATGATATGGTCGGAATGAACCAAGGATTTTCGCCAAAATTTTTAAGAAGATATTTAGATTTATATACTGAAATCACTGGAGCTGTTTCCAGTTTTGTAAAAGATGTAAAAACCGGGGAATTCCCTAATGAAAACGAAAGTTATTAATGAAAGCAAATACAACAACAATTCAGGGGATTTTATCGATCGGTGCATTAATCTGCATTCTGATTGGGTTTTTTAATCTTCTGTCATCAGAGATCAATGAATTTCTGTATCAACGATTATTCTATATTTTAATTGGAGCAAGTTTCTTTGTACAAGCACCAACTTTGACTAATAAGAATTTTATTTACCCAATGTATGCTGCTGCGGCACTTTGTATTATTGGTGCATTTATGCGTCCAGATTCACAATTAGAGGTAATCAAAACGATCGGTCTTTTTGCCGGAGTTTTATTATCGATCTTTAGCAGACCAAGGATGACAAAACAACAGTAAGTTGATCTTATTTAAATAAAAAAAAGGGACTAAAGCAATTGCGTTAGTCCTTTTTATTTGGGTAGAAAATATAATCATTTATACTCGTATCAAGAGCCAGTTTGGGAGCGCTTTTATAAGCATAGCAACGATCAGCCACCTTCTGGAGACATAAGCAAATTCCTTTTTATTTTTGATGTTTTTGTAAATCTGCTTTCCTGCTTTTTCTGTTGTTGCTGCCCAAAACATTTTTTTCCCTTCAGTCATCGGTGTTTTTACATAGCCAGGTCTAATATCCGTTACATGAATTGCCTTCCCAGCCAATCTTGCCTTGCGCGCTTTTTGACATAATCCTTCTAAATAAGTGATTTGATAAGATTTTGCCGCATGATATGCAGGTGCAACGCAGCTTCCAAAAAGGCCGGAGACCGACGTGATCGCGATAAAATGGCCATGACCTTGGTTTTCAAAGAACCGATAACTGTAATCAGCAATTTCTGTAAATGCCAGAACATTTAATTGGTTGGCTTTGTTTTCGGCATCAAAGCCGCGGTTTCTATTTAAGTTCCCGATACCAGCACTTAGGATTAGCAAATCCAATCCGCCTACTATTTCTATAAATTCTTTTATCTTTTTTGATGGTTCATTTTCTAAACAATTTAAATATTTTACTTCTAAATTGTTTTGTTCAGAGTTTTGTAAATCCTGAATGATCGTATTTTCAATACCCGTCAACCCTACTTTATAGCCATTAGCAAGTAGGATTTTGGCCAGTTCAAAACCGATCCCAGAAGTTCCACCTATGATAATTGCCTTTTTCAATCGTATAATTTTAAACTAAACTACAATTTATCAAAAGAAACAGAAGGATAGAAATAAAAAAATGCAAAATATTTCTACTTTGCATCTGTTAAATAATTTTAATACTGAATATTGATTGTCTTTAAGTTACCTAATAATTTCCCGTCTTAACGATGTCTTCAAAATATTGGGTAAGCATTATACGTTCAGCTTTGGATAAATTTGCCTCTGGATGTTGAGCCACGTAACCCGGCATCGGCATCGTATATATTTTTAAAGAATTCACGGTCATGTCGAGCATGTTCTTTTTTAGATCACGGTTGAAAGTTCCCCATTCAGAAAGATTAAGATATCTTTTTCCTTTATTGACATGGTTTTTAAGCGACCACGAAATGGGTGCAACATATGCGTATTTCGGATAAACAGTCTCATTGGAATGGCAGTCATAACAAGCGTTTCTTAAAAGTTTCTCCACTTTTTTAGGAGTATTGTAAACCTTGACAAAATCAACTTTCGAGTCTACTGGCTTGTTGGTTCTGTTAACTGGGATAAACTGGATCAATGCAAAAGCAATTAGAAACCAGTATAGAATATTTAGAAAAGTTTTCATTTGGGGTTGGCTGTGTTTGAAGGGATTTCAATTGGAATTTCTTTCGGCTCTTCCGTATTTTCGGTCGGAAGTTTCCAGGTTTCACGAATTTCCCAAAGTGGTCGTACCTCTATTTTTTTATCAAAAATGAAGACGGGTTCCGCAAAGATATTATCTGCAAAATCTGCAGTATCCCAAATGCCATTTTCATTTTCATCAACTAGAATTCTCAGATCATATTGACCAGGTTTCAGCGATTTGAAATTAATTTGTTTTTCGACTCCATATTTAGAATAGGCGATGTTGCCACTTTCAGTTAAAAGTTGAATCCAGAATTTTTGTTTTGGTTCATTTTCCAAAGTCACCATCAAGTCTCCATAGTTTTCAATTTTATCTGATTCAAAATCAAATCGATATGATTTAATGATGGTTTCATAAAACGAAGAAACCGTTTCTTTAGGTATCGTTAAAGAATATTTTTTACCTTCTTTAAAACTCGATTTAATATAAATTTCGAATGGATTGTTTTCGGAAATTTCTGCCGTGAATTCCTGTTTGATACTGTCAGAAACCACCGACCATTTTTCTGCTTGAATTTTATCAACGAAGTAATTGGAAGTAACCACGAAATCCTGTTGCGGTGCTAAAGAATTCCCACGATTGTTGGCAATCGACATTTCGTTTTTCGCATTGTATCGATAGAACAAAGAAACACTGTCCTGTTTAACACCATTATCATAACTGAATTTCAGATTTTCATTGTTGGTGATTCCGATATTTTGAGCAGGAGCATTAAACCAAATCATCGCAGAATCTGATTTCGGTGAATGCGTGACTTTGTAATCTTTCAGATTTTCATTGAGTGAAAGGATTTTTACATCATCTGGATTTCCTTCAAAGGTCATCAAAACACCTCCAGGAACTTCCTTCATTTCTAAATATTTCACCGGTTTCTTTGACGGATAAAGATTAATGTTCAATCCTGAAATGCTTTTATCTAACGAGATCTCATCTTTTAAAAAACCTACTTTTTCTTTTCCGATATCGTAAACTGAATTGGAGTTGCTGTCTTCAAAAGCCAGAACCCGATAATTTCCGGGTGCTAAATAATTCAATTCAAAATAACCGTCAGGATCTGCTTTCGTTATGTAGTAAGGCTTCTGGCGATAATCCATGGAATCTTTTTGCTGATATAAGCCAACGACCAAACTTCCTTCTTCTGCCTTTTTCCCTTTTTCATTAATAAGACTCTTTAACTCTCCACTAATAAAAAGACTATCAATTTTTTCACCCGTAGAAAAAGCGAAATTGTAGTAACCAAGGGCATTTCCTTCATTATTATCTACGATCGCATTTCCAAAATTAAAATTATAGGTGGTATTTGCTTGCAAAGTGTCTGCCCATTTGATCAGCAGAAATTTATTACCCATTCCCGAGGGAAGAATCTTGGTAATCTGTTTTAAAGGCGGCGAAATAATCAGCTGTTTGTTGATGTCTTTCAAGGTAATATATTCATCAAAATCAATTCGAAGTTCTCTGATATCTCGGGGAACGTTAACTCTTGGACTGTCGATATTGCTACCCGTAATTTGTGGTGGAATGCTGTCTTTTGCACCACCGACGGGTGAGCCAACGCGTGCACAGGAAGCCAGTAGAAAACTGATGAGTATCAGAAAGAAGAATCTTTTCATGAAAAGGATTTGTGCAAAATTAAGGAATTTATTCGCTGTAACTGTCATTCGCCTGATTCTGTTTCAGCGTGTCGGTTTGGTTTATCGTTTTTTGAAATTTCTCAGTTTCGTAAGGGAAATTTTCAAATAAACCCGACAGTGCCAAGGCAGTATACACTCGTGTAGAGTATTTATTTCCTATCGCTATAATCGTGACTTGTGATTTGAGTAAATGCGCAAAAACGGAGTTAGTCCCGTGCCACCAACCGTTATGGTAAGTGAGTTTCTCGTTTTCATCAAAAACTTTCATTCGGAAACCTAAACCATAATTGTTAATTCCCGGTCGCTCATTACTATAAGGTTCGAATATCTTCTGTTTTAATTCTGTTTTCAGAAAATCTTTGGAATAAAGCGCTTTCGAAAAGTTGAGTAAATCTCTTGGCGTGGTATAAACATTTTTATCACCATAAATTAAATCCAGTCGATCGTACGGATAAACTCGCGGTCCTTTTTGATAAAAAGATTTCGCTGCCGTAAGCGTGTCTTTTTCCTGAAATATATAGGAATGCTTCATTTTTAAAGGTCGAAAAACCATTTGTTTCATCGCCTCCGGAAAAGATTTTTCGGTAACTTTTTCAATCAGTAAAGCCAGTAAAGCGTAGTTGGTGTTGCAATACATAAATCCTGTATCGGTCGCACGCGCAAGTTCTGGTTGATAGCGAATGAGCATATTTAAAATATCCTGATTGGTCAAATATTTTTTTGATAATTCTGGTGGCGCAGGTTTTATTTTTTCAATGACATATTCGTATTTCGGTAAACCACTTCTCTGACTTAAAAGTGTGAAGACGGTCACTTTTGGATAAGGAAACTTTGGAAAGTATTTGGTCAGCGGATCTTCTAAATTAATTTTGCCTGCTTCAACTAATTTTAATGTTGCCATGGCGGTCAGCGATTTCGAAATCGAAGCAACATGCAGTGCTATAGTATCATTGATGGGTTCCTGATCTTTTCCCTGAGCAAAACCTCGATAACTTTCATACAGAATTTCATCACCTTTTGCTACGATAAATCCACCCCATAAATCGCCTTTTTCCCAGACGTTTTTATAATAGCGGTCGATCATCGAAATAATAGAATCTTTATTTTCTAACTTTCCGTCTTTGCGATTGAAAACCTTATCTAAATCGACGTTTCCGTAATTGGGTAAAGTTGTTTTGATGATCTCTTCTTCAGAACTTTCTTTTTTACAAGAAAATAAAATAAATGTACTTACAAGAAGGAAAAATAGGAATTTGGAAAATTTCATTAAGAAGGTTTTGGCTTAAAAAATCTCCGCAATATAAGGGAATTTCACTACAAGAAGTAGGACTCTAGTCATAAAGAAATGTTAAGTTTGAGGAAACTGAACCAAAATTTTATCCACAATAACCTGTGCTAATTTTTCTTTGCTTTGAATCGTCCAACCGGCAATATGTGGGGTCACAATTACTTTTTCAGACTGAAGTAGAAATTCTAAATCTTCGTTGTCAGTATCAAGTTTTTCGAAAGATGCTTTTTCATATTCTAAAACATCTAGAGCTGCACCTTTTACTTTACAGGATTTTAAAGCTTCTACTAAAAATTTGGTATCGACATTCTTTCCGCGGGCCGTATTCACAAAGTAGAAATTCTTTTCCATTTCCGAAATGAATTTTTCATCAACCAGATAATGGGTTTCTTTGGTAATTGGGAGATGAAGACTCAAAATATCGGCTTCTTTTTTTAAAGTTTTTAAAGAGACCTGCGTTCCGAATTCATCACCAATATTAGATAGTAAATCATGGAAAATTACTTTGCAGCCAAACCCTGAAAGTCTTTTTGCAACCGCTTTTCCCATATTTCCATAACCGATAATTCCGAAGGTTTTTCCCAGCAGTTCGTCGCCACGGTTTTCTTCTCTTTTCCAGATTCCGTTTTTTACTTCTTGTGATGAAATAAATAAACGGTTCATTAGAATTAGAAGCATTCCTAAAACATGTTCCGCAACAGAATCACGGTTTCCTTCAGGTGAACTGATTAAAGCAATTCCGGATTTTTTAGCAAAGTCAACATCGATATTCTCCATTCCAGCGCCAACTCTCGCAATAAATTTTAGGTTTTTTGCATGTTCTAGAAATCGTTGATCAATAGGAATTCTGCTGCGAATAATAATTCCGTCGTACTGCTCAATATTTTTTAACACTTCTTCGTAAGTTGATGTAAAATCTTCCTCAAACGAAAATCCTTTCGCGGCCAATTGTTCTGTAATCAAGGGATGGTTTTTATCGAGCAGCAGGATTTTCATTTTCTTTTCTTTTAACACAAATGACACTAATTTTTAACACAAATGACACTATTATAATTGACCATTGATGACACGTTTTACTCCAAATTTGAAGTGTGCAGTATTGAAATTGATCAGCATTCCTAATTTACAATGACTTAAACGAAGGTAGGTGAGGATTTGAGCCAAATGAATTTCATTTAATTCTTCAACAGCTTTAATTTCAATAACAAATTTTTTTTCGACTAAAAGATCTAATCGATAACCAACGTCTAATTTTACTTTTTTATAAATTACCGGCATTGGTTTTTGTTTTTCTATGAATAAACCACTTTCAGAAAGTTCATAAAACAAACATTCTTCATACGCACTTTCCAACAATCCTGGACCAAGTGCTTTATGAACAGTATATCCAGCTTCATAAACTACTCTTGCAATCTCATTCTCAGAAATATTATTATCCATTTGTTTAAAATTTATAACACTAATGTCACTAATTTTTTTCACAAATGACACAATGATAATATTACTTCAACAGAATAATTTTTTTCCACAAAGAAATGTTAGTGTCATTTGTGCGTATTTATTTGTGCAATTTGTGTTTCACTTAACTACCAAACAGTTTCTTCAATTCCACAGAATCTGCAGCTTTCATTCTTCCAGAAAGAATTAACGAAAGTTCTTTTCTTCTAAGTGCAGCTTCAAATCTTTGTTGTTCTTCTTCAGTCTCAGGTACCATTTGCGGAATAGGAATTGGTCGGTTAAATTCATCAACCGCCACAAAAGTGTAAATTCCGGAATTGGTGTGAATTTTTTTCTGATTGATCGGATCATCTAACCAAACATCAACGTAAATTTCCATTGAAGTTGAAAAAGCGCGGGAAACTTTTGATTCTAAAACGACAATTCCACCTTCTGGAATTGGATGATCAAAGGAAACGTGATTTACAGAAGCCGTTACCACGCGTCTTTCACAATGTCTTGCGGCAGAGATAGAAGCACATCGATCCATTTTTGCTAAGAGTTCACCACCGAAAAGATTTCTTAAAGAATTGGTTTCGTTTGGTAAAACGATATTGGTCATTATGGTTAGCGATTCTGACGCTTTTTTGCTTTTTTCCATTTAGATTTTGAATAATTTTTTGAACTCCATTTTTTGACTGGAGTTTTTATAGGGACAATCGCTTTTTGTAAAGAATCATTTTTAATAGAATCTATTGCAAGTTGAACTTGCTTGAGAGAATCTATTTTTACACTATCGATCTTAATCGGCGTTACTTCTTTTTTTGGCGTTTCGTCATTGAAGGATTTTTTACCGAATATCATTTCCGGCTGCGTAACTCCGAAATAGGTTAAGCCTAAAATTCCGATGAGTAAAGGAGCGATCCAGAAAAGAGATTTAGTAAATCGATAGGATTGACCACTTTTGCTCGGACTGTTTTTTAGTTGTGAAATATTGATTTCTTCTAAGCCGTAAAAGTCAGGTGAAAGATTTTCGGTCCTGTTTCCAGAAAAAACCATTTTGCTGTCTTCCAGGAAGAAGGTCCCCAAATGTTCGATGCTGATTTTCTTGTCTTTAAGAAGTGTAGCGTTCCAGTAGTTGATTTGTTTTTTGATCTCAATCTCTGCGTCAATTAATGGAATTTTTTTCCCATCAGAAAGATATTGGATGAAGTCATTTCCGTTTCCTGAAACATCAGTTTTAAAAGCTACTTCTACGCCAGGTGGCAAAATGTTTTTTCCCTCTTTATCGAGCACAGCGTTAATGGTGTGCAAGTAAAAAGTGCCAAAACCTGAAAGGGAAACGAGGTTATGTTTTTTTAGAAATTCGAGAAGAAATAGGGAAAAATTCATACTGGGGCAAATTTATGATTTTTGATTGATTTAATCAAAATAAATAAGACTGCTCAAAAAGCAGTCTTAGTAAATATCATGTTGGAGAATTATTTTGCAAACTTCACGACTTCACGCTGTGTTCCGTTGGTGATTTTCACAAGATAAAGTCCATTTTTAGTCAGATTTAAATCAATGTCATTTCCATTAGAAACCGCTCTGAGAGATCGGACCAGTTTACCGCTCATTTCATATACTTCGAGGTTTAAATTGCCTTTTTGTGCAGTGATTAATTTCCCATTAATTACAGTAGATTTACCTAAAAGTACATTGTTGGCAACAGCCATAGTACCAACTGTAACCGTTGGGCCATTGGCAAAAGTATCTGCTGATTGTTTTGTGGCACCGCTTTGCAAATCTTTGAAAACCATTCCTACTTTATTTACCGTTGTTCCAACCGGAATTTTCGCGTCGGTTTGAGTAAAAGTTTTAGAGTTTAAATCGATTGTTCCAACATAAGCCATCACCGCATCATCCCAGTTCATGGTTACTGTAGAATTGCTCCATGCATCTTCAAAAGCCGTTCCCGTGCTATTATCACCAGCGTTTACAAAAGTGTGAATGTAAAAAGTAGGAACTTCAAATCCGGGATCGTAAAAACTGTAATCATTGGCAGCACCATACGTTACTTTAAAGATTCCATCACTGGTCACTTCTGTTTGTACTTGTGCAGTGGTCGTAATTGCTACGAATGCAGCCAATAATAAAGAATAGAATTTTTTCATCATGTTGTATTTTATTTAAAACAAAACTACTCCAAAAAATTATTCTGGAGCAGTTCTTTTGAAAAAAAATATCAATTATATAATGAATGTGTTTCTCGTATTTATTTAAATTTCAAACTCATACCGAACATAAAGTTGGTTCCCGCCTGTGAAAAATAGAAAGGGTTTTGATCATAAACAAAACCATTATTCACGTATTTTTTATTGAGCATATTATTGATGAGTAATTTGAAATCTAGTTCAGTTCTTTTCAACTTTAAAGTATATTTCACATCAAAGTCAGTCAGGAAATAATCGTTTAATTTTAGATTTTCATTATTCGTGTTGTCTAAATATTGACTCCCAACATATTGATTTTGAAGTCCTAAACTAAAATTTTTGGTAGGTGAGTAATTCAATAATATGTTTCCAATGATATTGGGTGAAAAGGAAATCGGGGTGCTTCCTAAACTTTCAAATCCACTCTCGGTTTCATTTTTAAAGTCGTTATTTTCATTCTTACTTAAAGTGAAATTCCCGGAAACATTCCATTGATCAGAAATTTTTGCCAAAGCTCCCACTTCGATTCCCATTCGATAACTCTTTCCTGAATTAACTCTGATGAATTCGCCAATATCGTTGATCTGACCGTTTAAAACCAACTGATTGACATAGTTCATGTAATATAAATTGGTGGTAAAAGAAATTGCTCCAAATGTTTTTTCTAAACCTGCTTCGAAATCGTGAAGTTTCTCAGGTTGAATTTCTGGGTTTGCAAAGAGGTCATCCCGGTTAGGTTCGCGATGCGCATGAGCGTACGAAAGGAAAAGTTTTCCTGAATTTATTCTATAGTTAATTCCCACTTTAGGATTAAAGAATAACCAATTTTTGTCTAATTCTACGCCTTCATCATCACCTTGCTGGATAATTTCGGTATCGTAATTAATGTTTCTTAATTGAGCATCTCCATAAAATTCAAATTGGTTTACTTTAATGATCGCTTTTGCAAAGGCTGAAAACTCAGTTTTTGTACCGTTATTTCGATAATATTCGTGTTCGAAAATTTCTGGAAAATAAACGCTAGAAACATTTCCGAAATGTTTACCGAAATATTTATTTCCAACAACTCCGAAATTCAAATCGAGGTTTTCAAAATTTCCGTAAAGGGTAGAAACGGCACCAAAGAAATCATTATCCAACCATTTCTTCCGAATGAAATCTGTCCTTTTAATGTTTTGATTATCAATGATTAAATTCGGTAAGTTGTATTTCGAAAACTTTGCGTCTTGCTTGTAGTTTTCGTAATGACCTTTTCCTTTGGTATAATGAAAAGTGGTTTCTAAATTCCAATGATTATTTAAGTTTTGTTCCCAAAGTAGTTGATAATGATTTTGTCTGTAATTATCGGTTTCATTATCATAAAACCCAATGATGTTTTCCCATTTCGCATCGTAAATTGCTCCAGAATTATTGAATTTAGGATTTTCTTCCCAGGTCTTTCTGTCAATGGCATTCCAGGCTTGATAGGTTTTTTCTTTTCCGCCAAAAGCCATCAATCTAATCTTAGTTTTATTTTCCTCAAAAAGTGCGGTAAAATTATAAGAATTTAAATCTGAAAAAGCACGGTCGATGTAACCATCAGAATGAATTTTAGTATATCGTCCCATTACTGATAACTGGTCGTTCCAGAATTTGCCGCTTCCTACTTCCGCCGAATATTTATAAGTATTAAAGGATCCGTAGGAATCATCGGATTTTATATAAAATTGTTCTTCGGGATTTTTGGTAAGGACGTTAACACTGGCTCCAAAAGCAGAAACACCATTTGAAGAAGTTCCCACGCCACGCTGAATGACGATTTGTGAGGCTGAACTCGTTAGATCACCAACATTTACAAAAAAAGTTCCCTGCGATTCCGAATCATTGTAAGGAACGCCGTTCAACATCACATTGATGGCTGTTCCGCCTACGCCACGAATTCTAAATCCTGTGTAGCCAACGCCATTTCCAGCATCCGAAGTGGAGATCACCGACATTTGATTTTTTAACAAAATCGGTAAATCCTGACCTAGATTCTTATGAGCTAGATCTTTTTCAACATTGATGATTTCTTTGGTTACGGGAAGTCGTTTTAGAAAGTTGATGCTTTCAATTTCCTTCGTTTTGAGGGAATCCTGCACGGTGTTTTGTGCAAAGTAGAATGGACTTGCGATGAGTCCAAAAAAAATAAATCCTTTCATTCTTTTAATTTTTAAGATTAATTGAATAAAAGGGGTGATTTTGATTAGTAATGAGCTATTAATAATAAATGATAATCACTGCTGATTACTTATTATTCATTGCTTATTTTAATTTCCCTAAACAGCATTACCTGTTCCAGGTTCATTGGGTATAATCTCAGCTTTTCACAGCACCCCTTTAATTTCTGATGGCAAAACTACAAAATATTTTCAGAATAAGACTTGTTGTCAGTATCGATAAAAAAGTAATTTTCTCCGTCTTTAGTGACTTCAAACAAACGACCCAGTTTCCAGCTGAAATTTCGTTTAATATCTGCGTACTCAAAAGGAATCACTATTTTTCCAGTTGTATCAATAATTCCAAATCGATCGTTTTTAACTGCGATGATCATTGGGTTTTTTAAATCGTCTCCTTCTAAAATGTACAGATAGTCGAATTGCGGATAGATCGAAAACTGTCGATAATCTGACGCGTCCTGGAATTTTGAATCTTCTATAATTCCATAATATTCGTTCATGATATAAGCATGAAACAATTGCGCTTTAAATTCAGATGGACATTTTGCTAAGTCTTCATCTTTAAATCGATACACGCGTTTCCCAGCCTGATCAATTCGAAAATCCTCCCCGTTCAGACGAACTGAAGCGTAATTTTTTGAGCCAAATTTTCGAACAGCAGTATTAGCGGAATTCAGGAGATTACAATCTTGGGTAAAAAAGCCGACATTGCTATAAACAGGTGCAATAATCACTTTTCCCTTCTGATTTATAAAGCCAGCTTTTCCCTCTTTTTTAAAAGGAATAAGTGCCGGAATAGAATCGTTGATTTTAACCAGATCTAAATTGATTTTGGGAGTTGTCGGTTTTTTAACAATATTTTTTTTAACAGCAGTTTTTTTAGTAACCGTTTTTGTCTGCGCAAACAGCATCGTAGAAAAACTTAATAAAAGTAAAGTCAAAATATTTTTTAGCATATCTTTAAATAGCTTGCAAAAATAGGAATTTATAAATTTCGAAAAATAAAGAAAAGGATCACTATAAATAGCAATATTAAAAGAGCTTTTTGTCCAAATAGTAATTGTCTTGTTCTAGGGAAACGTTCTTTTAAATTGGTTTGATAAAGTAGCAATCCCGCCAAAGCATAAGGAAGTGAAACCACGAGCAAAGCGTTATAGGCAAAGGCACTTTTTAAATTGAGATGTAATAATTCGTGTGTTGCTCGTTGGGCGCCACAGCCAGGACAACTTAATCCAGTCACACTTTTAAAAATGCATTTTGGAAACAATTGATAATGAGCTGGATGATAGAAATAATAAATCAATCCAACTAAAAGGAGAATCGTAAAATAGATGCCGTAATGAAGGTTTTTTTTAACCACTGCAATTTTTTAATTCAATGATATTCGATAAAGAATTGTTCTCTTTATCGACAGTTCAATTAATTTTTAAAAGTAAGGAAATAGAAATAAAACATCATATTTATATTTATTCTAAATGACTTTAAGCAAGTTAAACTTAAAATAATTCGTATTTTTGAATTTCTAATAAAAGATAATAAAAAACCAATAGATATGACTTTTGACATTGATATGATTAAGGAGGTATATGCGCGTTATCCAGAACGGATCGAAGCGGCTCGTAAGGCTGTGGGAAAACCGCTTACCCTTGCAGAGAAAATTCTTTATACCCACCTTTGGGAAGGTAGCGCCACAACTGCTCATGAACGTGGAAATTCTTATGTAGATTTCGCACCGGATAGAGTAGCAATGCAGGATGCGACCGCACAGATGGCATTATTGCAATTTATGCAGGCCGGAAAATCAAAAGTGGCTGTTCCTTCTACTGCGCATGCTGATCACTTGATTCAAGCAAGAGTAGGAGCAGAAGCGGATTTACAGGATGGTATTAATAAAAACTCAGAGGTATTTAATTTCTTGAGTTCTGTTTGCGATAAATATGGTATCGGTTTCTGGAAACCAGGAGCTGGGATTATTCACCAGGTTGTTTTAGAAAACTACGCATTTCCAGGTGGAATGATGATTGGAACTGACTCTCACACTGTGAATGCAGGTGGATTAGGAATGGTTGCAATTGGTGTCGGTGGCGCAGATGCTGTTGACGTAATGGCCGGAATGGCTTGGGAGCTTAAAATGCCAAAATTGATCGGTATTAAATTAACCGGAAAATTAAGCGGCTGGGCTTCTGCTAAAGATATTATTTTGAAAGTTGCTGGTATTCTTACTGTTAAAGGTGGAACTGGCTGTATCGTAGAATATTTTGGTGAAGGTGCGAACTCACTTTCTGCCACAGGAAAAGGAACCATCTGTAATATGGGTGCTGAAGTTGGAGCAACAACTTCTACCTTTGGTTATGATGACTCTATGAGAAGATATTTAGCTGCAACCGGAAGACAGGATGTCGTAGATGCTGCTGATCAAATTGCTGATCATTTAACTGGTGATGCAGAAGTATATGCAAATCCGGAATTGTATTTCGATCAGGTTGTTGAGATCGATTTAAATACATTAACTCCACATTTAAACGGACCTTTTACACCAGATTTGGCGACGCCTGTTGCTGAATTCCATGATAAAGCGGTAGCGAACGGTTGGCCAATTGAAGTAGAATGGGCGCTAATCGGTTCTTGTACCAACTCATCTTATGAAGATTTATCCAGAGCTGCTTCTATCGTTGAAGATGCTTTCGCAAAAGGGGTAAAACCAAAAGCGATCTTAGGAATTAATCCAGGTTCCGAGCAAGTGAAATTCACTGCAGAGAGAGATGGCTTCTTGGATTCATTTAGAAAATTCGAAAACGCTAGAATCTTTACCAATGCCTGTGGACCATGTATCGGTCAGTGGGATAGAGAAGGTTCTGATAAAGGTGAGAAAAACTCAATTATACATTCATTCAACAGAAATTTTGCAAAAAGAGCTGATGGAAATCCAAATACGCATGCGTTCGTAGCTTCACCTGAAATGGTTGCTGCCGTAGCAATTGCAGGAAGATTAGATTTTAATCCAATCACCGATACGTTGACCAACGAAGCAGGTGAACAAATTAGATTAGATGAGCCAAAAGGTTTTGAATTGCCGGAAAAAGGATTCGCAGTTGATGACAATGGTTATCAAGCACCGTCTCATGATGGTTCTTCTGTTCAAATCGCCGTAAGCCCAACTTCTGACAGACTTCAATTGTTAACTCCTTTCCAACCTTGGGATGGACAAAATATTAACGGTGCTAAAGTTTTAATTAAAGCATTCGGAAAATGTACGACCGACCATATTTCTATGGCTGGACCGTGGTTGAAATACCGTGGACATTTAGATAATATTTCTAACAATATGTTGATCGGTGCCATCAACGCTTACAATATGGAAACCAACACCGTAAAAAATACGCTTACCGGCGAATATGGTGAAGTTCCTGCTGTAGCGAGAGCTTATAAAGCGGCTGGTGTTCCAACAATTGTAGTGGGTGACGAAAACTATGGTGAAGGTTCTTCAAGAGAGCACGCAGCTATGGAGCCTAGACATCTTGGTGTTTACGCAGTTTTGGTAAAATCTTTCGCTCGTATCCACGAAACGAATTTAAAGAAACAAGGAATGCTCGGTTTAACGTTTGCTGACAAAGCAGACTATGATAAATTCCAGGAAGACGATACTGTGAACTTCTTAGATTTAGATCAGTTTCAGCCAGGGAAACCGTTGACTTTAGAATTGGTTCATGCTGATGGAACTAAAGATGTTATCGTAACAAATCACACTTACAATGCTCAACAGATCGATTGGTATAAAGCAGGTTCTGCTTTGAACTTGATCGCAGCTGAAGCAGCAAGAAATGCATAATTGTATTTAAAATTATATTGGAAACCGCTCAAGAAATTGGGCGGTTTTTTATTTTCCATTTTTAAAAGATCCTTTTTGTAACTTTTTGGATATAAAGTTGTCTAATGGAGTAGAAATTCATCTATGATCAAAAACTTATCCTCTGCAGTTATTGCATTATTATTTTCTCAACTTTATTTTTCACAGGAAAAGACCAATCCTGAACCCAAAGAAAAAGAAATTGAAGGCGTTGTTATTACTAAAACTAAAAAAGCCGTCGAGCAAAAAGCCGATCGGACCATTTTTGATTTTTCCGAACAGGAATACTTAAACACGGGCTCTGCCATGGAAGGAATTAAAAAGCTTCCGGGATTAATTGCAACCGACGTGGCCGGAATGATGTATCAGGGAAAAATTCTTGATGTTTATTTGAATGGTCGTCCTCTCAATATTTCCACCAATGATCTAACATCTTTCCTGGAGGGAATGCCGGCAAATTCTATTGAGAAAATTGAGGTCATTACGCAACCGGGTGCCGAGTTTCCTGCTTCTTCTGGTGGAGCGATTATGAATATCATCACCAATAAAAATGCAAATAAGTATTTAACTGCAACCTATTCCGGAAATTATGCTTTTACGAATGAAGATAAATTCCGCAGTCGTACCAATAATTCTTTAAGTCTGAATGCGCGAAATAAATATTTCGGCTGGCAGTTAAGAGTTGGGCAAAGTTATCGCGAAAGTGAAATGAACAGCAATCAGGATAATCTGGTTTTTTCGAATACCGATAGAATTTCGCGCGGGGCTTTTGCAAAAGCCGGAGTTACTTTTGATCTGGGCAATGATAAATTATTACTGAATTACGACGTTTATAATAATAATAATGACAACGTTACTTTGAGCAATGGTTCATTTAGGTTACCGAGTGATCTTATCAATAATTTCACGGCGCTGGATGCGGCGAAAACCAATTCTCTGCGACAGGAAGCGGTAATTACTTATCAAAAAAGATTTGATGAAAAAAATAAGAAATTAGATTTTCAGGCAGGTTATACCCGTTCTGATAATGATTTTTACCAGGACAATATTTATAATCAATCGACAGTTAACGGTTTGCAGAATCAAGGACGTTTACTCGATAACAATTCGGTGATGCAGGTTTCTAACTTTAAAGTCGATTTCTCTCAGCCGATCAAAATTTTAGATGAAGGAAAAGTGAGTTTTGGAGGATTGTATGAAAATCAGATTTTTGATACTGAAAGTAAGGGAATTACAAATTTGGATTATCAAAGAAATACCGCGTCCACTTATTTAGAATTTCAGGCAAAGCTGAAGAAGTTTGATTTTGTCTTGGGAACGAGAGCCGAGAATTATGATATCTCTGGTACGACTAGATTGACAGATTCGGCGGGAATTTTACAACAGCAGGCACTGATTCCATTTAATAAATTCAAACTGTTTCCGAATGCAAGTATTCAATATAATCTGATGAATCAGGTTTACTTAGCCTTGAATTACAACAAGAAAATCACTTTACCCAGCATCTCTGCACTGAATCCAAACAACAATACATTTACAGGTCCGAATTCTACCATTACCGGAAATCCGTATTTACAACCGACGATTTTTGATAATTTTGAAATTAAACTTTCAGCTTTCGATTATGCTTTTATTGGGTATAATGTTTCCTCGATCGATAATCAGGTTGCGCAATTGCTTTCCAGAGATGGAGACGTTATTAAAAACGAGCAGGTGAATATTCCTAATATGAGAATTCATAATTTTAATATAGGAATGCCGATTCCATTTATGATTTTCACCACGCCTTTAAGTGAAATTATGAAAGTGAATTTCAATCCCGATAAAATTAATTTCCTCTATGTTTATGCGGGTTATGTAAAGCATGAGATCAAAGAGATCGATCCCAAAGGAATGTTCATTTTAAATTTGATGGCGCAGATCATGCTGCCGGCTGAAATTAAAATGACCGCTAATTACAACGTACTTTCGAAAAAAGCAGGTTTCTATTATTTCGAATCCGAAAGACCATTTAACGAAAGATTTGATCTCACTTTTTCCAAGAAATTCTTAAATGAAAAATTAACGCTTTCGATTTACGGGAATGATCTATTGAATACGCAGGTTACCCAGTTGAAATCAAAACCGTTGGTGGGGAATAGCGTTTTTCTTTATAATAAAACAGATACCAGAAACTTTGGTTTTTCCATCAATTATAAAATTCCGACCAAAAATAAACTGGCTAAAGAAGATGCTAATATTTTGAATAAAGATAAGAAGGACGAAGGTCTAGTTCCTTCGCTATAATTTCATTCTAATTAGTAAATAAATACCCTGCCGACTAATCGGCAGGGTATTCGTGCATTCATGGATTGGATTTTAATTAAGTTTTTACAGTCGGATTTAATTAAAGTTAATCAATAATAGAAGTCAAGTTATGCTTATTTAATTTAAATTTTTTAAATTTCCGATAGTAATTTTTTTAATTTGATTAATTCATCCTTTGAAAATTCTACTCCCATAATAGTAACATGAGTATCTGTTAACTTTCCAATTACGATTTCATTGCTTCTTGTTGAATAAGCATTTGCACCGATTACAGTTGTCCCAGAGACATCCCTTTTCTGACCGTCCCTACCTGAATTGTAACCAATAAATACATTGTCATTACCAGTTTGTAACCAATATCCTGAACCATTACCAAAAGCCGAGTTACGAGCGATATCAGCCCCATTTCTCAAAGTCTCGTAACCAAATCCTGAATTATCAGCACCCGTCAAAATATGACCAGCCATCGTTCCAAACAAGTTGTTATTATCGGAAACGTCATTTGCCTGCATCGCACCAGCACCGAATATATTAGAATTGTTCCAAGTGGATAATGTCGGCTTTAGTTTCCCATCAATATGACCACCAGCAAATACGCCCATTAAAGTATTGTTTGAGCCGCCCGATTTAATTCCGGCAGAATAACCAACTGCGGTATTTGAGTTACCTTCAATATTATATTCAAGTGCTGTATCGCCAATGCCAGTGTTGTTTGTTGCGTTAACGGAATTAGCCATTGCAAGACGCCCCATTGCGGTACAGCCAACACCATTTTTTTGTTTCTGCAAAGCACCAGCACCAACTGCTGTATGGTCGGCACCTCCTTCTAACATTTGAAGTGCTTGGAAACCAATTGCGGTATTCATCATAGAATCGTAAACGTTTTCTAATGCTTTATATCCAATTCCTATATTACCATAGCAATTGGAAGTCATATTAGAGATGTCGTCACGACTTGCATCTGCTATCCAATAATTTTGAACAGATTTCTGTGGTCTGTAAAAAGTATGTGAAAAGTCGCCACCTATCTTTATCTCACCGTAAATTACTGTTTCTACAAAATTATCATTACCGATTACCACTTGCGCATTTTTTGTAGCTTTTGTGTTATTACCTATTGATATTACGTCGGAGTAATCTCCCGTCATTCCACTACCTGCACCGATTGAAATAACTCGTGAGCCATTTAATAATCCTTGTCCAGAGTTATATCCTATTGCAGTATTATCGTCTCCGCTACTTTCAACTAATGATTCTTTTCCTACACCTGTATTTCTACTTCCAGCGTTATTATATAGTGAACGTGAACCTAAAGCAGTGTTGCTGCTTCCGCTAGCTGATTTGTTAGATAAAGCATTGTTTCCAAGGGCTGTGTTATCTGAACCGGATTCACTATATCTTAAAGCGTTACCTCCAAATGCCGAATTATTGCTTCCGTTTAAATTAGAAGATAGAGAGTTTTTACCATTTGCGGTATTTCCTTTTCCGGTGTTATTTACATTACCAGCTCCAAAAACATAAGTGTTCTTTGTTGATGAGGATAAGGTTTCTTCTGGTTTTACTGCGGATGATTCGCTAATAGGTGATTTCCAATTTTCACCATCAAAGTAATAACGGCCAACTGAAGTGATCTGTGCTGTTGATTCTACTGTAGAACCTCCAGTAATATCCGTAATGTAAATAAATGCGCCCGTTTGTTCGGTGGAGTAACTGGTTTTGGCATTAAGTTGTTTCAGAGTCAATCTTGGGAGAATAATTCCATCAGCTTTAGTTGTGTCATCTGGCGTTCCCTTTACGTCGAGAGTTGCATTTGGCTCTTTGGTATTAATGCCAACATACTGAGCATTGACAAGGGATATTAAGAAAAAAGATGCGAAAAATGTTAAATGCTTCATAAGAAAATGATTTTATCAAATTGCAAAAAAAGAGATAATGTTATATTACTAAATTAACCATTATCGTAATTAAATAATGACTACTTTGAAAATTAGTTTGATTTTTAAATACTGGAAGATATAATTGAAGTATAATCTAGCTTTCACAAGCTTTCCAAACCGCATCATTCTGAGGAACTGGTGCGGTTATTTTTATATTTTCTTTCGTAACTGGATGAATAAATTCTAAAGCTCTAGCGTGAAGATGGATTCCGCCATCAGGATTAGAACGAGCTGAACCATATTTTAAATCTCCTTTTATCGGAACTCCAATTTTAGATAGCTGCGCCCGAATTTGGTGATGACGCCCGGTTTCCAGATCAACTTCCAGTAATTGAAAATTATCTAAAGTTTTAATGAGCTCATAATTAAGAATGGCTTCCTTGGCGCCTTCTGTAGCTTTTGGAAAGACCGTTGCTCTATTGTTTTTTTCGTTTTTTTGAAGATAATTGATCAGTCGCTGCTTCTTTGGGATTTCAGTTTTAGGAACAACTGCCCAATAGGTTTTTTTGATTTCCCGGTTTTTAACCATTTGAGTTAAACGGGAAAGTGCTTTTGATGTTTTCGCATAAATGACCAAACCAGAAGTAGGTCGATCAATTCGGTGAACCAAACCTAAGAATACATTTCCGGGTTTTTGATCTCTTACTTTAATGAAGTTTTTAAGTAAATCCAGTAAAGATAAATCTCCGGTTTTATCGCCTTGAACAAGTTGTCCGGCTTTTTTATTAATAACTAAAAGATGATTGTCTTCGAAAACGATTTGTTCTTGCATGATAGAAATTTACGAACTGCAAATTTAAGCTAAAAAAACATCGGAGCATTAAAGAAAATCTGTCCTTTAATTAAGACTTGGTATAAGTTTCGAAAAATAATTTCTGCGAATCAAAAGCGATGTCTTCTAAGTTGATCTGATCTTTTTTAATCCAAATCGTTTCCGAAATTTCCGAAATTTCTAACTGAAATTCTACCTTTTCAGAAACTTCATATTCATAAAACAGATCGATCGTATTGTACAAAATGTTTTTGTACTCGTACGTGTTGGGTAAACTCGCGAGATATCTTAATTGAGAACGGTCAACTTTAATCTTCATTTCTTCGAAAAGTTCGCGAACGCAGGTTCCTTCTGCAGATTCTTTAGGATCTACAAATCCACCGGCCAGATCCAGTTTCCCTTTTTTAGGTTCTTGATTTCGTCGAGTAAAAAGAACTTCATCGTCGTATTTAATGATGACTGCAACAGCTCCCGCCACGTTATGAAACAAAACATAGTCGCAATTAGAGCAACTCCATTTTTTTTCTCCGTCCCAGTTGAGTGTTTCATTTCCACATTTCGGGCAGTATTTTAAATCGTTCATTCTGCTTTATTTCTTGGATGATAATTGAGGATAACATCGCGTAATTCCTCATTTTTTAAATGGGTATAAATCTCGGTCGTCGTAATACTTGAGTGTCCCAGCATCTCTTGAATGTACCTTAAATCAGCGCCATTCTGTAAAAGATGGGTAGCAAAAGAATGTCTGAACGTGTGTGGTGAAATCTTTTTACTGATGCCGGCTTTTTCAGTTAATTCTTTAATAATGATAAAGACAATTACGCGTGACATTGACGAACCCCGACTGTTGAGGAAAACAATATCTTCATGTCTTTTCTTGATCTTGCCTTTGGACCGAACCGTATTAATATATTCTTTGATGAGGTCTGATGTAAAAGTTGCTAACGGAACAAACCGCGATTTGTCACCCTTTCCTTCGACCTTTAAGTAAGATTCTTTAAAATTAATATTGGAGATCTTGAGGTCAATCAATTCTGAGACCCGCAAGCCACATCCGTAAAGAACTTCGATCATACACTGATTTCTTTTCCCTAAATCGGTATCGGTATTAATTGCCTTAATGATTCTTTCTACGTCTTCAAAGCTGAGGGTGTCTGGCAGGTAAAGCCCAAGCTTAGGGCCTTCCAGCAAAGTTGCAGGATTGTCTTCCCGAACTTCATCTTCTACTAAATATCTAAAAAAGGCTTTGATAGAAGAGATCCATCTTGCCTGTGTTCTTTCACTAAATTTCTGTTTCGAAAGCTGGAAAAGATATTCCTGAATATTTTCGTAGGTAATTATTAACGGACTTATATTTTCAAGATGTAATTCTGCGTGGAGTTTTAGCTTTTTTATGTCTCTTAAATAAGCGTCGATCGTGTTTTGTGAAAAGTTTCGTTCAAATTTTAGAAATGTTTCAAAGTCTTTAATTTTTTCATCCCAGGTCATCATTTATGTGTGTGTTTGTGTTTCTTTACTTTAGGTCATCATCGGTAACCTGCAAAATTTCGATTCCATGATTCCTAAGAAATGCAATCCCATCATTGTCCTTGTAGTCATCTACATAAACCAATTTTCTTATTCCTGCCTGTAGAATGAGTTTGCTGCATTCTTTGCACGGAGATAAAGTGAGATAAAGCGTTGCATCTTTCGCTGATTGGGTGGAGCGCGCTAATTTCAATATTGCATTGGCTTCTGCATGCAGAACAAACCATTGAGTATTGCCTTCATCATCTTCGCATCGATTTTCAAATCCGGAAGGCGTTCCGTTGTAACCATCAGAAATGATCATTCGGTCTTTTACAATGAGCGCTCCCACTTGTTTGCGTTCGCAGTAGGACAATTTTGCCCATTCTTTGGCCATTTTTAAATAGGCAATATCAAATTTAGTTATTTCCAATACTATTGTTTTATTTTCTGTCCGAGTTTAGAAGGATGGTTTTCTCTTTTCTAAAAATGCTGCGACTCCTTCTTTTTTATCGTCCATTTCGAAGAGTTCTCCAAAAGCTTTTATTTCTGTTTCGAAACCTTCAGCAGTATCAGATTGGTTGACTGCAGCGATCGCTTTAGAAATTCCCATTGGAGAATTCTGCGCAATCGTATTTGCTAAGTCTTTTGTTTTGGGTAAAAGTTCTTCTAAACTAAAAACGTCGTTGACTAAACCTATTTCTTTTGCTCTTTGTGCTGGAATCATCTTGGCTGAAAAAATTAACTCATTGGCTAATCCCTTTCCAACTAATTTAGGCAATCGTTGAGTTCCTCCATATCCAGGAATTAATCCCAATGTTACTTCCGGTAATCCTAATCTTGCATTCTCGGAAGCATATCGGATATGACAAGCCATGGCTAATTCTAAACCTCCGCCCAAAGCGAATCCGTTCACCGCAGCGATCACGGGTTTGTTGAGGTTTTCTATTTTATTAAAAAGGATGTTTTGTCCATTTCGGGCTAAATCTTCTGCAGCAGCTGTTCCGAAATCAGAAAATTCTTTGATGTCAGCGCCAGCGACAAATGATTTTTCACCGCTTCCTGTAATAATAACTGCTCTGTATTTGGTGTCATTTGAAACTTCATCTAAAACCTGACTCAACTCAGAAATCGTTTTCGCATTGAGTGCATTTAAACTTTGCGGACGATTTATAGTGATAACCGCAGTTCTTTGATCCGTTTCTAAAATGATATTTTCGTATGACATTTTTATACTTTCTTAATGGTTTGTACTTGCAAATTAATCAAAATTTCCCATTCCGACCTTGTTAAGTTTAAATGGAGTTTTCTAGATTATGTTATGTAGTAGAGTGGCTCATCATGTTCGCGTCAATATTAATCTGCAGACCCATGGCGATTTTCATCCCTAATTCTATGTTTGCTCTAAAGAAATGACACAATTGACGATTGATAATTTCGTCTCTCTTTGGACCAGAAATTCCGTTCATCGATGAAATAATATTGGAAATTAAATTTTGACGGTCAGCCTCATTCATGGCTTTGGTATATAATAAGCCGGGTTGAGTGTAATGATCATCATCGTTTTCATTACGGTTAAAGTTCGCCACATGATTGCTGTCTAAATCTTCTTCAAAACTGGTGTGAGGTGAGGAAGGTTTAATTTCACCAAAACTATTAGGGTAATAATTGGGTGCATCTTTATATTGGCTTGAATCTGCCATCGCCCCATCCCGTTGAAAATTATTAACAACAAACGGACAGCGGTTCACTTCTAATAAATGAGAGTTGGCTCCAACTCTGTATCGGTGCGCATCAGCATAAGAAAAGAGTCTTCCTTGCAACATTTTGTCGGGTGAGAAACTAATTCCATTAACTAAATTGCTCGGTGAAAAAGTAGCTTGTTCAACATGTGCGAAATAATTAACCGGAATTTCATTCAGCTCCATTTCTCCGACTTCAATTAAAGGGAACTCATCGTGGAACCAAACTTTCGTAACATCAAAAGGATTCCAACGAAACTCTTTGGCTTGTTCTTCGGTCATTACTTGTATGTGTAGCGTCCATTTCGGGAATTCACCCGATTCTATGGCGTGCATTAAATCTTCCTGTGCGAAGTCAGGATTTTCTCCTTTCATTTTTATGGCCGCATCTTCATTGAAATTTTTAATTCCTTGTTTGGATTTGAAGTGAAATTTAACCCAAACTCTTTCATTCGCTGAATTGATCATTGAGAACGTATGTGATCCAAATCCGTGCATGTGTCTATATCCGTGAGGAGTTCCGCGATCAGACATTAAAATTAAAACCTGGTGTAAAGATTCCGGATTGAAACTCCAGAAATCCCACATCATGGTGGCACTTTTCAAATTGGTTTTAGGTAATCTCTTTTGAGTATGAATAAAGTCCGGGAACTTTTTAGCGTCTTTAATGAAAAAGACCGGAGTATTGTTTCCGACCAGATCCCAGTTTCCTTCTTCCGTATAAAATTTTACAGCAAAACCACGTGGATCTCTTTCGGTATCTGCACTTCCTTTTTCACCACCAACCGTAGAAAATCTTGTAAAGATTTTGCAGGCATTACCTACCTTAGAAAACAGGTTGGCTTTGGTGTAATTTGAAATATCGTGAGTAACAGTAAAAGTTCCATAAGCACCTGTTCCTTTTGCGTGAACGACTCTTTCCGGAATTCTTTCACGTACGAAATGAGCCAAATTTTCCTGTAAGATAAAATCCTGCAACAGTACTGGTCCTCTTGGTCCGGCCGTCTGCGAATCTTCGTGGTCATAATAAGGGATTCCGGCGGAGTTCGTTAGTTTGTTGTCGCTCATAAGGGTGATTTTAATAAACCTCAAATTTATTTAAAAATAATTACAATTCGGCAAAATCTAAGTATATTTGACAAAGTCTAAAATAACCAAATGAACATTCAACAATTAGAATATCTTATAGCCGTAGATAAATATAAACACTTTGGAAATGCGGCTCAAGCTTGTTTCATCACGCAACCAACGTTGAGCGCGATGGTTCAAAAATTTGAGGACGAAATGGATGTGAAGATTTTCGATCGAACTACTCATCCGATTCGTACAACCGATGTGGGAATTCAATTAATTGTTGAAGCAAAAAGAGTGATCGACGCGATTAATGAACTGAGAAGTAAAGCAAATCTGCTTAATAATGTTTTGGCCGGAAAACTTAACTTAGGAATTCTTCCTACTATTTCTGGATATATTTTACCTACTGAAATTTTCGACTTTCTAAAAAATCATCCTAAGATTGAATTAAATCTTAAGGAAATGACTACTGACAATATTATTAAAGCCTTAAAAACTGGTGAACTTGATGCCGGAATTATTTCTACGCCTTATGCCGCGGCGAATGAGTTTTACCACGACTTTTTATTCAATGAAGAACTGATGCTGTATGCGTCCGACGATAGTAGTGGTGGTAAGAAAGATAGTTTCGTAGTGCCAGAAGATATTGATGTGCAAAAAGTGTGGTTGCTTGAAGAAGGAAACTGCTTGAGAACACAATTTGAAAATATCTGTGAATTAAAAGAAAACACGGTGAAGCCCAAAAATTTGGAATTTGTGGCGTCCAATATTAATACCTTAGTTCAGCTGGTTGATAAGTTAGGTGGGATCAGTATTCTGCCAGAACTCGCCGTAGAGCAACTGACCGATCAACAAAAAGAGAAAGTTAAAAGATTCCGAGCTCCTTTTCCTTATCGTGAGATTTCTGTGATTTATTATAAACCTACTTACAAGCAGAAAATTTTAGATGAAATGATTAATTTTATCGCAGATTCATTGAAAACGAAACTCAATTTTAATAAAAATCCAGAAGAATACATCGGTGTAAAACCACAATAATCTTTATGATGAAATAAATTTTGTGCTTTAATAAATAGTATCTAAATTTGCATCAATAATTACAGGAGGAAAAATTTGTACTGATTGCAACCTCATAAAAAAATGCTAAAACCGATTTTTCTCTTTTAGTTCCTTATTGCAATCACCTATTTTTACTTCTATTTTTTAATCAAAAAACAATAGAAATATGTCTTATTTATTTACCTCTGAGTCGGTTTCCGAAGGACACCCAGATAAAGTGGCTGATCAAATATCCGATGCCTTAATCGATAATTTCCTTGCAAATGATCCTACCTCAAAAGTAGCTTGTGAAACTTTAGTGACCACGGGGCAGGTAGTTTTGGCGGGAGAAGTGAAATCCAGCGCCTATCTTGATGTACAGGATATTGCCAGAAGAGTAATCAACGGAATTGGATACACCAAAGGAGAATATATGTTCGCGGGTGATTCTTGCGGAGTCATTTCTGCAATTCACGAGCAATCTCCAGATATTAATCAAGGAGTGGATCGTGCTCATGAAGATGATGATTTCGAAACCAAAGCAAATAAGCAAGGAGCAGGTGATCAGGGAATGATGTTCGGTTATGCAACCGATGAAACCGATAACTATATGCCATTGGCTTTGGATTTAGCACATACCATTCTGAAAGAATTAGCAGTCTTAAGAAGAGAGAATGATGCTATTAAATATCTTCGTCCAGATGCAAAATCGCAGGTAACCATTGAATATTCTGATGATCACAAACCAGTGAGAATTGATTCGATCGTAATTTCTACACAGCATGATGATTTCGGCAGTGAAGAAGCAATGTTGGCGAAAATCAGAAAGGATATGATTGAAATTCTGATCCCGAAAATTAAAGCAAAACAGAAAAAAGAAATCCAGGATCTTTTTAACGACAAGATTAAATACCATGTTAATCCTACCGGTAAATTTGTGATCGGTGGTCCACACGGCGATACAGGTTTAACAGGAAGAAAGATCATCGTTGATACTTATGGTGGAAAAGGCGGTCACGGCGGTGGTGCTTTCTCCGGAAAAGACCCTTCGAAAGTTGATAGAAGTGCGGCGTACGCAGTTCGTCACATGGCTAAAAATTTAGTTGCAGCCGGTGTTGCCTCTGAAATTTTAGTGCAGGTTTCTTACGCGATCGGTGTTGCAGAACCTTGTGGATTATATATCAATACGTACGGAACGTCGAAATTAGGTTTGCAAGACGGAGAAATTTCAGCGAGAGTTCAAAAGATTTTTGACCTTAGACCTTACGCGATTGAACAAAATTTGAAATTGAGAAATCCAATTTATCAGGAAACTGCTTCTTATGGTCACATGGGAAGAGAGCATTATATCGCTGACAAAACTTTCAAGAGAGCCAATGGAGAAGACCTGGTCATAAAAGATCTAGAATTCTTTACCTGGGAAAAACTCGACAAAGTAGAGGAGATCAAAAAAGAATTTAATCTTTAGAAATATAAAAAACTGCTTTTTCAGAAATGTTAAAGCAGTTTTTTTATCTTTATACCCACTTATAAAATTATATTGATGAAGAAGAAGCTCGTTTTTTCAACGTTATTGTTTCTGATGTTTTTCGGAATTACGAAAGCACAATTAACAGTGCATAAGATGGTTCACGCTGGTTACGTCTACCAAAATCAAAGTTTCGCAGAAGTTGGTGGAAGATTGCTTTTTCTGCAGACTGATGATGTTGTTTACCGCTTAGGAGTTGCCGGAATGATGGGAAGCGTGAATGGAAAGTTTGCAATTATGCCCAAAGTTCAGGGAGATATTTTATTTAATTTTGAAAGGAATGTAGATTTATATCACGCCATTTATTTTTTAGCTGGTGCAGAAGCGACCACGAAATATATCGCACCAAAAGCCGGCGTTACTTTATTTGGACTCATTGATCTGACTGGAGGTTATGCCTTCCCAATCGACAAAGCCGGAATCAACGGAAAAGAGCTCAAAGGAGTCAATATTAATTTTACCATAAATCTACCATTAGTCATGCTTCACGACTTATTAAAATGATTATTTTACGATTTTTTATTAATTAGTTAACAGAGTATTAACTTTTTTACTAATTTAGCCCCTCACAACAAAGCCAATTTATAGATCATAAACTCTATCAGTTTTAAATAATGGAATTCTAGCAGCCTGCACTTAACAGGTCTAAATTCTTGAACAAAATATTGAATAGTGTTATGATTAAAAATACAGACAGTTGGCTGATTTCAAGTTTCAAAGAAGGCAACGAAAAAGCACTCGCCGTACTTATTGAAAGGCATCAGAAGGAAATTTTCACCTATATTTTTTTTAAGTTAATGGATGAAACCTTGGCAAATGATATTTTCCAGGATACCTTCATGAAAATTATTATTACCCTAAAAGAAGGTCGGTACAATGAAGAAGGGAAGTTTGTGTTATGGGCAAAAAGAATAGCACACAACCTGGTGATCGATCATTTCCGCTTAAAAGCAAAACATAACAAAGTTTCCGAAACGTCTTACGATAACGAAGAATTCTCTATTTTCGATTTGATCTCAGTTCAGGAAGAAAATATTGAAGAGCAATTAATCAGCAGACAGATTCAGGAAGATTTAATGAGAATGCTGGACTATCTGCCAGAAAATCAGCAGGAGGTGATCAAACTTCGGTTTTTTGATGGATTGTCATTTAAAGAAATTGCTGATCAAACCGATTCAAGCATCAATACCACCCTGGGAAGAGTGCGATATGCGTTGATTAATTTAAGAAAAATTATGGAAGAACATCAAATTGTTTTAACCAGATAATAATATGAAGAAACTTCCGTTTTTAGTTAAACTTTTCGCGTATGAAAAACAATTACACTTTAAATGAAAGACTATTGACACCAAAGAAACAAACCATCGATTTTTTACTTAGCTTTTCGCAAAGCATTCAGGCTCTAAAATCGAAATCAAAAATTCATATTGTTTCTAAGAATTAATCTTTATTTACCTAAATTTGTGCTGTATGAAAATTCAGCACATTTTTTTTGACCTAGACAATACCCTTTGGGACCACCGTGGAAATGCCTTTTCAACTTTAAAGGAGATTTTTAAAAGACAGGAAGTCCGCGACAAATACAATTTAGATTTTGATGATTTCCATCGTGAATATTTCACCATCAACGAAAGGTTATGGGAGCAAATTCGGGATGGCGAGATCGATAAAGAATATTTAAGGAAACACCGGTTCTATGATTCTTTTCTGTTTTTTGGAATTGATGATTTCGACTTAGCGCAAGCTTTTGAAAGTAATTTTTTAGATGAAATTCTTAACTATAATGATTTAGTGCCCGGCGCTTTTGAGGTGTTGGAATATCTTCACGACAAAGGTTATCAATTGCATATTCTTTCCAATGGTTTTGAAGAAGTCACCCACAAAAAATGTGAACTTTCAGGAATTCAAAATTACTTCCAGACTATTACCAGCGCTGATGAAATCAATATCAGAAAACCGCAACCGGAGATTTATGATTACGCTTTGAAAAAGGCTAAAGCATCACCAGCAGAATCGATCATGATCGGTGACGACTGGATTGCCGACGTAGAAGGTGGCAAATCTTTTGGCTTACAAGTTATTTATTTCGATGTGTTCGATGATAAGTTCGAAGCTGATGAGGTGAAAGTCATTAAAAAACTAATTGAATTAAAAGAATTACTATAAAAAAAGCCTTTCCAAATCGGAAAGGCTTTTTAGTTTGAAGTCCTGGATTAAACGCCAACGCTTTTTCGCACTCTACTTAAAGTCTGTAAAGCGATTGCCCGCGTTTTAGCAGCGCCTTCCTGTAGCTTATCTTCCAGTTCTGGCAAGTTGTTCATGTAATACGTGAACAGTTCTCTTTCCGTCGCAAATCTGGTCAGAATTAAATTCAGTAATTCTGTTTTAGCGTGACCATAACCGAAATTTCCGGCTAAATATTTTTGTCTTAAAATTTCAGTCTGTTCAGGTGTTGCAATCAATTCATATAAAGCAAAAACTTTGTCGGTTTCCGGATCTTTTGGCTCTTCAAGAGATTTAGAATCCGTATCAATTCCCATTACCTGTTTTTTCAATTCCTTTTCCGGTAAAAATATATTGATGATGTTTCCTCTCGATTTCGACATTTTTTGACCATCGGTTCCCGGAACATATTTGGTGTCTTCCTGTAATTCTGCTTGTGGCAAAACAAAAATCTCTCCCATTTGATGATTGAATCTGGCACCCATATCACGCGCCATTTCTAAGTGCTGTAACTGGTCTTTTCCAACAGGAACAATTTCCGCATCGTATAATAAAATATCTGCCGCCATTAAAACTGGATAAGTAAATAATCCTGCATTAACATCGTCCAAACGGTCGGCTTTATCTTTAAATGAGTGAGCCAGCGTTAATCTTTGATAAGGAAAAAAGCACGATAAATACCAGGTTAATTCACAAGTTTCAGCGATATCACTTTGTCTGTAAAAAAATGTTTTGTTGGTGTCTAGACCACAAGCTAGCCAGGCTGCTGCGATTTCGTAAGTGTTTTGTTTCAGTTCTTCTGCGTTTTTAATCTGGGTTAAAGAGTGCAGGTTGGCGATAAACAAAAACGATTCGTTATCTGGTTTTTTAGACAATTCAATAGCTGGAATAATCGCTCCTAAAAGGTTTCCCAAATGCGGTGTTCCTGTTGCTTGTATTCCGGTAAGTATTCTGGACATGTGTTTTGATGTAATTTGAGAGCAAAAATACAAAACTAATAAGCTTTTGGCAAACCTAAGTTTTTGAGGTTGATGGAGCTTGCTTAGATTTGGTAAGTGTTTCGATTAATTTTTTCTTACGACGGTTTCCCTTCATCTGATCAATGATTTTTTTTGATAAAAAAGCAATCAAAAGCAATGCAATAACAATTGTGATCCACAGATAGATTCTATATTCTTTGGCGACTTTTGCATGAATCTCCTGCTGTTCCAAATTTTGAGTATTCAAATATCGGTTCAGTGATTTTAAATCATTTTGTTCCAGCGTTTTCTGAATTTCTAAATATTTGCTGTTGTAATTTTGAAATTTATCGAAATCATTCAGAACCAAATTATTATCTGCAATCAATTTATAAAGTCCTTCATTCAGAACTAAATCTCCGACTGGTAAAGCCATTTTTTCTGCTTCGTAAAGCGTCTGCAGTGAAGCTCCATAATTTTGAGTCAGAAATAAAGTTTCTCCTTTTCCCTTTAAAGCGTAGGCTTCTAAACTTTTCGCCTCTCCGGTTTTTGCATATTCTTCTGATTTTTGAAAGTATGCTGAGGCTTGCTGCAACTGCATTAAATCAATGTAACAGTAGCCAATGTTGTAATAAATAATACTGAGGTTCGCCGCCGATTTCCGATCTAAAGTGAGTTTTTGAAAATTCACCGCTGCCATTTTAAATTTCTCCAAAGCTAAATCAGGATTCGACTGATTGCGGTAAATCATTCCTCGAACCGCATAATTAAATCCAGCATTGAAAAGTCGGTCTTTGTCATTTGCCTCTAATTTTTCGGTGAGTTGCAGCGACTGATCCAAAGTTTCTAAAGCTTTATCATACAGTTCCATCTGTTGATACTGAACTGCGACAGAATTCAAAATTTTAATTTTGGTCGTTGGTAAAGATTCTTTGTTGATAAGATCTGCCGCTTTTAAAATATAAATAAGAGAGCTGTCATTATTTCTTTTTGCGATGTAGGCATTAGAAATTAACATATAAAGATGCGCAATTTCATCAACTCTTTTTTCGCCTTTGAGCAGTTTTAATGCAATAGAGATGCTTTCATCAGGTTGTTCATAGATCACGCTATTCGCTCTTTTTTTGAGAGAATCATTGGTGTTTTGAGCTGTAAAACTAACAGACCAAAATAAAAGAAACAGAAAATAAAATTTAAATAATCGCATTTTTTAAATATTTCTTAAAGTCTGCATATATTCTTGAGGCGACATTCCGGTAATTATTTTGAATACGTTGGTAAAAGCACTGTGCGACGTAAATCCACCAATTTCTGCGATATAACTTATTTTGTATTGCAAGTAACTGCGGTCCGTTGATAAAAGTTGAATTACATATTTTATCCGCAACTCGTTAATGTACGTATTGAAGTTTTTGTCTTTGTATTTATTGATAATTTCAGAAAGATATTTTGTGTTCGTTTCCAGTTCTACCGCCAAGGTTGCCAAAGACATATTGTTATCCAGATATTTTTTTGACTCTTCAAATTCCTGTAAACCTTGTAGAATTTGTTGCTCGGTTTCTTTTGGAATAATGAGTTGTTTCTTAGGAACTTCCTTCGTTTTCATGTCCGCTTTTACAGACTCATTTTGTTTCACTTTAATCGATCTGAAAAAGTGAATTTGCTTTATTAGAGACTTACCGCGCTGCACTTCTCTGGTAAAAATGTACGTCAATAATGATACAACGAATATTGAAATTCCGCAGAGGTAAAGCCACTGATTTTGCTTTTTTTCGAGGTAAGATTTATTATTTTCAGTATTCAATTCAGTGCCCAAAAGAATCAGTTCCCGGCGTGCTTCCTTTTTATTCTCTTCTAAGATTTTAGAAGTTTCTCGATATTGATCTTTATAAAATTTAAATTCTTTGTCGTTATTAATGACCAGGTAATTTTTGGCCAGATCTTCATAAAGATTACTTTTTAAAGCGGTGTAGTTGATATTGTCGACCAGTTTTAGAGCCTTTTGTAAACATTCTATGGCTTGGTCATACTTTTGTTGTTCAAAAAATAATTGTCCACGCAACTGCTGCGTTATGGCAAAAAGGTACTTCGCTCGAGTGATTGATTGTAAGTCAAGCAATAATTGATCGGATATTTTTAAAGCTTCTGTTATATTTCCTTTTTCAAATTCAAGAGTTGCTTTTAAATATTGATTTTCTTTTGAGATTAAAGCAAAAGAACTTTGTTGATTTTGAGCATAATCAGAACTTATTTGTAGATTCTTTTCCGCGTATCTAATTTTTTAAGAGCGATAAGATTTCTGGCTTCCAGTTGAAATAACTTGGCATAAACTCCTTGATCTTCGTCTTTCTTAGATTTATTTTTCTCAAGTAAAACGGGTTCAATGAGATTGGCGGTTTGCTCATATAAATTTAAATGGAAGAATTCTCGTGCGATGATCAAAGTTCTCAGTAATTTCTGATTTGAATGTGGGGTATTCGATTTCTCAAAAGCATCGCGCACCGATTCTAAGTAGTCGCCCTTCATCAAGTAGGCTCGGGTTAGAATATCTTTCGTTACCAAGGCATTTTCGTCATTTCTAATTTCTTTGGCGGCATGCAATGCAACATCTGGATTTTCATACAGTTTAAGGAAACTATTTTCGACGCGTAGTTTAAAATCCGACCGACTTTGAGCCGGAAAAAAGCCGAAGCTCAGACCAATCAGCAGAAGGAATTTTAATGGAGTACGCATGAAGCAAAAATAATCAATTTATAGAGAGTATGTTTCCTTTTTGTTAATGATAATTTTGCAATATTTTTCCGAAATGCTTGGATCATCGTCGATGAGATCATTGATTTTAAGATAAAATGGAAGAGAAAGCTCTTTTTTGTTTAATTCTTCTAGTTGTTGATTATCAGTTTTTTAAGGTTTTAATACTTTTGAATTTCGTGAATTATGCAAGACAAAAATACTTTTATCACCCTTTTTTCTTTTAGATTTGAATGAATTTAAAATTAAAAAATATTATGAAAAATTTTTACACAGCGGCTCTTTTTTTGCAGGACTGACTCTTTCGCAAGCGCAGGTTTTTGACACTGGTAGTTTTGCACAGATGACGGATATTTCTAATAACGGTGTTGCCGTAGGTAATGTAGGCAATCAATTTCATATTAAATGGACTGAAGAAGAGGGAGAAGTAAATATTGGAGAGTTAACCAGTGGTAATTTTATTGCCGGCTGGACGAATGTTTCCTCAGACGGAAAATACATTAGCGGAAGTATGACGAATGCTAATACCGGAAGTGATGAAATGGGAAGATACGACGTCAATACTCAAACCTGGTCTTTTCTTGGAGGTTTGACTGCAACTTCAGACAATGAATTTAGTTCTGCCTGGGGAATGTCGAGTGATGGTAAGAATGTAGTTGGACTTGCATGGGTCAGCTCGGGCGAAGCGCATGCCGCGAAGTGGAATGAGGCGACAGGTCTGATAGATCTAGGAAGCACGGTGACAGATCGCAGCTCTCGAGCTAATTCACTTACCGATGACGGCACCATGGTCGTTGGCTGGCAAGATAATGATTACGGCGATAGAGAAGGAGTGTATTGGTTGAACGGAACCCAGGTTGCGTTGAAAGATAATAATGGACAACCAACGGGAGAAGCTGTTGCGGTAACACCAAATGGGAAAACAATTATTGGATATACTTATGATAATCCTTTTGTCTGGAATGAGACCGATGGATATACTTTGATCACGCATCCAGATCCAGATTACAGCGGTGGTGCGGCGGCAATTACCGATGATGGTAAAACAGTGGTAGGTTATTTTCGACCATGGAACGGACAAGCAGTAATGGGTGAAGGTTTCATCTATACCAAAGAAACAGGAAGAGTAAACCTTAATGAATATGTTGCGAGCTTAGGATATGATAATTTAGGAATTACCTTCGCTTTACCATTAGGTATTTCACCAGACGGAAGATATATTACCGGAATCGGTAGAACGGCTGATGATTTAAGAGGTTTTGTAATTAAACTTCCAGGTGCACTTGGAACTGATAATGTTCAGAATTCAAAAGTGAGCGTTTATCCAAATCCTGTTCATGATGTTTTATACTTTAAAAATGCGGATAAAGTTTCGAGCATTGAAGTGTATAATATGGTCGGACAAAAAGTACTTTCAGCAACTTCCATTGCTAAAGAAGGTTTAGATGTTTCGAAATTATCGAAAGGTGCTTATGTGATCAAAGTGCAGACAGGCACTCAAACAGAAAGCGTAAAATTATTGAAGAAATAAGAAGATTTCATTTCAGATAGTTCAAAAGAAAATCGTCGCAACCCTGCGACGATTTTTTTATTTTAAATTAATTCGGAATCACAACTTTGGAACCGCTAAATTTGGGGTCAACGCCAAAAAATAGATCCCAGAATACTTTAACCCTCGCGAAATACTCCCGAAGATTGGTCTTAAAGCCCGCCTTCTTATTCACATCTTTCGCATTGTATCCATAAGCTTCGATTCCTTTTTTCTGGGCTAAAAAAACGGCGCGTTCATTATGAAATCGCTGAGAAATAATAAGATAAGAATTTTGCCCGAAAATTTCTTTCGCTCTAACGACAGAATCCAATGTTCGAAGTCCGGCAAAATCCAGAAATATTTTAGTTTTCGGAATTCCTCTGGCGATCAATTCGGTCTGCATGTCTTCTGGCTCATTGTAATATTGAGAAGAATTATCACCGCTTACAATGATATAATCGATTTTCCCGCTTTTAAATAATTCCTCCGCAGCTTCTATGCGATAAAAAAAATACGGGTTTTTATTGCCATTCTTTAGAGATTTTGAAGTCCCTAAAACCAATCCTACTTTTTCATTTGGAAGTTTATTAATACTTGAAGTTACATAGTCTTCCGTAGCATATTCGATGGTATGGTTCGCCCAAAACGTCAATAAAATTCCCAATACAAAAAGTATCAGGAAGAAGATGATGATATTTTTAATTGATCTCATTCTTTCATTTTAAAAGTCCAAACCATTTGGCAGCGCTTTCTTTCTGAAAATTAGTAATAAAGCAGCTCCTACGGTAATCGCCGAATCAGCAACATTAAAAATATATTTAAAGAATTCAACATGTTTCCCACCAATTAATGGAAACGTGGGTGGAACATGCCAATCTACCAAAGGGAAATGCAGCATATCGACGACACAACCTTTCATAAAGCTGGAGTAGCCTTCCCCAAAAGGAACGACCTTAGAAATGCCGCCATATTCGATCCATCTGCTGATACTTTCGTCGTAAACAGTTCCGCTGTCGAACAGCATTCCGTAAAACATTCCATCGATTAAATTACCGATTGCGCCTGCAAAAATCATGGACATTGGGATGAGTAAATAATTGCTAGCTCCTTCTTTCAACCATTTGCTGAATAGATAAACCATGCCACCAATTAGAAATACACGAATAATAACCAAAGCATATTTCCCCAGTAAACCACCAAAATGAAAACCGTAAGCCATGCCTGGATTTTCCACAAAAGTTAATTTAAAACCAGGAAATACCGGAATACTTTCGCCCAGATTAAAATGCGTTTTGATATAAAATTTAGAAACCTGATCAATTAAAAGAATGATAAAAGTAATTAATGCTATTTTCTTCATTACTGGTCGTTCTTTGGTTTGTCTTTAAAGTTTCTCGCAGGTTTTTCTGCTCTGTTTGTTGAAGGTCTTGGTTCAGGCTTCGACGCGGCATTATGATTTCTGGTGTGAAATTTTTCAAATTTAATGCCCATGTCTTTCATGACACTTTTCAGTGCATTAAGCTCCATTTGGTTTTTTGGATGTACAATAAGTGATTCCATTTTATTTTATTTTTTTTGAAAGTTCGTCGAGTCGTTTTCTATCTTCCGTTGAAAGATCCTGTAATCCGTTTTTTCCTATTTTGCTCAGGATTTTATCAATCTCATTTTCGCGATCTTTCTTTTCAGAATTAAATTGATCATCAATGGTCAGATATTTTTCCTTATTCGGAATGAATTTTTCCTTCAGGTCTTTTCGAAAAAAGTAGATAAAGACCACTGCGACGGCAAGTAAGATAAGAATTGTATTCATGAATTTAAATAATAAATGCACAAAGTATTCTGTATAGATTTATACAGGATACTTTGCACATTATTCATGGTACACGATAGATCTATCGCTGCATATTTTTTGCTTCGATACTCAAAGTTGCATGGGGTACTGCCATCAATCGGTCCTTAGGAATTAATTTCCCGGTTACCCGGCAAATACCGTATGTTTTGTTTTGAATACGGATTAACGCGTTTTTCAAATCACGCACAAATTTTTCCTGTCTTCCGGCCAAAATAGCATTTTGCTCTTTACTCAATGTCTCTGCACCTTCTTCAAATGCCTTGAAAGTAGGCGAAGTGTCGTCAGTACCATTATTTTGGTCATTGATGAAACTCTCTCTGATCAGCATTAAATCTTTTTCTGCTTTATCTATTTTTGCCTGAATAACCACTTTAAATTCCTGTAAGTCGGCGTCGCCGTACTTTTGTCTGTCTTCTGCCATAGCTGTGTGTTTTTACTGTCTTACATAATTCCTTACCGTTTTAAGAGAATTATATTATCAATTTATTATAATTTTTGAACTTCCACTTTAAATTTGAGTTCATCTATTTCGATTTCGTCAAAATTTGAGAGTGAATTTACAATTTCTATTTTATCTGACAACACTTCTGCTGAAATATATGTCTGATTGTTCATTATTTCTTTTTCAAAAGGATTATTTTCCTCCAAACGTATTGTAATTCTGTCAGTTAAGTCGAATTCTTTTTCCTTTCTTAAATTTTGAACACGGTTAATGAATTCCCTCGCAACTCCTTCTGCTTTTAACTCGTCGGTGAGCGTTAAATCCAATGCTACTGTTAACTTGCCTTCGCTTGTAACCGTCCAACCTGGGATGTCTTTCGTGAAAATCTCAACATCATCCAATGAAATTTCATATCCCTGAATTTCCATCTTCCCTTCTTTTTCTAAAGTTGAAATCTGTTCAGCTGTAAAATTCGTGATTTCTCCCGCAACCGTTTTCATGTCTTTTCCGAGTCTTGCACCCAACGTTTTGAAGTTCGGTTTAATTTGTTTGATAATTAGATCCGCCGCTTCATCAGCATTAATGAGTTGCAATTCTTTTACATTCACTTCTTGTTTTACCAAGTCAGCAACGGCTAAGATCTGTGCTTCCGTTTTTTGATCCAAAACTGGAATCATTACTTTCTGCAACGGCTGTCTTACTTTGATGTTTTCTTTCTTTCTTAATGAAAATACCATCGACGTAATTTGCTGAGCTAAATGTGTTTTCTCTACCAGATCCTGATCGATCAGACTTTCATCTGCTTTCGGGAAATCGGTCAAGTGAATTGATTCTGCCTCATTTTTACCAGTGATCTTATTCAGATCCTGATACAATTGATCCATAAAGAATGGCGCAATCGGAGCGGCAATCTTGGCTACCGTTTCTAAACAGGTGTATAAAGTCTGATAAGCTGAAATCTTGTCTTCAGAGTAATCGCCTTTCCAGAATCTTCTTCTACAAAGTCTTACATACCAGTTGCTTAAGTTATCATTGACAAAGTTATTAATAGCTCTGGCAACTTTCGTCGGTTCGTAATCTTCATAAAAAGAAGTAACCTCTTTTACCAATAAATTCAATTCAGATAAGATCCAACGGTCAATTTCCGGACGGTTTTCTACGGCTTTTTCTGAATACGTAAATCCGTCAACATTCGCATATAAAGCAAAGAATGAATACGTGTTATACAATGTTCCGAAGAACTTTCGTCGCACTTCATCAATTCCTTCTAAGTCAAATTTTAAATTCTCCCACGGATTCGCATTGGCGATCATGTACCAACGGGTGGCATCGGGACCATATTTTTCTAAGGTAGTAAATGGATCTACAGCATTTCCTAAACGTTTCGACATTTTCTGTCCGTTTTTATCCAAAACCAAACCGTTCGACATGACATTTTTATAGGCAACAGAATCGAAAACAGAAGTTGCAATCGCATGCAAGGTGTAAAACCAACCTCTTGTCTGGTCAACTCCTTCCGCGATAAAATCTGCAGGAAAGGCTTTATTCGAATCGATCATTTCTTTGTTTTCAAAAGGATAATGCAATTGCGCATAAGGCATCGAACCTGAATCAAACCAAACATCGATCAAATCAGATTCGCGATTCATTGGTTTTCCTGAAGCTGAAACTAATATAATTTCATCTACAATATTTTTATGCAAATCAATATTCGCATAATTTTCTTTGGACATATTTCCAACTTCGAACTTGGCAAAAGGATTTTCGGTCATGAAACCTGCCTCCATTGATTTCTGGATCTCAGTCATCAATTCTTCTACAGATCCGATGATGATCTCTTCTTGTGGTCCTGATCCTGTCGAAGGATCTGTTCTCCATATTGGCAATGGAATTCCCCAATATCTTGATCGGGAAAGATTCCAGTCATTTACGTTAACGAGCCAGTTTGCAAAACGTCCTTCACCTGTAGATTTAGGCTTCCAGTTGATGGTTTCATTCAATGCTACCAAACGGTCTTTTACCGCCGTCATTTTTACAAACCAGGAATCCAGTGGATAATATAAAACCGGTTTATCGGTTCTCCAGCAATGCGGATAACTGTGAACGTATTTCTCAACTTTAAAGGCTTTGTTTTCCGTCTTTAAAAGGATTGCTAACTCTACATCCCAGGATTTTTCAGGAGCAGTTCCGTTATCGTAATACTCATTTTTAATGAATTTTTCTGCAAATAATTCCGGCGTATTTCCGCCTTTTAGGAAACGTCCCTGCAAGTCAACCAAAGGAACGAGATTGTCGTTTTCATCTTTAATTAACAATGGTGGAATCCCGTTTTCTTTTCCAACTCTTGCATCATCAGCACCAAAAGTCGGCGCGATGTGCACGATTCCTGTTCCGTCCTCTGTGGTGACGAAATCTCCGATAATCACCCGGAAAGCTTTGTCTGCATTTTCAGCAGGTAAAAACCAGGGAATTAATTGTTCGTATTCAGCTCCTGCTAATTCTCCGCCCATCAATTCTGCTACAATTTGATATGGAATCACTTTGCTCTCCGATGAATAATTTTTCAGATCCGCTTCATTCCCGTGAACGTATTTTTTACCAAAGTTTTTAGAGACTAAAGAGCTTGCTAATATAACCGTTATCGGCTCGAAAGTATACTGATTAAATGTTTTGATGATCGTATATTCAATATCACGTCCAACTGCTAAAGCGGTATTGGAAGGCAAAGTCCATGGAGTTGTTGTCCAGGCAAGAAAATAAACATTTGGTTTTGGTTTAGCTTCATCGAATTCTTCCCAATGCAACGCTCCTCCGCAAGAGGCTCCTGCGATTTCCTCGCTATCAATTTTGGATTCTGGATAAGCGATTGCTGATAATTTCTTCCAGGTTTCGCTTGCGTTTTCAGGCGCTTGTTTCAATTTGAATTGAGCGACGACGGTGGTATCCGAAACATCGCGATAAGTTCCGGGTTGATTCAATTCGTGTGAAGATAAACCGGTTCCCGCTGCTGGAGAATAAGGCTGAATGGTGTATCCTTTATACATCAGATCCTTGTCGTAAAGTTGCTTCAAAAGCCACCAAACGGTTTCCATGTATTTCGGTTCGTAAGTGATATAAGGATCTTCCAGATCTACCCAATATCCAATTTTTTCAGTCAGATCATTCCAAACATCGGTGTAACGCATTACGGCATTACGACAGGCTTGGTTATAATCTTCAACGGAAATGGTTTTCCCGATATCTTCTTTGGTAATTCCTAATTCTTTTTCTACACCCAATTCAATAGGCAAACCATGCGTGTCCCAACCTGCTTTACGAAAAACCTGTTTTCCATTTTGGGTTTGGTAACGACAGAAAATATCTTTCAACGCTCTCGCCATCACGTGGTGAATTCCGGGCATTCCGTTCGCAGAAGGCGGACCTTCATAAAACACATATTCCGGCTGACCCTCGCGGATATCAACGGATTTTTTAAAAGTCTGATTTTTTTCCCAAAACTGGGTGATGTTCTCGGCAACGGCGGTTAAATCGAGATTTTTATATTCGGTAAACTTCTTCATTTTCAAACAGTTCAATAAGAAATATTCTAATTAATTAAGGTTGCGAATATAATGATTTTCGGGGAATTATGCCATAGGGAAAGGGCTAAAAGTTATCGCGACGGAATTTCTAAAACCACCACTGTTCCAGTTGACAACTCATTATTCTGCAAATCATGGTAAGTGATGGAATAGTTTTTCGTACCGAAATAATTTTTCAGCATTCCATCGGTGATTTTTGTACCCAAAGATTTACTAAGGTTTTTATGTCGAACGCGGTTTTTGGCTGCCTCTTTTCTTCCGACACCATTATCGCTGATTCGGATTTCGATCCATTCGTTTTTAGCCAAAATTTCGATGTCTATTTTTTTATTTTCTACCAAGGCAACGCCATGTATTATTGCGTTTTCTATATAAGGCTGTAAAACCATTGGTGGAAGTTTTATATGATTTACATCAATGTTCGGATCAATAAAAACAGTATAATCTATTTTATGATTGAAGCGTAAATTTTCGATATCAACATACACTTTAATGGATTGTAATTCCTCCTCCAATGTGAATTCTTTGACGGTAGATGAAACTAAAATGGTTCGAATGATTTTTGAAAATTTGGTCAAATAATCGACGGCATTTTTGGTGTCATTCTCTAAAATATAATATTTAATGGAGTTAAGAGCATTGAAAATAAAATGAGGATTCATTTGATTTTGCAGGATCGAAAGCTTTAAATCTGAATTTTCCCGCTGGTATTTAATACGGTCATTTTCAACCTCAAGACGTTTCTGATGCTGCAGATTTATTTTATCTTTCAACTGTACATTTTTCTGCATTTCTACAATTAAATTTTTATTGAATAAGACTTTTTCTCGGTAGTTGCTCCTTTGTCTGCGTCCTAAAGCAAATGAAAACGCAATATTTTCAATGATCAACCCAACAAAATAAATAAAGTCGCCCATCTTCTTGCTGATATTGATCGATGGTAATTGTCGAATTGACTGTTCTCCTAAGATAGAGCAGATATACAAAATGATTCCACCAAAAATAATGTAGTATTTGAGATTGTTTTTCACCTTCGTAAGAATATAAAAAGATACAATCGTGTGGGCAGTGATGATATAAACAAATGCTTTGTAAAATTCCTCAAAGATCAACTTGGTAATTCCTGTTTTCAATAAGATAAAACCAATCACAGCAATACCTATCAATACATAAATTGGAATAACAATAATTTTGTAGAACGTTAGACTCGTCTTCTTTACATTTAAAAATTGGGCAAAAAAGAGAAAATAAACAGCGTTGAAGATAATCGTAAAAAGATTTTTTGAGTAATAATCAAAATGAAAATAATTAGAAAGATTGTATAGAAATCCACTTTCTGCCACCGGCATGTAAGCTAAAAAGGAAAAGAAAGTGTAGGAACTATAAAGGAAATAGGATTTATCACGGTTTTGAAAGAATAAGGTCAAATGATAAATCGAAAGTAAAAGCAGGCCGCCCAACACCGCATATAAAATGCTGTCATAAGTATCTCTCTCAATGATCGCACTTATTACTTCACTCATTTCAGTTGGTTTATTACAAAAATATGATATTTCAAATTGTTGGTTATCAATTAGATTAATTTTTTTTGCAAACTGGTGCGCAACTTATTTTTTTGGAGAAGGATTAAATTTTTCGAGGATGAAATAAGAGATAAAACCAAAGATCAAGGAGCAACTTATGGACAAAATAAAACTACCTATTATATATTGAGTTAAATTATTTTTAATAAATTCTAAATCGAAGGCTTGATCCTGCAAGTTTGCAGTATTGGCAACAAACGGAGCCCCAACCATCATTGATAAAAATATGATTAAAGGAATTAATGGTGGAAAGGTGACTTGTGAAGACATGAATGTCAGTAGTTTATTCAGTTTAAAATAAACCGACAACGTAATTGCTAAAAAAGAATGAAATCCCCAGAAAGGCGACAGTCCGATAAAAAAGCCCAGCGCAATTGATTTTGCTTTGGTTTCGTTGCTGCCATCGCTTTCTAATACATTTTCTTTAAAGAATCTTTTCAGTCCTTTTCTGCGGAAATATCGGTAGAAAATTTTTTGACTTTGAATTGTATTTTGAATGAATTTCTTCACAAGGATGTTCAACTTTCCGCAAATATAAGCGTTTTCTATGGTTTGCAATTTGGCGCGGTAAGCATCTTAAAAAAACACAAAACTGCAGTATTAAAAAAAAACTTCTACTTTTGCAAAAATTTCGAGGATGTCAAAAAATTTAGTGATTGTAGAATCACCGGCAAAAGCCAAAACGATTCAAAAGTATTTAGGGAAGGATTTCGACGTGAAATCCAGTTTCGGACACATCCGGGATTTACCTAAAAAAGGTATGGGAATCGACCTGGAAACTTTTACGCCCGATTACGAAGTTTCTGCTGATAAAAAGAAACTGGTAACCGAGTTAAAAGCAGCGGTGAAGAAGGCAGACATCGTTTGGTTAGCGTCCGATGAAGACCGCGAAGGTGAAGCAATCGCGTGGCATTTGGCTCAAGAGTTAAAGTTGAAAGAAGAAAATACCAGACGTATTGTATTTCACGAAATTACTAAGAATGCGATTTTAAAGGCAATTGAAAATCCAAGAAAGATCGATCAAAATTTAGTTAACGCGCAACAAGCCCGAAGAATTCTCGATCGAATTGTAGGTTTCGAAATGTCACCGGTTCTTTGGAAAAAAGTAAAAACCGGACTTTCCGCTGGACGTGTTCAATCTGTTGCCGTTCGTTTGGTAGTAGAACGTGAATTAGAAATTAGAGGTTTTACCCCGAAATCAACTTTCAAATTAGAAGGAGTTTTTCTTAATAATGCAAAACAGGAAATTACCGCAAAACTTAAAAAGGATTTCGTTCAGGAAAAAGAAGCCGAGGACTTTTTAACGCAATGTAAAAATACCGATTTTACCGTTTTAAATGTTGAAACAAAACCTGGAACGCGAACTGCTTCCGCGCCATTTACGACATCAACTTTACAACAGGAAGCGAGTAATAGATTGGGTTACGGCGTAACTGCAACTATGAGAGTGGCGCAGCGTTTATACGAAGAAGGTTTTATTACTTATATGAGAACCGACTCCGTCAACCTTTCGCAAGAAGCTATTAACGGAGCGAAAGCACAGATTCTTTCTGAGTATGGTGAAGCTTATTCTAATCCACGAAATTACACCACAAAGTCAGCTTCTGCACAGGAAGCTCACGAAGCAATTCGTCCAACGGATTTCACTATGAAAAGTATTGGTGATGCGCAATTGAATAAATTATATCAGTTAATTTATAAAAGAACTTTAGCTTCCCAAATGGCGAATGCTAAAATCGAAAAAACGGTCATTGAAATCGGGAATTCAAAACTTCCACAACATTTTGAAGCACAAGGTGAAGTGATTATTTTTGATGGTTTCCTTAAAGCTTACGGAATTCTAAAAGCCGAAGATGACGACGAAGAAAACAACGAAAAGTTATTGCCGAAAGTTACTGTTGGTGAAGATTTAGATTATAAAAAAATTGAAGCGACGGAGAAATTCTCACGACCTTCTGCAAGATATACGGAAGCTGGTTTGGTGAAGAAATTAGAGGAGCTCGGTATCGGAAGACCTTCAACTTACGCCCCTACCATTCAGACGATCCAGAATCGCGAGTATGTGGATAAAAGAGAGATTATCCCACAGGAGCGAGAAATTATGAAAATGACTTTAGGAAAAACAGATCTTAAAAAAGAGGTGTTGACTGAGAAGTTTGGTGGCGATAAAAATAAATTTGTTCCAACTGATATTGGTGAAGTCGTTAATGAATTTCTGACGCAAAATTTTGCTGAGGTTCTTGATTATGGATTTACCGCAAAAGTAGAGCAGGATTTTGACCACATTGCAAACGGTGAAGAAAAATGGAAAGAAGTTTTACAAGGTTTCTATAAAGATTTTCATCCTAGAATTGCTGATGTAGAGGAAAATGCAGACCGTGCAAATGGAGAAAGAATTTTGGGCGTTGATCCAAAATCCGGAAAAAATGTTTTAACCAGAATTGGACGATTCGGACCAATGGTGCAGATCGGCGAACAGGATGACGAGGAAAAACCAATTTTCGCAAGTTTGATGTCTACGCAAAATATTGCAACGATTACATTAGAAGAAGCTTTAGAATTGTTTAAACTTCCTTTTGATTTGAATCCTTTCGAAGATCAAACCGTAACGATTGGCGTAGGTCGATTTGGACCTTATGTGAAATGGGGCGAAGCTTTTATCAGTATTCCGAAAGGCGAAGATGCTTTGTCAGTTACTCAGGAAAGAGCAGAAGAAATCATCAATGAAAAGAAATTGGCTGATGCACCGATTGCCAGTTTCAAAGGAGAACCAGTAACAAAAGGAACAGGTAGATTTGGGCCATTCATTAAATATCAGTCGATGTTCATCAACGTTCCCAAGCGTTATGATTTCGAAAATCTTTCACAAAATGATATCAATGAATTGATTGAAGCGAAGTTGGAAAAAGAAGCCAACCGTTATATTCAACAATGGGAAGAAGAAAAAATTTCAATCGAAAATGCACGCTGGGGCCCGATTATAAAACATGGAAAAAACATTTTTAAAATTCCTAAAAACAAGAAAGACGAAAAATTCACACCAGAAGAATTGGCAGATGTTTCTTTAGAGGAAGTTAAAAAGTGGATTACAGCGCAAGATAAAAATGCGTTCAAAGAAAAGCCTAAAAAAGCCGCGGCGAAGAAACCAGCTGCTAAAAAGCCAGCAGTTAAAAAAGTAGCAACCAAAAAAGCTGCTCCGAAAAAGAAATAAGTTTTTTTTAAATTTATGATAAATCCTCTCGATAATTCGAGGGGATTTTTTTTGCTTTTTACCAATAGTTGTTAAAGTAAGTTAAAAATAGCGTTTAATTTTTTGCGTATATTTTCTGATTTTTAAGTAAAAAAGCTCGTTCAAATTTAAACACTTGTTGTTTTTATCGATTTATCGCTTCCTGTTTTTAGCGTCTTAAAAGGACTTTATTGTCTTACTTACAAATGGTTAGAATGAAGAATGTTCATTGTGAATTTAATCATGTTGGTTAAACAATCATTTTTTTTAAAATTTATGATAATTTGTGAAATATCTTTATATATTTGGAGGACACAATAGAAAAAAAAACAATCGCACAGCACTCTTGATTTAAAAAAGAATTCAACACACACAAACGATGTTAAGAAAAATATAATAGTAATCAATTATAATTTTTTTTAATAATGATAAAGAATCAACTGTTAGTTTTTTGTTTTTTAGCTAATTTTCTTTCCGCTCAAACGACCAATGAAGCGAAGGCACCCAATAGTTATATTTATGACATTGGATTAGCAGAGTCCAATAATTATGGAGGTTTAGAAATTCCGGTTTCAAAAGCCTATAAAATGTGGACTGATTATGAATATCTAAAATCAAATGGTCAATCCAATCCTATTCCGGCTGGAGTTCAGAGCGCTTCTCTTTATTGGGAAGATGTTCCTGGTCTAGTCGAAAATGTTGACATCATCTCGAATGGCGATCCTTCAAAATCCAGAATTAAAGTAGAAATTAATAAAGGAAAAGGGAAAGGAAATGCCGTAGTTGCTTTCAAAGTGAATGGTACCATTTACTGGAGCTGGCATGTCTGGGTTACCGATAATCCTGAAAATGGTATCGTTTATAACCAGGGATTTGAAGCTGATATCAATCTAAATCCCATCACCGTTCAATATATGGACCGAAACCTGGGAGCTACAACCAACAATTTCTTGGGCGATCAGTGGCAGAAATCTGGTGGACTAATGTATGAGTGGGGAAGAAAAGATCCGTTCCCGCCTTTAGTTTATAAGGATTCTTATTTCTATGAAATTTCTGGGGAAGTTGGGGTATTGAAGCACAAACAGATTGATCCTGTTAATACGATTCCAGTTAAGGTAAGACCTTTTGATGAAATTGAAAAAAACATCAAATACTCTGTTAACAATCCGATTACTTATATCATAAATACAGATGCTACCGGAAACTGGTTTTCAAGCAGCAGATATAAAGTAGCGGGCGTAAGTCCCACTTATATCAACTGGGATTTGTGGTCAGACAATGCAAAAGGAGGGAACAGTAACGCGAGCAGTTCTAATACTACTTTGAAAAATGAAAGCCGGTCTTATGAATTAAAATCAGAACTGGACCCTTGCCCCAATGGTTGGAGAGTTCCATCTTATTACGGAAGGGAAACCTATAACAATAATTTATCTTTTTTTGGAAGAAAAAATAGTGGGGTAAATGATGATGGTGATATTAATTCACGTCAGATTTTTCCTAATGCAACCAATCCGCGTTTTGATGGTGTGAAAGTCTATCCAGGAATTGGTATGGATTTTAGCAATGCTCAGAATGGCAATAGGAATCTAGGATTAATGCCAGTTTCTGGAGCTTATGTTTATTACCCGAATTCTGCAGCGCCCAATGCACCGGTAGGAGTTACTTTTCAGGACAATGCTGCCAACGGTGGTCTGTGGAGTGCTACCTATTCTTATGACGGAGCTCGCCTATTCTCCATGATATCAGATCCTTTCAGAAACTCTACCAATGTTGGACTTCATGAGGTTTATATCAATCAAACCAATCCTAGTAAAGCCGGAAATGCAGTTAAATGCATGAGAGATCCTAACCTTTTACAAATTGGAGATTTTGCAACTCAATATTTTGTTGCTGAAAAAGAAGACTTTACGGAAGGACTTGATAATCCAAACTCTTACGTTGTTGTCAACGGAGCTCAGTTAAGAATTCCTGTCAGTAAAGCTTTTGCCGTCTACAATCAATTGCTTTCTGATCATGATATGCTTCCATATGAAAATCTGGTGGCGAAAGTAAACTGGACCACCAATGTGCAGTTAATTAACTCCGTTTATCTGGATGCTCATCCAAAAGATGGTAGAATGTCTTTTATTGATGTAAAAATAAATCCTAACCAAACCGGTAATGCGATTATTTCCCTTCATAATGAAGATCCAAACAGTCCGGCGCTTTGGAGTTGGCATATCTGGGCGCCGGAAGACAGCCCTACGGAAAATGCGGTCACTTATACTACTGAAAATGCAATTCCCGTCGCTTACAATTTCGTAAATCCGACCGCAAGTAAAATACCTGCAATGAAAACAATTTTCATGGACAGAAATTTAGGCGCAGAAAGCAGTTCTTTAGAATCAGGAAAGGCAAACGGACTTCATTATCAGTGGGGAAGAAAGGATCCAATGCCCATTTTTAAGGCTGTAAATCTGGATTTAGTGTATGTTTTCACGGATGATATTCCAGTCTTTAATCCTCCAATTTTAATGAAAGGTGGAAACTTAAATTACAACTCACTTAGCTCAGAGAATTTCTTAAGATATCACACCGAACTTTATGGAAACTACGGTTCCAAAAATCCAGTGAAGCATAAAAGAGAGCGAGAAAATATCATTTACTCCATTGAAAATCCGTTGATGTTTTTATATCAGACAGGATTTGGAGATTTGTACGACGGTGGAGATCACTATGCTAATGATTTAACGAAAGTAAAAGATTGGGTTTCGGACGAAAGAGCCAGTGCAGATAATAGATGGGGACATGGTGATAAAAAATCACCTTTTGATCCTTGTCCAGAAGGATGGAGAGTTCCGGATGTTACTTATACCAATCTTTATTCAGGATCTAAAGGAAGTTCACCATGGTATAATGGTTACAAAAATGATGCGTACGGCAAAGCTGGAGTTATCCAGGATCAGTGGCATGATATTGCCAACTTTTACTCAGGAAGTATCGCCGGCGATGAAGGTTGGAAATTCGAAACTTCTGTTTTCCCAATCGGAAGTTTCCCGAAAGATGGTATTCGTGGTGAGGTAGGGGAGAATGAAGTGTTTTTTAACCGGTCAGGAGTTTGGACTTCTTCAATGGCAGATTATGGGACTGGCTATGCACTTGCAATGCAGTTTCAGGGAAATAAAATGCAGACGGGCACAGCAGTTTATCCACAGGCTGGTATGTCGGTGAGATGTGCTAAAGATGAGCAACGATTATTAGGAACAACCGTTACTAGCAATAAAGGTCCGATAAAAGTTGACGATAAGAAAGCAGAAATCGCTGTTATCACTGTAGATAAAGAAGTGAATCTTTATCCAAATCCATTCAAAGAGCAATTTAATATTAAAAGCAAAGATGCTCAAACGGTAGAACTTTATGATCTAAGTGGAAAGTTAGTATTGAAAGCCAATATTGAAGGTGGAAGTGTTAATGCAGGAAAACTTACAAATGGAATCTATATTGTGAAAATTATAATGAAAGATCAGTCATTTGTTACTAAAAAAATAATCAAACAATAGTTTTTATTCGATTAAATGATGAAAGCATCGCCGTTTGGTGGTGCTTTTTTTTTACTTTTGTGACTAACATTAATTTCTACTATGAACCTCGAAGATATTCTGATTTTACCAAGACCAATCCAGACTGAAAAATGGCAACTTGGCCAAACCATATTAAATGAAATACAGGAAAATGCAATTGTTCTTGTTTTTTGCTCTGATTATCGTGGTATTGAAAACGGCGACGCTGAAATTCTAGATTTTAAAAAAGTAAGAAATGAATTGTACCGACTTTCAAAATTAGATTTCGAAATTCCAGTTTGCGATTTGGGAGATTTAATTTCAGGTAAATCTCATCAGGATACTCACTATATTTTACAGGAAGTTTTATCGGCTTGCCATACTAAAAATGCGATTCCAGTAATTATTGGTGGAAGCAATGATTTGGCGCTTTCGCTTTTCTCAGCTTTAGATTTTCATCAGAAAAACAATAATTATACTCAGATCTCCAATCTTATTTCTTTAGCAAATGATGGCGAGGAATTGACCGAGAAGAATTTCTTATCGAGAATTCTTGGTTCAAAAACTTTTAGTATTAAAAACTATCATCATTTGGGATATCAGAAACATTTAAATGAAATGGATTCTGTAAAACTGATGAAAGAAGTAGAGTTTGATGTGCTGCGTCTGGCAGAATTAATGAACACGACCGAAAAAACAGAACCGTTTTTCCGCCGTGCCGATTTAGTAACTTTAAATTGTGATGCCGTTGAAAGTATGGGTGATGGTTTCTCCGTGAATCCTCAGGTAAATGGATTGAATAAAAGAGAGATCTGTGCTTACATGAAGGAGATCGGATTAAGCCAAAAATTGAAATCAGTGGGCATTTTTAATTTTAATGCGAATTCTCGCCATTTTCTGAATCACCAACTGTTAGCTCAAATGATCTGGCATTTGATTGAAGGCATCAATATTCAGAAATCTCATCCTGTGGAAAGATCCTATGAAACCTATTGGTTGATGATCGAGGATAACAAATACGCCTTTCAGCGGGAGACTTTTAGTGATCTTTGGTATTTTGGCGCTGATGAAAATGAAGAGGATTTGATTCCATGTTCGTTATCGGATTATGAAGCGGCAAAAAGAGGATTTATGAATCCTCGTCTCCTAAAAATATAAGGTAATTTTTTGCAAATTTCAGGATAGATTAAAATTCTTATTTTTGACGCTTAAACACACTAATGAAAACCGTTCTATCAAAGATTTTCAACACTCCTTTTTTGCTGATTTTACTTGCCGTTTTGGTGAAGATTCCTTTGTTTTTTACTAAGAATATTCAGGAGGATTCTTTTATCACTTGGCGCGTTGCCCGAAATTTGGTGCAATACGGCGTAATTGGGTTTAATGGAGATGAACGGATCTCTGCGTCTACCACCCATTTCTATGTTTTTATAACCGCGTTTTTTCAGCTTATTTTTGGTGACAATTTCATTTATCCATTACTAATTTTTTCGGGAATTCTTTTTGCCATCGGATCATGGTGGTTAGCTAAAATATTGTTTCCTATCGATTTGATGAAGCGTGGTTTGTTCGTTCTGCTGCTCAATATTACGCCGCCCGCTTTAACGGCTTCCTTTCTCGGGATGGAATACGGAATCTTGTTTTTCCTTTATACTGGTTTAATTTATTTCGGACTTTTTAAAAGTAAAAAATGGGCTTTTTTTCTCTTTCCAATACTTTTGCTTTGGACCAGAGTTGATACCGTTATTTTCCTCGGAATTTTCTTTTTAGCAGATTTGTATTTAAAGCGAAAAATCAACTTCATTTATGTTTTAGGCGGAATCATCGGTGTAGTGACTGTGGTTGGATTTAATTATCTGTATTTCGGAGAGATTGTAAATCATACGATTACGGCCAAGAAAATCGCCTACAAAAATTTAATTAAAGATAATACTACGCAACATCTTCTGTATCAATGGGCGTATTACGGTGGGCTGATTAAGAAATATGGCATTTACACGTTCTTGCTTTTTGTTGCATTTCTGAGTTTTCTGGGTTTTGCAGTTTTCAAAATAATAAAAGATAAGAAAGTTGGAACGCAAAAGACAAAAGTTGTTTTGGTGTTAATTCTTGTTTTTGCTCTGGCGAAAATCACTATTTTCTCTATGTTCAAAGCCTATTTCGATTGGTACTATTGGCTTCCCAGAGTTTTCCTTTTCGCAATTGTGTTATATTACTTTTTGAATGTGAATATTTGGAAAAGGAAAAGTGTTTTTGTCGGAATTGTTCTTGTGTTTATTGCCTCTTACTTTTTACAGATGATTCAATCCTTTACGATTGGTTATATGGAAGAACGCCAGCGAATGACTATTGCGGCAGATATTAATAAAGATCAGGTTAGTTTGGAAAAATCAATTTTACTGGAGCCAGCGGGAATTATTCCGTTTTACACTCAACTTTATACGTATGATGAGGTTGGCTTGGTGAATGAAAGGATCAATGACGAGATGCTGAATGATGAAAATTACTGGTGGATTAATTCGGTCAATAAATTTCATCCTGATTATATTTTAACGATTGCAAAAAAAGCTGGAGGAGCCGATGGTTTTTATAAGATTAAACCAGAAAATCAAGCTCAGTTTGATCAAGATTACAGTTTAGTGAAAACTTATCCAATTGCCAAGATTCACGATAATGCGCCACAATTATTAAAATGGATTTATCAGTTAAGACCGATTGGAAAAGATTATTTTCTCTATAAAAGACGAACTACAAATCTTTAAAACTGATGATTAAAGTTTCCATTATTGTTCCCGTTTATCAGGTAGAAAAATACCTTAGAAAATGTTTAGATTCATTGGTGAATCAGACTTTGCAGGAAATTGAAATCCTGATCATTAATGATGGAAGTCCTGATCAATCGCAAGCGATCATTGATGAATTTCAGCAAAAATATCCCTTAAAAATAAAATCATTCATCAAAGAAAATGGTGGTTTAAGCGAGGCTCGAAATTTTGGATTATATAGAGCAATCGGGGAGTTTATTGGTTTTGTAGACAGTGATGATGAAGTTTCTAAAATCATGTTTGAAGAAATGTATTCTTTAGCCATCAAGCATCAAGCGGAAATGGTAATTTGCAATCTCCAGAAAGTGGACGAACAAGGGAATATTTCACAGAAATTAACGCAAATTCCGAATATGCCGGAGAAGATAGATCTTCGTGAGAATTTTTCTGTCTTTGCTGATCTCTCTTATTTTGCCTGTAACAAAATTTTTAAACGAGAACTTTTCGAAAATAAAAGATTTAAAAAAGGAATTCATTTTGAAGATATTCAGTTAATTCCCCAGTTATTATTGAAATGTAAAACGATCGCTCAAACTCAAAGTTATCATTACCAATATTTAGAACGCACTGATTCTATCACGAAAACACACACCCGAAAAGGTTTGGATATTTTGACGGCCGTAGAAGAGGTGAATCATTCCTTCCATCAGTCCCAGTATTCCGATAAGAAAAAGGAATTGAAAAATTTTAATGTTTTGGAAGGTGTTTACACGTATTTGGCGTACCTGGCATTTGTAAAAGAAGAAGATGCTTTTATAGAGATGAATAAAGCACTCAATGCTTTTACAACAAAGCATCAGATCTCAAAAAGAGAAATATTATTCTATCAACGATTCGAAAAGAATTATCTCTTATCTTTGCCTATAAAGAAGAAAATTTATTATTTCCTTTGTTTTACGGGACTCAATCAATTTATAAGGAAATTACTCTAAAAACAGAATTTTATTGATGCCAATTCTACATCCTATTTTCATTGTAATTTTTCTGTTTCTTGCATTTGCGAGTTATTGGGAAATTTTTAGGTTAGAGAAGAAGCAAAGTATTTTTGTTTGGATTGCCGGGATTTTAATCGTTGGTGCGGTCGGGTTTCGACTCAATGCAGGTGCAGATTACCCAATTTACAAAATGCTTTTTTCTGGATTTGCAATCTATACGACGTACGGTGATGTTTTTGACAAAGCGCTTTTTCGGTCCAATGCTGAAGAAATCGAATGGATTTTCGTGCTGATCAATAAACTGGTTTTCGATTTCGGTTTCCCTTTTTACATCGTTACCTTCATCATGGCACTCATCGCGGTGACGCTTAAGTTTACAGCAATTTACAAGAATGTTGCTTTTCCGACCTTAGCGTTAATGTTCTACTTCATGCCGATTATGTTTTTTGAGGATTCAGGACAGATGAGGCAGGGATTAGGAATTGCTGTTTGTGTAGCTTCTTTTAAATTCATTAAAGATCGAAATCTGTTCATGTTTCTTTTGTGCATGTACATCGCCTTAGGATTTCACAAAACATCGATTATATTTTTACCAGCCTATTGGATTGTTAAAATTCCCTTGAACAGTAAGCGAATTTTTTGGATATTGGTAGTTGCGCTGCTGTCTTCTCCTTTTGAATTATATCGATTGGGTGGTGGAATCTTTGGTTCTATCGCTCCGGATGATCTTTCCGGTGCTTACACTGGTTATTTGGATGATCGATATTATGGAACCGAAGTGGAGACGGGCCTGAATGATATTGTGAAATTATTTTTCATTGGGATTTTAATTAAATACGATAAAGAAGCCTGTGACGAAGTTTGGTGGTATGAGTACATGCGTAATCTGGCCGTTTTTGGGATTGCTTTATTTTATTTCTTCCGATCCAATCAAATTTTTGCGATACGACTTCCGGGCGCTTACATGTTTTTTGTAACCATGTTTTGCATGACCAGTATTGTGTACGCGGTTAAAGGTCGCGCAAGGCAAATTCTCTATTTAGGATTTATGACGTATTTTGTGGCCATGTTTTTTTACTTCGGGAAAGGAAATGGCGATAAAGGTGGCTTTTCATCCGATAGATATACTAACGCACTTTGGTAAGTACCATGAATGAAATAGTTAAAGACGGTTTAGAATATTTTGGAATTTCACTTTTCTATGCAAAGTTGATACTGGGCATGTTGTTTTCATTCGCCTTGACTTTTTTTACCATTCCGACCATTGTTAAAATATCCAGAAGAAAAAACTTAATGGATGAGCCTGGGCTCCGAAGTTCTCACCTCCGAAAAATACCCAATCTTGGCGGGATTGCGATCTTCTATTCGCTGGCAGTATGTGCTTCTATTTTCGCCTTTGAACTTTTCGAACTGTATAAATTCTTATTCGCGTCGTTGGTGATCTTGCTGTACATCGGAGTGATGGATGACATTGTGGTGATGCGTGCCTACAAAAAACTTTTAGCACAAATTGTCGTAACCGCTTTGATGGTTCTTGGATCAGATGTCCGGATTAGAAGTTTGTTCGGAGTTCTGGGGATTTATGAACTTAACTACACGTTCAGCGTTATTTTCAGCATGTTTACGTTTATCGCTTTGATAAATGCCTTTAATCTCATCGATGGTATTGACGGACTGTCGGGTGGATATTCAATAATTTGTAGCGCTTTATTTGGGATTAGTTATTTTCGTTTGGGTGAATTTAACTATCCTTTAGTTGTTTTGTCTGCAATTATTATAGGCTCTGTGATTGGATTTTTATATTATAATCTTTCTCATTATAGAAATAATAAGGTTTTTATGGGAGACACTGGTTCTATGATTTTAGGTTTTCTGCTTGCTTTCACAGCCATTTGTTTTATAGATATTTTCATCGATAAAAAACTTCCCGAAATTCCAAGATATTATTTACAAGCCGCTCCCGCAGTTACTGTTGCCATTCTTATCCTTCCTATTGTAGATACGTTGAATGTGATCATTATTCGAATATTGCAGAGGACCTCTGTATTTGCAGCTGATCAAAACCATATTCATCATTCGCTTTTAAAACTAGGATTAACACACCGTCGATCTACCGTATATATTCTCACCTATTATTTGCTCGTTGTTGCGGTGGCTTATTACTTTAGACATATCAATGTTAACTTATTGCTTCTCGTTGTGTTGAGTTTAGGATTTATAGGCGCGTATATCCCGCGAATCATTTTATTGAGAAGAAAAGAAACTAATTAATTATTTGTTATTTTTGCAAAACTACATAACTACTGATGAAAATATTTAAACCAGCTTTACTGCTTATTTTACCTTTTTTACTTTTTTCGTGCATCTCTAGTAAAGATGTTCGGTATATGCAGCCCAACGAGAGTTTGGTGATTAATGAAGAAGGATTGGTTCCGTATAATGTGCCGATTTATCGCATTACTAAAAATGATATTCTCACTCTTAATATTGTCACTACACCGCAAGGTGATGCCGCACAATTCTACTCCGCACTCAATGCATCTTCTGCAAACGACGCTAAGCAAGGCGGCAGCGCTACACCGGGTGGAAATATGAATGTTTCTAACCAAGGTAAAGGACAAGCAGGAAATACAACCATCTATTTTAATGGATTAAAGGTCGATTCCAATGGTGATGTCAATGTTTTCGGAATTGGCTACATCAAAGCTGAAGGCAGGACAATAGAGGATATGACCAAAGAAATTCAGCAAAAAGTAAATGAGAATTTTGTGGATGGTAAATCGGAAGTTCGCTTAAATACAGATGGAATCACTTATTATATTTTAGGAGATGTTGAGACAGTAGAAATCAGCGGTGAGAAGAAAGCACATAAAAATACCTTAACAATTACCGAAGCCTTAGCAGTCAATGGAGGTCTTAACCGAACTGTTGATCGTACCAACATTGTAATTCATAGAAAACTTCCTGAAGGAATAAAAATCGCCAAAATAGATTTAACCCGCGAAGATGTAATGAATTCTCCTTATTATTGGGTACAAAATGGGGACGAAATCTTTCTTAATACCCGATCAAAAAATCTGAATGGATTTGGAAAAGACCCGATTCAAACTTTAACTACCGGAGTTTCTCTTGTGACCACCGCAATGACGATTTATTTACTTTTAACAAGATTGTAAGATGATACCGGGAAAAGAAAACGCAAATACGCCTGCAGCACAGGATAAAATCGGATCATTCGCTATTTTCGATTTTGAATATTTTGTCAGAAGACTTCTAAAAAATTGGTATTGGTTTGTACTAATGGCTGCCTTGGGATATGGCATTTCGTGGGTTTATAGCAAGTACTATGCGCAGCGAATCTATGCCTCAAACCTATCGTTAAGTATTTCCAATAGTACCGCAAGTTATTTCACACCAAACCAGTCAATCAATTTCATTTGGGGCCAAACTGGGAATCAAGACGGGGTTTATTTAAAGAAGATGCTACTCTCCAGATCACACAATGAATATCTGGTGAAGCAACTTGATTTATACGTGAATTATGCAACCTCAGGATTAATTAAACAAACTTATCTGGACAAATATGATTCGCCAGTTTTTTTAGAGATAGATCGATCATCTCTGCAACAGGTTGAATATCCCATTACGCTTATTCCTAAAGGTGGTGATCGTTACGAAGTAGTATTGCCTAAAGAAGGGCAGTCCCGTTCCCTTTACTCTTATGAATTAGAGGGTTTCAAAACCGTTCCTAAGTACGCAAGACCTGAAAATAAAATCCTTGCACTAAATCAATGGTACACTTCGCCAAATTTAAAATTCAAGCTGATTAAAAATCCGCAGCCAAGTGAAATAAAGTTTGAAAATATTATCATATCACTTTCCACGGTTAACAATACCGTTAATAATTTGGTCAGCACGATTTCCGTTGAATTCGATAAAGAAATCAGCACCATCATGATGATCGGTAAAAAAGGATACAATCTCAATGGGACTGTTAACTTTTTGAATACTTCCGTTGCTGAACTGGAGAAGAAAAGATTGATTGATCGTAATGTGGTTGATAAAAATACTGATCAATATTTGATTGATAATCTTGGTAAGATTAGAAAAAAATTAGATTCCAGCGCTACTGTTTTGAACCAAATGAAAGTTTCAGAAGGGCTTTATGATATTAAAGACCGAGACGAAAAATCATTGGAAAACATAAAGGCTTTGGATGCAAAGAAAGCAGATTTCCTTACGCGAATCAATTCTTTAAATACGATTAAAAATTCTTTAACTTCTCAAAATTTAGATCGAATGATCAGCACCAATTCTGCTGGAATCGAAGATGGGATGTTTAATGCTACGGTTGCTGAACTGAAGGCTTTATATGCAAAACGACGGGAGCTGGCTTTAATTTATACGCCAAGTTCGGAACCTATGCGGGAAATTAATCGATTGATCAATGAGGCAAGAAACAACTCAACCGGTTCACTTGGAAACTACTACAATACTTACGTTAACGAAATTTCTAAAATAGATCGCGAAATTGCGAGGGCAAATATAGATTTGGTTACTTACCCAGAAAAAGAGCGTAAGTATATGGACGCTGAGAGAGGATATAATATGATTGAAGCAACCTACAATATTCTGTTATCTAAACAAAATGAAACTCAGATCAGAGTTGCGACCAACAAATCAGATATCAATGTAATTGACCCGGCTAAGAATTTGGGACAGGGACCAATTGCTCCAAATATTGCTAAAGTCAAATACATCATCATTGGTGGGCTTTTACTTTTACCATTGCTTCTTTTAGCTATTGGTCAGGTACTCGACAGTAGAATTAGAAACATCAAAGAATTACTTCAAGCTACGAGAATTCCGCTTTTGGGTGTTATTGGAAAAAGTACGCACGACAATAATCTTACCGTTTTAGAACAGCCTCGATCTTCAATTTCCGAAGCATTCCGTGGGATCAGAGCAAATCTTCGTTTTTTACACAAAGAAGATAATCAGTCTAAAGTTATCTTGGTAACATCCTCCATTGGTGGCGAAGGGAAAACGTATGTTTCCATTAATATCGCCTCAGTTTTGGGACTAAGTGGAAAGAAAACAATACTTTTAGGGATGGATCTTAGAAAACCAAAGATTTTTGGTGACTTTAAAATTAATAACCAATACGGGATTTCTAACTACCTAACTGGGGAAGTAGAAATGGCTCAGATTATCAATAAAACTTCCATTCCAGACCTTGATGTCGCTACATCTGGACCGATTCCTCCAAACCCATCAGAGTTATTGATGAGTGACCGAAACATTGCATTTATAAACGAGTTGAAGAATCATTACGATTTTATTATTATCGATTCGCCGCCTGTTGGTTTGGTTGCAGATTCATTTGAGCTGATGACTTATTCAGATGCAAGTATTTACGTTGTTCGTCATGAATATACCGAAAAACACATGCTGAAAATGATCACTGAAAAATACCACAGTTATGAAGTGAAAAATTTAGGACTGGTTTACAATGATTATCAGGCAGATCAGGGTTACGGGTACGGATACGGTTATGGGTACGGCTATGGTTACGGTTATTTTGAGGAAGATGCCAATTATCAGGAACCAATGTTGATTAAAATTAGAAATAAAATCAGAAAAATATTTGAAAAAAATTAATTATTAAAAAACATTTACCGTTGGAGTTTTATTTTCTTAAAATCATAAAAAGAATAATTCATCGTTTTGATAACAAAAAATTATGCTTTTTTGATGGTATTTAACTAAAAATTAAGAATTTCTCTAAGGTAAAAATGTTTTATATTTGCAAAATTATTTATGAAAATTGATGTACAGTCATTCATGCAAAAAAAAGTGATCTACTTGCTCTTCGCCTTGTTTTTTATTTCGGTTTCCTACAAAGGGCAACGTCACGAAATAGGAGTGCAACTGGGAATGAGTAATTTGGTTGGAGATATCGGAAGAACCAATTATATTTTACAAAAACCTGTTTTCAGCAATATCGCTGATTACGGAATTCCCTTCTATGGAGGCATTCTTTATAGAATGAATTTTAACCCTTATCAAACGGTGAGGTTAAATATTGGTTACAGTCATATTCAGTTTATTGATGCTTTGGCGAAGGAACAATACCGCAGAAACAGAAAATTATGGGGAACCAATTCAATCGTAGAAGCTGATTTGATCTTTGAATATAATTTCTTTCCAGTGAATGACGAACAGAAAAGTTTACTTAGTCCTTACATTTTTGGCGGAGTAGGAGCAATGCTGGCAAGTACACCTCAGCTTATTGTAGAAAATGATTTTAGAAGAGATGTTGGTGGAAATGCGATCGCTCCTGTCACTGCAGATGATTTCGATACAAAATCTACTTACACATCAGGAAAAAAATTATCAATGGCAATTCCTTTTGGAGTTGGCTTGAAATATAAATTTAATTATAACTGGGCTCTGTTTGGTGAATTCATGTTCAGACCTACCTTTTCAGATTCTATCGACTACAGTATAATTGATGAGAAAAGCGTAAAAGTAACTTACAACAAAGATATATCGTCGCCGGGAAGCACCAGCAAATCTCTTTTGCAGGAAGATCCTTACAGAACGGCTGCAGAGGCTAAAGTAGCAAAGCTTCTTGAAGACAGACAAATAGGAAACATCAATTCTAAGGATTGGGTAAATACCATTTCGTTAGGACTAAGTTATTCATTCGGAAGACCACCATGTTATTGTGATTAAAATGCAGTCGATAAAAGAAAAATTAAATCTGGATCAACTTCCAAAACATGTTGCCATCATTATGGATGGGAACGGAAGATGGGCAAAATCCCGCGGAGAAGAAAGAACTTTTGGGCACAAGCACGCTATTCAAGCCGTGCGTAATGCGGTGAATGCCTGTAACGAAATCCATATTCCTTACCTCACGCTTTATACTTTTTCTTCAGAAAACTGGAAAAGACCAGACGATGAAGTAAGCACGTTGATGGGTTTAATCTCAGAAACACTGCTTCTGGAGGCAGAAGATATATTTAGCAAAGGTTTGCGTATGCACATCATTGGTGATATCAAAAGATTACCAGAATTGGTGCAGGAGCAATTAATGCAGCTGGTAGAAATTACCAAACATAATGATAAAGGAAATCTTATTTTGGCCCTGAGTTATGGCTCTCAAAAAGAAATTTTGAATGCGGTAAAAGAAATAAGTTCTAAAGTTAAAAGTGGTGAATTAACGGAAGAAGAAATTACGGAAGAAGTTTTTGAAAAGCATTTGTACACCAAAGAGTTTCCGCCGGTTGATTTATTAGTTAGAACCAGTGGCGAAGTGAGAATCAGTAATTTTTTGCTTTGGCAAATTGCCTATGCAGAACTGCAGTTTTTAGATATGCTTTGGCCGGATTTCGGTAAAGAAGATTTCTTTCAATGCATTTACGATTATCAAAACAAAGAAAGAAGATTCGGTAAAACAAGCGAGCAGCTTGACGAACAAATATAGAAATAAGAAATAGTTAGCAAGATAAAAAATGAAGTTTAAATTCTTACCCATCATCATGTTTGTGGCCTCAGCCCATTTTTATGGTCAGGTTACGCCACAGCAAAATCCTCAGGAAAACAGCGCTGTTGAAACTCAAAATGAAGCCGGAACTTATATCCTGAAGGACATTGTCGTAGATGGTGTGAAAAAATATACGCCTGCTCAAATTTTAAGATTTACAGGTCTTAATAAAAATGAAAGCGTAGAGATCCCAGGACAAAAGATCAGCAACGGTATTAAAAAATTGTGGGAAACTCAGTCTTTTTCAGAAGTTGAGGTTTATATCGAAAGTATCGAAGGGGACCAAGTAGTTTTACGTTTTAACCTTCAGGATTTGAAAGAACTGGGAGAAGTTAAATTTAAAGGTAAAGGAATCGGAAAATCAAAAAGTGAAAAACTTGCGAAAGACAACAACCTGAAGCCAGGAACCAAAATTACGCAGAATTTAATTTCTACCTTGAAAACCAATATTCCACAGGAATATATTAAAAAAGGTTTTGCAGATGCTAACGTTACCATTCAAGATCAGGTAAATGCCGGCGATCCCAATTTGGTAGACTGGACCATCGAAGTAGATAAAGGTCGAAAAATTAAAATCAGCCATATCGAGTTTGAAGGAAATGAAAACGTTTCCGATAAAAAGCTTCGTAGCAAAGCATTTAAAGAAACGAAACAGAAAAGTTTAAGTATCAAAGGAATTCTTAAGCCTTCGAAATTTATTCAGGAAAAATATGATGGCGACAAAGAAAGTTTGGTTAACTATTACCGATCTTTAGGTTTCCGTGATGCACAGATTGTTTCAGATTCAGTTTGGAGAAATCCTAAGAATCAGTATGAAATAAATGTAAAACTGAATGAAGGTAAAAAATATTATATCGGTGATGTAAACATCTTGGGGAATTCAGCATTCTCGACCGATTATTTACAAAAAGTATTAGGTTATAAAAGCGGAGATATTTACGACGCCGTAGGTTTCAACAAGAAAGTAGGTGAAGACGGTGGTAAAGAAGATGATTCTGATATCAAATCTCTTTACATGAATAGCGGTTATCTTTTTTCTAATGTAACACCGATTGAAAAATCTGTTAAAGGAGATTCAATCAATCTTGAAATTAGAATTAATGAAGGTGAAAAAGCAACTTGGAACCGCGTAACCTGGAGTGGAAATACCACAACCCATGACCATGTAATTCTTCGTTCATTAAGAACGAAACCAGGAAGTTTGTTTGCGAAAAGCGATATTAAAAGAACATATTTTGATTTAGCAGGAATGCAGTTTTTTGACCCACAGCAAGTTGGTCAGCAGATTACACCTAACCCACAAGATAATACGGTAGATGTTCACTGGACTTTAGTTGAAAAAGGTTCTTCCCAGGTTCAGTTACAAGCTGGTTACGGTGGAGGTTCATTCATCGGAACTTTAGGACTTACTTTTAACAACTTCTCTTTGAGAAACTTTTTGAAATTTAAAGACTTTAAGCCAGTTCCACAAGGTGACGGACAAACTTTATCCATTCAGGCACAAGCAGGTCAGTTCTTCCAGAATTATGGTATTTCATTTACAGAACCATGGTTGTTTGGAACAAAACCAACTGCCTTATCAGTAGGAATTAATCAATCTTTGGTTCGTTATTCTGATCAGTTCGGCTTGACTCAAAAATTAAATATTTTCTCAGCAAGTGCTGGTTTAAATAGACTTTTAAGATGGCCAGATGATTATTTCTCTTTATATACTGGGATCCAGTATCAGAGTTATGATTTCGAAAACTACCCATTCCAGTTTGGAAATACTACAGAATATTACGGTTCTGCGAAGAACTTTAGTTTTAATGTAGGATTGAGTAGAAACTCTGCTGGTATCGATCCGATTTTCCCAACTTCAGGCTCCAATATCGAAGCATCTGTAAAATTCACTCCACCATATTCATTATTCAGTGATAAAGATTATTCTACTTTAGAACCAATTGAAAAATACAAATGGTTAGAGTTTTATAAAGTGAAAATGAAAGCCGATATTTATAATACGGTTGCCGGCAAATTAGTTTTAAGGAGTACCGCTGAAATGGGATTCTTAAACGGATATAATAAAGAATTAGGAGCGCCGCCATTTGAAAGATTCTACGTTGGTGGAACTGGACTTTTCGGTGGTAGATATGATGGTAGAGAATTAGTGCCACTTCGTGGATATGAAAATGCATCATCAACCGGAGGAACGTTAGAAGATGTGACGCCTTACGGTGGAGCAACGATCTACAACAGATTTGCGTTGGAATTAAGATATCCAATTTCAATGAACCAAACTGCTAAAATTTATGCCTTATCTTTCTTAGAAGGAGGTAACGCTTACAACTCATTCGGTTCTTACAATCCATTCCAGTTGAAACGGTCAGCGGGAGTTGGGATCAGAGTATATATGGGAGCTTTCGGATTGATTGGATTTGATTTCGCTTATGGATTTGATAAAACAGCAATCGGAACAGAACCTGCAGGTTGGAAGACTCACTTCCTGATGAACCAGTCATTATAAATTTAATTAGTATGAAAAAGTTTCAATTATTATTCATATTCCTTCTAAGCTTTGCAACTACGGCAAGTGCTCAGAAAATAGGAGTGGTTGATACGGATTATATCCTTGGTAAATTGCCGCAATATAAGGAGGCAGAAGCCAGACTGAATGAGCAGATTACCAATTGGCAAAATGAAATTCAAACTTTGCAAACCGATTTCGAAAAGAAGAGAACTACTCTTGAGAATGAAAAAGTACTTTTAATCGGTGATCAGTTAAAGCTTCGTCAAAAAGAAGTAGATGATTTAGATAAAAGAATTAAAGCGATGATTAATAATCGTTTTGGCTCAATGGGCGAAATTAATAACGCCAGATCCAATTTAACGAAACCTTTTCAGGATCTTATCTGGGGAGCAATCAAGACAGTATCAGAGAAAAATACTTTGGGCATAGTTCTTGATAAAAGCAATAACATTAGTGTAATTTTCCTTGATAAAAGGTACGACTATACTGATAAAGTGTTAGATTTGCTTCTCAAAAATTCAGCGACAAAAAAGGTAGACAAAGCAGAAAGCAACAAGCGAAATGTACTGAATGATCGAGCAGAAAAAATGAGATCATTAAAAGGACAGGAAAACCAATCGTTAGAATCAAAAGCGAGACAAACTAAGTAATTAACAATCAACTATTAAATTAACTTAACCCCAATTATGAAAAAATTAAGTGTATTATTTGCAGCAGTAATGATGTTTGCGACCGTAGGAGTTGCAAAAGCCCAGAAGGTTGCAATGATGGATTATGAAGCAGTATTAGCTGTAATGCCAGAAACAAAGAAAATGACTACCGAATTAGAAGCTTTTAGTAAAACTAAAGGGGACGAACTAGGTAAACAAGCTGACGCTTTCCAAAAAGAAGTGCAAGCTTACCAGGCAGAAGGTGCTAAGTTAACAGAAGCTCAAAGAACTGCTAAAGAAGCCGAACTTCAGAAAAAACAACAAAGTCTTCAGGCAATTCAGCAAACTGCTCAAAATGATTTAGCTCAAAGAAGAGACGCGGCAGTAAAGCCAATCGTTGAAAAATTGAACAAAGCAGTAGAAAAAGTAGCGAAAGCTAGCGGATACGATTTTATTATTGATGCAGGTGCATTGATCTACAAAGGAGGTCCAGATGCTACGCCAGCAGTGAAAAAAGAATTAGGACTTTAAGAAATTATTTTAATATTTCAAACCATCCCAATTATCCGGGATGGTTTTTTTAATTTTGTACCATGCAAAAAGAAATTTCCAATCTTTCTAGAATACGCTTTAGCGACTGCGATCCTATCGGTCACCTTAACAATGTGAAGTATCTGGAATACATGCTCAATGCAAGAGAAGATCATGTAGAATCTGGGTATGGATTTACCTATGAAGAGTACACCCGAAAAACAGGTTGCACCTGGATCACCATTCAAAATGAAATCGCTTATTTGAAAGAAGTCCGTTACAATGCTAAAGTCATTATTTCGAGTAAAACGATTGAAGTAGGAGATCGTGTTTCCAAGGTTGAAATCTTAATGAAAAGTGAAGATGGAAAAACCATTCATGCTATTTTGTGGATGACCGTTATCTATTTCAATATGAAAACCCGGAAATCAGATGTTCATCCAGAAGATACTAAAAGACTTTTCGAAAAATTCTTGGTCGATTTAGAAGAAAAAGATTTTAAAGAACGCACAGGATATTTCAGAAAGCAGAATAAAAAAGCAAATCTATAATGAAGAAAATACTAGTAATTGGTGGTAATGGGCAGTTAGGAAATTGTTTTAAAAAACTGTCATCAGATTTTGATAGTAATTATGAATTTAATTTCGCCAGTTCTGAAGATTTAGATATCACAGATCGAAATGCAATTGATGATTTTTTTGATGATTTTAAACCTGATTTTTGCATCAATGCTGCAGCTTACACTGCCGTTGACTTAGCCGAAAAAGAAGCTGAAAAAGCATTTGCTGTGAATGCTGAAGCGGTAGGAAATATAGCGGAAGCTTGTAAAAATACGAAGTCCACTTTAATACATATTTCCACAGATTATGTTTTCGATGGAGAAAGTAATATTTCATATTCAGAAGACAACTTTACCAATCCACAAGGAGTTTACGGAGCTTCTAAATTGAAAGGTGAAGAACTTGCGCTTGAAAATAATCCTAAGACCATTGTGATTAGAACGTCGTGGTTATATTCAGAGTTCAACAAGAACTTTGTAAAAACCATGTTGAACCTTTTCACTGTTAAAGATGAATTGGGAATTGTATCTGATCAGTTTGGCCAACCAACCAATGCGAACGATTTAGCAGAAGCGGTAATGAAAATTATTGAATCAGATCCAAAAACTTTTGGAGTATTCCATTTCTCTAATTATCCGGAAACAAACTGGTTCGAATTCGCTTCTAAAATTGCCGAATTCTCTGATTCAAAAATTAAATTGAAAGCGATCACGACTGAAGACTTTCCAACACCTGCAAAACGTCCCAAACGCAGCACGATGGCTTTAGATAAAATAGAAGAAGTATATAACGTTGAACCGATCCACTGGGAACATTCTCTGCAGGATTGTATTGAAATTTTAGCAACAACACCCGAATGAAAAAATTCCTATTTTTAAATTTAGTATTGCTCTCCACTTTCTTATTCGCACAAAATGTGATGCTGAATAAAGTGGTGAAATCACATTCCAACAACGATAAAGTTTTCTATAAAATTAATCCTGAAACGACTTTCGCAGAATACTTAGGCGAAGTTGAAGTACAGGGTTTTTCTGATAATGATTCAAAAGTATTTGGCATGATCTACAAGAAAGCCAAAGAAATTGGTGCCAACTCTTTTGCGTTTTTACCGTTTGAAGAGGTTGATGGAACATTGTCCAAATTCGATCCAGCCCATTATAAATTAAGTTTGTACTATCTGCCAACTTCAGATTTTACTAAAGAAGAAAACACGGTTTATTTTATTTCCTCGCCTTATAAAAAGCAAACCATTTCTATTAATAATGAAAAGCTGGTTTTTGAGCCAAGAACCTTTACAGAAATGAAAATGGCGCCTGGAGAAATTTATACGATATCAACTCGAAAATTATTGGGTTCTAGCATTAAGATTGCCGCGCAGCAAAATCAACCCGTTCAGTATTTTCAATTGTCTGGACTTTCGGTAAATTCTAATGAATACGGAAATCCGGGAATAAATCTAAAATCGGGAGATATTATTCGACTGGAGCAGTCTTATGCCCAGTTTCTAACAACCATTTATCAATATTTTAAATAGCAAATTTTGAGGAATATGAAAGTAGATATTTTAGCAATCGGAGCTCATCCTGATGATGTAGAATTAGGTTGTGGTGCAACTTTAGCCAAGTTGATTTCGGAAGGAAAAACAGTCGCTGTGGTTGATTTGACGCAAGGTGAACTTGGAACTCGTGGGACGAATGTTACCAGAGCAGAGGAAGCTGCAGAATCGACAAGAATCATGGGTTATATGAATAGAGAAAATCTGAAATTGAAAGATGGCTTTCTGGTAAACAGCGAAGAGTATCAAATGCAGATTGTAAAAATGATCCGCAAATACCAACCAGAAATCGTGTTTGCAAATTCTATTGATGATCGTCATCCTGATCATGCAAAAGCTTCCAAATTAGTTTCAGATGCGTGCTTTCTGTCGGGACTTGTTAAAATAGAAACAACTTTAGATAATCAAAGTCAAAAAGCGTGGCGACCGAAGCGTATTTTCAATTATATTCAATGGAAACATATCACTCCAGCGTTCGTTGTAGATGTTTCTGACTTCATGGAAAAGAAAATTGAGGCTTGTTTGGCGTACAAAACGCAGTTTTACGATCCAAATTCTACAGAACCGATGACGCCGATCGCTTCCAAAGATTTCCTGGAAAGCCTTACCTATCGCGCTCAAGACCTTGGTAGACTCTCCGGAGTTGACTATGCAGAAGGCTTTACAACAGAAAAGTTGATTGCATTGAAAAATTTTGACGGAATAATTTTGTAGTATATCGAAAAATCTTATATTTGCAATCTCAAACGGTGGTTGTAGTTCAGTTGGTTAGAACGTCGGTTTGTGGTACCGAAGGTCGTGGGTTCGAGACCCATCATCCACCCAAGTTAAAACGCATTGATTATCAATGCGTTTTTTCGTTTTCCTACTTTTAATCTGAATATATTGAAAGTTTAGAGCCAAAAAAAAGCATTCAAAATTTTGAATGCTTTTTAATTTTTATAGAAAATCATTTAAACTTCGTCGTCGGATTCAATTGTAAATGATTTTGTTTTGAAGTCTTTGTCATGTCTTTCAGAAATTACATCTTCGCCTTTCTGGCCAATGATGAAATCTGTAGATTCTTTGAACATTTCTTCGAAGCTTTTGAAATCTTCTTTATATAAATAGATTTTATGCTTCTCGAAAGAGGCTTCTCCATTTTCACCAAAGTTCTTTTTGCTCTCGGTAATTGTTAAATAGTAATCCCCAGCTTTGGTCTCGCGCACATCAAAGAAATATGTTCTTCTTCCTGCCTTCAGCACCTTTGTGAAAATTTCATTTTCGTGGCGTTCCTTGTAATCACTCATTTCTTTCTGTTTTTCAAATCTTGTGTAACAAATATAAAAGATTTCTTTTAATTGAGAAATTTATTTTTAATTAATTGCGAAAAATTACAGATTATCAGTAAAGAATTTCCTAATTAGTTCAGATTTTCATTTTCTAGTGGAGTGAGGTTCAATATTTTATCGGCACGCTTGGCACTGCTTTCACGATGCGTAATGATAATGGACGTGCAATTCTGTATTTCATTTTCGATGTTGAGCAGGATGTTTTCTTCCGTCTCTGTGTCTAAAGCCGACAGAGAATCATCGAAAATTAAAATACTCGGTTCTTTAATTAAAGCTCTTGCAATACAGATCCTTTGTTTCTGTCCACCAGAAAGCATTACACCACGTTCGCCAACCATTGTTTTGTATTGGTCTTTAAACTCGACAATGTTTTTGTGAACATCTGCTTTCTTCGCAAACTCTACAACTAAATCGTGAGAAGGTTTGTCGATTGCAAATCCAATATTGTTTTCAATCGTATCAGAAAAAAGGAAACTTTCCTGCGGAATATAACCGATGAATTTGCGGTAGTTCTCCAAATTATGATCTTTCAGATTTTTGCCATCAATGAGAATTTCCCCTTCTGTGGGATCAATTAAACGGCAAAGCAAAAGTGCAATGGTTGATTTTCCGCTTCCGGTTTTCCCCATTATTGCTAAAGATTTTCCAGCTTCAATTTTGAAACTTAATTGATCAAGCGCTTTTATTCCTGTGTTCGGATAAACGTAAGAAACATTTCGAAATTCAATATCTCCTTTAATTGGATAATTCTCGCTATTGGTATTAATAATATCCGTTTTCATATCGAGAAATTCGTTAATTCTCGCCATTGATGCTTCAGCTCTTTGATTGATCGACGTTACCCAACCGACCATTGAAAATGGGAAAATTAAAATATTAATATACAAAAAGAAATCTGCGATCTTTCCGACCGACAGTTCATTCGCCATATATTTTTGTCCGCCAATTAAAAGGATCACTACATTTAATAATCCAATAACGAAAAGAATGATAGTGAAAAAATAGGCTTCCGTTTTCGCAAGATCCAGAGATTTATCCTGATAATCTTTTACTTTTGTTCCGTAACTTTTTTCGATATAGTTCTCTTTAGCGAAAAATTTCACCACCCGAATTCCTGAGAAACTATCCTGTACAAAAGTCGAAATTGCAGATTGGCTTTTCTGCATAATTTTCGATTTTTTATTAATGATCGAACTCACTTTATAAATTAGAAAAGAGAGAATCGGTAAAGGTAGAAGAGACCAAAGCGTCATCGCGACGTTGGTATTCAACATATAGATACTCGTGATAATCAGTAAGATCACCAAGTTGGCAACATACATTACGCCTGGACCAAGATACATTCTCACCGCGACAACATCCTCGCTCAATCGATTCATTAGATCACCGATGGTGGTTTTCTTAAAGTCGGTTAGCGATAATTCCTGATAATGATTGTAGATTCTGTTTTTTAGTTCGTATTCAATTCCTCTGGAAGCGACTATGATGGTTTGACGCATCATAAAGGTGAAAAATCCGGTTAGTAAGGAAGAGCCAACAATAATGGCAACGTAGATTAAGACCTGCTTGTTAAATCCTAAACTATTTGTGTTTGCAATTTCATCGATTGATTTTCCAACAAACTGAACTTTGAAAATATTGAAAAAATTACTGGCAATTATGAAAAGAAACCCATAAAATAAAAGGGTTTTATGTTTCCAGAAATAAGGGTTTAGAGTCTTCAGTGCGTTCATAAATAATCATTCGGTTATCAGCAGTTTGATTGCTTGTAAGCCGGTGCAAAAGTAAGAAATTGAAAATTGATATTATTTGTAATATAAAGATTATCGGCGCTTTCAATAATCTTGGTAGATGGATTCTTTAGCATAAGTTATGCCTTACCGCTCTCCACTTCCGACAAATTTATTATCTTTGCACCCATAAAAGCTCTTTGAAATGTTAGGAAGAAGACAAATTCGCGAAAAGGTAGTAGAATCGTTGTATTCGTATTATCAAAATCCCATCAAATTCGATGTATTAGAGAAGAATATGTTCTCGGAAATCGATAAAATCTATCATCTTTACATTTACCAACTTAATTTTTTGGTGGCTCTAAAAGATTTAGCAGAAAGACAAATTGAAATCGGCAAGAATAAATACATTCAAACTGATAAAGAAATCAATCCCAACCAAAAATTCATCAACAACCAGGTTTTAATCAAGTTAGAAGAAAATGAGGAGCGTCTTTCATTTACTTCTAAACATCAGGATTTAAAATGGGACAGTTATGACGATTTATTGGTGAAGACGTTTCAGAGAATGTCGGCTGGTAAGAGATATCAAGATTTTATGAAAGAAGAAGGACATTCTTTCGAAGCTGATCAAAAATTTATTGGGAAATTATTTTTAAGATATATCGCTGAGAATGAAGATTTTCATGAGCATCTTGAAGAAAAAGAGTTGAGTTGGTCAGACGATTTTCATATCGCAAACTCAATGATGCAAAAAACCATTGGTTTTTTCAAAGAAAACGAACCTAGTCATACTTTGATAAGAATGATCAAAGATGAAGAAGATCGTGAATTTGCACGGAAACTTTTGAAAGAATCCTTAAATCATTGGGAAGAAAACGAGAAAAAATTGGAAGGACGATTAGACAACTGGGATTTAGACCGTGTTGCTTTAATTGATAAAATCATCTTGATTTCCGCAATTACAGAACTCGATTATTTTCCGTTAACTCCAGCACGAGTTATTATTAATGAATATATCGAGATTTCTAAAGTTTTTTCAACAGACCGTTCTAACATTTTCATCAATGGAATTTTAGATAAATACACTAAAGATTTAAATAGAAGTTAATATGAAAAATTTTATTAAAATAGCACCGATTGTTGTTGCTTTAACTTTGTTGAGTTGTAAAAAAGAACAAACTGCCGATCAACTTGTGATTGAAGAGGCAACGACTCAGGTTGCTGAGCCGAACATTGATTCTCAAGAGGATATGATCAAAGAAGCAAAGTCAAAACCTTTAACAAACATTGTTCTTTCTGAAGCACAGTTTGATTTCGGTAAGATTAACAAAGGAGATAAAAAAGAACATACTTATGAAATTACCAATATGGGTGAGAATCCATTGATCATTTCGCAAGTTAAACCAGGTTGTGGATGTACTGTTCCAGATTACACCAAAGAGCCGATTTTGCCAGGAAAAAAAGGACAAATTACTTTGAAGTTTGATTCTGCTGGTTTCGACGGGTTGGTAAACAAACAGGCCGAAGTGTACGCGAATGTAGAGAAAGCGCCGATCATTATTGGTTTCTCAGCAGATATTCAATCAACAGATATTCAAAAAACAGATATTCAAAAAACAAATCAATGATAACAATATTTTTACAAGCAACAGCGCCAGAAGGCTCCATGATGCCAACAATGGTGATGATGGGATTAATGTTCGTCGGGTTTTATTTCCTGATGATCCGTCCACAAATGAAAAAATCAAAGCAAGAGAAAAATTTTCAAGCTGAATTGAAAGTAGGAAGCAGAGTGGTAACTACCTCTGGAATGCACGGCAGAATCAGCCAGATTATGGAAGATGGCGTAATTATCGAAACGCTTTCTGGGAAATTAAAGTTTGAAAAAGCAGCAATTTCAAGAGATTTTACACAAAATCGTTTTCCTGACAACGCTCCGGAAGCGAAATAATATTTTCGCAAGATGATATACAAAGCAATCTCATTGAGGTTGCTTTTTTTTTTCAGACCTAAAAAAGTTTATTGAAACTAGGTTTAATAAACTTTTATACAAATTATGCAGCTAAGATAGGTCCGCAATTCTTCAGTTAACTAAAAAAGAGGATGAGTAAACTCGCTACAAAGATTCTAAATATAGTTACCAGCGGATAAACCTGAGCATACGTTTGAATGGGAATATCGGAGTCTAAATAGTTCGTGCTAAATGAAAGAGCTGCGGGATCTGTGTAACTTCCACTCATTATTCCAACCAGTTGCAAGAAGTTAATTTTCATCACAAACCGACCGATGATCACCATTAAAAATAATGGAATAAAAGTTATTGCACATCCATACAGCAACCACATCCAACCATTGTATTGAATGAAATTATCATAAAACCCATCACCTGCGTGAATTCCTACTGCTGCAAAGAATAGACAAATTCCGAAATCTTTCATGAAATAAGTCGCTCCTGTGTTGATGTAAGAATGGATGAAGGAAATCCCACCATAACGGGATATTAAAAGCGCTACAATCAGCGGTCCTGCTGCGAATCCTAATTTAATCGGTACCGGCAAACTTGGAATTACGATCGGTATTGAACCTAAAATAACTCCTAATAACAAACCTCCGAATAGCGATAGGAAATCGGGTTCTAACAATTTCTTTTCAGAATTTCCGATAATTTTCTCTACCGTTTCAATCGCTTCTTCAGAACCGATCACCCGTAATTTGTCGCCGTAAAATAATTCAAGTGAAGGTCTTGGTAAAATTTCTCGACCGGCCCGGAAAACACGGGTAACCTTTAGATCAAATGTATTGTATAAATCCAGTTCTGAGAGTTTTTTATGGATCACTTTAGAATTGGTGACGTAGATGTTCTTTTTACTTATTTGCTTATCAGACTCAATAAAAAGATCCGTGGATGGCCGTCCAACTGTTGCGGTAAAATCATCCAAGTCTTTTTCTAAACCGACCAACATCAGAACATCGCGGTCCTGAAGCTCAATATCCATTGTAGGAGATTTTACGGCAACACTACCACTATGTTTTAAGCGTGAGATAACAATTTCCCGTCCGAACTCTTTAATGGTTTGATGTAAGGTCTTTCCAAAATAATCAGGATTAGTAACCCGAATTTTTTTATGTACCAAGGGTAATTCGCGGTTGATTTTTGACTTCCGGAATTTTTTCATTTCCTCATCGGGATCGATTTTAAGTAGCAACTTTGAAACAATGATGGTTGCAATAATCCCGAAAACTCCCAAAGGGTAGGTGATGGCATAGCCAATTGTTGGATCGCCAAACTTTTTGTCAGGAAATGAATTGGTTATTTCTTCGATTGTATTTTTAGCTGCTCCTAAACCTGGGGTATTCGTAACCGAACCGCTCATGATCCCTACTAGGTCTTCGATTTTGAGACCAGTGAAATAAAAGAGTGCTACTGTAATAATTCCACCTAAAAGAACCGTGGAAACGGCCAGAATATTAAACTTTAAACCTTCATTTTTAAAGGAAGAGAAAAAAGACGGTCCGACTTGCAAACCAATTCCGTAAACGAAAAGGATCAAACCAAAATCACGAATGAAATCTAAAATCCCAGGTTGAATTCGATATCCAAAATGGCCTAAAATTAATCCGGTAAACATCACGGCAGAAACGCCAAAAGTGATTTTCCCCATTTTTAATCTGCCAAAAAAAACACCGGTACCGATAGCGAGCATAATTGCAACAATAGATTGCGTTACCGTTGGAACTTCGCCCGGCAATAAAAGTAATTTTAACCAATCAAACATCTTCTCTATTTTTTATTTCTCTGCAAAATTAGGGTTAATAAACTCCAATACAGAATCGTATCAAATGAAATGTGTCACCTTTAAATCCTGCATTTCTAACTGTTCATCAGTCGAATTCCAATACTGCAGCGGAGACACTCTTTTTTCTGGCAGAAATTACGGTAATGAAAAAGCAATGACTGTGTTTCGAGCGCATTTTTAGGTTTCACTTTTAAAGATTTCCATTGGTCGATAATCGTGTTTTTCTCAGGTGAGATATTTTGATAGAGGGTCAGGATTTCATCTGGAATATTTTCGTCCGTATTTTTATGGTAGGTATATTTTAAAGGTAAGACCGCGTTGATAAGAACTAATTCTACGAATTCTTTGGTTAAAGTCTTCTCCCCTTGGACCGTTGAGATTTTACCAAAATTGAAACGGTTATCCCAATATGCGCTGGCTTTTACGGTAGAAAAAATCTGATTGATTTCGTTAATTTTTTTTGCATTGATCAGTTTCGAAAACAGATTCTGGTTTTGATGATACAAGGAAGCCAGTTGAGAAAGCCGAATGGTAGGAAAATTAGGCGGTCTTAATTTTGAAAATTTCGGATGAATATAGAATTCAGGAAGTTGATATTTTATTTTTAAGAATTCAAACTCTCTTTTCCAAATTTTAGTTTTTTCATCAGTAGGTTTTTCCAGCCAGTTGCACATTCCGAATAATAATGCTTCGAGTTGCGTTTGATTCTGCCTGATCTTATTGAAAACAGTATAATCAATGCTTTCAGCGAGTTGTTTGAAAAGAAGTGCATTTACTTTTAAACCAAATGCATACGCCAGTTGCTGAAATAATATCGCTTCGTAATTATTTTGATAAAGCTTTAAAGAATCTTCAATTTCAATGGATTTTTCATCCAACTTTTTAAGAAGATTTTCTTCATGGAAATTAAAAGGCAGATCTTTTGGATTAAAAATTTTTTCGCAAGGAATAAATTGGGTCTCTTGAAGTAAAGATTCATATTTAGAAAGAAGATTTTCGTCGATATAATTTTTCAGCTCTAAAGTCGGAATGTTCTTATTTGTAAATTCCTCCAGTTCAATATCATGAAGAAAAACTACGTGAGCGATAATATTTTCAAATTCTGGATTGCCTGAATGTTTGTGAAAAATCCAGTCGGAAGATTTAACATGAAGCTCTATATTTCCGGCAATAACTAAACCGTTGGTTTTTATTTTACCGAAAAGAAAATCAGGTCCTGAATCGAAATTCCATCTTCCGAAATCTAATATCTCGAGGTCATTTCCATCCACATCTTTGAAATCAAAGCTTTTAAAAATTTTGAAATTCCAGAGATATTGAAGTAACTTTTCGTTCATTAGATTTCACGCCATGACGCAATGTATTACGCCATGATAGTAGGTTTGGAGATGATGCCTTTTAGCTTTATAATAAAACTTATAAATTATTTACAATTCTGTGAATACCATCTTTAATAAATTTTTCATTAAAATTTATTAATAGCGCTAATTTTAAATTAGAAAGCTTTAGATACGTGAGAGTTTGTGCATAATGTACAGGATGAAGTTTTTCGACACTTTTCAATTCGATAATCACTTTATCCTGAACCAATAAATCTATTTTGTATCCAACCTCCATCATTATGTTCTTATAATGAAATGGCATTGCGCACTGTTGCTTCACAGATAAACCTCTTTCCCGCAGTTCGTATAAAAGTGCTGATTCATATGCGCTTTCAAGTAGTCCTGGACCAACCTCACGATGTAAGTCTAAACTCGCACCCACAATTTGATATGCAATTTCATTTTCTGTCATAATATTGAAAAAAATATTAGTAACATTGCGTAAAGTCATTGCGACTTTGCGCGAAATAATATTACAAAGTAACAAACCAAATTCTAAATGGGAAAGAGTGAAAAGACTATTTTTTGAAGTTACTTAATGTGTCGTCGTACATTTTTTCATAAAGTGGCAAAATGTTTTTGAGGTCGAATCGTAAAGCTTGCTCCTTGGCGTTTTTCTTCATCTGCGTCAATAAATTCTCGTCGCTCAAAAGTTTAATCGTATAATTGCTCATGGCTTCAATATTTCCAATTTCCGCAAGAAAACCTGTCTCACCCTGAATATTTACTTCTGGAATTCCACCCGCGTTGGAACTTATTACCGGCGTTTCTGCCGCCATTGCTTCCAATGCTGCCAAACCAAAACTTTCCTGTTCCGATGGAAGCAAGAATACATCTGATAATTGTAGAATTCGGTATAAATCATTTACTTTTCCGAGCAAACGAACTTTCCCGATAAGATCAGGATGTTCTTCCAAAAACTGGTTGATAACTTCCATATCAGGACCTTCGCCAATAATGATGAGCATCGATTTTACGCGAGTATTCACATTTTTAAAAATCTGCAAAACATCTTCAACTCTTTTTACAGGACGAAGATTGGAAACATGAATCAGAATTTTTTCGTCGTCCGTCGCGAACTGTCGTCGTTGGCAATCTGTATTGATTTTGAATTCATCATTATCAATAAAGTTCGTAATTACTTTTATTTCCTTGGTGATTTTAAACAACTGTAAAGTGTCTTTTTTTAGACTTTCCGAAACTGAAGTGATGGTATCTGATTGATTGATAGAGAATTCCACCGCATGTTTATAACTTGGATGTTGTCCTACCAACGTGATATCCGTTCCGTGTAGCGTCGTAACCAATGGAATATCTTTACCTTCTTCCTTCAGCATTTGTTTTGCTGTAAATGCCGCATAAGCGTACGGAATCGCGTAATGTGCGTGAAGCAGATCCAGTTTGTACAAATTCACCACGCGGTAGATCATCGACGAAAGTGCGATATCATACGGCTGATATTGAAAAAGTGGATACGTTTGAACGTTCACCTTATGGAAAAATATATTGGGATTGGTAATGTCTAATCTTGCGGGTAGCGCTGAACTTATAAAATGAACTTCATAGCCTTTGTCAGCGAGTGCCATACCAAGTTCTGTAGCAACGATGCCACTTCCACCATAAGTGGGATAACAGAGAATTCCGATTTTCATGTGATTTGTTTTTAAATTGAAATTACTCAATTACTGTTTTTATTTTTGTTGGAAGGTCTATTCTGGAAGAAGGATTGAGTTCTAAACCTATTCCTGCTTTTAAATGGTCATTCACTAAAACCGGAAGTTTCCCCCAAATTCTAGTTTGTCCACCAAATGCTTTCGCCGTTGCGATCATCGAGTCATCGTTGTTCTCGTAAGAAACTAAAACGGTAGAAATTTTAGAAATATCTACGTCTCTCAAAGCGTAAGCAGATCCAAAAACGTTTAATATTACATTTTGATTTTTAGCCAAATCTGCCAGGACTTTTTTACTCTCGGTAGAGATTTTATAAGATTTATAAGCGGTAGAATTATCTTTATGAAAACCCACGATCACTTTAGAATTTGCTGGAATTGAAGAGATTTCAGAAGCTTTTTTTAGAATAATGGTCGAATTCAAATTTAACTGATCTATAAATGTTTGATAAGGTGCTTCTTCTAAAGGAACATAATAATAAGTTTCCTTACAGTTTAACGGAAGCATTTTTTGATCATCCTTAATTAAAGTCAAGGCGTTGGAGTACATTTTCTGAACGATCGTGGAGTGAGAAGCGTTGTTTAAATCTTCATTAATGTTTTGTGGATTTCTAGCTTCATATTGGTTTAAACCTAAATAATATTTGGTTAAAAGAATCTTCTTCACACTTTCCTCAACTCTATTTTGAGATATTTCACCTTTGTCGATGGCTTGTTGAATGAGTTTTTTCCCCGTGGAGACATCTTGAGAAAAGAGCATAATATCATTTCCAGCTGAGAAAGCCATTGCATCTAATTCGCCCGCCTTAAATTTATTGGCAACTGCACCCATATTGAGCGCGTCAGTAATGATTAAACCTTTGTATCCTAATTGGTCCTTTAAAATTCCAGTAATAATATTTTTAGAAATTGACGCTGGAATACCTTTCGTTTTTTCTAGGGCTGGCACATATAAATGCGCAACCATAACGCCACCGATTCCTTTATCCATCAATGCTTTGAAAGGTGCGATTTCTATTTCATTTAATCTTTTTAAAGAATGAGAAATAACAGGAAGGTCGAGGTGCGAATCCTGGTCGGTATCGCCGTGTCCCGGGAAATGCTTGATTGCCGCTAAAATATTATTGTCTTGTAAACCATTAGAATAAGCCAGAGCAGAGCTGATAACATTCGGAACTTCTGAACCGAAACTTCTATTACCAATAATCGGATTATTAGGATTCGTATTCACATCAACAACAGGCGCGAAATCCCAGTTAATTCCCATTCTTTCCGCATCTTCAGCAATCTTAGCGGACATTTCCGAAATCAAACTTTTGTCCTGAATTGCTCCTAAAGTCATCGCCCAGGGAAACTTGTGTGCAGCCGCAATTCTTTGAAACAGTCCCCATTCAGCATCCATTCCAATCATTAAAGGAATTTTTGATTTTTTCTGAAATTCATTGACTAAATTAATTTCTTTTGCAGCATCGTCCTGCATCAATATTAATCCGCCGATTTTTTCATTAACTACCATATTTCTTACGGTGTTAATATGAGCTTCATCTTTATTGGTGTATAAGGCTACGATAAAAAGCTGTCCTAATTTTTCATCTTGAGAAAGAGCGTTGTAAGTTTTGGAAACCCATTGATTTGCCTTTTCAATTTCTGCTGGAGAAATATTCTTGGGTTGATATTGAGCCTTTGTAATAAGGGAAAAGCAAAATAGGACTATAATAGAAAAAGATACTTTTATCTTAATGTTTTTCATTTTTTAAAATATGGTAAACAAAAATACAATTTTTAATTTTTAAATGGTGTTTCTAATGGCATACAAATTGACTATCAAAAACTACTAATCCTTTAAAGTTTTAAAAATGAAAAAATATTTTACCTTACTGCTGATGGCAATATTCAGTTTTGCTGCAGTTAGTTGTGATACCAGAAATGATGATGTGATTGTTCAAGACAATGATACTTATCCAGTTGTGCTTGATATTAATAATGTGAATTTTTCTAATGATGCTACAAATGGCTATTTTATCAGCAGATCATTTACGACTCCTTTAGTTAGCACTGATGTGGTGTTAATTTATAGAAAAGCAGGTTCTGCTTCGGATGGTTCCGCTGTTTGGCAGTCAATTCCAAGAACGCTTTATTTAGATGCTGGAAATGAATTAGATTACGATTTCGATTTTAGCAGAAATGATATTATGATTTACGCAAACGGAAATTATGATATTTCGACGACTCCTCAATATTTAAATGGTCAAACGTTTCGAGTAGTTTTAGTACCTGCTTCTACAGGTGGTAAAAATGCAAATGTAGATTACTCTGATTATGAAAGTGTTGTCAAATATTTTAAAATTGACGATTCTAAAGTAAAAGGTTTCTAAATTGTAAACCAACTCTATAAAATATTAAACCACTGCAATTGCAGTGGTTTTTCTGTTTAAAATCAGGTTTAAAGCATCGGTTTTAATTTCATAATTGATGATAATTCAGTAGCTTTATGGATTGAATTACTAACTTAAATTTTTAATAATGAGCGTTCATATTGCAGCTAAAAAAGGAGAAATTGCTAAAACGGTGTTACAACCAGGAGATCCTTTAAGAGTAAAATACATTGCAGATCATTTTTTAACAGACGTAAAATTGGTCAGCAAAACACGAAATATTTTCTACTTTACTGGTCTCTATAAAGGGAAAGAAGTTTCCGTAGGCGCGAGTGGTATGGGAATTCCAAGTATCGGAATTTATTCTTATGAATTATTTACGGAATTCGATGTTGATACGATTATCCGAATTGGGACTTGTGGTGCTTATACCGACGAGTTGAAAGTTTATGATTTACTGAATGTAGAACATGCAGCCAGCGAATCTACTTATGCGAAATTTGCGTGGGAAATTGAAGAGGATTTACTATCCTATCAGGGAACTGCTTTTGGATTGATCAATGAGTCGGCGAAAGATTTGTCATTAAATTTAAAATCAACTAATATTCATACGAGTGATATTTTCTATAGAAAAAATCTTGCTCTTCCTACCATTGCTTCGAAATACAATTGTTCAGCTGTAGAAATGGAAGCATTTGCTCTTTTTGCGAATGCTCAGTATTTAGGTAAAAATGCCGCGACTATTCTGACAGTCTCAGATGTGATTCCAACTGGTGATCAAATTTCTGCTGATCAAAGAGAAACTGCGCTAACACCAATGATTGAGTTGGCTTTAGAAACAGCGATTAGAATGTAAAGAATTAAAGACTGGGTTGATCGTCTTCAAGAAGATGACCAAAATAGTCTTTTTTAGTTTTTAAATAAGCTTCACTTTCCTTTGTAGAGTCCATCTGCAAAGGAATTCTTTTGTTTAGCCGGATGTTACTATCGCTAACGAATTTAAGTTTTTGCGGATTGTTAGTTAAGAGATTGACTTCTTTTACGTTCAGAATGTTAAGTATTTCAATCGCAACATCGAAGTTTCTATCGTCAGCAGGTAGTCCTAATTCTAAGTTAGCTTCAACGGTGTCAAAGCCTTTTTCCTGCAAAGCATAAGCTTTTAATTTATTAATGATTCCAATGTTTCTACCTTCTTGTCTGAGGTATACGATGATTCCACCATTTTTATAAATGAAATTCATGGCTGCATCAAGCTGTTGTCCGCACTCACATTTTTTCGAATGAAAAACTTCTCCAGTAATACATTCTGAATGAAAGCGAACATTAACAGGTTTTGTAAAATCAGTATTTTTAGCTACAACTGCAAGATGAGGCATCCAGTCGCTCTCTGATTCCGAAAATGCGATCATACGAAATTCCCCATATTCTGTAGGAACGTTTGATTCAGCTTGAATTTTTAACATGGATTATTTTGCTATTTTGGAGAGATCGCGGTGGAATCTTTGGAGATATTACTTTCGAGAAAAGTCATATTGGTTTTAATTCTGACCAAATATCTGTTGAGAACTTGATCATCATCTTTGTTCAAATATTTTCTAAGCTTCTGAAGCTTTTTATATGATTTTTCGAAATTTCTTTGGGAAGTATTGAGTCCGTTCATATTGTAAGCTTCCATAGCTCCGATATAATCTTTCAGATAATATTTAAGTTTACCTACTTCCTCATTAACAGCATCATTCTTAAACTTAGGAAAGGACGTTATTAGATTGCTGATTTCTGAAGAATAAACGATGAGATTTTTCCGTTCGCTATAAGAATATATTTCACTAGAACTACTCATCGTCCCAATCGGAGAAAGATTTATTTTTTCCGCAGAACAGGATACCGCCAGAAGGAGTAGTAAAATATAGCAAAAGTTCGATTTACGCATTTTTCACATTTTGATAAAGGATCGGATTAAGACTTTCATCATTGTACATTTTCATCTGTTTATACACCTTCATCTTAATATTACCGTTCTCTATATCAAAAAGCAATTGATCAATTGCTTCAGAAAGATCTTTTTGTTGTTCTAACAAAGTATCAAGCTTTGCAGAGCAGTTTTTTCTGTGTTCATCACTTGCAGACTCACGATGAGCTTCAAGTTTCATATGATAGACTTTTAAGGCTAAAATCGAAAGCCGGTCCACTGCCCAGGCAGGAGTTTCCGAATTAAGTTTAGCGTCTGTATTTGGAGAAATATTTTGATATTTTTGTAGGAACCAACTGTCGATGAACTCTACCAAATCAGTTCTTTTCTGATTAGAAGAGTCTATTGTTCTTTTTAACTTTAAAGCTTCAGTTGGATCAATATTTTCATCTCGAATAATGTCTTCCAAATGCCATTGAACGGTATCAATCCAGTTCTTTGCATACAAAAGATGTTCCAAACTATCTTTCGAATAAGGATTATTTACCTGGGTATTTACCTGATCAGTAAGATGATAATCATCAATTGATTGGTTGAAAACTTTCCAGGCAGTTTCTGTAAAATTCATCGAAGTCTTCTTTAAGGGGTCGTAGAACTGGAGTTGCTGGTTGGCTCTTCCGGTTTTTTTGCTTCATCTTCTTTCACTGCATCTTTAAATTCCTTAATTCCAGAACCTAAACCTCTCATCATTTCAGGTATTTTTCGACCGCCAAAGAAAACCAAAATAATGATTCCGACAATCAGTAAGTGTTGCCAAGAAATTGCTAGTATTGTAAGTGTATCCATCTTCTATATTTTATACAAAGTTATATTATTTTTTTAATTCACCCAACCTAAAGGGTCAACAGGATTGCTGCCATTCCAAATCTGAAAATCCAAGGTATAGCTACCATCGAAATCAGCTCCAACTACGCCCATTGATGTTCCGGCTGAAACTTGCTGATTCGCAGAAACCATTGTGCTTGAAAGATTTGCGTAGATGGTGAAATAATCACCATGCTTTACAATCACCATTTTTGAACCGTCTCCAGAAGCAATCACACGGGAAACAGTTCCCGGAGCGATGCATTTTGCAACAGTGCCTTTGGTAACAGCAATTTTTACGCCGTTATTCTCTTCTACGATATTCTTGAAAACAGGATGTGGTTGTCTTCCAAATCGATGGGTAATCGTACCGTAAACCGGCATGCCCATTTTTCCGCGATTAGCAGCGAAATTACTTCCAAGATTCGGCGCAACGCCGAAGTTGGTCATTGCTTTTGTTTCCGCGGCTTTCTTTTCGTCATCATTTTTCTTAGCCATAGTCGCTTCTGCTGCTCTGGCAGAAGCTGCTCGGTCTGCGGCTGCTTTTGCATTTGCTGCTGCTTCAACTGCATCTTTTGCTGCTGCAATTCGTCGGGTTTCTGCTCTTTCTGCATCAGCAGCTTTTTTGGTGTCTTCTGATTTTTTTGCATCAGCGGCGGCGGCAATTTTCGATCTTTCTACTTCTTCAGCTGCTTTTCTCTCAGAGATTTCTTTTAATCTTCGGGCTTCATCATCAGCCTTCTTCTTTTCTAAAGCTAAAGCCTCCATTCTGGCTTTGTTCTCTGCCTCGATTTTTGCTTTCTCTTTCTCAGCTGCAATTTTTGCAAGACGAATTTTTTCGGCTTCTATTTTTCTGTTTTCGGCTTCTTTTGCTTTAGCGATTCTGATTTCCTCCGCAATGATTGATCGAATCTGACCTTCTAACTGTTTTGATTCAGCCTGTTTTTGTTTAAGTTCCGAAGTAAGTTGAACTTCATTTTTCTTAAACTCTTCTAAAAGGGTTTGCTTTGTTTTTTTCTCAGCTGCAATGGTCAACAGGTCTTTCTGCTGATTTGACAAGATCATTTCTTTATCCTTTACAGATTTCTGTTTTAAGGTAATGTTTTCCTGAAGAACTTTTGCCGCCGTAGAAATTTCTGCAGCTTTTTTATCCTGATAGTCAGAGTAGTCTTTTAAATACTGAATTCTTCTAAGTGCTTCACCTAAATTTTTGGAGGATAAAATAAACGTCACTTTATTCTGGGAGCCTTTGTTTTTATAAGCTTTAACAAGAACTTCTGCATAATTTTTTCGCAAAACAGCCAATTCTCGATTTTGACGGTTAATTTCTAATTGACGTAAATAAATTTCGTCCTCAATTAATCTTTTTTCTTTTTGAGTATTGGTGTAAACTTTTTCCCGAAGTCCAATTTTTTTCTCTACTTCGTTTAAATAAGCAACTGAAAGTTTCGATTGTTGCTGGGTTTTCGCCAGGTTGACATTGATATTCGAAATTTGTTTTTTTAGTTCCGCATTCTGCTTTTGAAGTTGTTCCTTCTTCTGCGCAGAAAAAAAGCCGAACAGAAAAATTCCTATTAAAAAGCTTAGTCTTTTAATCATTTGATCTCAGTTTTCGTATAATTAGTGGGAACGGAATACGGCACTTCCATTTTTGAACTATCAAATCTCGTGTTTTCTAATAAAATTTGGCTGTTTTTTGACCCTTTTATCATTATTTTAACATTTTTCGGAAGTCGAATAGTTTCGAAATTTTCCCATAAAGCGTAGGAAACTTCCAGTTCATCTGACGCATCAATTTTTTTCAATGTGACATTTTCCAACTCCATTTGATCATTATACCTCAATGCAGCAGAATATTCAGAAACATTTCCATTGGTTTTGAAGCTTAAGTTTTTCACCGAAGTTAAAAGATAACCTTGCGCATTTTTAGTGACTTTAAAATCCTTATCGTTTACCGGAATAAAAGTTTTTCCTAACAACAGATTTTGAAAAGCTCCATAATCAATGAAATTCACATTTAGCAATGAATTCAAGTAGGTGAAGTCAGACTCAATGTAAGTCTTGTTCAATTTCTCATAACCTTTAATTCCCTCGGGAGTTGCAACTCCTCGTCCTACATTTAGAAAAATAGCAATCATATTGATCCAGACTTTTTTGTCTTTCTCAATATAAATTGTTGCATCTAAAGGTGGAATAAATTTACCGGTTTCAGCTGTAATTTTTGAATTGATTTTGAGTTGCTGAAAATCGGTCTTTTCGTTAATTTTCTTAAAGAAGCTTGCGGTTGAAGCAATCGGAGTATTGGTATTGATTGGATTTTCAACAGCCGTTCTTGTTTTACAAGAAATCAACGATATCATTAAACCAGTTGCGAGGATATATTTTTTCATTTATTTTTATTTAAACTTTGCACCAAAGTTTACAATATTAACGCCAAACCACACAAATTGTTTTGTGTGGTTTGCGCGGTTTCGTTTTAGCTCAGCTTAATGACTTGCACCTTTCGACAGAAAATCTAAAACAGAAAAATCTCCCAAAGAAATTTCTCTGGCAACTCCGTAATATTCAGCAGAATTACCGATCATAGAATTGCTTAAATTTCCGTGATCAATGGTGGTGTTTTCCTGAATTAATGAATTGTCAATATTAGAATTAATCACCTTGGTATTGTTTCCTAACGAAACTCTAGGTCCAATTTTTGAGTTTGATATTTCTACATTTTCGCCAATAAAACATGGTGGGATGATCAAGCAGTTTTCAATTTTCGCAGAAGCTGGATATTGTGCAACGTTTTCTCTTTCATATTCTAATACTTTTCCGTTCGTATCCACTGTTGCATTTTTATTTCCGCAATCCATCCAGTCATCTACTTTACCTAAAGAGAATTTCGCTCCTTTTTGACGTAGGTTTTCTAAGGCGGTCGTTAATTGAAATTCACCACCTTCTTTAATATCATTATCCATGATATAGTTGATCTCTTCCATTAGTTTTTCAGCAGAATTGAAATAGTAGATTCCAATAATGGCAAGATCTGAAACAAATTCTTTCGGTTTTTCTACGAAATCCGTGATGAAACCATAATCGTCTAATTTTACAACTCCAAAAGCAGAAGGATCATCTACTTTTTTCACCCAAATTACACCGTCTGAATTTTTATCTAAAATAAAATCAGCTTTAAATAAAGTGTCAGCAAACGCAACCACCACATTTCCCTGCATGGATTGTTCGGCACATTTAATCGCATGTGCTGTTCCTAGTGGTTCGTCCTGCGTATAAACGGTTCCTTTTGCACCTAAACTTTCAGCGATCTGAATTAAAGAGGCTTCAACTTCTGCTCCGAAATCTCCGATGATAAAAGCGATCTCGTCGATTTTTTCACCAGCTACTTTAGTAATGTCTTCTACCAAACGTTGTACGATCGGTTTACCTGCAATTGGGATTAAAGGTTTTGGAACTGTTAAAGTATGCGGTCTTAATCTAGAGCCACGTCCGGCCATTGGAACTATTATCTTCATAATTTATTTTTAATTTTACTCATCTATTGAACTCAATCAATTTTAATAATGAGATGTATTTTTATTTATAATTGAGTGCTTCCGAAGCCTCCGGCTCCACGCTCGGTTTCATTGATTTCAGCAACTTCTTGCCATTCTGCAGTTTCGTATTTTGCGATCACCATTTGGGCAATTCGGTCACCATTATTGATACTAAAATCCTCGGTCGACAAATTTACTAAAATAACCCCAATTTCTCCGCGGTAATCTGCGTCGATTGTTCCAGGCGCATTGAGGACAGAAATTCCATTTTTTATGGCTAATCCACTTCGTGGTCTTACCTGAGCTTCAAAACCTTCTGGCAGCTCCAGAAACAATCCGGTTGGAATTAATTTCCTTTCCAGTGATTTTAAAGTAATCGCTTCTTTAAGGTTAGCATATAAATCCATTCCGGCAGAAAGTGCAGTCTGGTATTTGGGTAAAGGATGTTGCGATTTATTGATGACTTTGATTTTCATATCTAAGCTTTTCTTAATTTTTTTAAAGTGTCTTTTTCAAAATACAAAACGATGGCTAAAAACACAATTAATAATGCGTTTCCAATGAGTAGATTTCCATCAAGAACATAATACGAAACCAAAGAAAACAGAATGCTTACACTCAAGTATCCTATGATCTTTTTCATGTGATACGGAACGGGATAAAAATATTGACCGAGAAAATAAGAAACGGTCATCATTGAAAAATAACTTAAAAATGTTCCCCAGGTAGAAGCCCAATATCCGTAAGATGGAATAAAATAAACATTAACAGCGATGGTAACTGCTGCACCTAAAACGGAGATGTACGCGCCAAAAATAGTCTTGTCAGAAAGTTTATACCAAACAGACATATTCAGATAAATCCCTAAGAAAACCGCCGCGATTAAAACAATCGGCACAATCGGGATTCCTTCGTTGTAAGCAGGATTTGAAAGATAAAGTTCAGCCAGCCAATTCAAATTGGCACATAATGCTAATAAAATAATGCAGTTGACGATAACGAACATATCCATCAATTTGGCATATGCCTGACCCGAATTTTCTTTCTTTGCATGCGAGAAAAAGAAAGGTTCAATTCCCAAAAGATAGGCTTGACGAAACAAAGTAAGAAACGTTACGATTTTACAAACTGCACCATAGATCGCCATTTGTTCAGTGTTTATTCCATCGGGTAAAAGATATTTTAAGAACTGGCGATCCATTGTTTCATTAATAACTCCAGCCAAACCTGCAATGGTAATTGGGCAGGAATACGCCATCATTTTTCTCCAAAGTTTTGAATCAAAAGCAGCGATTCGTACTGATTTTATTTCCTGAGCAAGTAATATAAATGTTACCGCACTTGCAACCAAGTTGGCGACAAACACATATCCAATTCCAAATTCTTTATTGTAACGAATTCCCAAAAATCCGTTTTCTCCTAATCGAGGCAGAATAACGATGAAGAAAAGAACCAAAAGGAAGTTGATAACTCCGTTAATAATTTTAATTAAAGCGAACTTTTTCGGCCGTCCAGTTTTCCTTAAAATGACAAAAGGCATAGTTGAAAGTCCATCCAAACCGAGAACAAAAAGCATCATCGTGAGAAGATTGATTTGGTCAGGCGTTTTGAAGGCAACTGCTAAATTCTGCCGGAAAATAAAAGCGAATAACATAAAAATCAGAGACGCAGCAATGACACTGATGGTCGCAGTAGAAATTAATTTCTTGGTATCTTCTTCTTTTTCTGCAAAACGAAAAAAAGTAGTTTCCATTCCGTGAGAAAGCAAAACGATGATGATTCCGGCAACCGAATAAAAATCGATGAATGGAGCCAGCGATTGTGGACCAAACGCATTCGTAACAAACGGACTGATGATAAATGGAAATAACCGAATTACGACGGTGCTTAATCCATAAATCGCAGTTTGTCCCAATAATTTTTTATACAAAATTTCTGAATTTCTGCAAATATAATTAAATAGATTCGAGCGGGGAAAATTTAAAATTTTGGCGTAACCTGAACTCTTTATTTTTTTTACTACGAATTCACGAATTTAATTCTGTTGAAAGAAACATTTGTGCATTCGTGGCTTTAATGAAAGTATTAATTTTTTTATTTTTGAAATAAAGTGGGAAGCATTTCTAAATCGTTTTTAAATATTAAATTTGGGAAACTGATTTCCAAAGTGAATTTCACCTCAATAATCTTTAAATCTACATTCTGATACAATGAAAATTCTAATAAAAAATGCCAAAATTGTCAATGAAAATCAAATTTTTGAAAATGATCTTCTTATCGAAAATGATTTAATATCAAAAATCGGAGAGAATTTAGCTGAAGAAAATGTTGATCAAATTATTGACGCTTCCGGAAAATATCTCCTTCCAGGAATTATTGATGACCAAGTTCATTTTCGCGAGCCGGGTCTGACTTGGAAAGGCGATATCGAAAGCGAATCAAGAGCAGCAGTCGCTGGTGGAATTACAAGTTTCATGGAACAGCCGAACACGGTTCCAAATGCGGTAACGCAGGAATTATTAGAAGAGAAATATAAAATAGCTGCGGAGAAATCTTTCGCCAACTATTCTTTTATGATGGGTGGGACCAATGATAATTTGGAAGAAGTTTTAAAAACCAATCCCCGAAATGTCGCTGGAATAAAATTGTTCCTCGGTTCTTCAACTGGAAATATGTTGGTTGATAATCCCGAAACTTTAGAAAAGATTTTCAGCAGCACAAAAATGCTCATTGCTGTTCATTGTGAAGACGAAGCGACCATCAGAAAAAATACAGAATTAGCGAAAGAAAAATACGATGAAGAGATTCCTGTAAACCAACATCATTTAATTAGAAGCGAAGAAGCGTGTTATATTTCTTCTTCAAAAGCGGTCGAACTGGCAAAAAAAACTGGAGCGAGATTACATATTTTCCATCTTTCCACCGCAAAAGAAACTGAGCTTTTTAGAAATGATATTCAGTTAAAAGATAAAAAAATAACGGCTGAAGTTTGTGTGCATCATCTTACTTTCACCAATGAAGATTACGAAACCAAAGGTAATTTCATCAAGTGGAATCCTGCCGTAAAAACTCAAAAAGATAAAGACGGATTGTGGGAAGCTTTGTTGGGCGATCGAATTGATATTATAGCGACTGATCACGCGCCGCACACTTTGGAGGAAAAATCTCAAACCTATTTAAAAGCTCCTTCTGGCGGACCTTTAGTTCAACATGCTTTAAATGTGATGTTGGAGAATTTTAAAAATGGTAAGATTTCTTTAGAGAAAATCGTTCAGAAAATGTGTCATAATCCGGCCATTCTTTTTGAAATCGAAAAGCGTGGATTTATTAAAGAAGGATTTAAAGCAGATTTGGTTTTGGTTGATTTAAATGATGGTTACACGGTTTCCAAAGAAAATATTTTATACAAATGTGGTTGGAGCCCGTTGGAAGGAATGGAGTTTCATTCTAAAATCACGCATACTTTCGTTAATGGTTTCCTGGCTTTTTCAGATGGAAATGTTTCAGAAGAAAAGCATGGTGAAAGATTGCTTTTTGACCGATTAGCATAAGCTTAAATTATATTTTCATTTTCCTATAAATTACGAGTCTAAAAAAGTTGAATTAATGAGATCAAAAAGTTTACAGATTATATTAATCATCATTTTCGTTATTGACTTGTTTTTGATTTTCAGTAATCAAACAGAATTGCGATTTTTCACCAAACCTATTTTACTTCCTGTTTTAATCTTAATGTATATCTCAAAAGTGAAATCGGAGAAAATTCAGCTAGCTCCATTTTTTTTGGCGGGATTGGTGCTTAGTTTTTTCGGGGATTTATTTCTTCTTTTTAACTGGGGTTTTCTGCCTGGATTAGGCAGCTTTTTATTGGCTCATCTATTTTATATTATTTCGTTTAAGAAAAAAGTACAACATCGTATTTCGGAATTTTGGCCGATTATTCTTAGTCTCTATGCCTCAATTTTACTCTTTTTTCTTTTTCCTTATTTAAAAGAAATGAAAATTCCAGTAATTATTTATGCTGTTTTAATTGCTGCGATGATGTACAACGCTATTAAAACGCACAACAGAAATTTGATTATTGGGGCACTTTTATTTCTAATTTCAGATACGCTGCTTTCCGTATATCTATTCTTGCAACCTTTGATGATTCTCAATTTGTTGGTGATGGCCACTTACATTTTGGCGCAATGGTTTTTAGTGAAAGGAATGACCTCATCTAAAAATAATTAAAGGTTTTGAAACAATTTGAAAAAATATTCGTCTAATACTTTAAATAAATAATTATGTTCAAAAAACTCTTCTTAGCAATTTTTATGTTGCTTTTTTCTTTGCACACTTTTGCACAGAATAAATACGAGTGGAAAGAAGCCTCTGGAAACGGATATACGTACAAATACGTAACAAACGATCCGATGAGCGCGAGATTTTACACCTTGAAAAATGGTTTGACTGTTATTTTAAGTCCGACCAAGAAAGATCCGAGAATTCAGGCTTATGTTGCCGTGAAAGCGGGAAGCAAGACCGATCCTCGAACAAATACCGGTTTAGCACATTATCTGGAACACCTGGTTTTCAAAGGAACGGACAAATATGGTTCTTTGGATTGGGCAAAAGAAAAACCAGAATTAGACAAGATTGATGCATTATATGAAAAGTATAATAAGACCAAAGATGAGGCACAGCGAAAAGCGATTTACAAAAAAATTGATTCCGTTTCTGGAGTTGCAAGTAAGTTCGCCATTGCCAATGAATATGATAAAATGATGGCTTCCATGGGAGCTCAAGGGACCAATGCTTTTACAAGTTTTGAGCAAACTGTTTACACCGATGATGTTCCGAGCAGTTCTTTGAATAAATATTTAGCCGTTCAGGGAGAAAGATTCAGAAATCCTATTTTAAGAATTTTCCACACGGAATTAGAAGCGGTTTACGAAGAGAAAAACAGAAGTTTAGACAGTGATGGAAGTAAAGTTTTCGAAACTTTATTTTCAGAATTATTTAAAAATCACAATTACGGACAGCAAACTACGATCGGAACCATTGAAGATTTAAAAAATCCTTCCTTGGTAGAAATCCGAAAATATTTCCACAACTATTATGTTCCCAATAATATGGGGGTAATATTATCGGGAGACTTTGATCCGGATGTGGTAATTGCTCAAGTTGACAAAGCATTTTCTTACATGCAAAGTAAACCGGTTGCGAAATATACCTTCAAGCCAGAAGTTCCAATTTCAGCTCCAATTATTGAAGAAATTACAGGTCCAGATGCAGAAAATTTAACCATCGGTTACCGTTTACCTGGAAATAAAGACAAAGATGTTTTAATTGCAGATTTAGTTGGGCAAGTTTTAACCAATGGTAAAGCAGGTTTAATGGATCTGAACTTAGTGAAAAAACAAAAACTATTACGCGCCTCCGCAGAAACTTTTACCTTAATTGATTATGGCGTTTTATACATCAGTGCGGCTCCAACGAACGGACAGAGTTTAGAAGACGTGAAAACTTTGGTTCTAGGTGAAATTGATAATTTGAAAAAAGGAAACTTTGATCAGGATTTAATTACTTCCATTATTAACAATATCAAAAAGGACAAGATCTACGAATCTGAAACGTATGGTGACAGAGCTGGATCGCTTATGGATGCGTTCACTTCAGAATTAAACTGGAGAGATCAAGTTGCTTATGTTAATGATTTATCCAAGATTTCTAAAGCCGATATCGTTGCTTTTGCTAACAAATATTTAGGAGATAATTATGTGGCCATCTTAAAGAAAAAAGGAGAATCGCCTGCTTCTCAAAAAATTGAAAAACCGCAGATCACGCCTGTTGAAACCAACGCAGACAAACAATCTCACTTTGTAAAAATGGTTGGAAATATGCCAAACAATCCTTCAACTCCTGTGTTTTTGGATTACAATAAAGATATTCAGAAATCGAAGTTAGGTAAAGCAGAAGTTCTTTACGTTCCAAATACCGAAAATCAGATTTTCCGTTTGAAATACCGTTATAAAATCGGTTCCTTAAATGATTTGAAGCAACCTTTAGCTTCGCAATATCTACAGTTTTTAGGAACAGAGAAAATGTCTTCTGAAGAAATTTCAAAAGCGTTTTACAAAATCGCGTGTAATTTCACCATCTCTTCCGGCGAAGAATATACCACGGTTTCCATCGAAGGTTTACAGGAAAATTTTGATGCTGCTGTAAAGTTATACGAAGATTTAATTCAAAATGTAAAAGCAGATGATGCCGCTTTGAAAAGTTTGAAAGAAAGATTAGCAAAAGCGAGAAAAGATGTGAAAGCTAATAAAGGCGCAATTCTGCAAGGTTTAACAAGCTATGCTTTGTATGGCGAGAAAAATAAATTCAATAATGTTTTGAGCAATGCAGAATTAGAAGCTACCACTTCTAAAGAATTGATTGATAGAATTAAAAACCTCAATAATTACGAACAAACCGTGATTTATTACGGTCCGGCTTCAATGAAAGATCTAAACAGTAAATTGAAGACCATGCATCCGGTTCCTACAAAATTTGCTGTAGCGACGCCAGAAAAAGTTTTCAAACAGATCGCTCAAACGAAAAATAAAGTACTGTTCACCGATTACGAAATGGTTCAAGCCGAAACTCGTTGGATCAGAAATACAGATCAATACGATGCTAAAAAGAATACCGTTGTAAAAGTTTTCAATAATTATTTTGGCGGCGGAATGGGTTCTATCGTATTCCAAACCATCCGTGAGAGTAAGGCTTTAGCGTATTCTACCTACGGAGTTTATGTTCAGCCCCAGAAAAAAGATCAGGAATATTACATGATGAGTTATGTTGGAAGTCAAGCCGATAAATTCAATGACGCAACTACAGCAATGACAGAGCTTTTGACTAAAATGCCGGATCTGTCTGAGAATTTGAATTTGGCAAAAACGCAGGTTAAAAAAGATATTCAAACCGAAAGAATTACGGAGGATAAAATTATTTTCAACTATTTGGCGGCTAAAGAATTAGGTTTGTCCGAAGATCCGCGAAAATCGATCTACAGTTCTGTAGATAACGTGAAAATGGCAGATTTAAAATCTTTCCACGATATTAATTTATCTGGAAAACCTTACACTTATGCGATCGTTGCCTCAGAAAAAAGAGTTCCGATAAAGGATTTAGAAAAATTGGGCGAGGTGAAGAAAATTTCTTTAGAAGAACTTTTCGGTTACTAAACTCGAAAAATAATTGATACTTAAAACTGCTCCAGGATTGGGGCAGTTTTTTTTTATTTTTTTTGGGCGCCAATTTTCCGCCTTCCACTCCCGCTTTTTTCTTCCTCGTTCCTCGTCAGAAAAAGAGCTCCGTTCAAGTCGGGGCGCAGATACGATTATTTTCAAATTTTCTTCAATAATGAGAAGCGCTGTCATTCTGACGATGAAAGAATTTCACCATGTCAATTTAATATTCATAACATTTTATTAAATTTTCTAAGACGATAAATTAATCTTAAATTTAAATCAAAATTAAAAGTATGAATTTGTACACCCAACCAATGCTCAAAGAAGATGCATTAAAAGATAAAGTAGCCATCGTAACCGGTGGTGGAAGTGGATTAGGAAAGGCCATGACGAAATATTTTCTGCAACTTGGTGCGAAAGTCGTCATCACTTCCAGAAATTTAGAAAAACTACAAGCAACTGCAAAAGAGCTGGAAGAGGAAACGGGCGGAAAAGTTTTATGTGTTTCTTGCGACGTGAGAAATTGGGATGAGGTTGAAGCAATGAAAGAAGCGGCAATCAAAGAATTTGGGCAAATTGATATCTTATTGAATAATGCTGCCGGAAATTTTATTTCACCTACTGAAAGATTAACGCATTCTGCATTTGATTCTATTTTAGACATCGTTTTAAAAGGTACAAAAAACTGCACTCTTTCTATCGGAAAATATTGGATCGATAATAAAGTTCCAGGAACGGTTTTAAATATTGTCACTACTTACGCCTGGACAGGTTCTGCTTACGTAGTTCCTTCTGCCTGTGCAAAAGCTGGAGTTCTTGCAATGACCAGAAGTTTAGCTGTAGAATGGGCGAAATATGGAATTCGTTTCAATGCCATTGCACCAGGACCATTTCCAACTAAAGGAGCTTGGGAACGATTATTACCAGGAGATCTGGCTGAAAAGTTCGATATGCGTAAAAAGGTTCCATTAAGAAGAGTTGGCGAACATCAGGAATTAGCGAATTTGGCAGCGTATTTAGTTTCAGATTATTCTGCTTACATGAATGGAGAAGTTGTTACCATCGATGGTGGAGAATGGCTCCAAGGTGCTGGTGAATTTAATATGCTCGAAGAAATTCCGCAGGAAATGTGGGACATGCTGGAGCAAATGATTAAAGCGAAAAAGTCTAACTAACTTTAATTTTAAAATATATAACCTCAATATTTGTAACAATATTGAGGTTTTTTAATACTTATATCTAAAATCTCCTCATGAATTTTAAATTTTTAAAACCAATGGTGGCCTTGGCTATTGCGGTTTCTGTAAATTCATTCGCTCAAAATGATGCACCGAAGTATAGTTATACCGAAGCTTTTAAGCCTTATTTCTATCAGAATAATGCGACGGAAACCCGTTCAGCGAGCGGACAACCCGGTCACAATTATTGGCAAAATAGCGCTGATTATGTTTTGAATACCAGTTTGAATGAAGCCAAGAATGAGATTTCGGGGTCGGCAGAAATTATTTACACCAATAATAGTTATGATGATTTAAGTTTTCTGTGGTTGCAACTGGATCAAAATTTATTTAAAAAAGATTCACGTGGAAATTCAGTTGTTCCAATGGCAGGAAGTCGAAATGGTGCCCACGGACAAGATTTTGATGGTGGTTATACCATTAAATCGATTGAGATTCTTTCTGCAAATGGAAAAAAAGTAAAAGTAAATCCTACTTACACGATTTCAGATACGAGAATGCAGATCGATCTTCCGCAGGATTTAAAAGCGAAAGGTGGCGTTATCAAATTTGTTGTTCATTATTCCTTCGTCTCACCCAATTACGGTTCTGACAGAATGGGAGTTGAAGCGACTAAAAATGGAAAGATTTTCACCATTGCTCAATGGTTTCCGAGAATGTGTGTTTATGATGATATCATGGGCTGGAATACCTTGCCTTATTTGGGTGCAGGAGAATTCTATTTAGAGTACGGAACTATTACGGCGAATCTAACCGTTCCCGCAAATCAATACGTTGTTGCTTCCGGCGAATTATTAAACCCAAAAGAAGTTTATAGCAATGACCAAAATAAGAAATGGGATCAGGCTAGAAATAGCGATAAAACGGTAATTATTAGGTCTGCCGCTGAAGCAAATGCAAGTGCGAAATCTTCAACTTCAACTAAAACGTGGAAATTTAAAATTGAAAATACTAGAGATTTTGCTTGGGCATCTTCGTCCGCATTTATTCTTGATGCTGCGAAAATTAATTTACCAAGTGGAAAAAAATCACTAGCAATCTCAGCTTATCCGGTAGAAAGTGATGGAAATGCTGCTTGGGGAAGATCGACTGAATATACAAAAACATCAATCGAGCATTACTCAAAAAGGTGGTATGAATACACGTATCCAACGGCAGTAAATGTTGCCGGTAACGAAGGTGGAATGGAATATCCGGGAATCGTTTTCTGTCACATGGATTCAAAAGGAGAAGATCTTTGGGGTGTTACGGATCACGAGTTTGGTCATAACTGGTTTCCAATGATTGTCGGATCCAACGAAAGATTATATGCCTGGATGGACGAAGGTTTAAATACATTCATCAATTCAGTTTCAGAAAGAGAGTTTAATAATGGAGAATATTACCAGCCGAAACCACTTCAATCGATGTCGCCTGCTTTTTATAGTGATAACATGGAGCCAATATTGACTGCTCCAGATAATTTAAAAGAAAGAAATTTAGGATATCTGGGCTATTACAAACCAAGTGCAGGTCTCCAAATGTTGCGTGAAAATATCTTGGGTGAAGAGCGCTTCGATAAAGCGCTTCGCGAGTATATCAAAAGGTGGGCTTTTAAACACCCAACTCCTGATGATTTTTTCAGAACCATGGAAAATGTTTCTGGTGAAGAGTTGAACTGGTTTTGGAGAGGTTGGTTTTTAAATAAGTGGAAAATTGATCAAGCGGTAAAAAGTGCAAAATATGTAAACGGAGACTTTGCAAAAGGAGTGATCATTAAAATTGAAAACATCGGACAATTACCAATGCCGGTAAATATGGATATTAAGTTTAAAGATGGAACGACGCAGCATGTAAAACTTCCCGTTGAGATTTGGAAACGAAATTCAGAATGGTCCTTTGAAGTTCCTACGAAGAAAGAAATTGTTTCGATTCAGTTAGATCCAAAAGGAAGTGTCCCTGATGCAAATAAAACTGATAATCTTTTTAAAATGAATAATGAGCTGGAGAAAGTTACTTTAAGTGATTATGAAGGTAGTTTTTCGAGCCAACAAATCCCTGTGAAAATTGTTCTAAAAACAGATAATAATAAATTAACCGCACAGGCGACAGGGCAAAGCGCATTTCCATTGGATTACGAAGGTGATAATAAATTCAGTTTTGAAATGGCCGGAATCGAATTAGATTTCGCAAAAGATAAAAAGAGTTTCACTCTTAATCAGGGCGGACAAACTTTTACTTTTACTAAAGAATAAACGATTTGACTTTTTAAATAATTGAGAAACCGTCCCGTAAATTTTTTTTGTGGGAAGGTTTTTTTTATGATGATCTCGTTGGATCAGTATCAAAACTTG
>DIBY01000017.1 GCA_002415135.1 Flavobacteriales bacterium UBA5040 | reverse complement strand
AAATACCGTCTTTACTTTACATTCATAAAATTAATACCTTTAAATAAACAAGACAGAGGTGAACTAGAAATACCGTTAGAGAGTAGAAGTCTCAAATAACATATCAGTCCTCTGCCTAGTTTTAAAAGGTTGAAACAGCTTTAGATAGAATACCAGATTACCCAGATCTAATAAAGATTTTAAAGAATTTCAACATTTAATTTAATACCCAACTAAATTATGAAAAATTACACAACTTACCTCGGAATTGATGTGGCTAAATTAACGCTAGATTATTGTGTGGTAACAGATGATCAAGAGCTTGAAAGAGGACAGATTCTCAACACCGAAAAATCCCTAAACTCATTTTTAAAAAATCTCAAAAAAACCGGACACAAATTGGAAGAAATGCTTTTCGTCTTCGAAAATACCGGTATTTATTCCTCCCTGCTCTCTTTAGTTTTGAGCGAAAATGAACTCGATTACGCGCAGGTTCCAGCTTTGGAAATAAAACGTTCCCTGGGAATTACGCGTGGCAAAAGCGATAAGGTAGATGCCAAAGAAATTGCCTTTTACGCCAAACGAAATACCGATAAAATAACGCTTTCTGTACTTCCTGAAGTGAATCTGCAGCAACTTAAAATCGTATTTGCTGAACGTGAAAAAACCATCGCCGCCATTAAAGTTTTTGAAAGAACCATGGAAAACGAAATGTTCCTCAGCAAAGAAGTTTTCGGAAGTGTAAAATCGATCAACCGACAAACTGTAAAATACCTGAAAAAGCAGCTTTCAATGCTAGATGACAGGATTAAAAAACTAATTAGGGAAGATGAAACGCTGTACAAACAGCAACAACTTTTAAAAAGTATTCCGGGAATTGGGGAGATCACTTCAGTCTATCTTTTGATGGTCACCAAAGGATTTACAGCGTTTACAAACGGAAGAAAATTTGCGTGTTATTCCGGCGTTGCACCTTTCGAACACAGCTCTGGAACAAGTATCAAGGGAAAAACGAGGGTCAGTCATCTGGCAGATAAAAAGATGAAATCGCTGCTGCATATGGTGTCGCTCACTGCGATCAAATACGACCCTGAACTTAAAGAATATTACACGCGAAAAAAAGCGGAAGGAAAACATACGATGTTGGTTTTAAACAACATAAAATGCAAAATTGTCTACAGAATTTTTGCGGTGATCCAACGAGAATCAAACTTTGTCAATCTGCACAAATTTGCCGCGTAATTTTTTCAATTTTTGCTTGGTTTTTGTCATAGAATATGTTATAGGCAGTTGATTTTCACAATTTAGTTTAAATGTCCAAATTTGGGATCTTTAATTTTTTTTTAATCTGGAATGCAACTTCCCAAAGTAGAATAGATGTCAGAGCGTTTGTGATAATTGCAGTATAAATTCCATAAGCATCCCAATTTGGTTCTAAATGAAATTTTGTAACTAAATGAACAGTACTCAATGCAACAAATGATATGATAAAAGAGATAATAATATTCAGCGTTTTATTCCATTTTAAAAAGTAGAATGCAAATAGAATATTTAAAATTCCAAATCCTAGAAAAAGTATTAGTTCAGTTGAACCAATTTTAAAAATATCTTGAATAGATGCAATCGGAAATGCCAATGCACAATAGATTATAAAAAATATCATGTAAATAATTATTCGATATTTCATTCGAAGCACAGTTTTTTCAATTGCCTATAACGGTTGGGTATTGGCGATGGTGCGGCTTAAGCGCGGAAACATTCTTATTATAAATTAAACTTCGGAATATCTGAAATGGTTAAACTTACGATTCCTCCGCACTATTGCCAATACGATGTTATCTGCATCCGCTTTTCAATTTTCGCATTAAATCCTGTCCACAGTTTGATTAATTTGCTTCTCTCTGTATTCTGAATTAGAAATCTTTCCAAAATTATATTTTATTCCGACAGAAAAAGTGGGAGTATTTCCATAAAAACTTCCTTTCGTTATAATTTTGTCATAACTTAATTTTTGGATATAGGTGTTTTGGTTGAAAACATCATTATATCGCAAAGTAAAATCAAAATTTGAAACTGATTTCGTTAAGCCTAAATTTATTAATACCATTTCGTTGTATTCGTAAATCCCTTGCGTTCTCTTGGTAATCCAAGTGCCATCTAGAAGAAAATTAAAACCTTTTCCAAGTTTAATCGTATTATTTGTATAGAGATAAAGATATGGTGTGGATGGATTTACAACGGCAAGACTATCTTCTGTTTTGGAATAATTTAAGGATAAACTGTTTTGGGAGGTTATAATTTTATATTCAAATGGAACATCCAGTCCTAAACTTGCCCCACTTTCTTTGTCAAAATTTTTGGTAGTGAACTGTGAAATATTTTCGTTCTCATCATAAAAAAGTCCGAAGCCAATGGGATTCTTAACTTGATAAACAGACGCATTCAAAGCCCATTTTTTCAGATTGACACTTGCGGAAACTTCACTGGTATAAGATGGCAAAAGATTTGGATTTCCCTTGTATTCTACATAGGGACTGCTATATAATCCACCCGAAGCTAGATCGCTGTAACTTGGTCTTGAAATACTCCGTTTAACGTTTACCGTGTAGACATAATTCTCATTTTGCTTGAAAGATAGTTCGGCATTTGGAAACCAATCCACATAATGTCTTTCAATAGTCGTCTCATCCAAAATTTTGTTGTAACCATTTGCGGAGGTTGTTTCCAAACGAATACCGCCCTTGAAACTTATTTTTTCCTTTTCACCTGAAAACTCTGCGTAAGAAGCCCAATTTTCTTCATCAAAAAAATATTTAAAATATTCAGAAGGATTTAAGTTTCTATAATCTGTGAGATTATCGGTTGAAGCATCTGCTTTTGTAAAACTTCCACCAATTCCCAATTGATAATTTTCCTTTATTTTTTTCTCGATGTCAATTCTTCCAGAAAAAGCATTCACAGCATATTTTTGTTTTCTAACCTGGCTAAAATTGTACCCTGAATTATCAATATTGTTGTAAAAGTCCAGATCTACATTATTGCTTTCCCGCGTATATTGCAAACCTGTGAAAATAGTGGCGTTTATAGATTTCAATTGCTTATTATAATTAAAAATAGAATTGATAGTGGCTCTTTTTCTGTCCTGCGGATTTAATGTTAATATTTGCGACTTCAGGCCGTTGACTTCATAGTTTGTGACCGTATTATTATCACCTTTATCGGGCCTTAAGTTTCCATTTATTGTAAATGTTAAGTTATCTCCGTCGTTTAATTCGTGATACAAACTTGCGCCCAAAATGACTTGCGGACGGTTGGTCATTGACATAATGATGTAGTCTGACTTAATACTTTTGCCGGGAACAGAATAATCAAAACCATTACTTTCCCAATGTTGTATTTGATTATACGCAGCATTTAATTTCCATTCGGTATTATTTTTTTTCTGCTGAAAATTGGCTGAAAAATTATTGCTGAAACGTTTGTTGAAAACTGCAGTTTCATTCAAAGCCAATTTATAGCCTTCTTTTTTACTGTTTTTCAAGATCACTTTAACTACCGATTTTCCTTCTGCTTCATATTTTGCGGAGGGATTCCTTATTATTTCGACAGATTTAATTTCATCAACAGATACAGCAGACAAAACATTAAAATCAACTTTTTGGTTGTCGATATATAAAAGCGGAATACCTTTCCCCACCATTGACAAACCTTCTCCATTTGCATCTACATAAATAAACGGCAATTTGGCCAATAAATCTGTGGATGTTGCAACCTTACTTAAAGAAGAATTTGCAACATCTATATCAATATTTCCATTTTGAACCTTAAAAGGATTTCTTGTGCGTGAAATTTTAATTTCTTCGATATTAGAAACCTTTTCATTCAGCATTACACTTAAATTAAGATCTGACGAAAGTTGAAAAGGGGGTTCATTATGAGTGATATCATTTGATACTATCTGTAAATGATATTGAGCGGGTTTGAGTTGTGAAAATTCAAAATTACCATCTTGGACAATTGTAGTTTTTACAAGTTCATTATTTGCTGTAAATAGATATATTTCTGCTGATGTAATATTATTTTGTTTACTGTCGGTGATGTTACCATTTATTTTTAAATTTTCTTGTTGCGCAAAAATATTTAGGCTCAGAACTAAAGTGAAAAGTTTGATTAATTTAGACATTGTTGAAAATGAAATTTTTAATTGGAAATTATTTTTTTGCTTTAAAAGAAAACAATTAACAGAGCTATATTATCACATCTCACTCTGGCTTTTTTTGGTGCGGTTGCAGATAACTTGTATATATATCTTAATTTATCAGACAAATACAACGTATTTGGTAGATATTTGTCTGATATTCCTAGGAATTATTTCTAATCACTAAGATATATTTTTTTGTCTTATAAATACTCAGCGAAACTTTTTATCTATTTCCCATATCCTTTTCGAGATATAACTGTCCGAACTCATAGCCCCGATCGCAGTGAAAATCCCCGGAATGAAGTGTGAGCGAGCGAGCGCTAAATGAAGGGATTGTAACGAAGAGCGGGACTGGTTTTGGAAGAAGCGAAAATCTGGATGCTCCTAAATATAAATATTAGTAAGGACTTTATCTGGCATAATTTACACTCAGAATCAGGTTTTCGGAAACCGATTATTATTAAGAATACCATTGTAGGTCTTATGGCTTTTGAGTTTTTCGAAAAATTGTAAAAAAATTTAAAGTAAGCGTTTACTTTCCCAATCTTTTATAAAGTGCGTTAAACTTTGTTAGCGTCAATGTATAAAAATGATATTCTGCGTTATTGATGGGTATTAACCAATAAAATTATTTTATGAAAAAGTCAATGTTAGCAATCGTATTTTTAGGAGCCGGAATTACATTTGCATCTGCACAGAAGAAAGAGAGTGCAAAAATGCAGAAAGCGACTAAAATAGAAACTCTACAAAAAGCAGAAGTAAAAGCCGAAATGGAAGCTGTAGATTCTATGAATGCAGAACCTGTAGAAGTTAAAGCTGAAGATCAGAAGAAAACAGAAGACATGCAAATGAGAGAAGCAGAAGATGTTAAAGCTACCGAGAAAACGCTTAACACTCAAAAAGCTAAAAAAGAAATCGTAGAGTAAGAATCATTAAACTGACCAACAATCAGGACCGACCTAAATAATAAAAAGCATTGAATTTTCAATGCTTTTTATCCTTTCACTTTACTTTTTTCCCATTAGCCCGGGACAGGATTGATGAAAAAAGCCGGAGTAAAACTCCGGCTTCGATTTTTTATACCACACCTTGCGCTAACATTGCCTCGGCAACTTTTACAAAGCCGGCGATGTTGGCTCCTTTTACATAGTTAACGTAACCGTCTTCTTCTTTACCGTAGTCTCTACAAGCCTTGTGAATGCCGATCATAATTTCTTTTAATCTTGCATCAACTTCTTCAGACGACCAGTTCAAACGAATTGAATTCTGAGTCATTTCTAATCCGGAAGTTGCTACACCACCTGCATTAGAAGCTTTTCCAGGGGAGAACAAAACTTTGCTGTCCAGGAAATAATTTATAGCATCCAAAGTTGAAGGCATGTTCGCTGCTTCAGTTACACAAAGCACGCCGTTTGCAACCAATGCCTGAGCATCTTCTAATAATAATTCATTTTGCGTTGCGGCTGGAATTGCTACATCACATTTAACATCCCAAGGACGTTTTCCTGCGTAGAATTTAGCACTAGGGAATTTTTTTACGAAATCTTCTGCTCTGTTATTTCCAGAGGCCCGAAGCTGTAGTAGATAGTCTACTTTATCACCAGAAATTCCGTCTTCATCATATACGTAGCCATCAGGACCAGAAATAGTTAACACTTTTCCGCCTAATTCATTTACTTTTTTTACAACACCCCAAGCAACATTTCCGAAGCCAGAGACGGCAAAGGTTTTTCCTTTCACTTCTTGCCCGATTGTTTTCAACATTTGCTCACAGAAATAAACAACACCATATCCGGTTGCTTCCGGACGAATTAAGGAACCACCGTAAGCCAATCCTTTTCCTGTTAGTACGCCAGTAAATTCATTTCTGATTTTTTTGTACTGACCAAATAAATAGCCAACTTCTCTGGCGCCAACTCCAATATCTCCGGCAGGAACATCGGTTTCAGGTCCGATATATTTGCACATTTCTGTCATAAATGCCTGACAAAAACGCATTACTTCCATATTTGATTTTCCCTGTGGATCAAAATCAGAACCTCCTTTACCACCACCCATTGGAAGAGTTGTTAAAGAGTTTTTGAAAGTTTGTTCGAATGCTAAAAATTTAAGAACAGATAAATTCACAGTCGGATGAAAACGAATTCCTCCTTTGTAAGGACCAATTGCAGAATTCATTTGAATTCTAAAACCTCTGTTTACTTGAATTTCACCAGAATCATCAACCCATGGAACGCGGAAAATAATGGTCCTTTCTGGTTCTGCCATCCTTTCTAAAAGTTTCATACCATTGTATTCTTTACGAGTTGCAATGAAAGGAATTACTGTGGCAGCAACTTCTTTTACAGCTTGTAAGAACTCTGGTTCATTTGGATTTTTCGCTTCAATGTGTGCGATAAATTCCTGAATTTTCTGCTCTACGTTGTAATGTTCCATAAGAATTGAGAATTATTACTAACAAATTTAACGTTTTTTCAGAACTTACAAGAAAAACTTTGTGTATTGTTGAGTTATTAATAAATTTAGAGTTAATTTTTATTAAATTCATAAAATAGACATTTAAAACATTAAAAATTGAAAGTAATTCGAGGTTTAGTATTTTTTTAAAAATGTTTAAAAGTTAAATTGCAAGATATTGTCGTCCAGAAAGTGCTTTTATATATCCCAAAATTTCTAATTGTAACAAATCGGGTAAAATTTTATAAGTAGGGATTTCTAATTTCTGCGCAAGCTCATCTAATGAGAATGGAATCTTGCGATCGAGCGTATTTAAAATATTTTGTTGATGATCTGGTAATAAAATTCTAACCTCAGAAACGGGGAAAAGTTCGTCTGTTTTTTCAACATCATCCGCAAAACCGAGTTGCTCAATAAGGGCTGAGATGGTAGAAATTACGGCGGCTTTATTTTGATGGATAAGTTGGTTGCAACCCTGACTGTATTTTTCATCAATTCTGCCGGGCAAAGCATAAACTTCTCTGTTGTAATTGTTAGCAAATGTTGCTGTGCTTATCGAGCCTCCGCCAAAAGCGGTTTCGACCACAATTGTTGCCGGTGCCAAACCTGCGATCACGCGGTTTCGCTGAATAAAATTCTCGCGATCAGGCTTTTGAGTAGAATTGAATTCGGTGAATAACACGCCGTTTTCCTCCAGTATTTTTTGAGACAGTTTTCGATTTCTTGATGGATAAAGGGTATGAAAACCATGTGCTAAAACTGCAACAGTCGGAATATTGTTTTTGATGGAAACTTCATGAACCTCAGCGTCTGCACCCAAAGCCAAACCACTTATGGTGATGATCTTTTCACTTTTAGCAGCAATTAATAAGTCTTGAATAAATTGTTTTCCGTAAGCTGAAATATTTCTTGTACCCACAATGCTTACGGCTTTTCGGGAGAAGTCAAAATTTCCTTTTTGATATAAAATTGCCGGAGCATCTTCACATTCATTTAATAATGTTGGTAAATCACCAAGATGCCGAAGATTGATTTTAATGCCATTTTTCTCACAAAATGCAATTTCTTTTTCAGCAAATCTTAAATGTTCCGGGTTACCAATTTCGACTGCTATTTTTCGACCGATGCCAAAAATATTTTGCAATCCTGATTTTGAAAGTTCCCATACTTCTTTCGGAGAACCAATTTCACCCACCAGCTTTCGGAAAATTACATCTCCGATTAAAGGACAGTGTCGCAGCGCAATAGAGTAAAGATTTTCTTCGGAACGCATAATGAAGTTTTATCAAAAGTATCAAAATTTATTCATTCTTCCGAAGTTCATCTAACCGTTCCCATACATTTTCTTTCTTTTTGTAAGGAAGTTCTAAAAAATCGTCCGGATGATTTTCTTTGTATTCCTGCCACAGTTTGTCATCTTTTTCACTGTAGTAATTGGGGAATTCCCAGATAAATTTAACTCTTCTTTCACCTGATTTTCGGAAAATAAAAGCCATCACTATTCCAATCACAGCACCTGATAAATGCGATTGCCAGGAAATTCTGCTTGGTTCTGCAAGATTAGAAAATAATTCTTCCGGCAATACGCCCCAAATTAAACTTCCATAATACAGCGCAACAACCAAAGACACGGTTAAGAATTTCATGTTCCACCGGAATACGCCGCTGAAAAATATGAAGAATGCCAAAACATAGACAATTCCGCTGGCACCGATAATGCAAACTGTGTTAAATTCACCAGTATAAATATCAATTGGTGGTAAAAGCCAAACTAAAAACCCAGTTAAGATCCAGCCGAGCAAAAATACCTTCTTCGCAATAAACGGATAGAATTGATAAAGAAGAAATACCAAAACAAAAATAGGAACTGAATTCCCAAAAATATGTTCCAGACTTCCATGCAAAAACGGAGAGAGGAAAATTCCTTTTAATCCATGTGGATTGAGCGGAATGATCGCGCCCGAACATCCAGTAAACCAACCCATATATTGGAGGAAATATCCGAACCACATCGCCGCTACCATGATGGCTGCGTTTCGTATGGCGTTGAGATTCAAGTGGTTTTTTAGCATGATGTTCTTTTTGACAAAAGGGTGACCAAAATGATTATTGGACAATAATGACTAAATCTTTTTATAAATGTAAATAAAATCAGACAAAAAGTACGAAAAGGCTATAGAATGGATTTTATAAACTTGTTTGTTTGTCTTAAATTTGCAAACTATGAGAAATCTGTTAACTACAATTTTTACATTCCTATCAATCTTCGCTTTTTCGCAAAACGATAAACACGTTTTGGCCGAAATCGATTCAATCTCACAAAACAGATGGAATTCCACCACGCTGAATATTGACAGCTTAGCTGATCCAAAGTTTGAGAAATTCGAGGTCCATTTTAAAGATACGATCGTTATTCGAAACCGTGATGTGATCATCGAAAAGGATGAAAACATTCCGGTAACGCCTTATAATATATTGCAGTTAAAAGATCCTATTAAATGGTTTTACTATGGCCAAAACAGCATGACGTTCAATCAGTCATCCTTTTCTAACTGGAACTCGGGTGGTAATAACAACATTGGTATTATCGGCAAAATAAATTACAACATCAGTTATAAAAACAACAGGCATTTTTTAGACAATAATATTCAGTTAGGTTATGGTTTTCTCTCTTCAGAAGGCGAGTCTTCCCGTAAAACCGAAGATTACATCAACCTGATGACCAACTATGGTTACGATGTAGGAAAGAATTTTTACTTGTCGACAGGTTTTCAGTTTTTGTCACAGTTCTCGGCGGGATATAATTATTCACTAACTCCTGATCCAACCTTTGAAGATCGAATTTCCCGCTTCATGTCGCCAGGTTATGTTTATGCTGGGGTCGGTATTTTGTATAATCCTAATGAGAATTTCCAGATTATTTTTCGTCCGGTCAATGGTAAATTTACCTTTGTTAATGATCCTTATTTACAGAAAGCAGGAAAGTATGGTTTGGAGAAAGATGGCCAGTCGGTACGTTCAGAGCTGGGTGCTTTGGTGAATATTCTGTATCGATTGAAAATTTATAAAGACATTAACTTGGTCAATCAAGTCAATTTTTTTAGCAATTATATTTTTAAAGCAGATCGAGTGGATGTTTCTTATAACGGAACGTTGAACTTTAAATTTAATAAATTCATCACTACGGTTGTGAGTTTAGATTTATTGTACGACCATGATCAGATGCAAAAACTTCAGATGAAACAAACGCTAGGTGTAGGCTTTTCTTATAATTTTGGTTTTGAAATCAGAAAGGAAAACAAAAAGATGATCAAACCATTTGTTACCAATTGATCAGATAAGAGACTTTTATTTAGAATAAAATTTAAAGTTATTTTAAAAAATTACCACTTTATTTCGGAGTGGTATTTTTTATACATTCCAAAACTCACGATCCAGACTTCGGTACTGAATCGCTTCTGAAATATGAGCTGCATTAAGCGTTTCCGCTTGTTCTAAATCAGCGATCGTTCTTGAGACTTTTAAAATTCGATCATAGGCTCTCGCTGAAAGATTCAGTTTTTCCATCGCAGTTTTAATAAGGATTTGCGATGTCTCATCAAGTTCACAGAACTTCTCAATTTCTTTTGGACCCATTTGCGCGTTATAATGAATATCTGAATTTTTATAACGGTTACTCTGGATTTCGCGAGCAATCAAAACGCGCCGTCTGATATCATCGCTTTGTTCTCCTTTTCTTTTATCTGAAAGTTGCTCAAACTCTACTTTTTGAACTTCGATATGAATGTCAATTCGGTCGAGTAGCGGTCCGGAAAGTTTATTCATATACCGCTGCATCTCGAACTGAGATGAAGTATTGTTGGGATCGTCAGGGAAATAGCCACTTGGACTGGGATTCATGCTGGCAACCAACATAAAACTTGCGGGATAGTTGACTGTAAATTTTGCACGGGAAATAGTGACTTCGCGATCTTCCAAAGGTTGACGCATGACTTCCAACACCGTTCTTTTGAATTCCGGCATTTCATCCAGAAATAAAACGCCGTTATGGGCTAATGAAATTTCGCCTGGTTGAGGATAGCTTCCGCCGCCTACAAGGGCAACATCAGAAATAGTATGATGCGGACTGCGAAATGGTCGAACCGTCATCAATGAAGTTTCCGTTCCGATCTTTCCCGCGACAGAATGAATTTTAGTCGTTTCTAAAGCTTCCTTTAAGGTTAGTGGTGGTAAGATGGTCGGAACTCTCTTTGCAAGCATTGTTTTGCCACTTCCCGGCGGACCGATGAGAATAATGTTATGTCCGCCGGCCGCTGCAACTTCCATCGCGCGTTTGGCGGTTTCCTGACCTTTCACTTCCGAGAAATCATTGGGAAAATGATGAACCTTTTCCTGAAACTCTTTTCTAATATCAATCGAAGTTCTCTCTAAAGGAATTCCTTCGTTAAAAAAATCGACCACTTCTTTGATGTTGTCAATTCCGTAAACTTCAAGATCACTTACGATGGCAGCTTCCCGAATATTGAGTTTGGGTAAAATAATTCCTTTAAATCCTTCTTCTTTTGCTTTAATGGCGATTGGTAAAACTCCTTTTATAGGCAATAATCCGCCATCTAAAGATAGTTCGCCCATAATAATGTATTTACCGATTTCTTCGGCATTGATTTGCTCTGATGCCGCCAGAATACCTAAGGCAATACTCAGGTCATAAGCAGAACCTTCTTTGCGCAGATCGGCCGGCGCCATATTGATGGTGATTTTCTTACCAGGTATTTTGAAACCAATGTTTTTCAACGCCGCCGAAATTCGGTAACTGCTTTCTTTGATGGCGTTGTCAGGAAGACCTACCAAATGATAACCAACACCGCCTGTATCGATATTGACCTCTATAGTGATTGTTTGTGCAGAGACTCCGAAAATGGCACTTCCGTAAATTTTTACTAGCATGTTTTGTGTTTTGAGACTAAAAGTAATAAATAAATCTCAATGTTCTAGAAAAGAATGACTGCAACCGTTTTAAAACTAGAACCTTAAATAGCTTAAAACAAAAAAAACTTCTCAATTTCTTGAGAAGTTTTGTGGGCGGTACTGGGTTCGAACCAGTGACCTCTGCGATGTCGACGCAGCGCTCTAAACCAACTGAGCTAACTGCCCTAATTAAAAAAAACCTCAGAATAAACTGAGGTTTCTTGGGTGGGCCCTGAGGGATTCGAACCCCCGACCCTCTCGGTGTAAACGAGATGCTCTGAACCAACTGAGCTAAGAGCCCGATACCATTTTTGATGTGTCAAATTTTGGTTCGGCAAATGTACAAAAATTTTCTATTCTTCCAAATTTTTTTGAAGAAATTCTCCGACCACAAAGTTGCTTCCGCCGATAAAAATCATTTCATCTTTTTTAAGTTGTTGTTTTGCAAAAAGATACGCATCCTGAACGGTCTCAAAAATTTTATAAATTATTTTCGATTTTTTTAATAAATCTTCATAATCCTGTGGGTGACGACCCCGATTGTTGGCAGGTTTGGCAAAATAGAAGGTAGCGTTGTCTGGAAGAATCTGTAAAACTTCGGTAATATTCTTTTCTGCCACGAAACCCAAAATGATATGTTTGAATTTTGGAATTGAATTGAGCTGGTCAAAAACAAGTTCTAAGCCGGCTTGGTTGTGAGCAGTATCGCAAATGATGAGTGGATCTTTCGAAAACTCAAACCAGCGACCGATGAAGTTGGTGTTTTGATGTACGTTTAAAAGTCCGTCTTGAATGTTTTTTTCTGAAATGTTTAATCCGACATTTTTCAATTCATTAATCAGCGCTAATACTACTTTAATGTTCTTTTCCTGATAATTTCCTTGCAGATCAGATCTCAAATTGGTGCTGATGGCAGTTGCATCAACAAATAAAGTGTTCAGGTCGGATGCTTTTGCTTCAATAATATTTTTCACCACCATATCATCTGCACCTGAAATAATGGCAATATTTGGTTTGATGATTCCAGCTTTTTCATTAGTTATTTCTTCAATGGTGTTTCCTAACAAATCCTGGTGATCCAAAGCAACGTTGGTGATCGCAGAAACGATTGGAGAGATGATGTTGGTAGAATCTAACCTTCCGCCTAAGCCAACTTCTATAATGGCGTAATCGACTTTCTTTTGATAAAAATATTCGAAAGCCATGATGGTCGTGAATTCAAAGAAGGAAGGCGTGATTTCGCTGGGTAGATTTCTTAGTTTTTGAATAAAATGATAAACGAATTCTTTATCACAGTTTTCGCCATTTATTTTTATTCTTTCCGTAAAATCAATGAGATGAGGAGAGTTGTAAAGGCCGGTGTTATAACCTGCTTCTTGTAAAACAGAGGCAAGCATATTACTGGTAGAACCTTTTCCGTTGGTTCCGCCGATGTGAATCATCTTTAGTTTTTCCTGAGGATTACCAAATAATGCGCAGAGTTTAGTAATGTTCTCTAAGCCAGGTTTGTAAGCTTCTTTTCCATCGGTTTGGTAGCTTGGTATTTGTACAAAAAGCCAATCGATCGCTTCTTGATATTGCTGATCTGTCATGGTACAAAAAATTTTTAAATATTTTGAGAAGGTCAAGTTTTTGGTTTGGATCTGGTTTTTATTTTATAACAGAATCGCGACCCGGCTTGAGCGGAAATCATTTTTTTGCATAGGACTTGGATGGAGGCAAAAAAGATTGGGAGCGGAAGACGGAGATTTGTCGCCCAAATAAATTTAAAAAGTAATACTGTAGGTTCCTGTAGAGGAAGAGTTCGACTTTTCTGCTTTCACATATCTCTTCACCCAACTCACCGACGTTGAAACCACACAAGCATCGGAAACACCGCCTGAGCGTCGCGCTGAGATCACATTGCCGGCTTTGTCAACCGTATAAGCGATATTAATGCTGCCACTCGCTGAACAATTGTGCGACGGTTGTGCGCCACCACGACCCATCGTTCCAGGAATAAATCCGACCAATTTTCTATCGACACCAATTTTACTGTCGCCATTTCCGTCACCACCTAATGGATCACCCGCGTTTCCAGTGGTTCCTGAAGTTCCCTGAGTTCCGGTTTTGGTGCCACGACCTTTTAAAAGATTGCCGACAGCTGCAGTGCCTTTGCCATCACCACTTCCAGTTGTAGAATTAGGAGTAGCTGCTTTTGCCGGACTTGCCTTTTTCGGCTTGGTCGTTTTTGTGGGAGTAGATTTAGTTGGAGTTTTCGCTTTAACTACTTTTTCAGCTTTTGGAGTACTCACCTTGTTATTGGTTCCCGTAATTATTTTTTCTTTAACAACCGGCTTTACCGTTTCTTTTATCGGTTCTGGCTTTGCTTCTGGAACAACTTCTTCAATCGGTTCAGTTACTTCTGAATTGGCTGCAAAACTGCCTTCTTGATTGACAAATTCCTCCACTTCCACGCCGTCTCTATTGTCACCGAAATTAATGAGCATCGTAGTAACTTGCTCTGGTTTCTCGGTGATTTTGGTAAATTTATAAAAGAAGATTCCCAGGAAAAGTAATAATGAGATCAGAAGCGTAATGATTGCGCTTCGTCTTCGGTCTTTTTCTTCGTTCTTTTTATGTTGAATAATATAATCCATTTTTGACGGATTTCTTTTTTAGAGAATTAATCGTTTATTGTTCTTGAGTAGTTGCAATGGCTAAATTGTACTGATGACTTTCTGCAATTCCCATCACGAAAACAACATCTTTATGTTTGGTGTTTTCATCGGCTCTGATAGTAAATGAAGGTTTTTCTTCTCCTTTTAAAGTAGTCACCAAATAGTTTTCCAACTGTTCTTTCGCAATCTCTTTATCGTTTACAAAATACTTGCCGTCTTCTTTAATAGTCACTACCGCGGGGTCCTGAACACTTGGGTTCGCGGTGTCGGCAGTTGGTAATTTTACTTCAATTGAACTTTGACTAATCGCAGAACTTGTGATCATGAAGAAAATCAACAACAGAAAAATAATATCTGTCATCGAGGCCATACTGAACTCGGCGTTTACTCTGTTCTTTCTTTTTAACTCCATTATAATGGGGTGTTTAAAGTATCCAGAAAGTCATTGACATGCGTTTGAATTTTCAAAACCAAACGATCAACATTGGTTACCAAAATATTATAGAAAAAGTAAGCAGGGATTCCCACAAACAAACCGATAGCGGTGGTTGCCATCGCCGTATAAATCCCAGTCGCTAAAAGTTTAGGACTCACCGCGCCGGTTACGTTGGAGATTTCAAAAAACGCCATGATCATTCCAACTACCGTTCCCAGAAATCCTAACATTGGCGCTGCGCCAGAGGCAGAAGCTAGTATGTTGAGGTTTTTCTCCAGCTTCGAAACTTCCAACTGTCCTTGATTTTGCATTGCATTGGAGATGTCAGAAATAGGTCTTCCGATTCGGGCCAATCCTTTTTCGATCATTCTGGCTTCCGGAGAATCGATGGTTTTACAATAATCAACAGCCGTTGTAATCTTTCCTTCCTGCACGAAATCTTTAATATTTTCTAAAAAATTCGGAGTTTGTTTTGAAGCTCTTTTGATGAAGAAGTATCTTTCTAAAAAGATATAGAGTGCTAAAATCCCTAAAAGAAAAATGGCAATCATAATAATATTTCCGACGATACCGCCTCCGAAAAGAATTTCCCAAAGTGAAAAAACGTGCTTTTCTGTAGTCGTATTAATGATTTGCGTTGGAGTTTGTAAAAACATGTGTACTTTTTAATTTTAAAATTGAACGTCAAAATTACCTTAATATTACAGATTTTAAGGTATTTATTTAAAGTTGGACTGAATTAACAGAATTAATCTTCGTCCACAATAATTTCGTCTTGCTTGAAATTACATTTCAGTTTAAACGGAATTGACTGGTCGGAGCCGGTATAAAAATCAGTGATATTTCCTTCCCAGAAAAGTTCGAGTTCACCAGCAGCATCATTTTTAAAAGAAAGTTTGCTCTCGGTAAGGAATGCATCTTCATCATCAAAAAGATCGACCCCAATGAAATTATCTGCGTCGGAATCGCTCATCGCAAAAGACTTTCCAACGAGTTCTGCATCTTCAATCGGAAAATCAAAAACATTCATCGAAATTTGGGGGAAGTTATATTGCAATGAATCATCATCTACATGATCCAAAGAATCATCGGTAATAATTTCTACTTCCAAAAAATGTTGAGTGTTGCTGTAAACGGCTTTGCAATAAGTAGTCTGGATGTGATATTTTAGGGTTTCATCCGGATGATAGATTTTTAAAATCCCTTTCATTTTTTTAGAAAAAATTGAGTTATATAAGTAATCAGCGAACCTGATAGAGCAAAGATAAAAAATAGATTGATTGTGCAAAATTATTTGTTGTAATTTTCAATTTGATTAAAATCAGGAGTTTAAAATCATAATTTCTAAACTTTAATCAAAAACAATTAATTTAGCATCTTCAAAAATAGGATAATGAAAAACGTTTTATATACTGCTTTTTTAGGAGTAGTTTTCTTGACCGGATTTACAAGTTGTAAAAAATCTGATTCGCCTTTAACCAAAGTCACACCGATTGAAGTAGATTCAATTGCTGCTGATTACTACGAACAGTATTTGAAACTTTATCCTTTAGAAGCTACGTCTCAAGGGGATTTGCGCTATAATGATCAGTTACCGATCAATATTGATAAAGATTTTATTTCAGGTGAAATTTCATTTTATAGTTCAGTTCAAAATAAATTAAAAAAATTAGATTATAAATCCCTGAGTGACGATGACAAAACCGTTTACGATGTGTTGGATTATACTTTAAAAGATAAAATTGAACGCTACGCTTACCATCCAGAATATATTCCGTTCACTCAGTTTGGTGGATTGCCACTGGATTTTCCATTATTGGGAAGTGGCGAAGGAAGTCAGCCCTTCAAAACAGTGAAAGATTATGAAGACTGGTTAAAAAGAATGGAAAAGTTCCCTGAATGGATGGCGACCGCAGAAGGAAATTTTCGGGAAGGAATGAAAAACAACTTTGTTCTTCCGAAAAAATTAGTCGTGAAAATGATTCCGCAAATGAATGCTGAAGAATTGACAAGTCCTGATTTCGATACCAATATTTTTTATGGTCCAGTAAAAAAATTCCCGAAGAACTTTAGCAGTGCTCAAAGAGAGAAATTGACCGCAGCCTACAAAGAGATGGTTTCGAAGAAAATAGTTCCGGCTTATGCCAAAATGGGAACATTCCTGGAAACAGAATATTTGCCTAAAGCAAGAACGACCGACGGAATTAACGCGTTGCCAAAAGGAAATGAGATTTACGCTTACTACACTAAAAGCTGGACGACAACTACAAAAGCTCCAGAAGAGATCAACAAAATTGGCTTAGAACAAGTAGCAATGCTTCGTGGAGAAATGGAGAAAGTAAAGCAAGAGGTTGGCTTCACTGGGACTTTGGAAGAGTTTATAACATTTGTAAAATCTGACCCAAAAGCAATGCCTTATAAAACGGAGAAAGAAGTGATCAATGCATTCAATGGTATTTTGGCTAAGATCACGCCGAAATTAAAAACCATGTTCAGTGTAACTCCTGTAACTCCATTTGAAATTCGACAAACCGAAAAATTCAGAGAAGCGACTGCAAGTGCAGAATATATTCAGGGAACTCCAGATGGAAAACGTCCCGGGATTTTCTACATTCCCATTCCGGATCCAACGAAATTTAATGTGACTTCGGGGATGGAATCTTTGTTTCTACACGAAGCGATTCCAGGTCATCATTACCAAATTTCTTTACAGCAGGAAAACACTTCGCTTCCCAAGTTTATGCGTTTCGGCTGGTTTGGAGCGTACGGCGAAGGTTGGGCACATTATTGTGAAACGCTGGGTCCAGAGTTCGGCTTATATACGGATCCTTATCAGAAAATGGGTTATTTGAGTGATCAAATGTTGCGTGCAGTAAGGCTTGTTGTTGATACGGGAATCCATACCGGAACGATGAATCGGGAAGAAGCTATTCAATATTTCCTCAGTAATATTTCTTACGATGAAGCGAGTGCCACCGCTGAGATCGAGCGTTACATGGCCATGCCTGGACAGGCTTTAGGATACAAAATTGGTTCATTAAAAATTCGCGAATTGCGGGATCGATATACCAAAGATCTCGGAAGTAAATTCAGTTTAGCGAAATTCCATGATGAGGTGCTGAATCAAGGGTGTTTGCCTTTGGATGTCCTCGATCGCAAAATGGAAAACTGGTCAAAAAAACAGAAGTAATCTTCAGCGATAATTAATAATGCTTGGTTAGAGTTTTAAAAGGAATCTATCTTTTTTCAGTATTTCTAATCAATTTTTTAATTTTTTAAATGTATTGTAATTGGAAACTTTTACGGTTAATGATTCATTTGTCCAGATGAAAATATTTTAGTGAAATATCAAATAAATCTGTAATTTTACAGGTCAAAAATTCATCATTTATGGATGTCAACTTTCCCCATATTCCGCTCTCTTTGACAGAAAATGTTCTGGAAAATGTAATGCAGAAAACCCCTTTTGGTTTTTCGCTGGTTAATGAGCATTACGTTTTTGAATTTGCAAATAATGTCTGGCTCGATATTGTTCAAAAAACAAGAGAGGAAGTTTTAGGCAAATGCATGTTCGATATTTTTCCCGAAACAGAGGATCAGTTGCTTTCCATTTTTGAAGATGTAAAGAAAAATAAACAGCCCTTTTACGCACCTGAACATTGTGTGAAGCTCCACAGAGATGGCGTGCTTCAGGATGTTTTCTTTAATTTTGTTTACCAGCCGATCTATAGTGAAAATGGAGATTTGCAGTATTTCGCAACGGTGGTAATTGAAGTTACCGATCTGGTCGGCATTAGAAGTAAGATTAGAGAGGAAGAGGAAAGACTTCGTTTAGCAACCGAAAGTTCTCATACGGCAACCTGGGATTTAAACCTGAAAAATTCCGAAATTATTCATTCTACTTATTTATCAAAAATTTTCGGCTACAAAGAGGATGATGCCATCAGTCATCAGCAACTGAGAAATCATTTGGTAGAATATGACCGTGTCAATATTGTAGAGAAAGCTTACGAACGCGCTTTAAAAACTGGGAAATATAAGTATGAAGCCAGGATCATCGATAAACAGGGGAATCTGAAATGGATTTTCACCAATGGTAAAATATTCCGCGACGAAGAGAATCAACCGAATCGAATGTTAGGAGTAATGCAAGACATTACGGAACGGAAAACCAACGAGATCCTTCTTCAGGAAAGCCATCATCAGCTGAATACTGCCTTAGACGCTACTAAATTAGGCAGGTTTGATATGGATTATGAAACGCAGCATAAATACAATTTCTCACCCCGCTTTTTATCGATTCTGGGATACGACTCTGATACGGAGAAGCTGGACTGTAAGGTTTTCGAAAATCACATTCACCCCAAATATGTAAAAGTTCGTAATGATGCTTTAAAGCAGGCAAAAGATACAGGCGACCTCTATTACCAGACCAAAATTATTTTGCGCGATGGAAACGTAAAGTGGGTTGAAATATATGGCAGACTTTTGGAAAGTTTTGAAGGTAGTAAACCGTACATTTCTGGGACAATGCGCGATATTACGGACTTAAAAGAGTTCGAGCGAAAAATCAGAGAAAGTGAACAGAAATATCGTTTTCTGGCTGATGCGATCCCCCAAATTGTTTGGATCGGTGAAAGTGATGGACGACTAACCTATTTCAATCAAGCGACCATGGATTATTCCGGGAAAGATTATAACACTTTCTTAGAGGGAAATGGCTGGATCGATATTGTACATCCTGATGAACGAATTGAAAATACACGCCTCTGGATGAAAAGCGTCAAAAATAAAACACCCTTTTCATTTGAACATCGTTTTCGAAACAAGAATGAAGAATACCGCTGGTTTCTCAGTCGGGCTGCTCCACAATTAGATGAATTTGGTAATGTCACGAAATGGGTTGGGACAAGTACCGATATCGACGACATGAAAAAGCAGGATGAACATAAAAATAACTTCATCAAAATCGCCAATCATGAACTGAAAACTCCGGTGACTACTATAAAAGGTTATGTGCAATTGCTTAAAAAGATGCGTGGCGGTTCAGATGATAAATTTTTAGTCAATTCTTTAAATACCATAGAAAACCAAATCAATAAACTCAATCATTTAATGGGTGAGCTTCTGGATATTTCCCGTATTGAATCCGGTAAGCTTCCATTGCATAAAGGTGATTTTTCGTTGCTTAAACTGGTGACAGAAACCATTGAAGATATCAAAGCAGCAGACCAAAGCCATCATATTAATTTTGAATTGAGCGATGCAAAAGATATCGAAGTTTTTGCCGACAAAGATCGAATCACGCAGGTTTTAAATAATCTTTTAACCAATGCGATCAAATATTCTCCTAATGCAAAAGAGGTTAATGTAAAGCTTTACGTTGACGGAAATTGCGCAGTTGTGTCGGTAGAGGATTTTGGAATCGGTATGGATGAGCTCGAATTAACTAAGATCTTCGATCGTTTTTATCGCGTTTCTGGTGAGGATGAAGTGACTTTTCCAGGGTTCGGAATCGGGCTGTTTATCGTTAAAGATATCGTCGATAGACACGAGGGAAAAATTTGGGTAGAAAGTGAAAAACAAAAAGGGAGTAAATTTTATTTCGCACTGCCTTTGTTAGAAAATTAAAGTAAAATTATGAAGATATTGGTTGTTGATGACAACAAAGACATTTGTACACTCATTGAAAGTATTTTGCTTTCCGATGGTTATGATGTTGAATCCTGTTGTAATCCTGCAGAATATAGACAGAAACTGGCAACTGCTAAGCCAGAGTTAATTATCACCGATATGTTGATGTCAGGCTTTGACGGACGAACTTTAACCAAAGAAGTAAAGCGCAATTCTGAAACTGCTGATATCAAAGTAATGTTGATGTCTGCTCATCCCGATGCCGCAAAGATCTGCACGGAGATTGGCGCCGATGATTTTCTGGCGAAACCTTTTGAAATAGATGATTTAATCGATAAGGTAGAACGTCTTTTAAAGTAGATCCGATCTCAAATCTTAATAATTTTCCCTCAGTTATTTTATTCAAAAAGCATTTTTGTAATGTAATCATTATCTTGATTTCCTCTAGCAGGAGAATATTCTCGTCCGTAGAAAATAATTTGTAAGTGTAATTTATTCCAGGTTTCTTTTGGAAAAAGCTTCTTTGCATCTTTTTCGGTTTCCACTACATTTTTACCTGAAGTTAATTTCCACTGCGTCATCAATCGGTGAATATGGGTATCTACAGGAAATGCTGGGAATCCAAATCCCTGACTCATCACCACAGAAGCAGTTTTATGACCAACTCCCGGAAGTGCTTCCAGTTCTTCGTAGGTTTGCGGAACAACTCCGTTATGCCTTTCTACTAAAAGCTCCGACATTCGCTTCAGATTTTTGGCTTTGGTATTAGCGAGGCCAATTTCTTTAATTAAATATTTAATTTCGTCAACTTCTAATTCTTTCATTTTAAAAGGATCACCGGCAACTTCAAAAAGTTTAGGCGAAATCTGATTCACTTTTTTATCCGTCGTTTGAGCGGAAAGTGCCACTGCAACCAATAGCGTAAAATGACAATTGTGGTCCAGCGGAATAGGAACGGTGGGATATAATTTCTCCAATTCGGTCCTTACGATTTCTGCTCTTTGCTTTTTTAACATTTTAAATCTAAATTTGAACAAAATTAAACAATATGTTGCAAGTAGGCGATCAATTACCAGAATTTGAACTTTTAAACCAAGATGGAGATAAAGTACAGTCGAAGAGTTTTTTAGGAAAGAAGCTGATTGTATTCTTTTATCCGAAAGCGAGCACCCCAGGTTGCACCACAGAAGCTTGTAATTTAAATGATAATCTTACGGAATTAACCAAAGAAGGTTATGAATTAATTGGAGTTTCTGCTGACCCTGTGCCCGCTCAAAGAAAGTTTCATGAAAAGAACGCGTTTCAATTTCCGCTTCTTTCTGACGAGTCCAAAGAGACTTTAGAAAAATTTGGAGTGTGGCAAATGAAAAATTTCATGGGAAGAGAATACATGGGTGTTATGCGAACCACTTTCATTTTTGATGAAAAAGGAATTTGTACCCGCGTTATCGATAAGGTGAAAAATAAAACAGCTGCGAGACAGATTTTAAAAGAATCTTAGATAATTAGCCCAGCATCCGTTGGGCTTTTTTTACTCCTTCTGCCAAAACATCAATTTCTTCAAACGTATTGTAAACTGCAAAACTTGCTCGAACAGTTCCTGCGATATTAAAGAAGTTCATAATTGGTTGTGTACAGTGATGACCAGTTCTCACCGCGATTCCGAGTTTGTCCAGAATCATTCCGACATCAGAAGCGATGCCGACTCCTTCCAAATTAAAGGAAACCACTCCTGTTCGATTGGCTTTTTCACCGTAAATTCGGAGACCGTCAATTTCTAATAATTTCTTCTGAGCGTAATCAAGCAAAGCAGTTTCATGCGTTTGAATGTTTTCTTGACCGATATTCTCCATGAAATCAATGGCTGCTCCCAAAGCGATGTTGCCACCAACATTTGGCGTCCCGGCTTCGAATTTAAAAGGTAGATCTGCATAAGTCGTTTCTTCAAAAGAACACGTTGCAATCATTTCGCCACCACCATGAAAAGGTTGGATCTTTCGCAGGATTTCTTCTTTTCCATACAGAATTCCCGTTCCCATCGGAGCATACATTTTATGTCCAGAGAAGACGAAGAAATCACAATCCATTTTCTGAACATCAATTTTGAAATGCGGCACAGACTGAGCTCCATCAATAACGATCATCGCGTTAGAATTCGCTCTTGTTTTGGCAATAATTTCTTCAATAGGATTAATGACTCCAAGTGCATTTGAAACCTGATTCAGAGAAACGATCTTCGTTCTTTCACTTAAATTTTGATCTAAAAAATCGAGCTGAAGAATTCCGTTTTCGTCCATCGGAATTACTTTTAATTTAGCGCCAGTTCTCTCACACAGCATTTGCCACGGAACGATATTCGAATGGTGTTCTAAATAAGAAATAATGATCTCATCATCTTTCTTGATTAAATTCGTGATTGCATAAGCGATGAGGTTGATTCCTTCCGTCGTTCCTTTCGTAAAAATGACTTCGAAATCATTTTTAGCATTAAGAAATTTCTGAACTTTTCTGCGCGAAACTTCCATCTCTTCCGTTGCTAACTGACTCAAAGTGTGAATACCACGATGAACATTAGCGTTGATTTCTGAATAATATTTCGCCCAACTTTCCATAACGGCAATTGGCTTCTGAGAAGTCGCGCCATTATCAAGATAAATTAAAGGTTTACCATTAACTTTTTGCGTAAGAATAGGAAACTGACTGCGAATATTTTGAATGTCGAACATAGTGCTTATTTAGAATGCTTCAAATTTACGGAATTTTAAATTGAATAATCTTTATATGGAGAGTAAAGAGAATAGAAAAAAAGAATACGAATTATAGCAAAACCATCAAATTTTGACCGGGTGAAAAACAAAATTTTTCGAACTAAAAAGATCTAGAAAACTATTCCAAGTATCAAAAAAAGACTAACAATTTAATTTCTCCTTTGCTGAGTGAAACGCCTTTGCGATCGTAATTAACTACAAAGTGTGCCGGGATAAAAAGCTTTGCGTCATTGCGTTAAAAGAATCCGAATAATACTTTAATCTAAAAAATTCTTCGCCACTTCATTCACATAAAGTGTCACTTGTACAGGCCTTCCTTTATCATCAAAAGTTTCCCTTTTATCCATTCCTGTTCGAACAATAACCATATCTTTCTCTGGAATAACAATAATATATTGTCCATATAAACCTCGGAAATAGTAGTGTTTAATTGGTGCGTCGTTATTAATCCAAAGTCCCATTCCATAAGCACCTTCAGATAATTGAGTCGGCGTTCTCATCTTATTAATAAATTGCTGATTAAGGATTTGCTTTCCATTAAATTCACCGTTATTTAAAAATAATTGTCCAAGTTTCGCAAAGTCTCTGGAATTAGAATTGATGCAGCAAAAGGTTTTTTCCATGCCGAAATCGTCGGTATTCCAATCTGCGTTTTGTTCCATTCCAAGAGGTTGCCACAATGTTTCTGACGCATATTCTGCAATCGTTTTATCCAGCGATTTTCTTAAAGCAAAACCTAAAAGTTGTGTGGACCCAGATTGATATTCGAACTGTGTTCCCGGCTGATCTTTGAAACCGCGCAGCAACACTGCTTTTTCCAAAGAATTTCCGTAATAGGCTTTTGCATTCGGTAGGAAAGGATTGTTATAATCTTCGTTCCAGTTTAAACCCGCTTCCATTTCAGCCAAATTCGCTAAGGTCAGATATTTTCCGAAGGGTACATTGTTGTAATTTTCAAAAAAACCAGCAAATTTCTCATCGAAACTTTTAATTTTTTTCTGCTCAACAGCTTTTCCTACAAGCATTACCGTAACGGCTTTCGCCATAGAAAAAGAATTGGTTTTAGAAGTTTCGGTGTAGCCGTCCCAATATTGTTCATGAATTAATTTCCCATTTTTAATGATGAGAAAGGAAGCCGTTTTTGATTGCTTTAAATCTTCAACGAGATTTTTCGGCAAAGCTTTTTGATTGTATAAAGAATCTTTAATCCACGGAATTGATTGTCCTTTAACGATCGTGTGAGATTTGAAATAACTTCCATCATCTATAGACGAGCCACTTTCACCGCGCAGATAAGTTTCACGAATTCCTTTGAATAAATAATCATATCCGAAAGTGTAGGCAAGCGCTATTAAAGCTGCAATTGCAACGAGTATTCCTTTTAAAGTTTTTTCTAACATGCAAAAAATGTTTAAGACAAATTTAGGATTTTAAATGGAAATCTGTTCAAATAAAAAAGCTCCAGATTTCTCTGGAACTTTATCGTTAAAATATTTTTTAAAACTTAAATCTTAGAAAGTAAATTTCTGAAATTCGTTTTCTCATCAATGATTCTCCTTAAATCTGCTACAGCAACCCGTTCTTGTTTCATCGTATCTCTGTCTCTTAAAGTCACCGTATTATCGGTTAAAGAATCGTGATCAATCGTAATACAGAAAGGCGTTCCGATCGCATCCTGACGTCTGTAACGTTTTCCGATGCTGTCTTTATCTTCGTAGATCATATTGAAATCATATTTCAGATCATTGAAGATTTTCTCTCCGTATTCACCTAAACCGTCTTTTTTCATTAATGGCAAGATCGCTGCTTTTACGGGAGCCAAAGCTGGAGGAAGAGAAAGCACTGTTCTTTCTGAACCGTCTTCTAAAACTTCATCTTTCAAACAGTTAGAGAAAATTGCTAAGAATAAACGGTCTAATCCAACTGAAGTTTCTACGACAAAAGGAACGTAATTTTCATTTCTTTCAGAATCAAAATATTGTAATTTACGACCAGAATGTTTTTCGTGTGCGCTTAAATCGAAATCGGTTCTGGAGTGAATTCCTTCCAGTTCTTTAAATCCAAACGGAAATTTAAATTCAATATCTGCCGCAGCATTGGCGTAATGTGCCAATTTTTCGTGATCGTGGAATTTATAATTTTCAGCACCTAAACCTAAAGCCAAATGCCAGTTCAAACGTTTCTCTTTCCAGGTTTCATAGAAATCTAATTCTGTTCCCGGCGGTACAAAATATTGCATTTCCATTTGTTCAAATTCGCGCATTCTGAAAATAAACTGTCTCGCAACAATTTCATTTCTAAAGGCTTTACCGATCTGAGCAATTCCAAAAGGCAATTTAAGTCGAGAGGTTTTTTGTACATTTAAGAAGTTGACAAAAATTCCCTGCGCCGTTTCCGGTCTCAAATAAAGATCGGTTGCTGAATCTGCAGACGCGCCTAATTTTGTTCCGAACATTAAGTTGAACTGACGAACATCCGTCCAGTTTTTTGAACCGGTATCAGGATCCGCAATTTCTAACTCTTCAATCAATGCTTTCACATCGGCAAGATTTTCATCTCCGAGAGATTTTGCCATTCTTGAAAGAATCGTTTTCTGTTTTTCTCTATATTCTAAAACACGTGGATTCGTGCTTTCAAATTCTTTTTTGTCAAAAGCTTCACCAAATCTTTTGGCTGCTTTATCAATTTCTTTTTGTGCTTTATCTTCAATTTTCGCACAGTAATCTTCAATTAAAACATCGGCTCTGAAACGTTTTTTCGAATCTTTATTATCAATCAAAGGATCATTAAAAGCATCAACGTGGCCCGAAGCTTTCCAAATAGTTGGATGCATGAAAATTGCAGAATCAATACCTACAATGTTTTCATTCATTTGTACCATTGCTTTCCACCAATACTGTTTGATGTTGTTTTTCAGTTCCGCTCCATTTTGTCCATAATCATAGATCGCCGAAAGACCGTCATAAATTTCACTGGAAGGAAAAATAAAACCATACTCTTTCGCATGCGAGATCAATTTTTTGAAAACATCTTCTTGTTTAGCCATTGTCTTTAGAATTTATGCAAAAATAGGGAATTTTATTGTGATTTTTAAGAGACTGTGATTTGAAGAATTAGGAGCCGGGAACCTGCTTTCCGCTGTATCTTTTGCGTGTCGGTCTCCTCTTCGTTCCGCCCGTCACGCAAAAGGATGTCGCTTCAATCAGGGCTAGTTACGATTCGGTTTTCAATGATACGATTCGTTAAAGTGATATGCTTTTTAATTGATCTAAAAACAAAAAGACGGAAATCACTTTCCGTCTCTGTTCCTATTTAAATAAAAACTATTTAAAAATTATAACTCAAGGCCAAACCAGTTCCAGCGCTTTCCACTTTAAAGTAAGGTTGAAAAGAAGTAGATTCGCCGTTTTCAAGTTGGATCGCCTTATCAGCATTTTTCTTGGCTGCCAACGCAAAAGGAATTCCAATTCCTACAATACCGGCACCGATTCCAACCGCCGTCCAGGCTGTGCTATTATCCTGTTTGATGACTTGAGGTTGACCATTGATCGTAACCGTAGTTTTACCGCCACTTAGTGCTCTCGCTAATCCAACGCCGATCACGCCACCTCCAACTCCCGCGAAAATAGTTCCGACCGTATTATTTGTTCGCGCTTTTTTAAAATAAGAAAGTGCTTCAGGGTTTTTAAAAACATCATTGTATTTTGACATTTTATAAGTCTGACCATCTTTCATTAATTGATTACCAGACATTGCAACTTGACCGTAAGCACTCTGAAAACAGAAAGCCATACTCAGGAGTAGAATTTTTTTCATATTTTTTTTTGATAAAATTTTAAAAATTAAAAGAGATACAATATTTAATGTTCTTTGATGAATTTTTTAATATCCTCATTCTCACCGTAGATCACTAAGATATCTGCACTTTCTAGCACCGTATCAGTCGTCACCACGCCTTGGATCTTGTTGATTCTTTTTACCTTTCCAAAAATATTTTTGTCGGCAATTTTTTTAATAATGGTGACACAAACAAGATTGTAGTTATTTCTAAACCCTACGGCTTCTATGGTTTTTCCGACGAGTTGATCTGGAATCGCAATTTCTGCGATGCTGTAATTTATACTGAGTTCAAAAGATTCTACCATACCTTTCAACGATAATTTCTTTGCCCATCTTTCTGCAGTTTCTTCCTCTGGGTGAATAATCGTTTGAACATCCATCGCCTCCAAAATGGTTTCATGAATATTGGAAATCGCCCGACTGATAATTCGGTTGGGATGAAGTTTTTTTACCATCGCTGTTGCCATAATATTGGCGCCTGTATCTTCTCCAATGGCAATGATCACGATGTCAGTGTCTTTGAATGGAAGGCCGTTCATCGTGTATTCATCCGTTGCATCCATACAGATGGCGTGAGAAATTTTTTCTTTCACGGCTTCTACTTTGGCCATACTGTTATCAATACCGATAACCTCATTGCCTAATTTGGTTAGTTTTTCCGCTAAAGAAAGTCCGAAGTTTCCTAAACCGATGACGATATATTTCATTTTTTTGAATTTAATTAATTAAGATTTCTTCCTTCGGATAACGATAATTATAGTATTTCTCGCGTTTCATTACCGCAATTAAAATAGAGAACATGCTCACTCTACCGACAAACATAATTGCAATAATAATTGCTTTTCCAGCTGGAGATAATATCGGAGTTATATTTAAACTTAGTCCTACAGTGGAATAAGCCGAAAATGCTTCGAAAGCCAAACTCATCAAATCTTTTTTTGGTTCGACAATCACCAATAAAAATATTCCAAATCCGACCACAATTAATGACAGTGCAATAATGGAGAAAGCTCTCCTTATGGAATGTTCACCAATTTCTCTTCTAAATATTTCGGTTCTCTTTTTTCCTTTTGCCAGACTAAAAATATTCAAAGCAGCGATCGCAAAGGTGCTTGTTTTAATACCACCACCCGTAGAAGCAGGCGACGCGCCAATCCACATTAAAAACATACAGATCATAATGGTGGGAGCTGAAATTGTGGCGACATCAATCGTATTGAATCCCGCTGTTCTATTATTTGCAGAGATAAAAAATGCTTCTACAATCGCTCCGAAAGTAGAATGTTGCTTCAGAGCGCCATCATATTCGAAGAAGTAAATAATTGCTGTTCCGAAAAAGAGGAGGACAAAAGTAGTTGCAAGAATAATTCGGGAATTAAGATTCATGACCCACGGCGTGTAGTGAAATTTCTCCCTGGTGAAAGAAGACAGAAATAAAATCTTCACCATGTGTTTAACATACTTGTAAACATTATAAACAATAGGAAAACCTAATCCACCAAAAATAAAGAGGGAAGCTACGGTGAGATGCAGCCCGTAATTAAATTGATAGCCCGGTTCATATAAATTCCCACTCAGCGTTGAAAATCCTGCGTTACAAAATGCAGAAATAGAATGAAAGATGGAAAAGAAAATTCCTTTGTTGATGGAGCCATCGAGTAAAGATAAATCCAGGTTAGAAAAGATGACGATGGCACCTAAAGCTTCAATAACGATGGTGATGATGATAATTCGTTTGAGCGTGTTGAATACTTCTCCTAATTTATCAGAGCTCGTCATTTCACCTAAACTAAGTTGGTTTTCGTAAGAGGCACCGCCGCGAAAAAAGTAGCTGAAATAACTCGCAAAAGTCATAATTCCTAAACCTCCAATTTGTATCAGAGAGATGATGATGATCTTGCCAAACAGCGTAAAATCCTTTGAAGTGTCCAGTACGATCAGTCCCGTAACGCACACTGCACTTGTGGCGGTGAAAAGAGCGTCCAAAGGTTTGATGCCGTTTACCGTCGCATTGGGCATCATTAATAAAGCGCTGCCAATCAGAATAATAGTAAGGAAACTGAGGATGAAAAGCTGTGGCGGATTGATAAAGGTTCTTTTGAAATTAATATGCAAACTGGAAAAATCCCGCACGAAGCAAAGGATAATCAATACGTATAAAAGACGAAGGTTGAAGAACTGAAAAGTGCGGGTTTCGAAAAAATTGTATTCAAACCTAGCCAAATAATAAACCACAATAGAAGCGGTCACGATAATTTCCAGCGGCCAAATTTTCTTGGTCGTATTGCTTTTTTTATAAAAATTATAATAAAATATATTGAATAGCGTGAGAATAAAACTAAAGTCGTAGAAATAAATAATTTGGCTACGATAGAGAAACTCCTTGAAAAAGCCAGCTTCTACAATCATAATTAACACTGCTACAAGACTGGTGTAAAAAGAAAAAAGATTGAGTTTGTTATTCCACATATTTAAAAATAAGCCGTAAAAATAGGCTTGGCATTTTTGATTACTACGAATGTAAATAAATTTCAGTCAAAATAAATGAAAATCGCATTCTTCTGATATAATTAAATAAAGTTTTTCTGCCTCTCTACTAATTTGCGTAATTTTGTGTCCAACGCTTATATCCATGTACAAATCAATTATTCGTCCGCTTTTATTCAAGTTTGATCCTGAAGAAGTTCATTATTTTACTTTCTCATTATTAAAGAATTTTCCCTTTTTAACCAAAGTTTTTCTGCCAAAACCCATAGAAGATAAAAGATTGGAGCGCGAAGTTTTCGGCTTGAAATTTAAGAATCCGGTTGGTTTAGCTGCGGGATTTGACAAAGATGCGAAAATGTTCAATGAACTTTCAGATCTTGGATTTGGCTTTGTAGAGATCGGAACCTTAACTCCGAAAGCACAGGACGGAAATCCGAAAAAAAGATTATTTCGATTAAAAGAAGATTCGGCGATTATCAACCGAATGGGTTTTAATAATGGTGGCGTAGATGCTGCTGTAGAGCGATTGAAGCAAAATAAAAATGTACTGATTGGTGGAAATATTGGCAAAAATAAAGTGACGCCGAATGAGGAAGCTGTCAACGATTATATCATTTGTTTTGAAAAATTATTCGATCATGTTGATTATTTCGTCGTGAATGTGAGTTCTCCTAATACGCCAAATCTCCGGGAGCTTCAAGACAAAGAACCTTTAACAAAACTACTCGGAACTTTACAAGAATTAAATTTAACAAAGAAAAAACCAAAACCGATTCTTCTAAAAATAGCACCCGATTTAACGGATTCTCAACTTTTAGATATTATCGATATCATCAAAGAAACCAAAATCGCTGGCGTGATTGCAACGAATACGACACTTTCCCGGGAAAATTTAAGTTCAGAAAACAAAACAGAAACCGGCGGACTTTCCGGGAAACCATTAACAAAACGTTCGACAGAAGTCATCAGATTTCTGTCTGAAAATAGTGGAAAAGCATTCCCAATTATTGGTGTAGGTGGAATTCATACGGCGGAAGATGCTTTAGAAAAACTGGATGCTGGCGCTAGTTTAGTTCAGCTCTATACCGGATTTATTTATGAAGGACCAGAATTGATTCATGAAATCAATCAAAAGATTTTGAAAGGTATGTAGTCTGAAGTCCGAAGTTGGTGAAAGTGAGTTACGAAGTTTAATTAAAATAAATTTTATGGCTTTTAAATTTGAAAAATTATGAGTGTGGCAAATTTCTTTAGAATATGGAGAGACGATTAATGATGTTTCATTAACATTTCCAGATTACGAAAAGTTTAATTTAGCTTATCAAATCATAAGAGCAGCAGACAGTGTTGCATTGAATATTGCAGAAGGTTCTGTGGGACAAAGTAATGCTGAATTTGGAAGATTCATAGGGTATTCTATTCGATCGTTAGCTGAAGTTGTAACATGCTTATATAAAGTACAACTGCGCAAATATATCAGTAGGGAAGAATTTGATAGACTTTACGATGATGCATTTCAACTGATGAATCAGATTGCAGCACTTCGAAACAGCCTAAAATAAACGGCCTGTCTTTTCAAGCCCCAAACTTTAAACTTCTGCTTGTCATCTTCGGTCTTCCAACTTCCAACTTCTGACTTTATATGAAAAAATTACTCACCGTATAAATGATCAATCCGACCAATCCACCGACCAATGTCCCATTGACACGGATAAACTGTAGGTCTTTTCCGACTTCTAATTCCATTTTTGCACTGAGTTCTTTTCCTTCCCAGTTTCCAACGGTAGAACTGATCAGCGCTCCGAACTGATGCGTATTTTTCAAAATGTATTTGTAAGCCGTTGCACGCACCCAATGGTCGATTTTGTTTTGAAAAACTTCGTCGGTTTTTAAATTTTCAGAAAGTTCTGCAAGGTTTTTTCGGATATAATTTTTCAAGGCAGATTGCTCTTCTTCTAATTCACTAGACAAAGATTTTTTAATCGAAAGCCAGATGTCTTGGGAGTATTGCTGGATTTTTTCTTCCTTCAGAAAGTCGTTTTTAATCGCTTTAAATTCTTCTACCCATTTTTCATCCGTCTGAATTTCTTTAGAAAAAGAGTAGAACTTTTGAGTGATTTCAGTTCGAAGAGAATGATTTTCATCCAATTCTACTTCTTCAAAATATTTCGAAAGTCCGCTCGTGATTTTATCTGCAATACCATCATCAACAAATTTTGGGATCAAAAAATAACTTTCGCTTTTCACGCGTTGTTTTACCATCTCTTGATTGTTCATTACGTATTCCTTGATCTGTTTTGAAAGGTTGGTAATAAATCTTTGATGATCTTTTTTATCCAAGATATATTCGATTCCGTTACCGACAATCTGGTTAATTTTTAAATCATCAGACATTTCTTTGGCTTTCTTACCAATGAAAGATACCACAGCCGTATCGTCCAATTTATTTAAAATATCCAAAATAATAGTCGAAACCTCCTTCATTAAATTTTCCTGATTCCGTTGTTTTGACAGCCAGTCGCCCACAAAATTTGAAATTTTAATTTTCTGAATATACGGTCTGATATTCTGCGGAGAAAGAAAATTCTCTACCACGAAATTACCGAGATTATCACCAATTCGTTCTTTGCTATTTTCAATTAAATTGGTGTGTGGAATTTTTATTCCAAGTGGATAATTAAAAAGTGCCGTAACTGCAAACCAGTCTGCCAAAGCCCCAACCATTGCCGCTTCCGAGAACGCTCGGATATAACCGATCCAATGAGCAGGATTTTTCTTTTCTAAAATGGTCATCACCACAAAAATAACTGCCATCAAAACGAAGAGTCCTGTGGCAAACATTTTGTACTTCCTTAATTGTATCTTTTTTTCTATGTCATTCATTATTTCAAATGTACTAAATTTGAGTCGCAAAACTTTAATCGATACGATTTCACTAGAAAATTAGTTTTAAAATTTATGAAAATCATCCTTTCAATATTATTTTGCATGTCATTGCAAATGTGTACTCAAGTTAAACAACCCGAAAAATCTACCTCAATGGAAAATTCAACATCAAAAAACAATCCATACTATTCCCGAACAGACCGAACCAAACTGGACGTTCCTAATTCTGAATGGAAAAAAATCCTGCCTGAAGACGTGTATGCAGTTTCCCGTGAAGCCAATACCGAAAGACCTGGAACCGGTAAATATAACGTTTACGATGAAAAAGGAGATTATTATTGCGCAGTGTGTGGAAATCATTTATTTCGTTCAGATGCTAAATTCGCATCCACTTGCGGGTGGCCAAGTTTTTTCGAAGCTGACAAACAAGGTACGACCTACAAGAGAGATTCTACCTACGGAATGGAAAGAACCGAAGTTTTATGTAAAAGATGCGATTCGCATTTAGGTCACGTCTTTAATGATGGGCCACCACCAACGGGAACCCGTTATTGTATGAATTCTGTCAGTTTAGATTTTGTGGGAGACAGTGAAAAAGACGCAAAATAAAAATCACTCTAATTATCGTAGATCATGCTAGAACATTTTTATACTTGTCCTTATTGTTGGGAAGAAATTTCTGCACTTTTAGATCCGTCAGTTCCGAACCAAACTTATATAGAAGATTGCGAAGTTTGCTGTAATCCTATAGAACTGCATGTGACTTTTGAATCTGAAGAACTGGTTGGTTTTGATGCTGTGAATATTGAGCAATAATTTTTTAAACTCACGGCACTAAATTTCACCAATGATTCTGGAAAAATGAACCTTAGAAAGCAAAAACCTCGACGAAAGCCGAGGTTTTTTGATTTATAAATGAAAAGTACTTTTTAAGCTTTTTCCAGTTCGAGTGTAAAATGTCTCAGGATTTCAGATTCCCAGGTAATATTATATCCTTTTTGAATTTCATTTCTGCGATCATACACATTTTTAATAGCGGCTGCGATATAATCCATATGATTGTTCGTATACGTTCTGCGTGGAATCGCTAAACGAACTAATTCTAATTTTGGATAACGGTTGATACGTGTTTCCGGATCACGATCCGCTAATAACGTTCCTATTTCTACGGTTCTGATACCAGCTTCTTTGTAAATTTCATTTGCCAACGTTTGAGCCGGATATTCTTCTCGTGGAATGTTGGGTAAGAATGTCAAAGAGTCGATGAAAACTGCGTGACCACCAATTGGTTTTTGCACGGGAATTCCGAATTCAATTAATTTGTTTCCGAGATATTCAACTTGAGAAATACGGCTTTCTAAATATTCAAATTCCGTTGCTTCGTTCAATCCAACAGCTAAAGCGGCCATATCTCGTCCGGCCATTCCACCATAAGTGATGAAGCCTTCAAATATAATGGTAAAATTAGAAGCCTTTTTAAAAATATCAGCATCATTTAAAGCGATAAATCCACCGATATTAACGAGGCCATCTTTTTTAGAACTCATGGTCATTCCAACACCATAAGAAAATGCTTCTTTGGCGATTTCTTTGATGGTTCTGTTTTCTTGGCCTTTCTCTCTCATTTTAATAAAATAAGCATTCTCGGCAAATCTCGCAGAATCGAAATAAATTGGAACTCCATAGCAATCAGAAAGCTCTTTAACAGCTCTCATGTTTTCTAAGGAAACAGGCTGTCCACCTGAAGAATTACACGTAATAGTGATCAAGCAAAATGGAATTTGCTCTTTCGGATACGATTGATAAACCAGTTCTAATTTTTCTAAATCGATATTTCCTTTGAAAGGATGAGGATCTTCAATATCGAAAGCTTCATCGATCGTACAATCCACAGCGTGGGCTTTTCTGATTTCGATATGTCCTTTCGTGGTGTCAAAATGAGTGTTTCCGGGAATAACATCACCATCTTTTACCAAAACTGAAAACAACACATTTTCAGCGGCTCTTCCCTGATGAGTTGGTAGCAAATATTGATATCCTGTAATATTTTGAACGGTTTCATGTAATTTTTCGAAACTTTTTGAACCTGCGTAACTTTCGTCACCGGTCATCATCGCACCCCATTGCTGGTCGCTCATTGCTCCTGTTCCGGAATCAGTTAATAAGTCAATATAAACCTGAGAGGACTTTAGATTAAATAAATTGTATTTTGAGTTTTTCAGCCATTCTTCTCTTTCTTCTCTTGTTGATTGGTGAATTTCTTCCACCATTTTAATTCTGTACGGTTCTGCGTAAGGTAATTTCATATAAGTATGAGTAATAAATAATTGGTAATAAGTAATAAAAAAACGGGAAGCGATAAGTATGAAATTACGTAACGCTCATTACTGATTACTACTCATTCCGGTGCTTTGAAAACGTTGTCATCAGAGTGGAATCCTGCAACGCCACCACTTACGGCAAACTTCATTGCCTGTGCTGCTGTTACATTATCGAGAATGGTAATGTTGGTTGCTAAAACAAATACGACCCAACCAGAAACGGCGTATGAATGAGGAAGGTAAACCGAAACATGCTCGGGAAAACCTACTGATGAAAGATCGCTTTGAGTCAAAAATCCGATGCGCCAAAGCGGGGGATTTTCTGCTGTTTTAATGAGCACAGGTTGATTAAATTTCTTTTTATCACCAACGAAAGAAGTCATCACGTCTTTTAACGAACTGTAAATAAATTTGATTCCCGGTGTATGTTCAAGCAGATAATCAAAACTATCAACGACGACTCGACCGATGATGAATTTGCTTCCTAAAAACCCAATTAAGGTGGTAGATCCGATGACAATTAAAAATGTTATTCCAGGATAAAACTGTTCTGATAATGATGGAATAATGTTATCAATACTCGATACGATATACCAGATGATCCAGATTGTTAAGGCAAAAGGTCCAATAATTAAAAGTCCCTGGAAAAATGATTTCACCAAGGTATTGAGTAATTTTTCAAAATGGGCTTTTTGCATTCTTTGCGAGTCTGAAAATCTTTAAATGAGGTTTGGTAAAAATAGGAAAATTTTGGAGTAATTGTAAAAAATTTTTATCCGTGAATCGTTTCTTTTTTACCGTAGGATTTAATGATCTCTGCTTCGTAATCCAGCCATTCTTCCCAGCGCAGATTTACTTTTTCTACGTCTCCTAATTGTCTGGCAAACCCGATGAAAGTGGTGTAATGTCCAGCTTCAGAAATCATGAGATCTTTGTAGAAGGTTTTTAATTCTTCATCTTTGATATTTTCGGTTAAGACTCTAAATCTCTCACAGCTTCTGGCTTCAATCATAGCGGCAAATAGCATTCTGTCGATGATATATTCCTTACGGGTTCCCTGAACTATGAATTTAAATAGTTGTCCCACATAATCATCTTTTCGTTCTCTGCCGAATTCGTAACCACGCTTTTTTATAATTTCATGCACCATTTGAAAATGTTCTAACTCTTCTTGGGCAATTTTCAAAAGCTCTGTCACGATTTCGGGATATTCTGGGCACATCGTAATAATCGTGATTGCATTTGTGGTTGCCTTTTGCTCACACCAAGCATGATCGGTAAGGATTTCCTCTAGATTTCCTTCTGCAATATTGGCCCAACGTGGATCGGTCAATAGTCTCAATTTAAACATTGTCTTAATTTTTGGGTAAATTTAATAAAATTAAAAGCATGGTTTACCATTTAAGCTCTTTGCTAAAATCCTAATTAAATTAACCTATTAATAGTGTAAAGGATTGTATGTGGCACAAATGTTGAATATTCATCAATCAACATTAAAAAAATAAACTATTATGAACACTTTATCTATGAAAAACAGCTTTGAAAAATTCGGAATTTTTATGCTAACTTTTTTCTTTAGCACATTGGCTTTAGCACAAGAAGCGACCAAAACTCCAGATTTGAACGTTGATGTAACGACCACTAAAACGACCACTACAGAAGAATGGTTTACGAATCCAATTTACTGGGTAATCGGTGGATTGTTCGTGATCATCCTTATTGCGATTATCGCAAGAGGGGGCGGAAAAAGAGACTAATTCTTTATTTATAAAGATGATATGAGCTGCTTCGGTTTTAAACTGAAGCAGTTTTTTTACGCAGATACTGGAGGATTTTCCACCCAAAAGCATCGATCTTTTTTAAACCTTCCGCAATGATCACTGCTAACAGGATGTTGATGGCGAAGATTAACACCAGTAGAATTCCCCACGGTATCGAATCCTTTAACAATACAACGATAAAATAAACCAAAGAAGAACTCATTCCTTGCGCAAAATAATAGAAGATCGCGTTTTTACCGATGTACGTAATGAAATTGTTTTTGTTTATTTTAAGGCGATTGTACAATACGAATAAAGTTAGCAGCGAGAAACTTGACCAAAAGATGTACAATAGTTTAGGAGGGAATTTCGCTTTGTTCATTTTCAAGAATAATTCTTTACCCGAATTCCAAAATAGGAAAACCAGAATAAGAATTAATATTCCATAGAGTAGAGGAAGCCATTTTGTTGCTATTTTTTTACCTTTTAGTTGATGGGCAATTAAGAATATACCTAGATATAAAGCAACATAACCGACTTGTCCGGTAGGATAAAATTGCGGGAAGAGATTAAATAGTAATGTTAAACCTAAACAAAGTCCAATAAACCAGCTGATGTGTTTTGGGAAAAACCTCAAAATTAAAACTCCAAAGACGGTTAAAATAAAATAAACCTTTAGATACCAAAAACTTCCCATCACAACAGGAAAAGTATCTGCATTGGTATATTGATGAAGATACCAGTTGCCGAGATTCTGCCATTGTGGAACGTCAGTAATACTGTGTGGAACATATTTAGAACCGAACGTTGAGTAGAAATTTTTCATCCAATCCAGTCCGAACATATTTAAGCCAAAGACTTTGAAAAAATAGTCAAGGAAGAAAAGAAAGGTCACGAAAATCATAAAAGTAATTTGCAGTTTTAGCAATCGATAAAAAGTCTTTTCGATGTTATTACCAGAAGTCAGTCCGCTTAAAGCATAAAACAAAGGAACATCTATTAATAAGGACAGCACTCGCAGTTCTGTTGGAACATAAAATTGTCCTGACCAAAAAACAGTGTGTATAAAGATAATGGCTAATGTTGCAAAACCTTTTGCGAAGTCAATGTAGAGATCTCTTTTCATAGTTTGTTCAAAAATCAAAAGTAATTAAAAATCAGATGAGAAAGATTAATTTCATTTGAAAAATAAGGCGTGATTCTGGAGCAATCCTAAAAAGACATAACTGCTTGAGTCAAAATCTTTTCAGAAATTTTAAAGTGCATTGTGGATAACTCAAAAATATTTATTACTTTTGCACCTCGAATTAACTAACAAAATTTATAAACAATGTTTGCAATTGTAGAAATAGCAGGGCTTCAATATAAAGTTGAGCAAGACCAGAAGTTGTTTGTAAACCGTTTGAAAGGCGATATTGGAGGAAAAGTTTCTTTTGATAAAGTTCTTTTAACTGTAAACGGTTCTACAACAATCGGCGCCCCGGCTGTAAGCGGTATCACTGTTGATGCTGAAATCATCAATCACCTGAAAGCTGATAAAGTAATCATCTTCAAAAAGAAAAGAAGAAAAGGATACGAAAAGAAAAACGGTCACAGACAGTCTTTAACTCAAATTCAAATTACTGGAATCACTGGTTTCGATAATAAGAAAGAAGAGAAAAAAGAAAAAGCAGCACCAAAAGCTAAGAAAGAAGCAGTAGTTTCTGAAGACGCTCCAGTTGCTAAAAAAACAACCAAAAAATCAGACAGCGAAACCGCTGAATAATTTTAACCAAAAAACCTTAAAATAAAATGGCACATAAGAAAGGAGTTGGTAGTTCCAAAAATGGTAGAGAATCGCATTCTAAGAGATTAGGTGTAAAGATTTTCGGAGGACAAGAAGCTATCGCTGGTAACATCATCGTGAGACAAAGAGGTACTACACACCACCCAGGTGAAAACGTGGGAATGGGTAAAGACCACACATTGCACGCTTTGATCGCTGGTAAAGTAGTTTTCAGAAAGAAACAAAACAACAGATCATTTGTATCTATTGAACCAATTGAAGTAAACGCATAATTAACAGCGTTTTAAATATAAAAAGTCCCGATCTTGCGATTGGGACTTTTTTGTGGTTGAGTATTTCGAAATAATTGCGGTTAACAAAAGTTTTTAAAAAAGCCTAAATGTATTTAAACAAATAGGCTTTTAATAAGTTGTAATGTATGTATTTTAATTTCCGAAGGAAATCTTCTTGTTCTTAATTTCTTAGCCAGAAACTTAATCGTTAAAATTCTTATTGTCTTTCGTTGCTGTCCTTATTTAAGAAAGCGTCCCAACCTTGCGCATTCAACGGAATCAATTCGCTGCTTCCTCTCGCTACTAAGTAATTTCCTTGGTCCAAATCCACTGCGTGACCGATGATGGTAAAGTCAGGATGATTTTTAATTTTCTCAAAATCAGCTGGTGCGATGGTGAATAACAATTCGTAATCTTCGCCGCCGCTTAATGCACACATAACCGGATTTAAGTTCAATTCTTCTGCTGTAGAAATCGTTAAAGAATCCATCGGAATTTTTTCTTCGTAAATTCTAAAGCCTACTTTACTTTGATCAGATAAATGCAGGGTTTCAGAAGACAATCCATCAGAAACATCGATCATCGATGTTGGATGAATATCCAGTTCTTTTAAAGCTTTCTTAATATCAGTTCTTGCTTCCGGCTTCAGTTGTCTTTCCAAAATATAATCATAACCATCCATTTCAGGCTGCATATTCGGATTGGCTAGAAACACAGAATGTTCTCTTTCTAAAATTTGCAAACCCATGTAAGCTCCGCCTAAATCGCCGGTTACAACCAGCAGATCATTTGGTTTCGCGCCGTTTCTTTTGATTAGGTTTTCAGAATTCTCAAGTCCAATTGCGGTAATAGTGATCACCAATCCAGACGTAGAACTCGTAGTATCGCCGCCAACTAGATCAACTTTATAATGGTTGCAGGCCATTGCAATTCCCGCGTAAATTTCTTCTAATGCTTCTACCGGAAATCGGCTGGAAATTGCTAATGAAACTAAGATTTGAGTTGGCTTCGCATTCATTGCAGCAATATCGCTCAGGTTCACCACAACAGCTTTATAACCCAAATGTTTCAAGGGCACATATCCTAAATTGAAATGGACTCCTTCTGCCAAAACATCGGTCGTAACGACTACTTTTTGACCTTCCGGATTAATCACCGCACAGTCATCACCAATGGAAACTTCCGTAGAGGAATTTTCAAAACTAAAGTTTTCGGTCAGGTGTTTGATCAATCCAAATTCGCCGTAAGCGGAGATTGGAGTTAATTCAGGATTTTTATCTTCTAGCATTTTATTATTTTAAATTAGATGAGGTGTTTTTGCGAAATCTACGAATTATTCTCCCGATGGTTGGTCTTTATCCTTTTTCCAGCTGAAGGTGTTCTTTTTGTGAAATGCCTCTACGTTTTCTGGTTTGAAAGGCAGATCTTTCAGGTCTTGTTTGGACAAGATTTTCACGTGTTCGCTTTTAAATTCGTTCATCACTTCCAACACATCGTCAGGTGGCGTGGTTGATTTTCTTAACATGGTATCAATCCAAACTCCAGTTGCCTCCGCTGTTGCGCAATGGGTTCCATCAGGTAAATAAAACTTGTGAACAAACTGATAAATACTCGCGTCGTCTGACATTCCTGCAATTTCTAGAGAAACAAAAACCGTTTGGTCAGCGTAGATCTCCTTGAAAAAAGAATAACGTTCGTGTAAAATTACGGGTCCAATTCCCCAATAACTTAGTTCTTTAAGACCCATTTTATGAGTATTCATAAAGGCCATTCTGGTTTGCGCGCAATACATCACATAAGACGAATTCGCCAAGTGTTTGTTAGCATCAATATCGCTCCATCGCACTTCGAATTTATAATGATAATCTGACATTTTATTTAATTTTTTATTTAGGCGCCTTAATCCGCCTTCCGTTCCCGCTATTTTTTTGCCGACGCAATTGCCAACGTTAAAAAAAATGAGCTCCACTCAAATCGGGGCGCAGATCGCGCTTCGATCCAAGCTTATTCATAATTTGCAAAAATAAGCATTAATGATGGGTTAGAAAAATTGTATTTTTGCACCTCATTCCTAAAAGCCAACTAATTAGGTTCTCATTTAATTCAGTTGGTTTTATTAATAAATTATGACAAAAAAGAAAATCATTATTATCGGTGGTGGTGCAGCAGGATTTTTCTGCGCTGCAAATCTTGATGAAAATAAATTTGACGTTATTATTCTGGAGCAAAACTCAGATGTTCTGCAAAAAGTAAAGATTTCTGGTGGTGGAAGATGCAATGTAGCACATGCCTGTTTTGATCCCAAAGAATTGGTGCAGTTTTATCCGAGAGGAAATAAAGAATTACTCAGTGTCTTTCATAAATTTCAACCTGGCGATACGATGGAGTGGTTTGAACAACGAAATGTACCGTTGAAGATCGAGGGCGATAATCGAATTTTTCCAGAAAGTAATTCTTCGCAGACGATCATTAATGCGATGGTGGAAGAAGTTTCCAATAAGAATTTTCAAACCCATACCAAATCTGTCGTTTTAGAAATAGATCAAAAAAATGATCAATATTTAATAACGACAAGTACCAATTCTTACATTGTAGATTATGTTGTTTATACAACGGGAAGTTCACCCAAATCTCTGAAAATGATTCAGAGTCTCGGTCACAAAATCGTCGAACCCGTTCCCTCGCTTTTTACTTTTAATATTAAAAATGAGACTTTAAAAGATTTAATGGGAACTAGTTTTCCTTACGCTGAAGTTTCTATTCCACAATTAAAAATGGATGAATCCGGACCGATGTTGATTACGCATTGGGGACTTTCTGGACCAGCCATTTTAAAATTATCTGCCTGGAAAGCCCGAGAATTGGCAGATTTAAAATACAACTTCGAAATCATTGTTAACTTTTTAGGACTTGATTCAGAAACTGCTGAAGAAACCTTTAAAACCTTCCGTCAGGATCATCCCAAGAAAACCATCGGAAGCTCAAAAATATTCGATGTTACAACTCGCTTTTGGCACCGAATTCTGTGGTTGTCAAAAGTAGATTTAGACAAAAATATTTCTAACATTTCCGGACAGGAACTTTTAAAAATTCTTCAACATTTATGTGAGAACAAAATGAAAGTCAATGGAAAGTCAACTTATAAAGATGAATTCGTAACCGCCGGCGGAATTGATTTAAAAGAAATTGATTTTAAAACCATGAAATCAAAAGTGTTGTCCAATTTTTATATTGCTGGAGAAGTATTGAACATAGATGCAGTTACCGGAGGATTTAATTTTCAGGCGTGCTGGAGTGAAGCATGGTTGATTGCGCAGGATTTAAATCTTAACACCTAAATTCAATTTTTGGAGTGCGTAAACTTTAATTTTATTAAATTTGGAAAAATTAAAAATAGAATGAAAAATATATTTGCTGTAGTCTTATTTCTTTTAATGCTAACCGCTTGTCAAACACGTGTGGTGAGTATGCAAAAGCCCATGCAAAATAACTCTTTGGAATTGTACCAGAAATACACCATTCAAACGAATGATGCTAAAGTGATCAAACTGGAAGTTTTAAAAGTGGATGACGAGAACATTTATGGAAAACTAAAATCAGGCGAAGATATCGTCATTAAAAAAAGCGATGTTCGTGAAGCTAAAAAATTAGATTTATTTTCTTCGGTAGCGATTGCTGTAGCTGCGATTGCCGCGGTAATATTTGTGCCGATTTAAGCAAGATTTTAAAAATAGAAAAAGGAGTGATTATTACAATTCACTCCTTTTTTATATCAAGTTGATAAGGTTTGTTTTAGCTCATTAGGCTTTCAAAGCGTTAATTTCATCTCTCAGTTTAGCTGCTTTTATAAAGTCTAAGTTTTTTGCCGCAGACTCCATTGCTTTCTGTTTTTTACCAATGAGTTGCTCTATTCCTTCACCGCCATATTGTGCTTTCTGTTCGGCAACTTGTTTCAAGATTTCTTTCTGAGTGTATTTTTCATCTGGGAAATCTTTACTTCTTCCGACTAAGACTTCAGAAATTTTCTTATTTAAAGCTGTCGGAACTTGTCCGTGTTTCTCATTATATTCGATCTGTTTTTGTCTTCGGTAAAGTGTTTCATCGATAGTGGATTGCATTGATTTCGTCATTTTATCTGCGTACAAGATTGCTTTTCCATTAAGGTTTCTCGCAGCTCTACCAACCGTTTGAGTCATCGATCGTCGGGAACGAAGCATTCCTTCTTTATCAGCGTCTAAGATGGCTACCAAAGAAACTTCCGGCAAATCTAAACCTTCTCTCAATAAGTTGACTCCGACCAAAACATCAAACAAACCAACGCGTAAATCCTGCATGATCTGAATACGGTCCAATGTTTCCACATCAGAGTGAATATATCGCGTTCTTATTCCGAACTTCGTAAAATACTTGGTTAATTCTTCTGCCATTTTCTTGGTCAGCGTTGTTACCAAAGTCCGTTCATCAACTTCTGCACGCTTTTGAATTTCTTCCATCAAATCATCAATCTGATTTAAAGAAGGACGAATCTCAATCACCGGATCTAACAAACCGGTCGGCCTGATCAATTGTTCAATATATTCACCACCCGATTTTTCCAACTCGTAATCTGCCGGCGTTGCCGAAACATAGATCACTTGATTCTGAATACCTTCAAATTCTTCAAACTTCAATGGTCTGTTATCCATCGCTGCGGGAAGACGGAATCCATGTTCTACCAAAACTTCTTTTCGGCTTCGGTCGCCACCGTACATGGCGTGAACTTGTGGAATGGTCACGTGGCTTTCATCAACCACCATCAAATAATCTTTAGGGAAATAGTCCAGTAAACAGAACGGTCGGGAACCAGGAAGTCGGCCGTCAAAATAGCGCGAGTAGTTTTCAATTCCACTGCAATACCCGAGTTCTTTCATCATTTCTAAATCGAGTTCGGTACGTTCTTGTAAACGTTTTGCTTCGTAAGGTTTTTCAATATCATTAAAGAAATCAACCTGCTTTACCATATCGTCCTGAATTTCGCGGATGGCACTCACTTGCGTTTCTTTGGATGTTACAAAAAGGTTTGCTGGATAAATTTTAATATCATCAAAATTATCCATTACATTGCCAGACAAAGGATCAAAACTTTGAATGGTTTCTATCTCATCACCGAAAAACTGGATCCGAATCGCATTATCTGCATACGCCGGAAATACGTCAACCACATCTCCTTTAACTCTAAAGGTTCCACGAGTAAACTCATTTAAAGTTCTCGCATATAACGCATTAACCAAAGAATGCAGTAGAGTGGTTCTTGTTATTTTTTGATTTTTTTCAATGGAGATTAATGACTTTTCGAATTCTGCAGGATTTCCAACTCCGTAAATACAGGAAACCGAAGCAACAATGAGAACGTCTCTTCTACCGGAAAGTAAACTTGCCGTTGCCGAAAGTCTTAGTTTTTCTACCTCTTCATTGATGGATAAATCCTTCTCAATATAAGTATTGGTGGAAGCAATGAAGGCTTCTGGCTGGTAATAGTCGTAATAAGAAACAAAATACTCGACCGCATTATTTGGAAAAAACTCTTTGAATTCCATAAATAATTGCGCCGCCAACGTTTTGTTGTGCGCCAAAACCAAAGTTGGTTTCTGCGTATCATTCACCACGTTGGCTATCGTAAAAGTTTTTCCAGAACCAGTAACCCCAAGGAGCGTTTGGTATTTCTCACCGATTTCAATTCCTTCTGTCAATTTCTTTATCGCAGTTGGCTGATCACCTGTTGGTTTATATTCTGATTGAAGTTCAAATTTCATGGTGCAAAAATACGGAAATAAATAGAGTGAATTTTAGCAATTTCCATTAACACTCAGCAACCAATTAATGAAAATTTTATCGATAATCTATCTTATGATTCAGTTCAACAGGATTATTGTTTTCTCGAATTTCTCTCTGCTCTCTTTCATTCCATTCTTTAAAATTGGGTATAAATTCATTTCCGTTTTCATCCTGCCATTTCGTTATCATTACGGTACTTCCAGCGTTTTTACCATTGATCTCTCGGGTTGGATCAGAATAATAATCAAGCGCTAATTTTTCATACTGTTTCCAGGATATTGGCAGAGCTTTTTCTTTTTCGTATAATTTTCCGTCTGAGTTTTTGATTTGAACTAAAGTAAAAGTATACTCATTTTTGGTATCGTAAATCTCCGTAATCAAACCTGGTAATCCTTGAAAAACATAAGGTCCTTCTTGCAACGGAATTTCATTGGTGAACCAGGCAACCCAATTTCGTCCGCCATAAGTGGTAACTGCTTTTTGAGATTTCATTCCTAAAGTTTCCTTGGTTTCGTTTTCAATTTTCCAGGCTAAGACTTCCTCAATTTTGATTGTAAAAAGTTTCTGAAAGTTATTGATGAATTTCTTTGTTTCTTTTGCTTTCGAGTCTTTGGAAACACTATTAAAATCCTTAAAAGAAGTTGTCATAAAACTAAAACGTTTTGTAACATGAAAAGTTGAATCGGTCTGTTTATCTCGCACGGTACGAAACATCGATTTCCCGTCATTAATATCCAACACATATTTTCCTTTGGAAATACTGTCTTTATTCGGATCCGATTTAAACTTCATTTCATACACAAAACTCTTATTTTGGGCGAAAATGAAACTAAACGCAAATAGTAAATAAAGACTTAAATATTGCTTCAACATTCTTTTAAATTTAGTCAAATATAAAATTTTAATTAATATCTATTTTTTGATTGAAGGTCCAGCGAACTGCATTGTTAATGGGAGCTTATAGACTGTTTTTACAGGATTGCTATCTTCTGTAGCTGGTTTCCATATTTTTCCAGCATTGGCTACGGTTATTGCCCTAACTGCCTCTGCATTAAAAATTTTGTTTTCACCTTCTGCGAAAATATTAGAAATTTTCCCTTTTTCATCAATACTCAAATAAACGGTAGTTTTTATTAAACCTTCGTCTCCCTTAAAAATGGAAGTGTCAAAATTGTTTAAAACTAATTTGCGAAATTCCATTGCGCCTCCCGGAAATGCTGCAGGAACTTGTTCAAATTCACTTGGTGGTGGCGGTGGCGGAGGTGGAACTGGTGCCGATACATTTTGTTTTTCCTTGATGGTATCTTTCTTCACTTCAATATCATCTCTTGTTTTCTTTGAAAATGTTATAATTTTTTTCTCAAATTTTGTAGCGTTCTTTTTCTCAAATGACATTACATCTTGCTTTTGAGGAATAGTTGCATCTACGTTAGCAGATGTTTCAGTCTGTGCATTAACTTTCTTAGTAAAAAACACAAATAAAATGGCGAGTACCGGAAGAAGAGTCAATTTCTTCAACCCAATAAATCTGGAGTTTTTAGAAGTCATCATAATAAATCTTTTTTTGGTATTATTAAAATCGAATTGGTGCGTAAGATTAAAATTTTGCGAAATCTTAATTTCATTTAGAATCAAATGCTGGTAGTTACCGACATCAAAATTGTTTTGTAAAACATATTCATCAGCCAGAAATTCATGATTGGTGATCATGGCCTTTTTGAAAAAGAATAAGGCAGGATTAAACCATGAAAATATTTTTAGGAATTCAATGAACAGAATGTCCGCGCTATGTTTTTCTTCGATGTGGCATTTCTCGTGAAGGAATATGCGTTCATCAATTTGATCATTAACTAAATATTTTCTGCTGAAATAAATGGTATTCAGAAAACTGAACGGAGCATAATCTTTATCGATAATCAGAATGTTTTCATCTTTGTAGTTTCTTTTTTCACCTTTCAAAAATTTAATTTTAACAACAGCATAAAGGAATTTGATTAAAAAGAAAATAGAAATCACAGCGTAAACAACTAATAAAATTTTTATCCAATCGATACTTGAAGCTTGCGCTATATTTATTTGTTGAAAATTTTGAAGTGGTTCTCCGATGATTAATTTTGTTTTGCCTGTTGTTTTAAAGGGAATATTAAAAGGAATGAAAGGGATCGCATAAGCAAAAACTAAGGCCGACAAAAGAAAAATTCGGTTGAATTTGAAAATCCGCTCCCGTTCTAAAAATAAATAATAGAAACCGATGAGCAAACAGTAAGAAAGGACGATTTTTAAAATAAGTGTTTCCATGTTTTTATTCTTTTATTTGATGATCAATAATATCTCGAAGGTCTTTCAACTGGCTTTGTGAAAGCTTTTTGTTGGAAGCAAAAAAGGACGCAAACTGAGATACAGAACTATTGAAAAAACGGTCAATCATCGAATTCATCTCATGATTGAAATAGGTTTCTTTGTCAACTTTAGGAAAATACTCTCTGGAATTGCCAAAGGTTTTATAGCCAACTAAATTCTTGGTCTGCATTCTTTTTAGAAGTGTCGCTATGGTGGTGGAAGCAGGTTTTGGGTCAGGATAAATTTCGAGAATATCTTTCATGAAGGCTGCTTTTTGATCCCATAAAATATCCATGATCTGCTTTTCGGCTTCTGTTAATTTTTGTTTCATCTCTACAAGTTTATATTTGACTCTACAAATGTAGAATAACTTTTTTAAATACACCTTATATTTTTGTATATTTATTGAAATTGATAGCAAGGAATGTTTTTTGTTGTCAAAAGTTACTTATCAAATTCAATTAACAATGAAATATTCAATTAATTCAATCTCAGCAGTTGTTGCTTTTTCCCTATTGGCTTCGTGCTCCGGAAACTCTCAAACAACATCTTCAACAAATAATTCCGTCCCTGTAAACGGAACGATACCAAATCCAGAAACATCGGATAAAAATTCCCCGACCTTTAAACCAGTCTTTGAAGGACAAACAAGAATGGACGGCGTTAAGACAAAAACGGCATATAACGTTGAAGTCATGAAGTCAGATTTGGGAAAACCGTGGGGAATTGTCAATTTACCAGACGGACGATTTTTAATAACAGAAAAATCAGGTTTTATGAATATTCTTTCTGCAGACGGAAAAACGATTTCTAAAGTTGAAGGATTCCCAACAGTAGATTCAAAAGCTCAAGGTGGATTATTAGATGTAGCTCTCGATCCCGATTTTAAAAATAACAGAATGATTTACTGGACTTTCTCTGAACCTGTCTCTGGCGGAAATCATACCGCCGTTGGAAAAGGCAAACTTTCTGGTGATGAAAAAACCATTGAAAACCCTCAGGTTATTTTTAGAGCCACTCCAACTTATGATGGTAAACTCCATTACGGAAGTCGATTGGTTTTTAACAAAGATGGAAATTTATTTGTCAGCACTGGTGAGCGTTCTGACCTTGAAACCAGACCTTTGGCACTAAACACAATGGCTTACTTGGGTAAAGTTTTAAAAATTACCAAAGACGGGAAACCTGCCACGGGAAATCCTTTCCTCGGAAATGCAAAATACAAACCTGAAATCTATTCTTATGGTCACCGAAATCCGCAAGGTTTGGCGATGGATGGAAAAGGACAATTGTGGGAAGCTGAAATGGGACCGAAAGGTGGCGACGAAGTTAATTTAATACAACCTGGAAAAAATTACGGTTGGGGTGATGTCACTTACGGACTAGAATACAGCGGTAAAAAAATTAATGCGGGCACCACGCAGAAAGAAGGAACAGAGCAGCCCGTTTATTATTGGGATCCATCGATTTCGATGAGTGGAATTACTTTCTATACCGGAAATATAGATGAATGGAAAAATAATTTGATATTAGGCTGTTTGAGTGGTGAGAAAATTATTCGCTTAGTAATTGAAAATAATAAAGTCGTGGGTGAAGAATGGTTGTTGGAAGATCAAAAAGAGCGTTTTCGTGATGTCCTCAATGGACAAGATGGAAACCTGTACGGCATTACGGACAGTGGGAAACTGTATAAAATCTCAAAGAAATAATCTTCGTAATGTCCCGTCCTAAAAAAACG